>JBJKSG010000014.1:0-8829 GCA_046704325.1 Thermoplasmataceae archaeon
TATGTTGACTTACCGTCATTCGCAGTCAATGGAACCGGCTTAAGAACCACGAGATAGTAGAATGTGGATGAAAGTACTACGATAGAAGCTATCAGGACTGCCATGAAGATTATTCTTCTGCTTCTTCTGCCCAGTGTCAATATGGCTATCAACACTTGACAGGATAAATAATATTCTAAACACTGTAATACATCGATCAAACCTACAACCTTTCAGTGTTTACTAATTCCGAAGACTTAAAGCTCCTATAAGAGACTTAGATAAAAAGAAGGATATTATCTCTCAAAGGTATCATTCAGCCAATGCCAAAGTACAGTTTTATGGTAGGAGAATCTGAGAAACATTCAGTAAATGTCAACTGGAGCAAGCTGATGAAGCATGTCAGGATCGAGGTGGATGGGGAGCCTGTCGTAAATGAACCCAATTTTTCTCCGGCTGTGAAGAAATACGCCTTTGAGGTTGGTGAAACTGAAAAACACAAGGTTGAAGTTAGCGCAGGGATGCTTTCGCCACTTGAAGTGATCATCGATGGAAAACCGTTGAAGCAGCACTCTTGATTATATTATGCCGTGAGCCGGGATCGAACCAGCGACCTTCAGATCTTCAGTCTGACGCTCTCCCAACTGAGCTACCACGGCAGATGTCATTGCCGATGTTAAGACTTTATTTAATTCCTTTGAAATTTTATAGACTTTCCACAATACTTAAAACAACTGTTTTATTCAGTATTGTAGGCTACGATGTCAAATTCTGGTATTCGATCACTTGATTTAGACGTGATTGGATCATACCTGCTATCTCTTTTTACAGGATCTGCTATTGCAATAGAATACATTCTGTTGCCTCTTAAAATGTCGACGGTACCAGCACCGTATTACAGTGTCGGAATCCTGCTATTTCTGTTCCTCTTGTTGTTTGTGACTGGACGTGTCCCAAGTACGCTTATTCTTACGTCTGAGTACAGGAATTTTCTTGGTCCAGTCGCTGGTGTTCTCATATCATTTTCGCTCTACATAATGTTCATTGCAACAACTTTCCAGTACATGCTGTACTCATCAGTGCTACTCGGTTTGGGTGCCTGCTTTGGGGCTGGATCCGTAAATGCGAAATTGTCCGAAGACTACGACAGCTTCAAGATTCGAAAGAGAAAAACGATGGCGCTTGCATTTGGGACTTTGTCGTTTCCCGCGATTCTTCTGCTTTCAGCAATTAGCAATATGAGTTATGAGAACCTTTTTTACTATTCTTACTTTGTAATCTTTGTTGTCTCAATTATTTTACTGCTCATACACATTATACTATATGCTCTCAAGGACGTAAGGCCGAAGAAGGACAATATTAGGTCGATTTTTTACAAAACTATAGAGCCGATAAAGATGCTCGCAGGTGTTCACGGAGAGGAGTCTTTTCTTATCCTGCTTTCGATAGATATTCTCTTTGTTTTCTCGGCATGGGCAGTCCTTATTTATCTCCCATTCTTCGCGTACAGACTGCTCAATTCTCAGGCAATGCTCCTTGAAACTTTTGCCCTCGTTTCTCTGGTCTACATCGTCTTCAGATACCTAGGGACGAAGATCAGGAGCTCTAAGTTCAATGTATTCTCATACTTCTTCAGACCGGCTGTATTCATCTTTGCTTTTTTTATGCTTTCGCTCGTGACAGAGTTTGCTGAAACACTATATGCATTCCTGATCTTCGCATCGGTTGGTCTCTTTGAGCATGGTGCGAAGACTTACATGGAAGCAGAGTTCCCCGAGGGAGAACGGAGCATTATCGAAAAGGCCTCAAGAACCCTGAGAACCCCTTTCATCGTACTCGCTCCGTTATTTTCATATCAGTTCTTCTCTATATCTTTCTCCCTTGGATTTGCTTCCGCGATCATTCCCGCTGCGGTTTCCCTTTTACTCGTCACATTCACAATCGGCAACATCAGGAGTGAACGACCGAGCTACGTAGCAAAATAAGTTTATTTCCCTGATGCATTAGCCATCACCATGATGCCCGGCAGAATGAACTCCAGGGAAGTTAAGAGAATGATGGCCCAGATGGGCATTAAGTCCACAGACATGACTGATGTGACCAGAATAGTCATGGAGGGCAAGCAGAAAGATTACGTTGTAGAGAATCCTCAAGTGATGCTTATCGAGGCGCAGGGTGAGAAGTATCTTCAGGTATCCGGCGCGATGAAGGAGATCGCAAAGAATAATCCCGTTGCACCGGTCACAAAGTACAACGAGGAAGACATAAAACTTGTAATGGATAGTGCAAAAGTCGACCGGAATAAAGCCGAAGAGGCTCTTAAGAAGGCTGATGGAGAGGTAGCACAGGCAATAGTCTCGCTTACATCGGGATAGATGCTCCAGGATGCTCGACTATAGAAAGATACATGATTCACTCATTCCAGATGCTGAGGAGAAGGAACGCCTCGCAACAATTGTGTCGAAGATAATAAGGGAAGTAGACGCGGAGATCAAGAGCAGAAAACTGGATGCGTCTGCAGAACTTGTAGGTTCTTTATCAAAAGGGACAAACCTGAAAAACGGTGACATAGATGTTTTCATCGTCTTTCCAAGAACACTATCCCGAGAGGAGATAGTGAAACATGGACTCTCGATAGGCCACAAGGTGTTGCCTAAAGCACTTGAGAGATATGCGGAGCATCCGTACGTTTATGGATTTCTCGATGATACTAAGGTGGATATCGTCCCATGCTTCCGGATGAAACCAAACGAAAAGATAAAGAGTGCT
Organism: Thermoplasmataceae archaeon; assembly: GCA_046704325.1. Lineage (GTDB taxonomy): Archaea > Thermoplasmatota > Thermoplasmata > Thermoplasmatales > Thermoplasmataceae > UBA582. Next base: position 2,749 of record JBJKSG010000014.1, read on the forward strand.
GTAGACCGGAGTCCGCTACATACTAAATGGGTCCGGGAGAATACAGATGATAAGTTGCGGTTTGAGATCATTCTTCTGAAGGGTTTCATGAAAGGGATCGGCGTCTATGGCTCAGAAGTGGCAAAGGGAGGGTTTTCCGGTTACGTTTGTGAAATTCTTGTGATCAAGCTGAGGACATTCCTGAAGGTTCTAGAACTCTTCGCTTCGTCGGAGAAAAGGCTATCTTTTGATGATTCTATTGAAAATGGAAAAGACGATTCACTGGTTCTGTCAGACCCCGTGGATCCTGGCCGAAACGCAGCCGCAGCGGTCAGCCGACATAATCTTGCAAAGATGCGAATACTGAGCAGAGAATATTTGCATGAGAGTTCTGAGGAATATTTTCATGGATTGCCCAGAAGGGAACCATCACACTTTGACAGAGGAACAGTATTCCGCATTATATCGATAGACAGGCCAGATATGATAGATGACATTATCTTCCCTCAAATTGCGAAGTTCAGGAAGATAATAATTCAGGAATGCGAGGAAGGGGGGTTCAATCCAATAGACTCTGAAGTTCTTGCCTCGGACAAGATACATTTGCTCATAGAACTGGAGAGAGCCATTAGGCCTACATTCCGGGTGCATGAAGGTCCACCTGGAGATTCAGGAGAAACCTTAAAATTCCTGGACAAGTGGTCCTCTGACAATACAATTCGCGGACCCTATATGCGCGGAGAGAGGCCTGCAGTGGAGATTCCTCAGGAACCGGAATTCGACAAGTTCATACTACCTGCACTACTGCAAAAGGACATTGGAGCAACCCTCAACACACTCAAGGGAAGCATCAGGGTCGGTGGCATCAATAATTCAAGGGCGCACAAGGAAATAATGCGGAAATATCTCTCCAGAAACCTAACAGATTGAGCATCTTAGCCACCAGAGAAAGTTTCTAGGAACCTGACATCGTCTTCGGGGCCTACCTCTTCATCTGATGTGACGGGATCACCATTCTTCAGATACACATAAGAGCTCTCTCTTATGTTGAGCCTTTTTGCGAGTTCACCGATGCTGGTACGCTCGTTGATGTGTTCTTCCCTGGATACCCTTCCAATTATTCTTATCATAGTGGCACAGCCCCGGGCAGATTTGAACTGCCGTCAACGGATCCAAAGTCCGGTATGCTTGGCCGCTACACCACGGGGCTCCAGACCCTGATTCCCAGTACGTAGATAAAGAGTATTCGCTAGATATGGCAACAGAAGCCTTGCAGCATGATCAGAGAGAATGTTTTGCGGTAGCTCCCGTCTTGGTATCGATAGAGAAAATGGAACTCCCCTTTTCTTGAGTAGCGCATTCAATTGATCTGAACTGTATCCTGTTCTGTTTCAGATATTCAGTAACACTTTCCAGCGCCTTTTCCTCGGTGTTGTTCTGCTGGCTAAGATGTGTAAGTACTATACGGGTCGCGGGTTTGCACATTCTGGCAATCGCATCCGCGCACTGAAAATTGGACAAATGCCCATGGTTGCTTTCAATTCTCGCCTTCAGGTTCCCTGAATAGGTTCCGTTTCTGAGCATGTCAATATCATGATTTGCCTCAATGGCCAGGATATCTGATCCCGAAGCGCTCTCTATAAGATCTTGGTTCACAAACCCAAGGTCTGAGATGACTGAAATCTTAGCCTTTCCAGATGATACAACGAAGGCGACAGGTTCCGTTGCATCATGTGAAACATCCACCGGATGAAATAGCATACCGCCAATTGCGACCTCATCCGCAATCGGATATGCCATTTCCAGTCCGAGCGCTCTCAGAGTACCCCTCCTGGAATAGATATCGATGCCCGTTCTTTTTTTCAGCAAGGATATCCCAGAACTATGATCCGAGTGTTCATGGCTGATAAGCAGGCTCATTTGTGCCTTATCCGAGGTGAGGGAAGAATATCTTTCCAGAAAACGCTTGTAAGATATTCCACAATCAATAACTGCAGCCTCCGTCTCGTTATAGAGTATAGAACAGTTACCCCTGCTTCCACTTGCTATCATGTTGAAATACAGGCTGCTCATCAAGCTGGAATCACTTTGTAATAGAAAATAGGTTTGCTTCAGGACTGTCTTTGCTGAAGAGTGAAATGCCGCCGAACAGGTAGACGATAAAGAAAATCATATTGGAAAAGAAAGCCAGACCGATAGCAAGGTAAGTGACCACCAAGTTCTCGAGTTGCAGAACTATTGTATTCAATGTAGTTGCGAGGAAAGGGTGGATAATGAACCCGCTGTTGTAATATGATAGATAATAGTTTTGCTGCAATAGCGCGGGTAAGGGTATCGGTATATTCACTCCTCCTGGATTTACGAATACAGTTCCGAAATTGAAGAAAATGATCGCCAGAACTATAAGTTGAGATGCAGACGCTGCAAGGAATCCAAACGCAGTAAGCCATCTGAAGCCGTTTGTCAGGTATGGAAATATGATCATTGCACTTGAACCGGCGATAATGATTTCGAAGAGAACGCTGACAAATCCACTGCCAATATTTATGCTAGATACCCCTGAATTCGTGGGTGGTGAGGTTGACGTAGCTATTCCGAATAGGCCGGTTAGATAGAGAAGAAATACCACAAGATTGACGATCGCAAGCAGAAGCAGAGCAATTATACTCTCCTTGTGTACTTTCTCCTGACTGAATGAAATGCCCAGTGCGAAGAGAGCTATTCCCAGTGCGGTAAGTATAGACATGGCTACAGTGATATAGAATATAGTTGCAACGTCCGTGGAAGTTCTCGCTATAAGCTCTGCAGCTATAACCACAAACGGGGCAGATATGAGTATGAATCCGATCCCCATGAACTTATCCAGTTGGAATGAAAGATACTTGTTTCTCCAGGATTCTCCTTCTTTCTCGGTTGTCCTGATCTTTGTCAAGAGGTTGTAGGTGTTTTCTGTAATCCCGAATACCAACGGAATCCCCTTAACTCTTGTGGAAGATCTTCCTGTAAGTATTTTGGAAACTTGTTCTCTTTCAGTTTCGTTGTCCAGATGTAACTGATCCTCCGTAATCATGAAAACTGTGTTCAAATCTTCCGATACAACTTCACCGGATGTATCAAGCGAATTCAAAAGATGAACGTCAAAGTTTCTTTCGACAAGTGAAACGTATATTTCGTACAGGTTCAGGCGGAGTTCCTTCTCCGTAAATGCCTTGACTACCTCGAGATGATATGCACCCGGGGTGTTGAGTGCATTCACAACATCGCTCACAACGTGATGCGCCCTCGTTGTAGACGCCTTTCCCTGCCTGATAAAAGACTCGTCTATCTTCAGATAATTCATGACGTCAGATAACTTGGAATTCCTATCCGACTGATCCGGCATTATCTCGCATAACGCATCTTAATATAATATCTATTTCCGGGGAGGACAAAAGCTAAGCCTCTTATAGCCCAGAGGATGATATATCGATATTAGTGGAGAAAGAAGAATATGACAGAAGTTTGTAAGAACTGTGCCATCTCACATCACTTAGGAGGTGATCCATCCGCATGCTCTCTATCAATACCTTTTTCTAATTAACGCCTTCACTAACATCAGGTTTGAAGCCCTCTTTAAGAAAGTAACTTCATCCACCACCAGCTCGGATGCTTATTATTGCAATGGTCAGGTTTGGTCCTTTATAATCAGAAAGTAATTAGTTCTTTTTTTCTGGACCATCAGATTCTTTCACAATATAGGTAAGTAAAGGTGCGTGTAACAAAATAACCACAAATGTGGTAATATCTACGCATAAATATTATTAAGTAAGTTACCATCTTTATTTGTGAATTACACCAAAATGCAGACAGTAATCGACGAGCTATTGCAGCATGATAAAAGCGTTTTCACAATAAATGACGTGGCAAAAATAGTGCAGAAACCAAAACCATACGTTTCGAAGATTTTGTCCAGTAGTAATAGGATTCAACGAATCGAACGAGGGAAATATTTCCTTTCAAAAGACAGAGTACCCGACCTTTTTGAGATTGCCTCTCAGATCTTGACTCCATCTTATGTCAGCCTTTTTGCTGCGTTTCGATACCATTCCATTACTGAACAGAGTATTGTGAGATACAGCGTGATTTCTCTCGAAAGACACAGACAGATTTCAGTGCTTGGTAATGTAATTGAGTTTAGAAACCTCCGGAGGGACCGGTTCTTCGGTTACAAAAAACAAGGTAACGCATTTGTAGCAACAATTGAAAAAGCAATAGTTGACTCTGTTTTCTTTAAGTCTCCACCCTTATCTTACGTTCAGGAAGCTCTCATCATCGCACTTGAAAATAAGATGCTCGATTTGAAACTGTTAAAAAAATATGCTGAAAGGATGAAATCTCCATCGGTTAGAAATGGAGTAGAAAAACTTCTGCAACCAGGAGAAGGAAGTAAAAGGGGTTTAAGATGATTGATGAGGGAACTCTACTCCAATTTTCAAATAGGTTTAGAGACGTGAGACACCTTGAAAAGGACTATCTTCAAACGCTAATACTATTCGAAATTTCTACCCAGTTTACAAACGAAGTCATTTTTAAGGGTGGAACTGCTCTCAAGTTCTTCTATGGGTTGAATAGATTTTCAGAAGACCTTGATTTCTCCTATTTAGGACGGAATGATACGGCCAGTAGGAGGATTTTGGCCAAGAAAATGGAGGCTGTGTTCAACCATGTCGATCTGCAGTATAAGGTTGAAGGCATGGAACATAGAGGGAACAAAGCTGGTGATAAAGTGCAAGGAATAAACTACTATGTCAGGATTAAAGGCCCACTGAACCAGAGGTTGAGGCAACTTCAGAATATTAGCGTGGATTTTAGCACAAGGGATGACGTCATCAATAATGCGGAGTTAAGATACATTACGCCGTTTTACCAGGACTTTATTACCTTTTCAATTCCAGTGATGCAGCTGGAAGAGATCTTGGCTGAGAAGGTTGCCGCCATCCTTGAACGAGATAAGATGCGAGATATCTATGACCTTCACTTTATGCTTACAGCACTACAAGCAAACTTCAATTCTCAATTAATCAAACAGAAGTTTAAGCTGCGTGGTAGGGCGTACGACCCTGATGCACTTCGTAGGAAATTGATGAAAGTTAATAGTTCCATCTGGAGGTCCGAGCTTGCTTATCTAGTGCATCCACTTTTGGACTCTCACAAAGCGATAGACGAAATTCTTTCTACCATCACATATTGATGGATTGCCCTAAGAGTTTGGAAGTATGAATAATAGGTAACTGGACGCTGAATGCTTAAGACTTTCCTCTCCAATTTAGGGTTTAACAGTGTATATCTCGAAATAAATGTAAGTCCTCTACATTCTAAAACGGGATAACCATCTACCGAGACGCGACTTATAATGATAAAAATATGACAGAAGTTTGTAAGAACTGTGCCAGCTCACATTACTTAGGAGGTGATCCATCCGCAGGTTCCCCTACGGATACCTTGTTACTACTTAACCCTCCTCACTAACATCAGATTCGAGTTTGTCCTTTCGAACATACCCTCATCCAACACCAGCTCGGATGGTTTGAAGGGCGGTGTGTGCAAGGAGCAGGGGCATATTCACCGCGGGCTGTTGACCCGCGATTACTACGGAATCCACATTCATGAGGGCGAGTTACAGCCCTCAGTCCTAACTACGAACAGGTTTCGAGGTTAGCTCCACCTTTCGGTGTCGCAACTCATTGTCCTGCCCTTTGTAGCGCGCGTGTAGCCCGGGAGATTCGGGGCGTACTGACCTGCCGTCGACCTCTCCTTCCTCCAGCTTGGCGCTGGCGGTCCCTCTAAAGTGCCCTTGTCCGCTAAGACAAGCTGGCAATTAAAGATGGGGGTCTCGCTCGTTATCACACTTAAGTGAACGCCTTACGGTACGAGCTGACGACGGCCATGCACCACCTCTCCTTCTATCGAGTAAACTCGTCAGGTTGACTCTCATGCAAAGGTCGCTCCCGGTGAGTTGTCCGGCGTTGAATCCAATTAAACCGCACGCTCCTCCCGTTGCGGTGCTCCCCCGCCAATTCCTTTAAGTTTCAGCCTTGCGACCATACTCCCCAAGCGGCCCAC
>JBJKSG010000015.1:0-74609 GCA_046704325.1 Thermoplasmataceae archaeon
ATCTGGAACTTCTCCTCTGCTGAATATTTGGATTTCATGAAGAGACATCCATGATTGGAAAAACCGCTCTTCGCATGCTCTTTACGTGTCTGTTCTTCTCTATAATATTATTATCATAGTGTTCCAGTTCTGTGATGGTGCAGGTCAAATCGCTGGAAGCATGTTTTTTCGAGAAGCCGTGTTTACAGGGACTGAGCTCTCTTTCTAATAAGCTTATTATGCTTTCCTTAAATCTCGAAACGGTGAATTATTGAATCTCTACGAATACCAGGGTAAACAACTTTTCAGCAAATTCGGCATCCCTGTGCCGGAAGGTTACGTTGTAGAAAAAGAGGATCAGGTCAGGCAGTTCAGTTTTCCGGTCGTCGTCAAATCTCAGATACTACTTGGCGGAAGGGGCAAATCAGGTGGGATAAAGTTCGCGAAGAAGGCAGAAGACCTCGCCCCCGCCGTAAAAGAGCTGCTTGGATCCAAGATCCGTGACAATACTGTCAGGAGTCTCCTGATTGAGAAGATGATCGACATCAAGAAGGAATTCTATCTTAGCATAGCTCTAAACAGATCTGAGCGCAGACCCGTTATCATAGCCAGCCCCAGTGGTGGAGTTGAGATAGAAACGGTTCCGGATGACAAGATAGCGAGGAAGAATATTGATCCGTTGATGGGATACTCCTCCTTCGTTGGCCTCGGCCTTTCCGAGTTCATGGGATTTGACAAGAACCTATCTGCTCAGTTCAACCGGATCCTGAATTCCATGTATAAACTGTTCAATGAGTACGATTGCGAGCTTGTGGAGATAAACCCGCTGGTGCTCACTGGAGAGGGCAACCTTATTGCCGCAGACTCCAAAGTGGTTGTGGACAATGATTCCCTGTTCAGGCACAAAGACCTCAACAATGAGGATCTGGAGAAAACTGCCCTGGAAAGAGAAGCTTCTGGGAGGGGATACTCATTCGTTGAACTGGATGGCAAGATAGGCGTTATTGCAAACGGGGCTGGCCTGACCATGGCTACACTGGATGCACTGACCCTGCACAACGGAAAACCGAGGAACTTCCTGGATTTGGGAGGAACCGATTCCACTGAGATCGTCGTGGATGCTTTCGATCTGGTCCTGAAAGCTAAGCCTGAAGCCATTCTGGTGAACATATTCGGGGGAGTCACAAAATGTGACACCGTTGCACAGGGAATTGTAGATGCAAAGGAGAAATATTCGATCAAGCAGCCCATAGTTGTCAGGCTCAGCGGAGTTCGCGAGGACGAGGGCAGGAAGATCCTGACTGACAACGGTATTGATGCATACAGCGAGATGATGAAGGCGGTAGAAAAGGTAGTTACATACGTGAAGGTGAACTAAATGGCATACATTGTTGACAATAATACGAAAGTGGTCGTACAGGGGATAACAGGACACCAGGGATCATTCCACACAGGTGAAATGCTGAAGTTCGGGACAAAGGTAGTTGCGGGAGTATCCCCTGGAAAGTCAGGGACAGTGCATCAGGGAGTACCGGTATTCAACACTGTTTCCGATGCAATGCAGACCGGAGCAAACGCTTCGATGATATCCGTACCTGCACCGTACGTGAAGGATGCAGCCTTTGAGGCAATAGATGCAGGAATGAAGCTGATATATATCCTGACCGAGCACGTGCCCTTCCATGACACTCTTGAGATATATCATCAGACAAGAGTGAGGGCGATAAGGCTCCTTGGACCGAATGGTCCGGGTGTTACGAGGCCCGGTGTTTGCAAGATAGGAATTATGCCAAACCAGATCTTCAGGAAAGGAAATGTTTCCGTTGCGTCCCGAAGCGGGACCCTGACATACGAGATCGTGAATGCAATTACGCTAAGCGGTCTTGGAGAGAGCACTGTCGTAGGCCTGGGCGGTGACCCGGTTGTTGGAATGACCTTCATTGATGCGCTTAAGTTATTCTATGAGGACCCGGAGACCCGGAATATAGTACTGGTGGGAGAAATAGGCGGAGATAATGAGGAAAGGGCTGCGAAATACATCCGCGAACATGGAGACAAGAGCAAGAAGGTCGTTGCATACATAACCGGAAGAAGCGCACCAAAGGGCAAGAGAATGGGACACGCGGGCGCCATAATAGAGAGAGGTGTCGGCACTGCGGAATCAAAGATCAAAGCATTCAACGATGCCGGTATCAGGGTCGCAGATTATCCTGTAGATGTTCCGGAGCTGTTGAGGTGATTCCGTGAAGAGAGACATAATTTCCGTATTCGACATGAGATCGGATATAGAGGAGATAATAGATCTCTCCATCTCTGTAAAGAGACACCGTTACGATCACGAGGAGACCCTCAAGCACAGAATACTTGGAATGATATTCGAAAAGGCGAGCACCAGGACCAGGGTCTCACTGGAGACGGCCATAGAGCAGCTTGGAGGACATGCTATTTATCTGAATCCGAACGACATGCAGATGGGCAGAGGCGAGACTATAGAAGATACTGCAAAGGTTCTTTCCAGGTTTGTTGACATGATCTCCTATCGCGCCTTCAGCCATGATAACGTGGTAGAACTTGCCAGACATTCCACAGTTCCGGTAATAAACGCTCTCGACAACAGGGAACACCCTGTACAGATACTTGCAGATTACATGACAATGAAGGAAAAATTCGGAAAACTCAAGGGGCTGAAATTAGCATATGTCGGGGACGGCAACAATGTTGCGAATTCCCTGATTGCCGGCGCATCACTGCTTGGAGTGGATATCAGCGTTGCAACTCCTGAAGGAAACTCCCCCAGTGTAGAGATCATTGAAAGATCCAGGGGTGCTGCACAAAAATTCGGCTCAAGGATAGATATTCTCACTGACCCGGTCGAGGCAGTTAAGGGGGCCAACGCTGTCTACACTGATGTGTGGATCTCGATGGGTGAGGAAAAGGAGAGGGCAGAAAAGGAGAAGAGGTTCACTAACTACCAGGTGAATTCAGCTCTCATGAATCATGCTGACAGCAATGCGATATTCCTGCACTGTCTCCCCGCACACAGAGGGCTTGAAGTTTCCGCCGAAGTCATAGACGGAAAACAGAGCATGGTGTTTGATCAGGCCGAGAACAGGCTCCACACGGAAAAGGCTCTCATGCTAACGCTCATGAGAAAGTAGATCCGCAACCGGCATCGATTATTCATCTCATCGCATGTCCTGGGCAGTGAAAAGTGTAATCAGTAGCATAGAAAAGACTTTTATGGAAGTATGTTCTTGACGGGCATGGCAACGAAGAGATCCGATGAGAAGTCCCTGGAGCAAATTATCCGGGAGAAGCGTGCTTCTGAATCTCTTCGCGAACTCCCGAGCGTTCTTATTCCTGTGTGGCAGATAAAATTGAGGGAGCGTTTTGGCATCAACGTTGACAGGGAGATAGCCGCTTATGTGGTCATGGCCACGCATGAACATGGAACCTGGAAGCGGCAGAGGGCCATGAGAAAAATACAGAAGATCTTCATGGACCGTGGACTGGACAAGGCCGAATCTATCAGACGAGCCAAGGAAATAGTGGATCTCAGTGTCGAGAACCACCAGTAAAAAAGTTGCCAGCAGAAAGAGCCTGGAAATCGTACTCCAAAAACTGATTTTTCCGGATAAGTTTGATAATTCTTCAGAACAGTATCCGACGGACCCGCATGTTGCATCCATGCTCCTTTTCTCGGCTTTCATGAAGGGCGACATTCAGGGAAAGAGAGTGAACGATCTCGGATGCGGGAATGGAATACTTGCTTATGGGGCATCCGTGTTGGGGGCAAAGTCAGTAAATGCGATCGACTCTGATCCAAACATGACTGATCTGTGCATCAGAAACTGTTCCGGTTTGAAAGTCAGTACAGAGACAGGAGATGTTGCGTCATTTCACAAAACTGCGGATACAACTGTAATGAACCCGCCGTTTGGGTCGGTTGTACCGCACTCAGACAGGATATTCATAGAAAAAGGTTGTGCCCTTTCCAGGAAAGTATACTCCATACATAATGCGAAGTCATATGACTTTGTAAGGTCACAGTATGAGTTGAGAGGGTCGATATTGGAGGAAACAAGGCTGGTTTTGAGTGTACCTAGGATATATTCTCACCATTCGCGGGAGCGCATGGATATAGAGGCGGTAATGTTTGAAGTGGAATGCATACAGCCCGGCAAAAAACATAATTAACGGTTCCGGGTTCACGGGCTGCATGGCCGGGATGGGGTAGTGGATATCCTTGGGGACTGTGGATCCCCGGACCCGGGTTCAATTCCCGGTCCCGGCCTCTCTTTTCATTTTTCTGAGAATCTTATGCATACGATGGCATATTTTGCGGAACACACTTATCAATGCATTCAAATATGTGAATATGTTTATCCATAGACAGGCTTTGAACACTACCACCTCCGTGATTGGAAATCTCTCTGTACTCGAAAAGTTCCTTCCCCTGTGGATAGCGATGTCCATGGCAGGCGGGATAGGCCTTGGATATTTCGTGCCCCAATTCAGCTCAGCCATGGGTTCTCTCAGCGTTGAATCTGTTTCTCTCCCAATAGCGATCGGCCTCATATGGATGATGTATCCTCCCCTGGCAGCGATCAACTATTCCCGTATTGGAACAGTTGCAAGAAATACGAAAGTAGTTTCAACTTCCATGATACTGAACTGGCTTGTGGGGCCATTCCTGATGTTTGCCCTTGCCTGGTTTCTGTTACCAGATCTGCCGTTGCTAAGGGATGGAGTTATATTGATTGGTCTGGCCAGGTGTATAGCAATGGTTCTGGTCTGGAACATGCTCGCCGGCGGCAATGGAGAGTATGCCGCTCTTGCCGTAGCTCTAAACTCATGCTTCCAGATAGCTCTCTATTCTGCATATGCCTATTTCCTGATCGTTATACTCCCCGGGTGGATATCCCCCGGATCCGTTGGTCTTGGTGCGCAGATCAGCCCGTTGCTGGTCGCTGTAGACGTCGCAATTTTCCTTGGAACCCCTCTTCTCTTAGGTATTTCGACAAGATACCTGCTTCAGGGGAGGAAGAAGGAAATATCTTGGTATGAGAACAGCTTTCTGCCCAGGCTGAAGCCGACTGCACTCATAGGGCTTTTATTCACGCTTATCGTGATGTTCAGCCTGCAGGGAAAGTATTTTGTGGAATTACCTCTTGACATTATAAGGGTGGCCATTCCGCTTGTTCTTTACTTCATGCTCATGTTTGTCATCTCATATCTGGTGGCTTATAAACTTGGATTCTCCTATGAGGATACCGCGACAACAGCTTTCACAGCTTCCAGCAATAATTTTGAACTCGCGATCGCGGTCGCGGTTGTCGTCTTCGGCATTGGATCCAGCCAGGCGTTTGCAACTGCAGTGGGCCCACTGATAGAGGTTCCGATTATGCTTCTTCTAGTATACATATCTTTATGGCTGAAGGATCTATTGTTTACTCAAGGGCGAAAGAGGAGAACTACCTCGACGGCAGAGAGGGAAGCATGAGAAGGTGGCATTATGGAAAGTGAGCTGACCAAGCCAGTGCGGAGACTGGTTGAAGATGGAGTATGTTCTGAGAAGGACATAAGGGAAGCAATCGCTTATGCGAGAGATCTGGGAAATGATAGGATGGAGAAACGCATTTCCGACATGGAGCGAAGAATGAACCTGCTAGGAGACGCTACAAGACTGCGTATGCTTCTTCTCCTGACAAGAAGAGAGATGTGTGTTTGTGAACTGGAGGCAGCCCTGGAACTGTCTCAGTCGACTGCTTCACACCACCTTGGCCTTCTTGAAGGCGCTGGAATTCTTGGAAGGAGTAGAAGGGCTAGACGGGTGTTCTACCGATTGAATAGGGACGACACCATTGGAGCGGTGCTGACCGCCTTGAGAGGAAGTGAAAAAAATGAGTGAACTGGCAAAGGGGAAGAAGCTGCTTTTCGTCTGCGTTGAAAACGCAGGGAGAAGTCAGATGGCAGAGGCATTCGCAAGGTTGCTGGGACTTGATGCGCAAAGCGCAGGAACGATCCCCGGCAAGGTTGTGAATCCGGTGGTAGTCGCGGCGATGAAGGAAAAGGGCCTAGACATTGAGGGTGTGGAACCCAAACTGCTGACCGCGGACATGATTAATGAGGCAGATCTTGTAATAACTATGGGTTGTTCCGTCGAGGATGCATGCCCCAGGCCTATGCTAGCTGCAATGCAGAAAAAACTGATCGACTGGGACCTCGAAGATCCCAAGGGAAAGGAAATCGAGCAAGTGAGAGAGATCAGGGATATTATACAGAACAAGGTCGCAGAACTGGCTCTATGATTTGCAGAAAAATAGAAAGTTTATGATTCCTTCTACTTAATGGTAAATGAAGTCAGATCGGAACCATTCTGACTACGTTGCTCCCTCTGACTATTACGACACCGAGCTTCTTGTTGACCGCCTCTGACTTTTCCTCGACGTCATCAAGCACAAGATTCATGAAATCATCATAGCCTATCAGGGATCCCTCTAAGGTCCTGTTATCCTTTAGAAGCAGTGCTACTTTCTTGTTGAGCGATTCTTCCAGCATCTTCATGGGCATTATCATTTTACAACCTCAGTTTAGTTATATTCATCCTCGTCCAAGGGACCTTCCCTGTTCATCACTACCTGAATGAGACCGCGGAGTATCTCCTTCATATCCTCGATCTCCTTCTTCATATTCTTCAATTCGCTTTTGAGTTTTTCCATCTTGACGCTGTTATCCTCTATGCCCGTCTTAAAGCTCTTTACCATATAGATCAATCTTCCCGTAGTCGGATGCTACCTTCCTTGTCTCAGTAAGCTGGCAGTTCTCGCATCTTAGCCCGCTTTGCGTCTGGACCAGAAACTGTCTGCATCTATGACATTTTGCGAGCAATACCCCAAGTTCACTTCCGTTTATATTGAGGTCGGTTCCGTATCTGGAAATAAACAATCTGCCCCGGATGTAGTCAGCGACTCTCACCGGAGACCTTCTGTCTTCCCTGGACTGTTCAATCTTCAGTGTCGCTTCCATTTTTGTTGGAAGAATCAGGTTAGAGCCCCTTGGCTGGAAAGCGCCTATCGCTACGTTAAACCTGCCCCTGTCACTCTTCACTACCTGTCCATACACTATGTCATCCGGTTTTGGCTTGACCTCTTTCTTCACCGGTTTCACTGAGATACTGAGGTTCTTGGTATCTTCAGTCGCAAGTCCCATTATCAATGCAACAACATTGCCTGAGTCATCGGTTACGTTGTCCCCAGGCAGATATTCTTCTACCTTTCCGATATAATCCCCTGGCAGAACCAGCTTCTCTCCCTTCTCTTTTTCCTGCGCCATCTAAGAACCCTTTAATATAAGCAGACCCAATAACTTACGGATTCACTGATTAATGCGTGTCTTATTAAATTTTTGCATTTCCTGTTCAACGTTTCTCTCTACTTCTATTGCTATCCAAAGTTTTGCACCCTCTACTGCAGGGTGACCGCATATTTCCATAGCTATCGGTATCATCTAACCGGTCCAGTGCTCAACTAAAAAGATGATCTCTGTACTCTGCAGAATATAGTGGGCCTTCGCCAGAGGCATTAACCATCTCCACTTCCTTCCTCAGCCATGACCTCATCGGAGTGAACTTGAAGCCCTCGGATTCAGCTTTTTTCACGGAAACTATATAGTCTCTTTTTGAATAATATCGCGAGTTTGAACTCTCCTCCTCAGAAGAGGCTATTTGCGCCTTTCTTCCAAGGGCTCCCGCAATGCTCTCAATCAATTCACGAACAGTAACAAATTCCGGGGTAGCAGCGTTGTAAACTCCGGTTTTCCCTTCCAGTCCGAGCCATGCGAGGAATCTGCCCGCATCTTCGACCCAGGCGTAGTTTCGTTTTCCCTCATTTGCTGGTAATATGAAGGTTTCATCGCGCCTGACCCGGTTAACATGATCCTGGAACCTGAGGGTACTGTCATCGTGCCCCAACACATTGGGAAACCTGGCTCCAGCTACGGGGAAAGGCGCGTTGGCGAGCAGATATGCCTCAACGTTCCTCTTGCCCTCCGCATAATCCTTCTCCGTTAGCTCACTCCTTGCGGCGAGTGGTTCCGGTAGGAATCGATCCTCGCTGAGCGTTCCGGAGTCCCCGGAATACACAGCGGCGCTGGATACAAAAACATACCTTCCAATCCTGTTTTTGAAGATCTCTGTAACGGGAATAACGTCTCTTACCCTGAATGCGAGCATGTCGAATACGACATCAAAAAAGGGAGGAGAAGCCAGTTTATCTTCCATGGAGAGTCTGTCGAACCTGTCCAGGATGACCGGTGTGACAAGATCTCCGAATGGATTCACGTTCTTTCCTGATGTGGCAATTGTGATATCGCACTTCTTCTCCAAAAGATTGTCCACAAGCCTCCTTGCAATAAACCCAGTACCACCGAGGACTAAGACCTTCATGTTATCACCTAGTTAATGCTTTGAAATATTTAGAAGTTTGATTGTTCCACATGCCCGGTTTTGGTTTCTGGATTGCCTTTAACCGTTATTTGAGCTGTAGAGTGAAGAGTTATCATTCAAACGAGTTGTTAGTAAATGTATAAGAGAGACTTTTTCATACCAAGGCACCATGGTTCTTGAAGGATTTTCGGCTTCACTCAGGGAGACCCTTAGGAAGATCACGAAGTCGAGCTATATCGATCAGGAAGTGATAAAGGACGTAGTCAGAGACCTTCAGAGGATCCTTCTGAAATCGGATGTGAATGTCAGGCTTGCACTCGATCTTTCAAGAACGGTCGAAACCAGGGCTAACGAGGAGAAGCCACCTGCAGGTATGGCACCTCAAGACTTCATAGTCAAGATAATCTACGAAGAGCTGCTGAAAATTATGGGTGTGGAATCCGCTATTCAGCTGAAGCCTCAGACGATAATGCTGGTTGGTCTTTATGGACAGGGTAAGACCACTTCTGCAGGAAAACTCGCAAGGTTTTTCGAGAAGAAGGGCCTCTCTGTTGGGCTCATAGCCGCTGACGTTCACAGGCCTGCTGCCTATGAGCAGCTGGAACAGATCGCTCGACAGTCAAAGGCGAGCTTCTTTGGGATAAAGGATCAGAAGGATCCCGTCAAGATCGTTGAGCGGGGCCTGAGAGAACTGGATGGACTACAGGTTAAGATAATTGATACAAGCGGACGTGACTCCCTTGATTCCGATCTCCTGGAAGAGATCACAAAACTGAAGAAGTCTATACACACTGACGAAATTCTGTTCGTTTTAGATGCTTCGGTCGGCCAGCAAGCTGGTCCTCAGGCGAAATCACTCAATGAAGCTGTTGCACTGACTGGAGTCATAATAACGAAGATGGATGGAACCGGAAAGGGGGGCGGTGCTCTCAGCGCTGTGTCTGAAGTAAAGTCTCCGGTATTCTTTATCGGCACCGGCGAGCATCTTGACGATTTCGAGATCTTCAATCCTGAGAAGTTTCTTTCCCGGATGCTTGGTCTCGGAGACCTGAGCAGCCTTTTGGAGATAGCTGAAGAAGCTGAGATGACTGAAGAGGAAAGTGAGAAATCGCTCACTAAGCTCATGTCCGGGAAGTTTGACCTCATGGATATGTACGATGTTTGGGAGAAGTTTGCCAAACCCGGCCTTATGAAGAAATTTGTCAATGCACTTCCGCTCGCAAAAATGCCTGGTTCTGATAAGCTGGATGAGAATTCGATTGAGATGGCAGAATCCAAACTCGTAAGATACAGGAACATCCTTGATTCCATGACTTACAAGGAACTTAAGGAACCAGACCTGATCAACGCAAAGCGCATTTCAAGGATATCAAGGGGTTCCGGAAGAAGCGAGGAGGAGATCAGGGGTCTGCTCAAGGAATTCCGTTCCATGAAGAAGAATATTAAGCAGCTTCAGGGGAACAGGAACTTCAAGAAAATGTTGAAGTCCCAGATGAAAACCGGGAATTTCGGTCTGGAAAACCTCGACGCAGCAACCTGATTTTGATCAGAGCAGATCTTCGAGCTCTTTCACCATCTCTGGATATTTCTCCAGAACTGCTTTCAATATAGTCTCAACAGAAATATCGGTCATCTTCACTTCCGATACGATATCAACGAGCTTGTCCAGGCTCTCGTCTGATAGTTTTCCAAGCTTCTCCTTGGCTATCCAGTTCCTGAGGTGCTTCCTCTGGAACTTGTCCTTGACCAGCTTCTCGTATTCGATCATCTTCTCCTGCGAGAAATCGTTCTTTTCAATAGCGTCTTTGGTTACGTCAGCAGCGTATCTTCCGGATACATATGCATTGGCAATACCGCCGCCGGTGATTGGATCTATCAGTCTAGCAGCATCTCCGACCAGCATAAGTCCAGGCAGGGTAAACTTGTCCCTCACCTTGCTTACAGATACCCCGCCGGTGATCTGCTGTATTGACTTTCCCTTTGCGTAGCCGGGGTGCTTCTTGATCCAGTTGTCCAGATAGTTTCTTACGTCCCAGCGATCCTTCATTTCTGTTATCGTGACGCCTATGCCCACATTAGCCTCCCTCTCACCTTTAGGAAAGACCCAGATGTAACCGGAAGGTGCGGCAGCCTTGCTCAGGTAGAAATCTGTATAGTCTGCGTCTGAGTCGACACCGATCATCCTGTATTCTATGCAAGAAATGATGTCGTTCTTTGCGAGAATGACGGATTTCAGGCCTGCCCATCTGCCGAATTCGCTCTCGAAGCCGTCGGCGGCGATTACCATCTTTGCCCTGACATCCTCGATTTCGCCATTGTGCCTGACCCTTGCGCCAGCGACTCTGCCATCATCTTTGATCACTGAAAGTGCAGGGGATTTTACCCAAACGTCTGCTCCTTCCTCGGCTGCAAGAGCAGCCATCTCCTTGTCAAACTTATCCCTCTCAACGACGTAGCCGACTTCATTTCCGGCATTTTCTGCGGTTAGAGTTATCGGCCTTCTCTCAGATGGCCCGTATATCCTGGCTCCCTTAACCTCGTCGGAAATCCAGTGCTGGTTCGGTTTGACGTCATAATCTTTCATCCAGGACTTAGAAACGCCTTCTCCACATCTCACTGGAGAACCGATGTCCGGCCGTTTCTCTATCATCAGAGTCTTCAGCCCATGCCTAGCGGAGAATCTGGCCGCTGAGCTCCCGCCAGGACCTGCTCCAACTACAAGAACATCATAGTTTTGCATGGAACCACTCAGCCGTAATCGCCGCGGTTGGGCATCCTACAACACAGAATGTGCACTTTATGCACTTTTCCTCATGAATCTCGATCACTGTATCATCCATGAAAATGGCATCGGTAGGGCACATTCCAACACATGCACCGCAGTAGTTGCACAGTCCTCTGTCGACATCCATTTCCGTTTTTACCTTGAGTTCAACCATTTTATCACTCGCATATCTTACCCGGCATGTGCGGGCGAGTCTTAGTTCGCAATAGGAATGAGTATATTTTCTTTTTGATTCTCTCGCGCATACAAACGAAATTCTTGCATCCAGTTAAGGCTATTTCCTTTCTCCCTTGGCATAGAAGGAGACAATTACTTGCATGGATAGATTAAATGCGTTTTCCTGAAATAGGGAATTCATTAAAATAGTCCAGTTAATTACAGAGAGATTTGCCTACAGATGACTGAAACAGAGCATTTTGACACGGTTGTCCTTGGTGCGGGAACCAGCGGACTTGCAGCGGGTGTGGCCTTAAAGAATGCTGGCAAAAACTACGTTATCTTGGATGCGAAGAAAGAGATAGGAAAACCGGTAAGATCCACGGGTGCGGTTTCTGCGGAATGGGTGAAAAAGATTAAGATGCCCACTGATGCAAGCATTCTGTGCTCAGAAATAAGGAACATAAAATTCCAGTCAGATCTTGGAAGAAGCGTCAAACTGAGATACGACAGGGCAGTCGGCTACGTCTATGATTTCGAGAAATATGAGAAATACCTTGCATCTGGATATGCAGGAGAGTTGAATATAAGGATGCAGACGATGGTAACAGATATCTCAGGAGATACTGTCACTACAGACAATGGCACATTCACTGCGGATAACATCATAATGGCACTTGGCCCGCAATCCAGATACGGCAAGAAACTTGACAATCGTAATGTCCTGGTCGCTTATGAGGAGATTCGATCCCTGCCAAAACGAACCGATTTCCAGATGATACTCTGGTTTACCGACATGGCTCCCGGGGGATACGTCTGGGACTTTCCAAACGATGATAACACTAGAAAAATAGGCGTATGTTTCTATCCAGACAGCAGCAAAAAGCCAAAGGATGTGTTGGCCGCTTTCACAGAAAAGTACCCGGAGATAGACGGGAACAAAACGAGCACGATAGCACATCAGATCCCGCTTGCAAGGCCTGAAGATTCCGTTATTTCAGAAAATCGCGCTTATGTCGGTGACATGGTCAATGCAGTCTTAAATACCACCGCTGGGGGCCTTCAAGGTGCATTCTGGACGGGCATAGAAGCAGGCAGTGCAGCTGCTCGAAATGATCTTACCCAGTATCAGAAGGCATGGGATGAGAGCATCAAGCCATGGCTCTTGAGACACCACAATATTCACAGATATATGCACAAAGGCGGCGTAAGATCGATTAACAGGCTTATGCTGTTATCCAAATTTATGACGATGAACAGGAAGAAGAAGATATTCGGTGGACTATAATCTGATTAGGACTCGCATTCCTTTCATTCAAAGTCTGCACTGACTATGTCTCTGGTGTGTTACAATTTCTACCTTTTCCCTTTTTTGGAAAAAAAGCTACAGTATTTCGAGATAGAGCAGTTACCGCATAGCGGTCCAATTGGCTTGCATATCTTCTTGCCGAATTCGACAAACATGGGGTTGAACCCGACCCAGAGATCCCTGGGCAGGATCTTCATAAGTGCTTTCTCGACTGCCTCCGGATTTTTGCTCCTTGAGATTCCGAATCTTTTTGAAATCCTGTGCACGTGCGTATCCACTGCTATAGCTGGTATCCTGAAGGAATCTGCCAGGACCACGTTTGCAGTTTTTCTACCGACTCCAGGTATTTTCATAAGCTCTTCCAGACTGGCGGGAACTTTCCCGCCGTAGTTATTCACAATAATATTTGCAGCGTTGACTATTCTTGGTGCCTTAGTCTTGCTGAAACCTACTTTCCTGATAAGCTTGAGAACCGTTTCCGGGTCTGCTCCGGATAGACCTTTTGCATCATGGTATTCTATATAGAGAGACCTTGCGGCTGCATCTGTCACCTCGTCTTTGGTCCTGTGAGACATCATTGTGGTTATGAGGACCCAGAAGGGGTCATGGAACTCAAAGTGGTGTTGTGGTGCCTGCTTCTCTACTAATGCATAGATTTCGCGAATGTTCTTCCTGATCTCGGTAAGCGCCGTCTGTTTCACGACACCAGGTTAAGTGCCTTTCCAACTTTCGCAAATGCATCGACAGTCCGCATGATATCGCTCTCACTGTGCAACGCAGACGGCATCAGCCTAATCCTTGAAGTACCCTGAGCAACCGTTGGATAGACGATTGGCGACGCGAATACAGAATATTCCTCGTAGAGAAGTCTACTTACCTGTAGAGTGTCGCTTTCCTTCCCTATTATCACTGGGGTGATAGGGGTCTTGCTGTTTCCTGTGTTGAACCCGAGTTTTGACAGTTCAGTTTTGAGGAGGGACGAGTTGTGCCACAGCTTTTTCAGGAGGGAATCGTCTCTTTCAATTATCTCGAGAGCTTTCATCACAGCGCCTACTTCAGGTGGGTCAAGAGCGGAACTGAAAAGAAAAGGCCTGGCGCGCTGCCTCATAAGTGTCATGAGATTTGAGGAACCAGCAACGAAACCGCCCATAGCACCTATAGCCTTGGAGAAAGTACCCATTTCGACGTCTACCCTGCCTGCAAGATGGAAATGATCCACGATACCTCTTCCATGATCGCCCAGGACCCCCTCTCCATGTGCGTCGTCAACATACGACATCGCATCAAACTCCTCCCCGAGTTCCACTATCTCTTTCAAGGGTGCAATGTCACCATCCATGCTGAATACACCGTCTGAAACAATGAGTGCCCGCTTACCTTCCTTTCTGTGTTCGCTGAGCTGCTTCCTCAGATCCTGCATGTCCAGGTGTTTATACACAATCCGCCTTGCTCCGGACAATCTTGTCCCATCTATTATGCTCGCGTGATTCAGCTCCTCGCTGAAGATCAGGTCTTCTTTCCCGGCGAGTATAGGAATCGCGGCTATGTTGGCCAGCAAACCACCCTGGAAGACCACGGATGCTTCCATGTGTTTGAAGGACGCAACCCTCTTCTCCAGTTCCTCGTGGAGAGACAGGGTTCCGGCGATTGATCTGACTGCCCCTGCGCCAACACCATATTTCTCAATCGATGCAATTGCAGCTTTTCTGATTTCTGGATGATTGGCAAGGCCGAGATAGTTATTCGAGCACATGTTAAGGTATTCCTTTCCGTTAATCCTTACATGTGCACCCTGGGATCCCTCAAGGGCCCTGATAGGAACGAGTCTTCCGCCGCTCTCGAGTGAAGCCAGTTCCTCCTTTACCCAGTTCATTTTTTCCATGCTTACTATAAGAATTCGGTTACTGATTAAGTTAACCTTCCAGGCTATGCTTTGCATTTAGACTCACTGCAGATAACCAGACTCAAATTCTCGGAAATAATATATCGACTCCAGCGCTTCCTGATGCATGGAAAATGTTCTTGTTACCGGTGCCTACGGGCAGGTCGGTACAGACCTGATCGTATCGCTATCCACCAGGTACGGTGACTCCAATGTTGTAGCAACTGATATCAGCAAAAAACCTGAGCATTTTCCAGATATCCATGCCGAGACGCTGGACGTTACAGATTATGACAGCATCCTCAGCATCATTCGTGACCTGAAAATTAGCAGGATATACCACCTGGCCTCCATCCTCTCCGCTCTCGGAGAAAAGCGGCCGTTTCAGGCGTTCAGCGTCAATGTTGACGGTACTTTCAACGTGCTCAAGGCTGCGGTGGAAGGAGGGGTTCGTTCAGTTATCATACCAAGCAGCATTGCGGTTTACGGCCCGGGGATCGACAGGGAAGGGGCGGATTCAGATACTGCGACCTTTCCTAATTCAATCTACGGAGTGTCAAAAGTAACTGCAGAACTCCTGGGCTCATATTTCCATAACAAATTCGGACTTGATGTTAGAGGATTGAGATTTCCCGGACTCATAAGTTACGGGGCTATTCCAACTGCCGGTACCACCGATTATGCAGTTCAGATGCTCATGGATTCAGTTACAAAGAACAGGTATGTATGCTATCTGAGACCTGATACAATGCTTCCCATGAT
Organism: Thermoplasmataceae archaeon; assembly: GCA_046704325.1. Taxonomy (GTDB): domain Archaea; phylum Thermoplasmatota; class Thermoplasmata; order Thermoplasmatales; family Thermoplasmataceae; genus UBA582. The sequence continues at coordinate 15,320 of JBJKSG010000015.1, forward strand.
GTATATGCCTGATGCAATAGATTCCATGCTCAAACTCTCGGAAGCTCCCGCTGAAAGATTGACCCGTAGAATGCGCTATAATGTTTCTGCATTCAGTTTCACACCGGAGCAGCTTGCATCGGAGATCAAGCATGTTATCCCCGAATTTGAGGTTGAATATGCTCCTGATGAACGGCAGGAGATCGCTGATTCCTGGCCGAGAACTATGGATTCCTCGGAAGCCACGAGAGACTGGGGGTTCAGCCCAAGGTTCGATGTCAGCGCGATGGTTCGCGACATGATTTCCAACATCAAAGACATAGGGAGCAAGCAGTATGGAACCCATTGAATGGTCTTTTCTCAAAATGTCACATTCGGATCCGCTAGTCTTGGCTTATGGATCCTCTGGTTATGTTAGACAATCTCCGTCCGCTTCGATCAAGAGCGTGCTTGACGGTTCTTCCAGGAATGCGATGGTATCTCTTGTTTCTTACCTGAAACACATGGACGACCTGGAAGTAATTCCTCAGCCGAATATAGCTTTCTCCGGACAGACACTCTCCACCCTTCTGATTTCCTCCTCAGGTACGCACCTCAAAAATGAAATGGAAATTGCTGTCTCCGCAGACACAAAGACAACACTGATGTACATGGAGCTGGTTCTGAAAAGAATGAAGGTGGATTACAGGCTCAAGTATTCCGAGAGTATAGAGGCGGAAGAATTGCTGCAGGAGGCAGGGTATGCGCTTGTGATCGGGGACGAGGCTCTGCGTGTATTCAATTCCACAAGAAAGATATGCCTTGATATCGGCTATGAATTCAACAGGCTCTATCACATGGAGCCGGTATACGCCGTTAGCGTTAGATTAACGGGAGCGGACGATCCGGACACTAGCTGGTGCGACAAGGCAGTCGGTTTCAAGTCCAGATGTTCCCTGGATCTGTCCTCCAGGATCGGGATACCTCAACTCATAGCTGAGCGGTATTACAACTCCGTCTATTATTCAAATAGTCCTGCAGTAAGGAATACAGTATCTTTTGCGGCTTCCGCGGTTAAATAGCTGCTTTTATGTTATCTTTATTACATGGTTTTTCCTTACGTTAACATGTTTGAGGAAAAATTCCGGAAGATAAGGGAATCGTTCACTTTTGACGACGTTCTTCTAGTCCCTTCAAAGACAGCTTTTGAACCGAAAGAGACCAGCGTTGCAACAAAATTCTCCAGGAATATAAAGCTGAAGATACCTATTGCAAGCTCTCCTATGGATACGGTGACAGAAGAGCCGATGGCTATTGCTATGGCCCGATCTGGCGGGATCGGAATTATTCACAGGAACCTGACCACTAATTCACAGCTGAACATAGTAGCAGCGGTGAAGAGGGAAGAGTCGCTTAAGATTAGGAATGTCCTGACCGTCGATCCTGATACCACAGTTAAGGATGCCAGAGCAATAATGCAGGAGAAACACATCGCCGGCCTGCCTGTGGTTGCCTCAGGAAAGCTAGTCGGGATCGTGACAAAGCGGGATCTCTCCATGGCCGACCCGGGAAGAAAGACCGTGGAGGATGTGATGATACGTAAAGTCATATTTGCGAGCGAGAAGATCTCTATGAATGAGGCGCAGGAGATACTATACAAGAACAGAATAGAGAAACTGCCCCTCCTGGACGATGCAGGAAGAGTTGTGGGGCTCATCACTGCAAAGGATATTACCACAAGACAGAGGTTCCCTGATGCGAGCAGGGATGAGGAGGGCAAGCTGCTTACAGGAGCAGCCGTCGGGCCTTTTGATATTGAAAGGGCTGTGAATCTGCAAAAGAGCGGAGCCGATGTTATTGTTATCGATACAGCGCACTGCCACAACGAAAACGTTCTCGCTTCAATAAAGAAGATGAGGAAAGAGGTTTCCGTAGATCTCGTGGCAGGAAACATCGCAACTGGAGAGGCTGCAAGCGATCTGATATCCCTCGGGATTGACGGGCTCAGAGTCGGCATTGGCCCTGGCTCGATTTGCACAACCAGGATAATCGCCGGTGTTGGGGTACCTCAACTTACTGCAATATCCGATGTCGCGGAAGTTGCCACCGGGCAGAAAATACCTGTGATAGCGGATGGAGGGATCAGGTTTTCAGGAGACATAGTGAAGGCTCTTGCATCAGGTGCAGACACGGTTATGCTTGGTTCTCTTCTTGCGGGAACTGAAGAAAGCCCCGGAATGGAGATGATATTGAACGGAAGGAAGTACAAATCGTACCGGGGAATGGGCTCACTCGGCGCTATACAATCCGGTATGTCGGATAGGTACTCTAAGCTGAGTTCTAGCAAGTTTGTTGCGGAGGGCGTTGAGGCCGCAGTACCTTACAGAGGTAGAGTTGAAGAAGTGCTCTTCCAGCTAATTGGGGGGCTAAGGTCCGGGATGGGGTACGTTGGTGCAAAGGACATTGGAATGCTCCACAGCAATGCCAGTTTCATGAGAATATCGACAAACGGATTGAAGGAAAGCCACCCTCATGACATAAAGATAATGATCGAGCCTCCAAATTATCAGCTGTTCCAGCTCTAGGCGTCAACTGAGCTGACCCGGTACCTCGCGAGAACGTCTTCATATCCATGGGCAGTCAGTTCTATGCTGAGCCTTGCTACCGTCTGGAAGTTCTCCCTGAAGACTTCCATCCTTTTTGGATTTCGCAGAATTGCCGCAGGATGGAACTGGGGTATAATGAGCCTGCCTTTGCATGCTATGACCCGACCGTTCATCTCTGTCACTTTGCCGGTCTTGAAACCAAGGGTCACAGACAGCGCTGAAAGAGCGGAATTTCCCATTGGAACTATTATTCCAGGATTGATCATGTTAATTTCCCTGTAGAGGAAAGGGCCACAGGCAGAAATGTGCTCTGATTTTGGTGTTTTTCCTATAGGTGGCCTGCACTTTACTGAATTTGTGATATAGATATCTTCGCGATATAGACCGTAGCTGGATAGTGTCTTGTCCAGCATTTTACCGCTCCTTCCTATGAATGGGACCCCTTCTATATCCTCCTTCGCACCAGGAGCCTCTCCTATTATCATGATGGTTGCATGCAGATTGCCTCTGCCACATACCGACCTGTTTCTGGAATAAAAGAGATCGCATGCCTTGCAGTTGATGATTTCACTGCACAGATCTTCAAAACCTGCCATCTCTGATTAAATTAATTTGCAGTCTAATAAATCTTTTCGCGGAATAACCCACTTTCTATCTAATATCAGGGTAGAAGATCGATTCTGTAATCTATACCTTCCCATTTTTTCTCGCCAGGGTAATAGAAAGTGAAGTCAATACTTCCAGCCTTCATCATTTCCTCAGGTACAGAGACAACATGAAAATCAGCCACAGGCGAGTCCGGTTTCAGATCGACCACATTCTTCCAGCCGTCGACGCCGATGTGCAGGACGAATTCAGGTCGGCCCAATATCTTGAGAGCGAACTTCCTGCTGCATCTTCGAATCTTCCTGTTGGGTTTCCACAGTTCTATCAGTTCAGGGTTCCCATGTCCGCTGCAATATCTTTCAAATACGGGTTGGATTCTGTCAAAAACCCTACCGTCACTTATTGACCTGACCAGCTTTATGTATTCCGCGTGAGCCCATGCAAGCGGCCTTGCGGATCCTGTATGCTTTCCAAGAAGCAGGTGCTTTTCCGGTATGTCGGGGAGATCCCAGACCTGCTCCGGCAGCATTGCGCTCCTCGAAGCGAATTTTTCCATGGCCTGCACGTAGGTATCTGCGTTGTGGCCAAGTGCGAGCTCATAATGTCCTCTTTCTCCTGTCAGGAGAGGCCATGCCCTGCCAACTCCGAAGCCGATATATGGCTCTCCGTCTGCTGTCTCTCCGTAACCATCGTTATTGTATCGGTGCCAGACCGGACCGTAAGGAGTTTCAACCTTCAGTTTTGCATCCAGAACTGCCACCGAATCCACTATAAGAGGGTCATCAGCTCTCATGATACCATATCTCACAAGTTCCAGGAATCCACCGTCTATTATTTCCTTCGCGAGAAAAGTATTATTCTCGCCGTCCGCATGGTTTGATATTCGAATGAAAGCATTCTCCATTTGAGGGAAGGAGTCAGGATCAAACGGTGAAGCAGGGAGTATCCTGACAAAATGCCTTCTTATTCCTGGTACCAGACGGGAGTTGTCCGTGACAGTCCACTCCTCGATGTGGCTCCAGAGAAAATCAGCGTACATGCGAAACAGGCTGGCAGCCCCTGCGTCTCCGCGTTGAGATGCAAATTCAGATGCGCAAATCATCGCAGTTATGTTTGAAGCCATCGTAGAAGGAGAATAGCCAGAATTCTCCTCCCATCTCTCCTGCTGCGTGACCGGACCATGTTTGATCAGATATGAGGCAGCCCTGAAAACCATTTCTGAAGAATCGAATGGTAGCATGTCCTCCCTGTCTGCATATAACTGGAGGCACCTCCAGGCAAGTATGATGGAAAATGCGGTCTCGTCCAACTGGACTCCTTTCCAGTATGCTTCACCTGTGAGCCAGAAATTCTGAGGAAATCCTCCATTATCCTGTTGCGATGCAGAGAGGAAAACAAGCGCCTTTACCGCGATCTGTGTGTTACCAGCAGCGAGAGCAGCAGTTGCGCTGTGATACATGTCCCTGGCCCAAACGAGGTGGTATCCTCCCCTGTTCTCATCCCCTACTGTTTCACCCCACGGGATGGAAAGAGATGCAATTATCGCCCCTTCGTATGTCTTATCCTCATGGCTTAGAATGACATGATATGAAGAATGATACAGGTTACCGTTGTCGAAAGTGTGCCCTTCCAGGGGTAGAAGGTGCTTCTCTGCCCGTACCCACTGCTCCAGGAATCTCTCCCTGTGAACAGCGAATGGTACCAGGATCGCCTGTATCCCCTTTGTCACAGCGTTGTTCCTGCTGTCGCCGAATGACAGGCATACAGTAAAGTCAGCGGATGAAGAAGGGTCCAGTTCAGCGGTAAGTGCAATATTGCCGTCTGTTGCGGTCTCGAAAGTGTTCTGCATGACAAAATGCTCCGAAATATCGGTCCACCCATCACTGAAACCTACGAAACCCACAGAGGCTTTCGTCATTTTAGCGGTGGATGTTATTGCCATGTGCATGTTGTCCCGGAATGCATGCAGAATGCGATAACCGCTTACATCAATGACTTCTCCGTTATTGTGCCTGCCTTCACCGCCAAGATGCGGAGCGCAAAGCAGGAAGATCCTGAGACGTTTCATTGATTTCGAGCTGATGCTGTAATGCACGAGAAGAGCTGAAGCATGCGGATCTGTGATGACATCCTTCTCCACCGAGAAAAAATCGTCTGCAGGGTGTGACGATACATGATATCCGCCTCCAGATCTATCGAGCCTGGTGGTCACGTTGTTTAACTTCTTCTCTTCGTAGAATTTTGATTTTCCGTCGCTTACCAGTATCTGGAAATCCCTTATCTGCGGGGTATCAACATGCGGAGAATACACCTCGGTGACAATTCCTTTCCACAGGGTAAACCAGATCCTGCTCGCAGTGTTGTAGGAGGTACCAACGCCCTCCTTGTCGCCATGCGTCCACCTCGGTTCTATACCCGGACGGCCAAAGGCCTCAGACAAAGATCTTCCTCCAGGCAGTATAATTTCCAGATTAATTAATGTGTCCAGGCAACCGAATATTTTTCCTGGAGTTATACCCTGATAAGCATGAAACCGTCATGCCCCTTGTCTCCAACAGTCTGAATAACCGTCGCTTCAGCATTTTCCTGCTTCAACAACGAGACCAGATTCCTGACTCCAACTACTGCGCTGTCTGTATTATTCTCATCTATGACCTCTCCTCTCCGGACAACATTATCTATTACGATGGTACCACCTTTCCTGCAGAGTTCTCTTGCCTTCTGATAGTAATGTGGAATGCTCTGCTTGTCTGCATCTATGAATATCAAGTCGAACTCTCCTTTTCGGAGACCTGAAAGCAAATCGACTGCATTTCCCACCCTTATCTCAACCCTTTCGAGGAGGCCGGCGTTTCTGATATTTTCGGTAGCAACCTCTGCATGCTTTTCACTGATCTCAAGGCTAAGTAGGGATCCACCCGGTGGGAGTCCACTTGCCATCCACATCGCGCTGTATCCTCCAAGCAGGCCTATCTCCAGTATGCGCTTCGCACCCGTTATTTTCACCAGGAGATTCAGCATTTTTCCCTGGAGAGGTGTAACGTTGATGGATGGTAATCCAGACTCGTTCTGTCTTTTCAGTGCAGCCAAGAATGCCTCGTTGACTGGAAGCAGGTTCCTCTCAAAATATGCATCTATTTCTGTCCACAGGTTTTCCATGATACAGTAACAGGAGGACTGCTAATTGCTTTGCCCTCCGGGCTAACCTTATATATGCAGATCTACGCCTGTTCCCTGGAGAGACGACAAGAAATCTATAAACATCGGATAACTTGTAGTATAATGGATCAGGACCTTTACAAGAGCAGATCTGAAATTCTTGAATTCTTTACCTCACATGGTCTTCTGGTCACCAGAGAGGCGCTTGATCTAATTCTTAAAAGCAACACTGGTCCTTTGATAAACAGGCTAATCACTTCCGAAGTTCTACAATCGGGATACGTTACAGTTGACGGGATTAGAAGCATACTGAACGTCCCCATGGACTCATCTGATAGGAAGTATGAGATCTATCTTCCTGATATAAGGGTCAGGAGCTCTGCTGAGGATTTCCGAGGCTATTTCGTGAGCAGGTACCAGAAGCTCAAAAAGATATTATCAACTTCTTCCGCGATGCGTGGAACCGTGGATATCCCCACGTTGAAGAAACCCGGTTTCGAGGCACGGGAAGTCAGAATCGTTGGGATGGTAACAGAATCGGGCATAACCAAGAACGGTCACAAGAGGCTCGTAGTCGAAGACCTGGAGGATTCGATTGAGGTTATCCTCATGAAAAACAAGAAATCCTTTGACGAGATAATACTCGAGGATGAGGTTGTCGGAATAGTCGGCGGGCTGTCCTCGAAGGGGGATCGCAGAACAATTTTCGCGAACGAGATTGTCCGTCCAGACATACCGTTTAGAGTGATTGATGAGGAGAAGGCAGATCCCGTTTATCTGGCATCGATTTCTGATATTCATGTTGGAAGCCGGACGTTCAGGAAATCCGAGTTCACCAGTATGCTGAAGTGGATCAATGCATCTGATACCGATTCCAGCAGGCTGAAATACCTGGTGCTAAGCGGCGACGTGGTGGATGGGATCGGCGTCTATCCTGGTCAGGATTCAGACCTTGAGATCCTTGATCCAATGGAACAGTACGGTAAACTTGCCGAATACGTCAACCAGGTCCCTGAAGACATCAGTGTATTCATAATGCCGGGCAATCATGATATAGTCAGGCTAGCAGAGCCACAGCCTGTGCTTCCTGATGAGTTGAGGAAGCTCTTTAATGACAACGTTGTCCTTCTTCCGAATCCATACACCCTGGATCTTGAGGGGAAGAAGGTGCTGATATATCATGGAATGTCGCTCAACGACATGGTGGAACTCATACCAGGACTGAACTTCAGCACTATCGGGAAAGCAGTGGAAGAGCTTTTGCGGAGAAGGCATCTTGCTCCAAAATACGGTGGAAAGACCCCGCTGATACCGTCAAACAACGATTTTCATGTCATTGAGGAGGTACCCGATATTTTCATAACCGGACATGTGCATTCCCATGCAATAGGCAATTACAAGGGCGTAAGATACGTAAACTCATCGACCTGGCAGTCTCAGACAGAATATCAGAGGATGATGAACTTCAGCCCTAACCCTTCGATGCTCACATTATTCGACCTGAAATCGAGATCTACTGTGATCAAGGATTTCAAATCTTAGTCTCTTCAGAAGGTTCTCCTGATAATTTCCTCTATCTCCTTCTGAAATACAGACGCGAAATCCTTCAGTGCTTCGTCCTTGACGGAATCGGGGGCCGCCATCAAGCTAAGACTGGCAGTGAGCTTGGCCATTCTTGCCATTGAGTCGTATTCCTTGAGCTTTGCTTCCATGAACACGGTGAGCGCCTCCGCAATCCCCTTCTTAAGCGAGGTGTTCTGGTTAATCTGTTTTCTCAGGTATTCTTTGATAAGATCTTTAATGATGTCATGAATTGCTTCAAAATACATCTCCTCAGACGGGAGTGCTTTGACAATGTCTTTCAATCTGTTCTCTATTCTTTCATCCAAGAGTATCGGGAATTGATTTTTGAGTCATAATTAAACTTTTAGTGCGTTTTCACAGGTACAGAGACCACAGGGGAAATACCCATCGCGCTTCAGCGGAAATCGGTACAGCAGAAATCAGCAAACTGTTCAGGTAGTATCATCCGAAAATATGGCCACACCGAAGATCTGCTTCAGCCTCAGATCCGAGAAGAGGGCAAGGGAATTCCAGAGATCAGGATATTTCGACTCGTCCGCATCATCGTTCATCGAGTTCAATATACACTGCTTTGCAGAAATGGTCTCTTCTCCAACCTCAACAGGGGTCCTCAGAATCGTATCTTCCATCCATTTGAGGAAATCAGAGACGACTTCCAGGTACTTGTGCCTCTCAGTTTCGGACAAGTTCTCCTCGCGACCGAAGGGCTTGATAGTCTTACCAAATTTCGATTCAATCATGCCGATGAGGGACACACAATCCATTGTCTGGGAAATTCCGGTAAACTGTATTAAGTTTTTTGGTTCAAGGGGATTCATGTTGTCATCCGGTTCCGTTATGTATCACTGCAAATGTGTAAGCTCTCTCACAACCATGATATAGCTTATAACAGGTCACCTGTTGTACCTATACAGTGAAAGTATGGTTAACAAGATCAAGATAAAGTTCATCGCCGGTTTTGGGCCTGTCGTCTCGGATTCAAATTCGTCAAGGAACCTGTATAAGGATGTGCTCGGATTAGATCTGGAAGAGCTTGAAGGGGGATATATGCACTCAAAGACCATTGAAGGATGCAAAGGATTCGGCCTGTGGCCAATTGCTCAGGCTGCTGAAGAGTGTTTTGGCGAGAAGTCATGGCCAGATTCTGTTCCAAAACCACAGGCCTGGCTGGAATTCGAAGTGGATGATCTGAGGAGTGCGTCTGAAGCGATGTCCGGCAATGGGTACCACCTTCTCATAGACGGAAGGGTAATGCCATATGGACAGACGGTCTCGCGATTTCTAAGTCCTGAAGGTATAATCATTGGTCTGACCATAACGCCGTGGCTCCGGTCCTGAATAAATGGTCACTTGCTTGAATAACGAAAAGATCTAAAGATTCGAAATAGACTTTGTGGGTCTCTTCAGGGCGCTTTCCTCAGAAACTTCCGAATACGGTCTTACAAGGATGGCCGATATATTATCTGAACCGTCGACCTCGTTTGCCCTGTCGATCATAATATCCAGGGTCTCATAGCAGGAAAGGGTCGTGTTAAGTGCACTCGCCATGAGAGCGTCATCATAAGCTTCCCAGAGCCCGTCGCAGCAGAGAAGGATCGAATCCCTCTTGAATACCCGCAACCTGTACATATCTGGTGTAGGATCCTCCTCGAAACCCAGGACACGCATTATCTCGTTTTTCCTCGGGTGGTATTTTGCCTCCTCTTCAGTTAGGATGCCCTGGTCCACCAGCAACTGCACGTAGGAGTGGTCTGCAGTCCGGAATCTGTTTCCCTCCTTATTGAATATATAGAGTCGACTGTCACCGATGTTGCCCACATACAGCTCGTTCCCGTCGAAGAAAGCAGTCACGAGCGTGGTGCCCATCTTAGCCATACCGTTCCTGTTCACATAGTTCAGCAGAGCGCTGTTCGCATTCTCATATATCCGCTTGAAGGAACCCATGATATCTGCAGGAGTGAGATCATGCTCTATCATGTACGCACCTATGTGCCTTGCCTCATTTACCGCAAGCTTACTGGCAAGATCGCCCCGGGGGGCACCACCCATGCCGTCTGCAAGAGCACAGAAGAACTTGTTTCTGTGTTCTACCTCGCTCTCAGTGGTCGATGTAATCATGCAGATGGAATCTTCATCCCTTTCGCGTATCTTTCCTCGAATGCTTCTCATAGCACTATCCATGGTTTAAGGCACCACCCTGTAGAAACTGAATGTTCCATCCCTGAGATCCGGTCTTGTCGAGATAATATCTCCCTCGTTCAATACGCTCCTGATCACTTTCTGAGACAGGTTTCCAGGTTTCTTCTGGTAAATCACGCGCTTTCCGTAGGGATATACCACGTAGCTGCCCGTTCTGTTATCGTATTCAACGGTTCCGACCTTTGACCTGTCCTCCTTTCCTCTCTCCAGCAGCGTTACTGTGCTGTCATGTATCATGTAATCACTGTAGATTGATGCCTGGACCCCCATATGACTGAATACCTGCACCTTTATCTCATGGTCGAGCTGGCATATGTATCCCTGATCCGTGACAAGGAAATCTCCAGTTAGCGATAAAAAATCGGCTATGAAATGGAATGCAGACTTATATCTCTCCGCTGGCTTGAGGCTTGTTGCCTTGACAATTATGTCGAAGATTTTCGGGTTGCAGTATGGCCTGATCTCCGAATCGAGATATTTTCTCGTAATGAATTCGACTCCATACTTCTCTCGCATTTCCTCATTATCTAGGAATTTTCCAGTTATCATGGAGCACATAAGTGCCCCGATCGAGTAAGTGTCGTATGTGGATGACGCCTTTATCTTGTCCTCTGAATCCAGCTCAGGCGGGTGGTATACAGGCACACCGATCCTGTCGCTGTGCGTGAAGAAGGAGGCTGAAGACTTGCTTGCGAGGTGCTTGGAAGTCCCGAAATCGATGATCTTCGGGATTCTCCTCGTTATTACGATGTTTCCAGGATTCAGATCGCGGTGAAATATCTCATGCAGGTGGAGGAAATTGACCGAGAAGAGAAGGTTCAGGGAAATACGTATTATCTCTTCCTCCGAAAACCTGGTGCCTTCTTTCCCCTTTGTCGCAAGGTATGAGTTCAGGTTTCTGCCATCTGCATATTCCTCTACAAGGAAATGCTGCCCCCCCTCCCTGAAATATTCTATGAACGAAACTACGCCCGGGAAATTAATTTCTGAAAGCACATTGCTCTCGGCCTCTAGCTGTTTTATTGATTCCTTGATGCTCTCCCTCTTTTCCAGGTCCGTCTTTGACTCCTCGTCAAAAATTCTCGGTACCTTAATGACCACAGGGATGCTTTTCAGGACATCGTTTCCCTTGAATACATATGCAAAACCACCTGCTCCAAGAAAATCGGGATTGTTCTTCTTGGAAGGTATCATGGATATGTCATATCTGCCATGAAGGAACCTGGAAGAACCACGCTGTCTGGCAAGCGAGAGACCTGAAGGGATCCTTGACGTATACGATCTCGCTAACCGGTATACCGGCTCATAAAACATGAGAGCTGTTACTATTATGGAAAGTGAGGATACCTCAGTTGCGTTTGGGGTCCAGACGTTTGGCACATCGATAGATAGAATATAGGTGACAGCAGCGAAGAACATTACCAGAACCGTGGCAAACAGGAATATGTTGAACTTCCTGTAGGCAATATTGATCATGAAGAATATTGCAAGGGCCACCAGCGCGAGATACGCAGGCTCCAGATACAGAGTGCTGAATGTAACAGTGGACAGTGCTCCAGCCCCTATTGAAGTGTTGAAGAGTGCTTTCAGGTCATGTGAGATCGTACTTATATTACCATAAACAAGGCCGACAAGTATCACAAACGAAACAAATGAAATAATGAACTTGCCCTTCTTGAAAAGATCGAATGCTGTGGTCACGTTCCTCGATCCTTCCCTCAATACCTTATAATTGAACCCGTAGACCCATGTGACAAAAACCAGCAGCAGAGTGCTGGATATTATCGGGGAAGTGAATTTAGTGAATATCACGTAGAATTCAAAACCACTCAGACCAAGAAGGAAGGATGAGATCAGGATTGACTGAAGTGATTTGTATCTCTTCCTGTAAATGAGCACCATAAGGGCTATGGCGATCAGAGTGACTGCGTAGAAGAAGACCGCTCCGGAGGTCCTGGTGTCGAGGTAGAAGAGGTTTCCAGAATAGATCAGGAAAGAAGCGGCCAGGGGTGAAAGAGTCCTGAACGTCAGGCTGCTGACCTCATTTTCCTTCTTTATCTCAAGTGATGGGAGTAAAACAGAAAGGACAGCGAGGACAAGAACCCCCTCCCAGATCCTGACTTGTCCCATCAGATCTAAGATGGCGAACGCAAGGAATGCAGCTACGGCTATACCTGACTGAATCAGATGGCGTCTGAAACTCACATTCTTCAGGTCAAGCTCGTTCCTGTTGATCACCATCTCAAAAAAGTAGGTGGGAAGTAACGTGGCGACCAGCGGGATCTCATAGATGTCACCCACAGTGTACGCAACAAAGAGGAATGCAATGAGGGAAGAACTGAAAGCGAACAGCACGAAAATCGCCCTGTTCAGGGGCTTATAGTCGAGTGCAGTGGTCGCGGTTCTGTACCCCTGGCTCATGTAAGAATAGATCCATGCTGCGAATCCCACAAGGAAGCCTGCGGTGAAGAAATAGACCTGTGTGTAATAGTTAATAAAGACGGTTTTCAGCAGGATCTGCTGTATAAAATTAAGCAGTATCATGAATAGCGAAATTCCCACCGCTGCGGTGAACAGATAGATCTCGAAAGGGGATTTCCTCATGTCTTCCCGCTCCTGCCTATTTTCGGCGCTACCTGGCTTACTGTCAGGTTCTGTGGAACCTCCACCTTGAATCTTATCAGAGGCATCGAATTCCTGTCGAGAGCAAGACCGATCTCGTCCCCGTCAGCGAGCTGCAGTTTCTTCATGCTCTCGAACTTTCGACCACCGATCGCATGGCCATTCAGTGAAGTGCCATTGAGGCTCTTCTTCTCCCGAACAAAAAATTTGTCCGCTTCCTTTGTGAAGATAATATGCTCTGTGTTCACATATTCCGAGAAACGATGTCTTATCACGTCTTTCCTTCCGAATGTGTAGGGAAAACTCTCGATCCGGATCGGTAACCCGCTTTCTGGAATCAGGTTTATGAATGCCTTTACATCATTCTCCATGACGTCCCTAAAAATGTGCCCGCAAACCGGGCATCTCTGCCTCACAGTAGTCAGGAAGAAGCCGCAGTTTGGGCACTCGATCTGCTTCTTCCTATCGGTAACTGCAAGATCGTCCAACCCCAGTTTCTGCCCGTCGAGTTTGCAGTATATTGAGTCATCCGTGTAAACAGAGAGGCAGATCGGACAGACACGCCTGCTCTTTGGCGGCGGGTCAGCTTCCTTGCTCTTTCTCTTCCATATCATCTTTCAGGGGTGTAATATTCACACTGCATTATAGATTTGCCTTTTGATTTGCCTAATCAGCATAGTTTCCTGCGCATTGCAGGATCGCAATTTCATAGCACAGTGAAGGCGAAAGCTTCTCCGCAAATAGGAAAGGATAAGCATTATTATTTCATGGATAATACGCGTGGGATGAGAGTACTCATCCTGGGAATAGACGGTTATATCGGCTGGCCACTTGCGCTTCACCTTCTGGAGGGAGGACATCAGGTCTCCGGGATGGATAGTTTTTACACCAGACGCAGGGTAAGAGAGGTTGGTTCCATGTCCGCTATCCCGATTGAGACCATGCAGAAACGCATAGAGCGGATCAAAGGGGCAACCGGGAAGAGTATTAATTTCCTGAAGGGCGACGTAAGCAATGCGAAGATCATGTATGACGCGGTCAAGAAGGTCAAGCCTGAGTGCGTGGTGCACCTTGCAGAGCAGAGATCTGCCCCCTATTCCATGATTGGCCTCAAGCAGGCGACGGAGACCCTGGTGAAGAATATGGTAGGAACAGTCAACCTGAGCTATGCGATAAAGGATCACGCGCCCGAATGTCACATTCTCAAGCTTGGGACGATGGGTGAGTACGGCACTCCAAACGTGGAGATTCCAGAAGGTTTCTTTGACGTTGAATTCAGGGGAAGAAAGGATAATCTCCCATTCCCAAGGAATGCCGGGTCATGGTACCACTGGTCAAAGGTACATGATTCCAATAATCTCATGTTTGCAAACCGTGTCTGGAAGAACCGGGTAACGGATGTAATGCAGGGTGTAGTATACGGTTCAAGGAGCAGTGAAATCACCTCCACTAAGTCTAGAACCAGATTCGACATAGATGAGGTTTGGGGAACTGCTCTCAACAGGTTCTGTGCCCAGGCAGCATCTGGACTTCCGATAACCCCATACGGGAAAGGCGGCCAGACCAGAGGGTTTCTCTCACTTGATGACAGCATACAGTGCCTGAGGATAGCGCTCGAGAACCCACCGGATAATGGTCAGTATAGAGTGTTCAATCAGTTTGATGAATACTATTCCGTAAAGCAACTTGCAGAGAAGGTACAGCATGTATACGGAGAGCAGACAGGCAAGCATGCGAAGATTGTGAGCGTCAGGAATCCCAGGATAGAGCAGGAGAAGCATTTCTACAAACCAGAAATGAAGAAATTGAAGAGCATGGGATACAGACCGACCAGAACCCTGGAGAAAGAGATCGGAATAATCCTCTCTGATCTCTCCCCTTACAGAAAGAGAATACTGAAACTTAAGCCGGTGATTACTCCAAAGACCTTATGGGCAGAGAGCAAGGGCCTAAGGTGACGACTTTGCAGCTTCCAGGCTCACCGCAAGCATATTGCCATACTCCTCTGCAGTCCCGAAACTGATCCAGTCAGTCCTCTTTATTTCGATGGAAAGGGTTCTGATTCCAGTTGATATGCATGAGGCAATTGCTGGGGTTAGCTCCACTTTCTCATCATCAATGTCATCAAGAAAACCGAAAATTTCCGGTTTCAAAATGTAGGTAGCGCAGAGTGCCAGGTTAGATTTTGGCTTCCTTGGCTTCTCCTCTACTGCAACAACGCTGTGCTCTTCATCACCAGATAACTGAGCCACACCATATCTGCTCGGGTTCTCAACCTGCATCAAATAAAGAACCTGGCTCACCGATTTAGTGTAGAGACGGATACCATCTTCAATTAGCTCCTTGCGAAGTATCACACCGTCTCCTGCATTGAGGAGGAAAGCACTCTCACCAACAAATTCCGCTGCCTTCAGGACTGCGTCGCCGAACCCTCTCTGATCTACCTGGTGAAGTATTGCAACATCCGGCATATTTTCCTTCACGTAGGAAATTGTTAGGGTGTCGTTTGGGTTCAGAACCGTGCACACTTCTTCAATTCCCAGGCTCTTCATTCTCAACCAGATGTATTCTATCATTGGTCGCAGGACTATCCTCCCGTCAATCTTGAGATATACGGGCAACATCTCTTTTCGCAGTCTGCCGTCAAGGCCCGATCGGGTTCCCAGTCCTGCTGCGGTGATAACTCCCTTCACAAATCAGCATGCTGGGAGGGGGAATATATTCTTTCCCCGGATCCATATATTTGTGTAGAATCTGCGTTGATATCCGTCATCATTCGGAACGTTGTAAAGATAAGGCTTCGAGATTCTCCCTTTAGATATGGTGCTTGCCGTCATCCCTGCAAATTAACAAATAGGTCATGGCTATGATCCACCATGGCTTCCTCCTCGCGGGAATTCCTCACACTTGATGATTTTGATTTCAGGGGTAAAACTGTGTTTGTCAGGATCGACATCAACTCGCCGATCAACCCCGCCACTGGCGAGGTCATGGACTATTCAAGATTCAACGCGCACCTGGAAACGATCAGGGAACTTGAAGAATCGAAGCTGATACTGATAGCTCACCAGAGCAGACCCGGAAAAGACGATTTCATCTCTCTGCGCGGACATGCATACCATCTGAGCACTATGCTAAAGAAACCGGTGAAGTTTGTAGATCAGCTCTTTGGCTCGAGTGTATCTGAAACAGTTGAAGAAATGAAGCCGGGAGAGATTGCAATGCTCGAGAATTCAAGATTCTATTCAGAGGAGGTGGTCCTCGACGGCGTGGAGAACGCACAGATGGTAGAGTCAAACATAGTCAGGAACCTGGCCCCATTGATAGATTATTACGTTGTTGATGCGTTTCCCGCGATCCACCGTGATCAGGTCACTCTTACAGGGTTCAAGACAGTTAAACCGAATGTTGCAGGCAGGCTCATTGAAAGGGAGATACTTGCTCTGGACGAATTCAGCAAGAGATCAAATGGGAAGAAACTCGCAGTTCTTGCAGGTGCAAAGATAAATGAGTCTATCACAGTGGCGAAGAGCTTCCTTGAGAACAATACTGTCGGCCTGATACTCGTAGGCGGAGTAGTAGGAAATGCATTCCTCCACGCTGCAGGAAAACCAATCGGGAAGAAGTCCATGGAATTTATACAGAAGAACAACAGAAACCATGCGCAGCTGTTCAACATGTGCAAAGACCTCCTTTCACATTACAGAAACAAGATTGTTCTCCCAGAGGATCTGATCCTCAGCCCATCCGGCAGGAGAGTTATCGCTGGGGATGAAATTCCAGGAGGAGAACTGATCGGCGACATTGGGCTCGATACCATGGTGAGATTCTCAGAACACATAAAGGGCAGTGGTGCCATATTCCTCAATGGTCCGATGGGTATTTACGAGATAGAGAAGTTTTCCGTCGGTACAAGGGAAATATTCAGTGCAATAGCGAAGGCTGATGCACTCACGATAGCCGGTGGCGGACACACACTCAGCGCACTCGAAAAGATGGGATTGCTGTCAAGGATCAGGCATGCGTCGACTGGCGGCGGAGCCCTGATAAGCTATTTATCCGGTGAAAATATGCCAGTTATTGAGGCTCTGAAGGAGAGCAAGAAGCTATTTTCAGGTAGAGAACATGGAAAATGAAAGTCAGAACAGTATAGTAGACGAGATTAACATGACGAGATCGCTCATCGATTCGGTTGAGAGGCAGATAACAACAGTTGACAAGGCGTTGCAGGACCTTTCGGTGACCCTCGCTGTGGTAAACGAGAAGAGTGAACTCTCCGGTAAAGAAACAAGGATATCTATCGGTTCAGGTATGTATGTTACAGCAACTATGGACAGTTCTGACAGAGTGATAGTCCCGATTGGATCAGAAGTCTTCATCGAATCCAGTGTAGAGGAAGCAAAGAAGAAGATAGAAGCAAACCTGGAAAATCTTTCTGGCACGCTGAACGGCTTGATGGATAGAAGGTCTGAGCTCAGGATCAGGTACGATAATCTAATTGCTTACGCACAGGCAGTAACCCAGGGACAGCAGTCGAGCTAAATGTTTGAAGGTTTTGCCAGGAGAATTTCTGGCATCTTTTCCAAGCAATCAGGGGAAGTATTCAAGAGAAATGAGCTGCGTGACAGGTTATTCACTGCACTTATCGAAAGCGACGTATCTTTTGGAGCGGCAGAATCCATAGCGGAAAGGGCCGAATCATATTCAGAAAAATCCGGAGGTAAGATTTCCTACGAACAGATGAACTCTCTCCTGTCAAGAAGCATCGAGGAGATTCTAACTGCGATCGATAATCCACTGGATCTTGAGACGCAGAAGAAGAAGCCTTTCGTTATTATGTTCCTGGGTGTGAACGGTGGCGGGAAGACAACCACGATAGGAAAACTGGCAGCGAAACTCAAACACGACGGTTTCAGGGTCGTTCTCTCTGCTTCGGATACATTCAGGGCCGGTGCCATCGAACAGCTCGATGTATGGGCAAAACGGGTCGGCGTTGAGATCATCAAGCATGAGAGTGGTTCGGATCCGTCTTCAGTTGCTTTCGACGCGATTTCACATGCAACTGCAAGAAAGATGGACTTCGTCCTGGTGGATACAGCTGGAAGAATGCAGAACAACAGAAATCTAGTTGAAGAGATGAAGAAGCTGAAACGTGTGTCAAAGCCGGACCTTTCCATCCTGATCCTGGACGCAGTCATCGGACAGGACGCGGTACACCAGGGTCGTACTTTCATGGATGAGATTGGGTTCGACGGCATCATTATAACCAAGCTCGATACTGATGCAAAAGGCGGCCTGCTCCTCTCTCTCGCTGTCGAGCTGAAGAAGCCATTCTACTACATTGGGGTTGGTCAGGACGAAGAGGATCTTATGAAATTTGACCTGAACTGGTATATCAGCAGGCTAATCCAGAAATCACCTGACTGAAGAGAGGAGTTCTGATACCTTAGCCGGTTCCAGGTCGGTAACAATAAGCGGTATGTTCTCAATCTCCGCTATCCTGACCGCTAGTTCATCTATCCTTCCAGCCCTTATGTATACCACTGCAGCAGGCTTCAGAGGGTGCACTCTGATCGCTATCATAGGGCTCCTGCCAAGCTTGACCTCGGTGAAACAGATCACTCTCTGGCTGGACCAGCCGTAAAGGAGCGAATACTCAGAATAGGAGAATGAAAGGATTGCCTTGATGCCGTCCACGATAGTGTAGCCACGCACATGTCTTGCACTTGACACGCTTGAAACATTCCTTCCGTTGATAAGCGAAATGATCCTGTCCAGCGGGACCTCATGGTCATAATCGCGTATGTCGATCAGTGCTTCCGACGGTACTCCTGAGCTGTACCTGCGGATAAAGTGGCCTCCGTTCGATCTATCTATTTCGATCAGGGCATCGACAATCTTCCTGATCGAGGCGACGCCAGGAGACTTCCTCCTTCCGGATTCATAGTCGCTAATTACAGAGGGTGAAATGTTAAGGAAAGATGATAATTCCTGTTTACTTATCCTGAATTCTTCCCTCCATTTACGTATGGTTTCACCAGGATTGTCAGATATGGTGATCTCGCCTGCAATCTTCTCCTCCAGCTTGATTCTAGGTGGCATCTCCAAGTAAGCGAATGGAACGATTTAAGCAGTTCCGTTATCATCAAGATAGGAGGGTCCACTTTCCTGTTGGGAAGATGAGCACAGTGGCCTCCATACCGATTATTCCGTTGGCCAGCTTGTGCCCAGTAAAGGATCTAATGGAAGCCATCAGGTCTATTATGCTCCCGTTCAGTTTTATTTTCCTCTTATCTGCTGCCTCGAGGACATTCTTGACCGCATCGAGAAGATGCGTTCCTGTACTGATCCTGATCATTGATATTATTCCGCCCTCGCGCAGTGCATTCAGGGTAGCCGCTGCAGATTCAATCTTCCTGTGTGCCCTCGCCTCTAATATTAAAACGTTCTTCATCCCGGTTCCGATTGCCTCCGCTATCTCGGCAGTAGACATACCCGATGACCGGAGTTCAACTATCTGCATCTGCCTCGCCGTCAATACAGTGTTTTTTTCACCAGACACAAATGAGCATGGTAAACTAATTTGTTTACTTTTCGCTTATTACAAACATATTTATTATACAATGTATCATGGAAACAGATGAGACGCGTATTCCTGGTAATCTCTGCTCTTCTGGTTGCAGCGATCATGATTGGAGCATACCTCTTCATTTCAGGCAACAGGGAAGCGTTCGTCACCTATTCCGCTGATTCGTACGTGAAAGAGAGCACCTATCTAATCAACGCCTTCCACAATTCCACAGGATCAAGCGTTACACCGCCGATAAGTGGCGGCTCTTACAGTGACGCTCACAACATCGCAGCAGGAGATCCAGCCAATGTATTCATTTCAGTTTCACTTGCGAGTTACGGTGAGTCTTACCTCGGTAGCAGGTACAGTGGCTGGGCTGTTGCATTTGCCGCCGACCAGCTGGTCCTGGCATATAGCTCGTCCTTTCTTTCCGCGGCATCTTTGAAAATTATCGACAATTTTACCCGTGGCATATCCATGAATAATTCCAGTTACATGAAGAATGCATTTGATATGCTGACTTCAGGCTCCGTGAAGGTTGGGATCTCGAATGCAAGCAGTGATCCCGCAGGACTTCGTGCTATGCTTTCGCTCGAGATCGCCGGTTACGATTACGCCAACGGTTCAACTGGTTATTATGTCGACCGCATGAACTCATCAGGTTGCACAGTAACAGCAGCAGATGCCTCAATTCTTGTTTCCCCGCTTCAAGAGGGCAGCATCTCCTTCCTCTATATCTATAAGTCTGCAGCCATATCGGACGGGCTCAGATACATCACTCTGCCAAATAATATGAACTTCGGAGATGCATCGTACAGTTCCTTCTATTCATCATTCTCGTATAACACAGCTAGCGGATCATGCAGTGGAGCACCAATCTACCTCTACGTTGGAGCATTATCAAACAACTCCATGAACGCCGAGTCTCTCGCATTCATAGATTTTGTGATCAATAATTCAGCAAGCATGGCGAGTTTCGGCCTTCAACCGCTCAGTCCTGCATTAGTCTTTTCGAATGTTGGCATTCCTGCGAGTCTTATCGAAATGAATGCATCCGGCACGGTGGTTTTTGGCGGAAACATAACCAGGGCATGAAGAGATGATAAGAATTAAGAAAAAACTGGATCTGGTTAGCATACTATCTTATGCGGCAATAATAGTGATCCTGATCCCTATAACCCTCATCCTTCTCTACGGATTTGCAGTCTACAGATCGCAAATCGGCCTCAGTACCGTGATGCTCAAGTCGATTCTTCTCACTATAGTCACATCGGGAGCGGCGGCTATCATAATATTTCTCTTCTTTACACCACTTGCATACGAACTCGGTACTTCAGATCACAGGAGGATGGAAACGATTTCAGATATCCCTGCCAGCATACCACACCCAATAGTTGGGATTGCCTTTCTCCTACTGGGTAGTCCTTTCACACCAACAGGCAGATTCCTGAGCAGTATAGGAATCAACTTCTTCTATACTATACAGGGTCTCATCGCTGCTCTCATATTTGTGTCGGCCCCCATATACATCAGGACCATGCAGTCTGTCTTTGCATCGAGGAGCAGGTTGCAGGACATCTATGCTAGGTCGATAGGTGCCTCTCGCGCGAAGACCCTATATCTCTCGGTCCTGCCACTGGTGAAGCGGGAAACAGTCTATGCATCCCTAACATCGATGAGCAGGGCAATGAGCGAGTTCGGCTCTATCTCAATCCTTGCCTATCTAGTAACGCAGTACCCGTTCACTGGAACAAGCAACGCCTCGGTGCAGATTGCGCAATACTATGATTCTTTTGGACCGGGGGTAGCAATAACGGCTTCCGCCCTAATGATAGTGTTCTCGCTTGCAATACTCATCATTGCAAGGCTCATTTTGTCAAGGACAACTGCAGGAGACCGGAAGATTTGATAGATGCGCAGGTAAATAAGAGGCTTGGCGGATTCAACATGAATGCGAATCTCAATGGGTCCGGCTTAATGCTCGTCACAGGTCAGAATGGATCTGGGAAGACAACGCTTCTGAAGTGCCTTGCGGGGATTTACGAGCTTGATTCAGGGCATATAACCGTAAACGGCGAGGATGTTTCTTCAACAAACATTGAGAGGAGAAGAATGGTTTACATATCTCAGGAAGCGTATCTCGGAGGCCTCTCCGTCACTGACCACCTCGGATGGTCAGGAAACAGAGACAAGGGTCAGATCGAGACGGTAAGGGATCGTATGGGCATCCACTTTAACGGTAGAGTGAATGATCTGAGCATGGGTCAGAGGATGAGGGTTTCAATCGCGACTGCAGTTCTAAGCTCGCCCAGGGTAATATTGTTAGATGAGGTTCTCGCGAACATAAGTTCCGTTGACAGCACTCTGGATTTTCTCGAAGAAGTCTCGGGGACCGCAGGCATTGATATTATAGCTGTAAGCCAGGTTGGATTTGATGGCGACCGTTTCACTTCGTCATGGTTGATGAGCGAGGGTTTCCTAAGCAAACAGAAGGATTGAGGGTTCATGTCAATTTTGCTGCAGGGTCTCGTTGACCGCCTTCTTGACAGCCTCATCACTGCCGTAACTGTTTTTCCAGCCAAGAGAAAGGAGTTTTTCAATTCCGAGTTCAGCGACCTTCACGTCTCCTTTCCAGCCTCTACCTCCTTCTCCACCGGTGAACTGATATTTCACATTTCTCAGACCCATTCCTTCACATACCAGATCTGCTATTCTGGAAACGGAGGTCGTGCCCTTGTTTCCAAGGTTTATAATATCTGTCCCCTGCAGTTTCTCATGCGTGTAGATCATGGAAGAAACACAGTCAGAAACATGCATGTAGGATTTTCTCTGGGAGCCGTCGCCGAGTATTTCGAGTCTTGTAGGATCTTCATTCAATTTTCTGATAAAATCAAAGATCACACCATGCGTGGAATTTTTCCCCACTATGTTTGCAAAGCGGAATATAGTCGCCCTGATTGAATAATAATGCGAATATGCTGTTATGAAACCTTCACCCGCCATCTTGGAAGCTCCATAGCTCGAGATAGGGACATACGGCCCGTAAGTTTCCGGTGTGGGAAGAACAGATGCCTCGCCATATACTGTTGAACTGGATGCGAAGAGCATCTCTTTCGAATCTGTCTTACGCATGAACTCCAGTACGTTCAGCGTTCCTCTTGCATTCGTTTCAAAATCTAACAGTGGGTTGAAAGACCCTCCTCTTACATCTGAATTCGCTGCAAAGTGTATAATTAGATCGAAGCTGCCGTCCAGCTCAAGGGCGTCAAGGTTATTTATATCGCCTTTGTGGAAGTGGACTTTCTTCCCGTCTATGTATTTTTGAATAAATTTTGAATCGACGTTTGAGAAGTTGTCTACTGCATGGATCTCGTTGTCATCAGAGATCAGATCCACCATATTTGAGCCTATGAAACCTGCAGCTCCTGTGATCAGTATTCGTTTGTCCTTCATTCCAGTCCGCATCTTTAACAATCTAAATTTCTTTTCCATGAATCCCTATCTGCATCCTATTAGACCCAATTTTTCATGCGCAGAGCTGCACGTGCATTATTGCACCAGCTAAATGTTTAGAGCACCATATATAAGAAACCTGATTGTGAAAATAAGTTATCTTATCCTGAAATCATTAACAGATCATGCGAATCCTGATTCCGTGAACAAGCTCAACGATCGGAAGATTCGCTGGATCGTTAATCATCGCAGACAGGGAGATTCGGTGAACAGCATTGCCATAGCCATGAGGGTGTCTTCCTCAAGGATAAGGCAGGTCATTTCATACTACAGGAAGAACGGCGAGGTCCCTCGTCTCAGCAATGCAGGAAGGCGTCCCATGCCAATTACCGATCAGGAAAAGGAGGCAGTGTTAAACTCCTACAGGGAGAATCCCGTTTCCGCAGTGATCATGGAGCTTATACTTCGAAGGAAGGGCATAGTTATCTCTCACAACCGCATTCATTCCATACTCAGAATCCTGGAAATGTCCAGAGCACAGCCCCAGAAGGGAAAGCGAAAGAAATGGGTCAAGTACGAGCGAGATCACAGCAATAGCCTATGGCATACAGACTGGTATGAGATCTCCGATCGGCGATGGTACAAGCGCTACCTCATCGCGTACATTGATGATTCCTCACGATTCGTAACTGGATATGGCATATTCGACTCGCCCTCAACAAGCAACACGATTCTTGTGCTCGAGGATGCAATCAATACCTATGGCAGGCCGGAGGAGATACTCACCGATCACGGATCACAGTTCTTCACCAATTCCGGTCCAAGGAGGAAGGGTGGAGAGAGCGCATTCCAGGAATACCTGAGAAGCAGGGGAATCAGGCACATACTTGGAAGGATAGATCATCCCCAGACAAACGGCAAAATCGAACGATTCTTTGCCATGTTCCAGGCAAAGATCTCTCATTTCTCCACCGTGGAGGAGTTCGTGCAGTGGTATAACTTCAAGAGACCGCACATGTCTCTCGATTTGGAAAATCTGGAGACTCCTTATCACGCATTCCTGGAAAGGGCAAAGGGGATCGAAGGGCGTTGAAAAGAGAAAAGAAAGAATCAAAGAAAAGAGATGTTAATAATTATAGGATAAAACAATTGTGAAAATAAGTCGAAAGAATTAATAGCCGATCAAATTTAACACACGCCATGACTTCTCGCTCAGTTGTGGAGTCACTTCACGCATTTGCAATATTCATGACCGCAGGCATCATTCCACTCTCGATATTCTATATTTCAGGAGCTCTGAGCCTGGTCGGGACTGCAACTCAACTTTTTCCCATGCTACCTGGCTTATTGGTAGGCGGTATAGTTTTCAGCACTTTCGGTTACCTGATGGGAAGATACAGGTTCGGGATCTATCTATGTCTTGCGATCTCAGCCATCCTATTTTATCTGCTATTCTCTGGCGTTTCGTCCAACCTGATCCTTACGGGAAACATGTCACTTCTATACGCTGTATATTGCACGTCGTCCTGCTCCATTGTAGCATGCATTGCAGCTAGATTCTATGGCGACACACTATTCTTGAAGCACCGGTTTTTGAAGGTGAGTCTACTTGGCCTCCTTCCAACCATAATACCGCTTCTATATGCGGAAGTTTATGTTTCTACCGGAGAGGCATTCTTTCCCCTTTACATTGTTGGAACCTGGATTGTACTTCTCGCACTGAGTCTTCTCCCGTTTGGCAATGCCCTAAAGAGAGAGGAGAGGGGCGAATCCACATGACTTGTCTTAAGCCAAAAGGGAAATATCGGCGAATTTCACCCTCGATAATAGTAGTAGTAATGGCAACTGCACTGTTACTTGTTGCATTCGCACCTGTGGCAGATGCTGCCGCTCAGGGATCCGGCAGCACAAAGACCCCGATAAAGCATGTAATAGAAATCATGTTTGAGAACCATAGCTTCGACAATCTCTTTGGAACTTATCCCGGACCGGCAACTGCCTCGAATGGACAGGTTACCCAGCCATTTAACCTGTACAATATGAGCAAGGAGCCGGCCATTAAGAGGTTACCTGCGGGAACATTCACGACATCGGATCCTGTTGAAGGATATACTGCGTATCATTTGGACTGGAACAATGGGGCAATGAACGGCTTTTACAACAATTCGGGTCCGCAGTCGATGACAACTTTCACAGCAACACAGATGGCTCCGGAATGGGACCTCGCCCAGCAGTTCTCGCTAAACGACATGACATTCAGTATGCTTACGGAAACCACTCCGAACCGTGTCTACAACGTAGCGGGATACTCTCCAGTCATGAATGATTATGGCCCACCCCCATTTCTGCCATTCTCGCAGACAATATTCAGTGAGCTTCAGAAAAACGGGGTATCCTGGGCTTATTACGTTATGAACAGGGACATGGGTTGTGCTCCGATGAACATAATTCAGGGATTCAGCCAGTATTCGAATTCCATCGGAAACTGGACTTCATTCGTATCCGCGCTGCATGACGGTACCCTTCCTAACGTGAGCTATGTCATGCCTATAGGCGGCGGTGCACCTCCGACCTACTCGCAGGGCCCGACAAACAACATTTTGTTCGGAGAAATGTGGCTCCTCTATTTAGTGAACCAGGTCATGCATAGTGAGTACTGGAACTCAACTGCCATATTTGTCACATACGATGAGGGAGGGGGTTACTACGATCAGGTTAACCCACCTGTTGTGGATGGAATACAGCTGGGCCTGCGGGTGCCCTTCATCCTAATATCTCCATATGCAAAGGAAGATTATGTTTCCAGCACTGTACTGGACCAGGGCTCTGTGCTCGGATTCATAGACTATAACTGGAATCTCCCGGCTCTGAACGGGTTTATTGCAGACTCAAACATACCATTAGACATGTTTTCCTTCACGACCTCATCAGGAGGCACAGCTCAACCAAGATCTCCGATAAACTTGGCACCACTCGCTGCCCTTATTCCTGGATCGGTGCAATTTCAATTCAATCAGTCTGAATATACCAATCTTTCTACGCTATTTCCTATGGACTTCCAGCAACCAGTCAACGATCTCCCTTACCCTCTCTACGGCAGCAGCAGCTTTAACCTTTCCCAGGTGTCGTCAATTCTGTATGTTACACATAATTTTTCTGTCACTCCCTTTTACGAGAGCACATACTTTATCTGGATACTTGTTGTCGCGACAATCTCTGCTTTTGTTGCATTTCCATTGATCCGGAAGAAAGGGGGCAGGTGATCGCCATTCATGCAGTCCATGTGATAGTGAACGAAACTGCTGGTGGCTATTCTCCCTCCTCGACAAAGAACCTCATTTCATCACTAGAGAGATTCTCTCCGAAAGTAGAAAAGACGACTGGACCGGGAGATGCATTGAAGATGGCAGCCAAAGTCGATGAAGGAGGTTACATCGTGGCTGTCGGAGGCGATGGAACGCTGCATGAGATTATTCAGTCTATCAAGTCAAGAGACATTACACTAATACCCGCGGGTGGAGGAAGTGGATCCGATCTTCAGAAAACTACCGGAATCTTGAGTGCTGAGGACATTGCCAATGGGATTGAAGGTGATCTCGGTAGCTGGATCGATACTATTCGTATCAGCACTGATGAAGCAGTTACCTACTGCGCAAACATAATGGAGATAGGCCTGGGCGCAAAGGTCATGCGCAGAGTGAACAGAAGAGGCAGGACGTTGCTAAATCCCTTCACTTCTGCAGTATTGCACGAAATCACTCGAATGGATGTCTACGATGTATCCATGAAGATAGATGCGAAAGAATATTCATTCAGGACGCCAGAGATAATCATCGCAAACTGCAGGTTCTTCGGCTCAGGGATGCTGGCTTCCCCGGAGTCGATTCCAGACGATGGAATGCTGGAACTTCATGTCATAAAGAATACATCTCGCCTTGGCCTCCTCGGAAATCTCAGAAAACTCAGGAATGGGGCCTATACCAGGATGGACAGCGTCGTTAACGCTACTTTCACTGAATTAGAAGTCTTATCTGCAGGGCTACCGATGGAAGCAGATGGAGAACTGATCGGCATGACACCATGTAAGATCGAGGTAGCTCCGCATTCCCTAAAGATATTGAGGGGCTGAGTCGCCATTGACTCAGCCTGAGCTGAATTTCTGGGATAATTCCATGGACAGTGATACAGCAAACGATCTAGTTTCAATGTCACTGTATCCGGCGTTTGCAACACTATTCTCGTCATTAACAACATTATTGACATACAGATCCTGGTCAGAGTGTGGTGCGAGATGCACGTGAAGATGTGGGATGTGGTCACCGTATATGTATACGTATATGTGTGACGCATTTGTAACTGTCTTGAGAGAGGACGCTGTCCTTGACAGTACCTGCCCGAAATCGACGGCCTCTTCGCCATCGAGTTCCGTTATATACCTGATATGCCTAATCGGCTCCAGATAGCAAAAACCTCTGACAAGCCTGTAGGTACTCGCAGTCAATCTCCAGTGTTTGTTTCTCCATACCTCGATCCTCCTGAACATCTCATCTGCCTTGCCGTTGCAGATCTTACAATCCACATCCATATAGGTTGGTTCATCAAATGTCATAACTTTTCGCACCGACTAGCTCAAAATTTGGAATAAGTTTCTTATTAGCTACTTCCATGATATGTCGTGATCCTGAAAGGCAGAGTTTTTGACGGCATTGAAATGCATGAATTCGCGGAGATGAGCGTTAACGAATCCAGCGGTATAATTGAGTATGTCGATGTTGGCAGACCTACATCCGGCAAAAGTTCGGGTGATAAGGGAGGCGACCTGACTTACCTTCCGGGGTTCATAGATACCCACATACACTTCTTTGGAACTGGTACGTTTTCTCTCAATGACTGGGTAATGACCCCTGAAGTGACTGCTACCATCAATTCCGTGAATGATGCTAGAAATCTCCTTGACTCTGGCTTCACAACAGTACGGACTATGGGTGATAAAGTATCAATCGGGATGAGCAGGGCAGAGGCATGCGGGATACTCGTCTCCCCGAGGATAATATCTGCAGGATTTTCCATTGCAGAGACAGGAGGCAACGACGATCCAAGAAATTTGCCCATTGACTTTGCGCAACGCATATCGTACTCATACTATTGCGACGGACCGTGGGAATGCAGAAAGGCTGTCAGAAGGAATATCAGGGAAGGGGCCCGTTCCATCAAAGCTTATTCGTCAGGAAGCTTCGCGGGCGGAGGAAAGATCAAGACTGAATTCACGGTCGAAGAATTGTCAGCTATTGCTGAAGAGACGAGAGCCGCCGGACTGAAGTCTTCCTCTCATGCCTACGGACGGGAGGCAATCTCAAACTCACTTCAGGCAGGATTTGACAGTATAGAGCATGGGCTCGGACTGACAGAAGACCTCGCTGAACAGATGAGGCGGGACGGGACGTATTATGTTCCAACCCTATCTGTCTATAAAAGGAGGCGATCAGACGAGACCAGTCCTATGGCTGCGCTTGTGAGAAAACATCTTTCTGATGATGTTTCGATGGCAGTGCGATCAGGAGTAAAAATAGCGGCTGGCACTGACTTTGTTGGAAGTCGGGAGGAACCGCATGGGGAAAATGCAAAGGAGATGATCTATCTCGCTGAAACCATTGGGTCTGAGGCAGCACTTCGCGCCGGAACATCAGAAGCTGCGAAGTGTGTCGGTATGGAGGATATCGGTCTCTTAAAGAAGGGAAAAGTCGCTGATATTATAGCTGTTAAGGGAGACCCCGTAAAGCAAATTGAATCAATCAGAAACGACAGAATTCGGTTTGTAATGAAGGGAGGGAAAATCCACCTGACAATGAACTGAATCATAGGAGCGTATGAGTGGAAAGGACAATACAGAATCGACTAAATTTAAGTATAATCGAACGTTCATGCTCGGGATGAACAGAAAGCTAATTGTTTTAATTCTGGTATCGATAGTAGCTTTATCAGCACTTTCGTTTAATGGTGCGAATGTGCTGGTAGATCGCACTAATTACGTTCCATATAACTCAACCGGGACATTTAACGGATCAGTTACAATCTATTCCAACGGTTCCATTAATGCTGGAGGAACATATTACCCGGCGTCAGGTGTCAATGCGTCGGGAGTTCTTGACCTAAGTGGGAACACTTACACTCAAATTGAGAATATCAATGGAGGCATTACAATTTTGCGCAATAGCACGGTTCTGAACGGAAACGGACTGACGACTAACGGAAGTTGTGTCAGCTTGGTTGGAGTAACAGGAGTGTCAGTATTCAGCACTGTAGTGACGAATTCCCTTTTTGGAGTGGATGTTGGAGCTTCCTCCAGTTTTGCCTCTGTTTATGCCAACAGCTTTGTAAACGACTCTATAGGTGTTTACGTTCTTAATTCAAACAATATTACAGTTACCAATAACTCATATCAAGCAGCTAATGGCAAGTACTTCCTAGAGTCATGTACTTCAGATTACATCAACGTTACTTACAACACCGCCGATTTAGGATCTTACACAGGAAGAGGCATTTTTACGTTTGGAGGCCAGAATATTTATCTTGCAGATAACATGATTAAGAACGCGTTTATTGGTATTTATGAATCATCTGCCACAAACGTGCAAATGGTAAGTAATAGCTTTTTAAACGAGTCGCTAGGAACAGCTATCTGTTCAGTCAACTCTAACGACGTAACAATTAATAACGCAACTGTAACTAATTATCCGGGGTATAGCTTGTTCTTATGCGGGGACTCTTATGTCTCAATATATAATGCTGACTTAAATGGATCTGCGAATGGAGTTGTCGTTAAAAGATCCAACTATGTCAGTATTTCAAATTCAGATATGTCTAATTCGACCTCTTCGCATGAACTAGTGATATGCGGGTCCACGCATGTTAATCTCGTTTGCGATGTGTTCAATGCAAGCGCGTTAGGATTGCTCCAGATCCAGATAGAAGGTAGTAGTTTCATTTCGATGAGTCATATCAGCGTCTATGATCCATTTTCACTTCCTGCAATCTGCATGTTTGATGTCAAATCGGTAAGCTTGAATGATTCAGTTGTGGCAGCGGTAGATGGAGTTCTTGGCGCTCCCGATTCATGCATAGTAAACCCAACATTTAGCAATAACACTTTCCGGATACTTGGCAATAATGGCTATGCCATCTATTTCACATGTTTAAGTCAGGAATTAGACGACATGTCTGTGACCGCAAATACTTTCATTACAAACAGCAGTACTTCAGGGGCGTACGGAATTGAATTGACTTGTTTAAGAAGTTCATTTTCACCCAGCTCGCCTTATGCTCTGTTTAATCTTACTGTTTCGGGGAACAGTTTCATGAATGTAGAATATCCCGTAGACATCTGTTCTACTTTTCTTGGGGAATTAGTCACGATTGATAATAACAACATACAAAACGCATTTTCCGGCATCTCCTTATATAATTGTGGAGGCTTCTATCAGCAAGTCAGCGTCGTCGGGAATAATTTGACCAACATAGGCTATTTCGGAATGGATCTCGACTATTCTCATTCAATTATTGTATCTAACAATACAGTAACAAACACAAGAAGCTGGGCAATAGGATTGTGCAGCGATCAGGGCGTGATCTTTTCAGGCAACGTCGTATACAATCAAAATGAGAAAATATCAATCGGTATTAACACACTGTTATGTTTGGGTGAAAGTATCAATGCAGTTGTCTCCGGTAACAGAGTATATTCAAATCATGTCGACGTGAATAACTCATCTTATGACAAGATAGGGATTGGGGTCGATTGTGGGGTTGGCGTTTCTTTATATGGGAATTACGTGTCAAACGCAACCGTAGGCATTAGTGAATGTTGCTACAACAATGGGTCTATTTTCGCCAACACTGTTGTGCACAGCAAAGATGGAATGATTATGTTCGCCGCATCACACTCTCAATTGTTTGATAACGTTGTAACCGATTCCAATACATCCCTCTCGATTACCTATTCCTCAAACTTGACAATATATGCTAATACTTTGGATACAGCAAGCTATTCTACTTTGTTTGTAGGGGGCTCAAACGACCTCACTTTCTATCATAACAACTTCCTCAACGGCTCTCATGTGACTGTTCTGTTATTCTGTAATAACAACCTGAATTGGAATCTCTCCCTCCCGACAGGTGGCAACTACTGGAGTAACTATACTGGCTCAGGTAGCGATGGAATTGGCACAACGCCCTATTCAATCAATGCAAATAACACAGACTATCTCCCGCTTACATCTATGTGGTCTGAACCATCCATATTATTCTCGGAGGTGGGACTTCCTCTTGGAACAATCTGGAGTGTTGACCTAAACGGAACCACAATCAGCTCAGCGATGCCTACAATAAGTTTCCAGGTCACCCAGGGACAATACGTTACAGAAGCGTATGCTGTGAGCGACGTTTACGGTTTCAAACAGCCCGTCAACGGGACCGTAACGGTGAGCAGTTCTAACACGACGGTTACAATAGAGTTTCTCCCAACAACCTATCTTGTCTCTTTCACTGAAACTGGAATGCCTGCAGGCCAGACCTGGTCTGTCAGCCTTAACGGCGTAACTGAGAAATCCACAGGACCTGGAATAGAATTTAATGTTACTAATGGCACTTATAGCTATTCTGTGGCTACAATGACGGGTTTCGAGAAGTCCGGAACTGTAATAGTTGATGGAGCCCAGGTTTCGGTGACGGTTGCCTTCCCACAACTATACACCCTGACTGTTAACGAGACTGGCTTAACTGCCGGATCTACCTGGACATTCTACCTGCAAGGGGTTGAGTTCAATTCATCCAGCACATCCTTGCAGGTGCAGGTAGCAGCAGGCTCTTATCTAGTCTATGCTTCCGGGCCGTCCGGGTATTCAGTATCGATACAATCGTCAAGCCTGACGATTAGTAATAACAGCGCACTTCAGGTTACCTTCACAAATCTTTCTAGCAGCGGGGGAGTACCCTCTAAGACGAACTCCGCGGGGATTTACGAAGGCCTGGGCATTGGCGCTGTTGTCGGTGTAGTTGCCGGCGTCCTGGCAATGATGTTTTACTCTGGTACCGGGGCGTTCAGAAGGTTGAAGAAGAATAAACCTTAACCATTATTTTTTTTTATTTTTGTTATTTTTAGGAGTTCCAGTGATCAGTATAATCCTTAAATAAGCTCAATGTGTTATAACTCCATGCCAGTTTTTCCGAGCGAAGAATGGGTATCGCAATATATTGAAAAGATAAATCAGAGCAGGGAATACGAAGACGCCGCAAGAAAGTGGGAGGGAGATTTTACTTTCATAATATTGAAGGACGAAAAGCTCCCGCAGACTGCCAACCTATACCTTGATTTATTTCATGGCAAGTGCAGGAGCGGAAAGCTTTCTTTTGGAGATAGCGCTCCTAAATCGGAATTTATCTACAGTGGGCCTTACAGGAACTGGATCCGGCTCCTGAATGGTGAACTCGACCCGATCCAGAGTATCCTGACAGGCAAATTCAAGTTAAAGGGACCGATGATGAAGATAATGCGCTATACACGGGCTGCCAAGGCGCTTGTAAACACTGCCAACCAGGTAGAAACTGAATTCAAGTGATATAATTGTGGTTCTTCAGATCTCCTGAAATTATATTCGGGGAAGATTCACTAAGCTATCTGTCCAACGTCGAAGAAAGGCGCTTTCTTATTGTTACGGACAGCAATCTTGTCAAAACCTTCATTCCCGATCTTGTGAGGAGCAACCTTCCAGAGAGTTCGGAGAGTTACGTTTTCTCCAAGATTGGTGAAGAACCTACAGTGGAAGAGATGCTCTCAGATCTAGAAGGAATATCCAAATTCAAACCTGACTGCATAATTCCCGTTGGTGGCGGGTCAGTTATAGATACTGCAAAGGTCCTTCTTTTCAAACTGGCCAGACCAGACAGGGAGATATTCGACCTATCTCCACTTGAACACTTTGGCCTTAGGAACGGGGCGAGAATAATTGCAATCCCAACAACAAGCGGTACAGGCTCAGAATGTTCCTGGGCAGCGGTTACATCCGAGAATTCCCCGGAGGGAAAGAGAAAACTGGAGTTTGCTTCTCCGGAGATACTGCCGAGCGTGGCGATACTTGACCCTGCTCTTACTATTTCACTGCCGAGGCAACAGACTGTCTCCACAGCTGTCGACGCAATAACTCACGCGATAGAAGCTTATGTCAGTTCGTGGAGAAACCCGTACTCCGACGCTCTTGCTGTTAAGGCAATAGAGCTGATATCCAGCAACCTGATCAAGGTGCTTAAGGACCCGTCGGATTCGAACGCAAGAAACCTGGTACATACAGGCGCATCAATGGCCGGCACATCCTTCTCGAACTCACAGATAGGGCTTGCACATGCCTTGGGCCATGCCTTGGGTGCTGTTTTCAGGATAGCCCACGGTAACAGCGTAGGTCTGTACCTGCCCCCGGTCATTGCGTTTAACAATACAGTCGTAAGGAATAGATATGCGGTGATAAACAGGATATTCCCAACTGAATTCAGAAAGAGGGGCCTGCACCAGACATTGCAGTCCTACTTCAAGGCGATCGGACAGCCGACAAGGATAAAGGACACAGGAATCGAAATAGAAAAATATTCAAGCAATCTTGATCGACTTCAAACACTGACGGCTGAATCAACGGGCTGTCTCACCAATCCCAGAGATCCAGGTTCAGGAGACATTAGAAAAATCTTAGAGGAAGTGATGCAGAGTGCAGGTTAAATCTTATTCCAGTTTTATAGATGGAAGGTTTCTGGAAAGCGGAGAGCTACGCGACATAAAGAGCCCAGGGAACGGCGAAACGATAGCAAGGGTGCAATTCGCAACGCTTCACGAGGTGGAAGATGCAATTGATGCCGCGTATACAATTCAGGATAAATGGGCCGCAACTGCACTGAAGAAGAGAAAACAGCTTCTCTCCAGGCTTGCTGAGATAATACAGTCAAGGAGCGATGAGTACATTGACCTTGAGACGAGAAACACGGGCAAGACAATCCGGCAGACCTCCTTCATGGACGTTCCACTAGCGATCGAGCATTTATCATATTTCGGCAACGAAAGGCGTTTCAAATCCGAAGCAAAGATCGAGCACCCGGAATATCCGGGAACATATGGTATAGTTCAGAACGCACCAATGGGCGTAGTTGCTGCTGTTGTGCCATGGAACGTCCCTCTTTTGATGGCTATTTGGAAGCTTGGTCCAGCACTTCTTACTGGGAACACGGTGGTCCTGAAGCCATCTTCTTATACACCAATTACTGCCCTCGAATTAGCCAGGGATTCGATAAGGGCTGGATTCCCTCCAGGCGTGCTTAACGTCATAGCCGGCAAGGGCAGCGTAATTGGGAATACACTAGTCAGAAGCAATAAAGTTAACATGGTTAGTTTCACCGGCTCCTCCAGCACCGGAAGAGAAATAATGCGGGATTCATCGGAAAGCTTGAAGAAAGTTGTTCTTGAACTGGGAGGAAAATCACCCAACATCGTCTTTTCAGATGCGGATCTCAAAATGGCAGCAAAGGGAGTTCTGTTCGGAATTTACCTGAACTCTGGCCAGTTGTGTGAATCCGGGAGCAGGTTGATAGTTGAAAACAGTGTCCGGGAACAGTTTCTTTCAGAGATTAAAAGATTGTTGCTGTCAATGAGGGACGGGGATCCACTGGACTATGACACAGATATCAGCGCGATCACGACACAGGAGCAGCTTGAAAAGATTGAGGAAATAGTTGCTGCTTCCACCAGGTCAGGTGCAACTGAATTTGCGAAGAGACAATTGAAAAATACACCGAAGGGCGGTCGATTCTACCCGCCGTCTATTCTCACGGATCTTTCAATTGACATGAAGATATCAGATGAGGAGATATTTGGACCAGTTCTCTCCGTATATTCCTTTGATTCCGAGAGAGAGGCCGTTGAGATAGCAAACAGTACGAGGTATGGGCTAGCTGCAGGAGTCTGGTCTGGAGACACTCGAAAATGCAAGCGTGTATCCAGTGGAATAAAGGCAGGGACCGTTTGGATAAACGACTACCATTTACTTTCGGCAAACGCACCTAGAGGGGGATTCAAGGACAGCGGGATTGGAAGGGAACTTGGCTTTGAGGGCATAATGGAATATACGCAAACAAGACACCTCTTCGTTAACACTGATAAAAACGATCTGGATAATGTTGCCTACGGTCTTGTAACATCATCTGAGGATTGATGTCGTGGAATTGAGCATTTTATTCCGGGGATACCTAATCTTCAAAATCGGGATAGGTTTGTAATCTGAAATGTCAGCAAGAATAAAGGTCAACCTGCTTGGAAATGGTATCACCATCAGTGATTCCCTGATAAAACTTGTAGAAAAGGAATTTGGCCCAGGGATAAAGGAAACATGGGATGGGAGTTTCGTTGTTCCCGATATTGGCGTGGATCAGAGTATTCGAGAGAAGCTCTC
This sequence comes from Thermoplasmataceae archaeon, assembly GCA_046704325.1. Lineage (GTDB taxonomy): Archaea > Thermoplasmatota > Thermoplasmata > Thermoplasmatales > Thermoplasmataceae > UBA582. The sequence goes on from JBJKSG010000015.1 coordinate 50,560, forward strand.
TGATATCGATAATAAGTACAGGATATCATACGACCTTGAGGAACGATTCCTGAGATCACACGGAAAATCAGCACTTGAGATGGTCAGACTGCGGGAAAATCGCTTCAATGACATCTTTTCCGCCGTGATTTACCCGGATAGTTCGAATGTCGATACTCTCATGAGCGATCTCAATAGCAGAGGGGTCAGGGCGGTTGTGTTTGGAGGCGGAACAACCGTAACCGGTGGCCTTTTGAGGGGTAAGAACAGGGACCTGGTATGCATAGACACTTCCCTACTCAACAATGTGGAACTCGGAAATGGCTATGTTGTCTGCGGACCTGGCGTAAAAGGTGCCAGCCTTGAAGCATTCCTCAACGCACATGGAAAGACTTGCGGACATTTTCCGGAATCTATTGCTACATCCACAGTTGGAGGGTGGGTTTCTACCAAGGCCTCCGGACAGGAGTCCAACCTCTACGGTGATATAGAGAATTTAGTGATTTCTGTAAAACTCAGCAGGTCGGATTTCAATATATCTGATAAGATAACTCCCCGGGAATCTACTGGACCCAGTGCTGCCCAGATTGCGATGGGTGGAGAAGGGAGAACCGGGCTCATTACACAGGTCACCCTTAGAACATTCGATCTCCCGGAGAATTACACTTACGCAAGTTATATGTTTCCAAGCTTCGAGAAGGGGATAGACTATCTCTCACATTTGGAAAAATATCCTGCAGTAGCGAGGTTGTCCGACGAGAACGAAACCCTTTTCATGATGGCCTCGGTCAGCGAGAGCAGCAAGAAAGAAATTTTCCTCAGGCTAATGAAACTGAAGGGAATCGACACATCAAGCTCCAGTCTCCTCATTATGATGCACCCCGGTAAATACAGAATGGCGCACCCTAGAGAGGGTAAATCCTCCGGGCGCTCCATCGCTCTTGAGTGGAAGAAGAACAGATACGGCAGACCAGATGTGGGCGATTTCCTCTGGAAAATAGGTTTTATACCTGATACTCTTGAAACATCCGTATTTTGGAAAGATGCTCCCTCTCTATATGCTGATGCAAAAAGTAGATTCGCCGACTCTCTCGAGAGGCTTGGCATTAAAGGGATCCTGATGGCCCACGTATCACACCTCTATAGGCAGGGGCCGGCAATATATTTCACCCTGGTGATCAGAACCACGAACGGAGAATCAGATCTGAATGAAGTGAGAACAGCCCTTCTCGAGACATTCAGGGAAAATGGGGGGTCAATCACACATCACCATGGAATTGGATCTTACTTTACCGGAAGCTTAGATAGCGGAAAAAAGGCACTAATACGTTTATTACAGGACCCGGTATTCTCTGACGAGGAAAATTGAAGGAATTCTCTTTTCGCACAAGAAACGCGGAATTTAAGGCATCTGACGACAGAATATTTGACGTTCTGGTTATAGGCGGAGGCATTATTGGAGCGGGAATATGCAACGCCCTTTCCCAGTCTGGAATTTCCACAATACTTGTAGATATGGGTGATTTTGCTTCCGGCACAAGCTCTGGCTCCTCTAAACTGATCCATGGCGGATTGCGCTATCTGGCACAGGGGAGAATAGGCCTCACGAGAAAGCTGCTGAAGGAGAGGAATTATCTTGCAAAGCACACAAGTCTGGTTAAGAAATCGAACTTTGATATTCTGATAGGGAAGGGTTTGTTTGGAAAACGTGAGATTCGATTCGGTCTCTTCCTGTATCGATTGCTTGGTGGGGGAAAGGCTTCTGGGTTTATCAGAAACACCGGGAAATATCCAAAATCCGTTGATGGGTATTACACATATGTGGACTGCATTACTGACGACGCCAGATTAACTGTTAGAAATATAGTCGAGGCTCATGAAAATGGAGCAGTTTGCCTTAATTATGTGAAATATGTATCCTCTGAAGAGACAGACAATATCCACACATCAATCCTCCGGGACCAGATTTCAGGAGAACAGATCTCTGTTGCTTCTAGGTACATAGTGAATGCAGCAGGTCCATGGGTTGGTAGTGTTTCCTCCGGGATGCAGGAAGTGGATAAGAGGATAAGGCTGAGCAAAGGCATACACCTAATATTGCCCTCTTCAGCGCTGGACCAGGAGAATGCAGTAGTTTTCAAGTCGCAGGTGGATCAGAGGCAGATGTTCCTGATACCGAGGGATAAGGTGCTGATCCTCGGCACTACAGACGACTTTGTCGATACGCCAGATAACTTCGACATAAAGCACAGAGAACGTTTGTATATTCTTGAGAGCAGTTCATTCCTTTCTGATCGAATTACTGTCAACAACATAATAGGCGAATATGCCGGCATTCGTACGCTCTTCGGAGAGGGTGATGACCCTGGAAAGCTTTCAAGGGACTTCTCAATTAGCGTTTCAGGAACAACAGCAGCAGTAGTTGGTGGAAAAGTCACAGACTACCGGAGAGTTGCACATAAGGTCGCATCGATCGTAAGCTCCAGTCTCTCAACCGGAACTGTCTCACACGCTGCACCTGAAATCTCAGATGGCATAGTCTCCAACTCTGAACGAATAAGCGCCGCTATAATGCATGAATGTGCTGTGACTGAAGAAGATATCATTAGAAGGAGAACTGGAACATTTTACTTCGACCCGGAAGGGATTGAGCCATTGAGGATTGAGCTCTCAGATTATTTGCAAAGTAATGGTATCGACATCGATCCCCAGGGATTCTTCAGAAAACAGTGATCTATTTTTAAAAATGAAAAAAGAATAAAAAAATGAGAAGAGTTTAGTCTTCCGAATCTCCGGCTCCAGGACCACCGGGTGGGCCTGCTGGACCCCTTGACGCTTTCGTTGCTATTACGTCATCGATCCTGAGAATCATAACAGCGGCTTCGGTTGCTGATTCTATAGCCTGCATACCAACTCCAAGAGGTTCAATGACTCCGGCCTTCTCCATGTCCTCTACCTGTCCACTGTATACGTTGAGTCCGTGGAACTTCTTTCCCTCTGCATGCGAACTCCGTATCTTAATAAGGACGTCGATCGGGTCCATACCAGCGTTCTCTGAAAGGGCTCTGGGAATCTCCTCCAGCGCATTGGCAAACTTCTCGATTGCGAGCTGCTGCCTGCCGCCCACCTTTGACGCATATTCCCTCAATCTGAAGGAAATTTCGGATGCTGAAGAGCCTCCGCCTGTGGTGTATTTTCCATCTTCTACGGCCTTTGCAACCACATGGAGAGAATCAGTAATTGACCTGTCTATCTCATCCACCACATGCTCGGTGCCGCCTCTTACCAGAACGCTTACCGCCTTCGGATTCTTGCATCCGGTCACGAAAGTCATGTAATCGTCATCTATCTTCCTCTGCTCTACAAGAGCCGCGAATCCGAGATCCGATGCGCTCAGTTCATCTATCGATGAAGCAATTGTTGCACCAGTGGCCTTCGCGAGTTTTTCTATATCACTCTTCTTAACTCTCCTTACCGCGTATATCCCATCTTTTGAGAGATAGTGCTGTGCGAGGTCATCAATGCCCTTCTGGGTCATCAGAACGGTTGCGCCGGTCTTCTTAATCTTTGTAACCATCTCTTTCAGGATATCCTCTTCCTGGTTCAGGAACTTCTGTATCATGCTTGGGTCATCGATCCTGATGTTCGTATCGAACTCAGGTTTCTTTATCTCAAGGGCGGCGTTCAGAACTGCTATCTTTGCGTTGCTTACAGAATCAGGCATTCCGGGATGTACCTTCTCCTTGTCGACGATAATACCTGAAATTAGATCTGTATCCTCAATCTCTCCACCCTTCTTTTTGACGATCTGAATGTTGTCGAAGTCTACCGAATAGGCAGTTCCATATTTTTCTGCGACATCTTTTACAACGTCGTATGATATCTTTGAAAGCTTCTCCTTGCTCCCAGAAGCGCTCTTGCTGCTCAGTGCAGTCTCTGCCATCTTCTTGAGGAGCTTGTCATCTGTCAGTGATACCTTCTTGGACATCTTGTCAAGTATCTCTTTCGCCCTGGCAGCTGCCATCCTGTAACCTTCCGAGATAACGGTTGGGTGCACGTTCTGCTTTATCAATGCTTCTGCCTCTCCAAGGAGGGCTCCAGCAATGATAACCGCAGTTGTTGTTCCGTCCCCAACATAACTGTCCTGTGTCTTGGAAACTTCTACCATCATCTTGGCAGCGGGATGTTCCACATCCATTTCCTTCAGAATAGTGACTCCGTCGTTGGTGATTACAATGTCACCAAGAGAGTCAACCATCATCTTGTCCATTCCGCGTGGGCCAAGGGTGGACCTGACCGATTGCGCAATTCCCTTAGCTGCATCAATGTTATTTTGCATGGCATCTCTGCCGGATTCCCTCTTTGTCCCTTCCTTAAGTATGAAGACTGGTTGTCCGCCTATCATGTTAATCAGGCAAGTAAAAATAAACTTCTATATAACCTTTTGTCGTTTGGAGTTCCATCTCAAGTTTCGCAAATTTTAGCTGTTTACCTTTACTTTCGATCGGTGGATTTTTTACGTGGTAATATACGTCAAGACCTATGTGAAATTATTTTTAATGAGGCAATATTCCTCCGTTATGATTTCAACTGAACACATAATGATCGGGGCCCATTCATATACATATTTACATGTGGAAATGGGAAAAGCCCCGCTTGTACTCTTGAGAGGAGATACTGGATACGTGATGTGCGGTTATCTGAACATGGATGCCGCTGAAAAACTTCAGGACATTGCCGTCAGGGTAACTGGCGTAAAGGATTTGAACACCCTCCTCAGTGCAAAGGCTGTTAATCTTACATCAGGTGCTAGAGGACTAGGCATAAAGGAAGGCGATACAGTGTCCAGTTTCGTCTACAAACTCTGAGCGGCTCAATGCTGATTTGTAGGAGCGAATGCAGAAAACCATTTTAAATACAGTTTGATACCCTCGCAATGTTTGGAACCATTTTAGGATGGGAACTTTTTGTTCTCGTCTCTGCGATAATTGGGCTAGTGTATGCAGGGGTGCAGAGTTACCTTCTGCTCAAGATCAAGGTGGATGATCCGAGGGTCCAGGAGATATCTGGATACATACACAGGGGATCATCTGCGTTTATGAGAAGGCAGTATACAACCGTCTTCATCTTTGTTATAGTTCTCACATTCGTGATATTCGGATCATTCTACGCTGCCAAATACTCAAACGCAGCTGCCATCGCAGGCGGATTCTTTGTCGGAGCGCTAGGCTCTGCAGTGGCCGGCCTGATAGGCATGAATATATCCGTCAGGGCAAACGCAAGAGCCGCAATTCGAGCCAGACTGGGCCTGAACCCGGCTCTTTCGGTTGCAATGAGAGGCGGAAGCGTGACAGGCTTAACGGTTATCTCACTGGCTCTCCTTGGACTCGTAACATTCGAGATGATTTACAACAATCCTTCAATCATGATCGGATTCATATTTGGAGCATCAATAGTTTCATTGTTTGCGAGGGTAGGTGGCGGAATATATACTAAAGGCGCAGACGTTGGTGCTGACCTAGTGGGTAAAATTGAGCAGGGATTACCCGAAGATGATGAGAGAAATCCTGCAGTTATAGCTGATAACGTAGGAGACAATGTAGGGGACTGCGCGGGTATGGGTGCAGACCTTTACGAAACCTTTGTTGTGACGGCACTTGCCTCAATGTATCTTGCATATCTGCTGAAGCTGAACCCGAGCGAGATCATACTGCCCCTTGTGTTGGGCGCAGTGGCAATTCTCTCCACAATCGCAGGCATTTTCTTCGTAAGAGGGGCTAAGAAGGAAAGGATAATGGGAGCTCTATACAGAGGTTTGATAGCTACAGTTGTACTTTCGATAATAGGCTTCTACATAGCGATTGACCTGCTTGTAGGATCGGCCACGGTTATATTTGTTGATGCGGTCATTGGAATTGTCATAATGTTAGTGTTCGTCTACGTTACTGAATATTACACTTCAGAACGCTTCAGCCCGGTAGCGAGGATAGCGAAGGCATCAAGTACCGGATCGGGCACGAATATAATCACCGGGTTGGCTTATGGTCTGCAGGCCATTTTCGTCCCTGCAGTTGTGATCATTGTCGGTATCCTCGTATCATTTGGGATAACCGCAGAATACGGAATTGGTTCTGGCTTCTCGGGATCGACATATGGCCTTTACGGTGTTGCAGTCGCTGCAGCGGCTATGCTCTCGGCCACCGGGATAATCATTTCGATTGACTCATTCGGCCCGATCACTGACAATGCTGGCGGAATCGCCGAAATGGCTGGATTTGACGAAACTACCAGGAATAATGTAACAGATCCCCTTGACGCTGTTGGGAATACCACTAAAGCGGTGACCAAGGGATATGCGATAGGCAGTGCCGTTCTCGCAGCCCTGACACTTTTCGCTGCATTCAAAGTCGATATCCAGGCTGTCTTTCCGCAGGTGGAGATAGACAACCCGCTGGTCCTTGTTGGATTGATAATAGGTGCGATGCTCCCGTTCTTCTTCACCTCATACCTCATGAATTCAGTAGGAAAGGCTGCCTACGCGATAGTCGAGGAGGTAAGGAAACAGTTCAGGGAACACCCCGGTATACTTGAGAGAACTGAGAAACCGGATTACGGCAGAGCTGTAGATATAGTTACTAGGGAGGCCCTTCACCAGCTCCTGATACCTGCGCTCATAGGAATTGCGACACCAATCCTGATCGGCTTTATTCTGGGCCCGCTCGCACTTGGAGGAGTCCTGATAGGAGTCATTCTATCCGGATTTCCGCTTGCCATTATGATGACTGTTGGCGGTGGAGCCTGGGACAATGCAAAGAAGTATGTGGAACAGGGGAACTATGGAGGAAAGGGATCAGAGGCGCACAAGGCAGCGGTTGTAGGCGACACAGTCGGAGATGCAACAAAAGATACCGCCGGGCCAGCAATCAATCCTCTTGTTAAAGTGGTGAATACCGTTTCGGTTCTCTTCATAGCACTGATGTTGAACCACTACCTGCTGATGGGCATAGTAACCCTCTTCTAAAGAGGAACCCGTTACTGTCCTGCAGGAGTCACTACCCTTGTTCCATCGGTGTCGAACGATACCCTGACTACGAACTTTGAGTGCAAGAGCATCTTGCGCTGTAGTTCTATCAACGGCGAGTCTGATAGGACCAGAACAAAGCCCTGAGATCCGCCACCCAGAAGTCTTGCGGCCTTGCCACCGTTCGACAGAGCAGCGGAAATAATTTTCTCCACCCTGTCGTTTGTAACTTTTGTACCAAGTGTCTTCTTGATCTCCCAGCCCCTGTTAACAAGACTGCAAACGCGGTTGAAATCACTGTTCTCCATCGCTGTCTTCATCTCATACGAAAGTGACAGGAGCCTGTCCAGGCTGCCAATGGTATTCTTCTCATTTCTCTCCGACCTGCGAACCTGATCCTGAAGTATTGCGCTGCTCTCTCTTGTCTTTCCTGTGTAAACAATGAGCATCGAAGACTCGAGCCTCTTCACAAAGTCACTCTTTGGATCGAAATAATTGATGTTATAGCCTCCGTTCTTGAACTCCAGGTGCTTGAAACCTCCAAAGGCAATAGAATATGGATCCTGCTTTCCAAGCATGATGTGAAACGTATCTTTCTCCAGCCTGTAAGCCGATTCTGCCAGATCCTTTCTGGAGATTGTTTCTCCTCTTATGCTGTGAATAAGATTCAGCGCTGCAAGGATAAGTGCACTTGAGGACCCAAGACCGGACCCGGGAGGGACATCGCTGTTAATCAGTACCCTGCCCTTGTCGATTCCAAATTCTGCAAAGAGATCTGCAATCTGGCCGGAAATGCCGGTTCTTGATCTCCTTGCGCCACCTACACTGCTCCTGAAATAATCCCTGGAGGAGATTTCCAGGGGCTCATGGTCGTACCTGTATCTCAGAGAGACACCCCTGTCAATTGTTGTATTGATAACCGATGAACCATGGGTATCGATGTACGGTGGTATGTCCGTACCGCCACCGACCAAGCTGATACGGAGCGGGCTGTAAGACGTAATATCCCACATTTTCACATCTATATCCAAGGCGAAAATAAAAGCATGCGTCTGAAACCGGGCAGTCTTTTCTTCTTTGAAGAGATACGGTGCAATTGGAACCATCTTTTCAGGGTCGGGATTCAGTCAACAGCAGGATACTGCATAACAGGCAGCTCTGGGTAGTCTCGACAGCATCATGCATCAGAAGTTTCGGCTTTGGAGCGAGCTGGCCGTTCATGGCCATCTTTTTCAATACAAGGCTCCTGATTCCCATTTATTACGTCGGCATAATTTTCATGCTTCTCTCTGTTTCCTCATCATTTTATAGCTTCGTTGGAGGCAGCCTTTCAGACAGGATAGGGAGGAGAAGCACTCTTCTGCTCGGTTCCGCTCTCGGTGCATTCATCTATCTACTTGTCGCATTCATGGTTCTCGGCAGCGTCAATTATCTCCTCATAGTTGCTGCATTCATACTCAGCTCAGTCTCTGGCGCATTTGTCTTTCCGTCATCTTCGGCTCTTGTTGCTGACGTGACTTCTGTTGAGGAGAGAAATTCAGCGTATTCTTTATACAGGGTGATGTCAAACGTTGGCTGGGCCGTCGGCCCTATAATCGGGGGATTCATCTCTGTCATCAACGTTGGTTACATATTTGCACTTATGTCTGCGACGAGCCTCGCCCAGTTCTCAGTTATACTTTTAGTGCTGAAGAAAACTCCAGCCTCAGCTCCATCTAAGAGGAGAGGGATCGCCCTGGACTGGAAAATTGGGCTCTTTGCGTCCGCAACATTCTTCGTGATTCTTGTCTCTTCACAGTTCAGTGTTACCTTGCCTGTATATTCCACTTCAGCAATAGGCATCCTGAACCAGCAGCTTGGATATATCTATGCAGTAAATGGTGCGGTGGTGGTCCTGGGCCAGTACCCAATGACCTGGATTACGAGGAAACTGAACACTGTCCACGTAATAATAATCGGCTCCCTGTTCTATTCTTTCGGATATCTTCTGGTTGGCTATTCCACATCGCTCCTTGGTCTGATGTTTGACATGATATTCATAACTGTGGGGGAGAACCTGACTTCACCTGGGATGAATACTGTGGTTTCCAGAATTGCTCCGGAAGGTAAGGTTGGAAGGTACATGGGATTTCTGAGTGCTGCAAACTCTGCTGGAAGGGCAGTTGGTCCGTCAGTCGGGTCCATATTCCTCTTCCTCTATGCGTATAATGGCCCTGAAGTATGGGGTTCTATTGCTTCCATCGGGAGCGTATCCATAGCCTTGCTCATCATCTTCTTCCTCACAGTATACAGAAAATATGCCTGAGCGCTCAGATGTTGTAAGAAAGGATCAGGCCAAGAAGAAAGAGAAAGCCTATCACTGAATTCGCACCGAAGAAAGATGCCCTGACCGTAGCGGGATTGTTCGGATCTATTATTCTGTGCTGTATTATCATCAGGGCAAGTATGGGTATGAGCATCAGAAAATACCAGAATGAATCGATATACAATCCAACAAGCAGCATTGCAGCAAATGAAATCGCATGCGTCACCGTCGAGATCATAAGCCCCCGATCCTTCCCGAACCTTGTCATAACTGTCTTCAGACCAAGTTTCTGATCAGTTTCGACGTCCGGGAGCACATAGATCATGTCAAAACCTGCAATCCAGAGCGTGCTTGACAGGAAAATCAGATATATCTGCGGAGTGGATGGTATCATAGGCATGACTGCAAGGTATCCACCCATCACCCCTATCCCAATGGTAGCCCCCATGTATATGTGCCTCCAAGGGGTTATACGCTTCATTATCGGATCTGTTATGAACATGAACAGTACAACAGGAGATAACAGGAAAACGAGGTAGTTGAGGAAATATGAGGAGATTTCGAAGACAGCTGCGAAAAGCACTGTGAGAAGAACCGCAGTCTTTACACTCAGCTCACCGTTAACCAGGACCCAGTCCTGTTTTCTCGGATTCACCTTGTCCCAGAATCTTCCCTCGATCCTGTTAACGGACATACCGGCGGCACGTGCGGATACCGCGGCTATGAAAATAATCAGGAATGTCATGGGGAGAAGTTTTCCCTGAGATGCGATTATCGCTCCGCTGAAGATAAATGGCAGATCAAATACGGTGTGCTCTATCTTTATCAACTGTGATATCTTAGCTATAAAACTAGAGGCCAAGTTTGATCCACCTATCCTTAACTTTCTTTGCGACCTCTTCTGACATGGAGAGGACGTCGGGCCATTTCCTGTCATAACCCTCCGACTTAGACTTCCTGGTCGCGTCGATGCCCATCTTTGAGCCGTAATTAAGCATTGGGGCTGCATGGTCCAGCGTATCGGTAATTGTACCCGGTACGATCAGGACGTCCCGCTCCGGATCGACTCTAGTTCCAAGTGCCCAGATCACCTGCTTTCTGTCGTGGACATCGATGTCGTCGTCAACAATCAGCACTATCTTGGAAAACATCAGCTGTCCAAGGCTCCACATTCCAAACATCACCTTCTTTGCATGGCCGGGATAACGCTTCTTGATCGAAACTACAATCATGTCATGGAAAACGGCCTCTTCCATCGTGTTGATGTCAACAACCTCAGGCAGCTGCATCCGAATGAGTGGCAGGAACATCCTCTCTATCGACTTGCCCATTATCACATCCTCATGCCATAGCTTGCCAACTATCGTGGTGGGATACATCCTGTCCTTTCTCTCAATGATCTTCTTGATATGAAATACAGGGAATTCTTCTTCAAGGGAATAGTAACCGGTATGATCACCGAACGGGCCCTCAACCCTGGTCTCGTTTGGATCGATATAACCTTCTAATACGATCTCCGCGTTCCTCGGGTATTCTATGTCGACGGTGCGTCCTTTTGCAAGTTCAAGTCTCCTCTTTGAAACCAGGCCCACGAATGAAAATTCATCCAGGAATTCCGGTAGAGGCGCCACTGCAGAAAACATGGTCAGCGGGTCAGTCCCGATTACGACCGCTACCTCCATCTCTTTCTTCCCCTGGTCCTGAAAGTGAGAAGAGCCGCCTTTGTGGATGTGCCAGTGCATGCCAGTGGTCTCACTGTCGTAGACCTGCATCCTGTACATGCCGGCATTCCTCTCTCCGGTCACAGGGTCCTTTGTTATTACCATTGGGAGGGTGATGAATTTTCCAGAATCCATTGGCCATGTTTTTGTAATGGGATACCTATCAAGATCGACTTTCTCCAGCTCCTGGTACCCTCCAGGAAGAGATCCTGTTATCTTGGGCCGGACCCCGCCAAGTTCCCTCCACATCTCCAGGCCTCTGGAGAGCATACTCTCGGACTGATCAGGCATCCTCGCGAGGTTCCGTATCCTGTCCCCAATCTTTGCAGGGCTGTCGCCAAGGATCGCAAGCATCTTGTCTTGAGTGGAAAACAGGTTCCCGACCGCCGGTACCTGTGAACCCTTGACGTTTTCGAAATAGAGGGTGTGTGAACCCCCAATTCGCTCTTCTTCACTGAGGATCTGGGTCAGTTCTAGATCAGGATCTACCTCCTCCCTTATTATCCGGAGGTCATTCCTCTTCGCGAGAAACTGCACATACTCATGAAGATCTTCGAACGTCAACGTATCTGAAGTGCATGCTAATTATTGACCTTTGTTGAGAATGCCCAGTTTACGGTTCTGCCTTCTTCGATGATTGTTTATTTAGCCTCGTTTTGTTCCTTGATGCTGGCCCTCGCGGCACTCAGTATTGCGATAGGAATCCTGAAGGGCGATGATGAAACATAATCCAGGCCTATTTCGTGACAGAAATATACCGTCTCCGGGTCTCCGCCCTGTTCGCCGCAGATACCTATCTCGAGATCCTTCCGGACCTTTCTCCCTCTCTCCACAGATATCTTCATCAGTTCTCCAACACCAGTTCTATCCACAGTCTTGAATGGATCAGTGTCAAGGACTTTCTCCTCCAGGTACTTGGAGATGAATTTCCCCTCTGCATCGTCCCTGCTGTATCCAAAGGTCATCTGAGTCAGATCGTTTGTCCCGAATGAAAAGAATTCCGCATACTTTGCTATCTCGTCTGAGATCAGGCACGCCCTTGGAACCTCAATCATGGTTCCAAGCTTGTATTCTACCCGGGTGGCTCCCATTGCCTTCTCGGCGACATCCATCAATCTCTCCTTTAGGATCTGCAGCTCTCTTGCAAGGCCTATCAGGGGTATCATGATTTCGGGCATAAGTTCCGTACCCTCTGCTGCGACCTGTTTTGCTGCGGTGATAATCGCCTTGACCTGCATCTCATAGATCTCCGGATAAAGCAAACCAACCCTGCAACCCCTGAATCCCAGCATCGGATTGAATTCTTCCAGGTTCCTGATGGTTTCCATCAGCGCCTTGAGCTCATTCATCTTCTGGACCACATCCCTGCCTTTCAGTCTCCTGTTCTCGAGCTCGTTGATCTGATTTATCACAATCTCCTTGTCCGGCAGGAATTCGTGAAGGGGAGGATCAAGCAGCCTGATTATAACTGGATAGCCTTCCATCACCTTGAAAAACTCAACAAAGTCATGGATCTGCATCGGAAGCAACTGGTCGAGGAACTTCATTCTCTCGACCTTATCTGCGCTCATGATCATGCCACGCACTATCGGTATGCGGTCGTTGCCGAGGAACATCCTTTCTGTCCTCGCCAGGCCAATGCCCTCTGCACCATTTGCTCTTGCAGCCTTAGCTTCATCCGGTGTGTTAGCATTTGCACGTACACCAAGTTTCCTGTACCTGTTGCACCATGTAAGGATGGTTTCAAGGTCCTCACTGTTCTTCGCGGATTCCAGTTCCACAGTCCCCTTGTAGATAAGGCCACCCGTTCCATCTATGCTTACAGTATCTCCTTCTCTGAGGACATTTCCACGAGTGAGGAGGGTACCTGCCTTTGTATCAACTGAAATCTCTTCTGCACCGACAACAGCGGGTTTTCCCATAGCTCTCGCAACTACAGCTGCATGAGAGGTCATTCCGCCTTTCTGCGTGAGGAAACCTTCAGAGACGGCCATCCCCCTGACGTCATCCGCCACTGTCTCTGGCCTGACAAGTATCAGCTTTTTCCCTGCCTTGGCTAGCTCCACCGCCCTGCCGGAACTGAAGACAAGTGTCCCTATTGCAGCGCCGGGAGAGGCAGCGAGTCCCTTTCCAATTAGGGTTTCGGTGCCTGTTTTCTTGATCTGCGGATGTAGTACCGTATCAAGCATGTTTGGCGTTATTCTCATAATTGCGGTCTTCTCATCTATTAGCTTCTCATTGACCTGGTCTACCGCTATCTTGATTGCAGCCCTGGCGGTTCTCTTTCCCACCCTAACCTGAAGCATGTAGAGTTTTCCCTTCTCGATTGTGAATTCTATGTCCAGCATGTCCCTGTAATGCTTCTCTAAAATGTCGATGAATTTGATCAGATCGTTATATGCACCCGGTATCTCATTCTTGAGATCTGCAATGGATTTCGGAGTTCTTGCACCAGAGACTACGTCTTCTCCCTGAGCATTAGCGAGATATTCGGCGAACAGTTTCTTTTCACCGGTGTTCGGATCGCGCGTGAAAGCCACTCCCGTAGCGGAATCGTTTCCCATGTTTCCGAAAATCATAGCAACAACATTCACCGCAGTTCCCATAGTGTCGGGGATTGAGTTTATCTCCCTGTAAGCTTTGGCACGATCTGAATTCCATGATCTGAAGACTGCCTCTATTGCGGTTGTCAGTTGCTTCTGCGGGTCCTGCGGGAATTCCTGTCCATTCTTCTTGTATACTTCAAGGAAAATCGACACAAGTTCCTGAAGCTGGCTCTCTGTCAGGTCAACGTCGTTCTTGTGCCCGTACTTCTTCTTGATCTCTGTCAGCTCATCCTCAAAATCGTCTTTAGATATGCCCAGCACAACGGTTCCGAACATCTGCATTAACCTCCTGTACGAGTCCAGGGCAAATCTCCTGTTACTTGTCTGTTTTGCGAGGCCCTCTAATGTCTTGTCGTTGAGACCGACGTTGAGAATTGTATCCATCATACCCGGCATGCTGATTGGTGCCCCAGATCTCACCGAGACCAGAAGAGGATCGGATTCGTCACCGAATTTCTTTCCCGCCTGTGCCTCGAGTTTCTTGAGCGCTTTCAGGGTCTGATCGAGCATCCCTTCCGGGAAAGCAGAGAGTTTCATGTACTGTCTGCAAGCTTCGGTAGTAATGGTAAATCCTGGGGGAACTGTAAGTTCCAGGTTCTTCATCTCAGAAAGACCTGCCCCCTTACCTCCAAGAAGGTCAACCATTTTCAGGTTGCCATCCTCGAACATATAAACGAATTTTCCGTTTTCTGGCATACCTGATCATTGTGTGCTATAGATATTCTTTTTCTAGTAAATGGGGCATCCATTAGATCTCATAATTTCCAGTTGAAAATGCAAAGACAATCGAACCAAAGCATCAAGTTCCTGAGGAACTAATATCAACATATCTCAATTACAGGGAGGATGGAGAGACGTATATTTAGCTCATCCCAGGGACCTGTCTCTTACCTGCACCGGAATGGCGAGTATCCAATGATATTCCTGCATGGGTTCGGCGGATCGGGAAATAACTGGATGAAGCTCTCGAATCACCTGGATGGTTCTTTAGAACTGTTCTATCCTGACCTGCTGGGCCATGGAAGATCGAATAAGCAGTTAGAGAGATGTTTGATCTCAGATCAGTGCAGGATGCTGGAAGAATTCATAGAGCATATGCATATCAAAGAATTTGGGCTGGTAGGGCACTCTTTTGGCGGTTGGATTTCGCTACGTTTCTCCCTTTCCTTCAGTAAGCCAGAATATCTTGTTCTCATAGACTCAGCTGGGTTGAACCAGACCGCAGGCTCTTTCGACAAGAATCGAAGGGATGCGTTTATCGATAGCGCGATGCATGGTAGCATGTTCAATGATCGTCCTATTCTGGAGAGAATGCTGATCAGCAATGCAGACGATAGAGAGAGGATTGACCCAGCAGACCTGAGAGAAATATCCTCATCTACTCTCATAATCTGGGGAGAGCAGGACCGGATCATTCCGATAAGATATGGTGAAATCATGCATTCACAGATCAGGAACAGCACATTCGAGGTGCTGAAGAATACCGGCCATACACCACAAACAGAACATTACAGGAAGATATCTTCCTTAATCAACGGTCTTGTTCATAAGGAATAGGAACCGGGGTCTTCTTCCATCCTTCTCTCTATAAGAGGAATTGTTGCATCCATATCGAGGGTATATGTGATAACGGAGCTCTTCGGCCGGTGCTTCTCTATGATGACTCCACCTTCCTCCTCATGGAGGCTCGTAGCAATTGATCCTCCAAGAAGGGGCGTTGATGAAGCATTTATCGAGACAACAG
This sequence comes from Thermoplasmataceae archaeon, assembly GCA_046704325.1. Classification (GTDB taxonomy): domain Archaea; phylum Thermoplasmatota; class Thermoplasmata; order Thermoplasmatales; family Thermoplasmataceae; genus UBA582. The sequence goes on from JBJKSG010000015.1 coordinate 65,936, forward strand.
GGATCCTGTTCTCCAATGATCTGGCAAGTACATATATGTGCCACATACTGTGAAAATCCTTCATAATTAAGGAGGGGTTAAGCAGCAGCCGTGCGCCTTTTCGTATCGCCACCTTGGCGAAGTACGGGAAATCCAGGTCGTAGCATACAGGTATTGAGAATTTTATATCTTTCCCTTTGAAAACAGTAACCTCAGAACCTGCTGTATACTCCTGCTTTTCTCTTCTGTATAAGGAAATCTTGTCGGACCAGCCGATGAGTTTACCATCAGCTATCACTGGAGAAGTATTGTATAATCTTCCGTTCCTGAATATGCTGAAGCTTCCCGGGACAATTACTGTACCCCGATATTCAGAAAGATCACTAATGCTTGATATTATCGCGGATAGATCAGCACTGTCATCTTGGTAGCGATTCAGGATCCATTTTTCAGGAAGAAGCAGGAAGTCAGGACTAAGCTTTCTTACCAGGGACTTTAATCTTCCGGCCAGCAGCTCGAGCGCCTCGACATGAGAGCATAATGAGGTCTCGACCCCGCAGATAGTAATTTCTCTATTTCCTGACATTAGATCCACTGTATATTATGTGCATCATGAGCCTCCATGAGGCATCCTCTTTGCTATCTGCAGAGATGGTCACTTCCTCCCCCCGGCCCAGGACAGTATAGATGGGCGGGACCTTCCCGAAAGTTCCTCTGCCTTTTCCAATCTCGTTAAAAACCATAAGTTCAGGAGAATCCCTTAGTTTCGCATGCGCAGTCAGTGAGTGATCCAGCTTGAAAGATACGATGCTTCCATTGTGCAATTCCCTGACCATCGCTAGCAGCTTTTCTCTCGGTTTCAGGTGCAATGTATGCTCCTCTGATCCGGAGAGCTTTGTTTTGCTCTCTTTGACACTGAAATCCTGGAGTGCTGCCGGCAATATCACAACATCGTAGGAGTCAGACGACAGCTCCCTCTTTGTTTCGCTATAGAAAGACTCTGCCGTAACTGCCTCAATGTGGTTCACATACGGCGGCATGATCTCAACTGAATTGCCTATTAGAGTAACGAGATCAGCCCCAAGGCGGTACGAATTACGTGCGAGCCAGTATCCGGTGAGTCCTGAGGAATGGTTGCTAATAGTTCTGACCGGGTCCACCGGTTCTTCGCTCCTGCCGGAAATGATCAGGACCCTTTTGCCACGCAGTGGGGCAGAATAAAGTGCACGATAGACTTCGTCCACCATGATCAGGTTTTCCGGTATCTTCGCTTTATCGTCCTCAATTCTGGGAGATATGAATTCTACACCCAGTTTCTGCAACTTTTTAATGTTCTCGATCATGACAGGATTCCTCAGCATGTCCTCATGCATAGCGGGTGCCATGATAACAGGCACTCTATGTCCGAATGCATAGGCAAACATTAGTGTCGGGATAGTATCGGAAATCCCGGAGGCAATCTTGCCTATCGAATTGTATGTAGCCGGCGCGATCAGGAGAACCGTGCTCCCCGGATCCTGGAAAAGCGAAATGTGTTCCACGGCACCAGTTATCTCTGTAACCACACCTTTTTCCGAAGCCCAGTGGAATATATCACGGCTGATGAAGGATCGCGCTTCCTCGCTCATGCCAACTGTTACCGATGCACCCTCGCGTACCAAATCCCTGATGACGTCAGGTATTCTGTAGATAGAGATACTGGCGTTTACGCCGACTACCACATTTTTGCCCTTCAGTCGTTCAAAACCACCGGAACATTTTTCACACATTTTAATCACTACCTGAATACAAACCAGGTTCCAAGACCCTTTGAGCAGATTTTTCTATCGCCGTCCAGGAGATCGATCTCTACATACACGAGTGTCTTCCCCCTTTTAACCACTCTCGCCTGTACGATAACGGGCCCTTTTGAAACCGGGTTGAGGAATTCCACCGATAAGTTGGTTGTAACCTCGTTGAATATACTCTGATCATTCATAACCACCAGACCGCCAGCGAAATCCATAAGCGTGCAAGTGGCCCCGCCGTTCATTATGTCACCAACGCGCAGTAGATTTGGGGTGAGATCGATACTGATTTCGACCGTTTCCTCAGAGATAGTTACACTATTCAGGGAAAATGACTTCAGGAATCCGTCATTATTGAGTATGTCCCTGACAAGATCTGTGGTAAGTCTCATCAGTACGAGAAGTCTGCCGCATATTTCATTGATTCGATAATGCAATTCATTCAAGACTGATGTTAACTCTTTCACCTGAAAGATTTGCTGCGGCCACATTTTCATGGAGGAAAATTCGCGAAATTGGCAAGAGAAAAATAGAATATAAAATAAATAGAATCAAATGTTAACTGTAAATTATGGAGCAGTCAGCAGATGCGCCTGAATTGCAGGTGCAACAATGATTCCAGCTATTATCGTGGAAGCAACTAACGCTATGAAGAATAGCACTAGGAAGAACATCCAAATTGATGAGACCTTTCCCCTCCCAGGCAGATAATCATAGATATAAGTTGCAGGCAAGGTCAATATCCCGGTTGCCCCGAATGCGATATATAGGCCAAGGGCGGCAAGTGGCTCACTCGTAAGACCGTAAGAATAGCCTATAGCTCCATAATAAATTGCCAGAATTCCAGAGAAAAAGGCCATAACACCACCGAACACCAGCTTCCTCTTGAACAGAATTGAGGTAGATATTATCATCAGCACAAGGCCCAGAATGACATATGGGTCGAAGAAGAAAATATTGTAATCCCCGTTTGGCAGGTTAAGAGGCCACACGAATTCACCGTAAAGTCCCATAATCACCATAAAAAGTCCCATGACTGCAAGGGGTATTCCCCCATCTCTGACAGCCGATTCAACATCCTTTCCCCCCTTCCTGTATTCCAGGTACGCAACACCTACCATGTAAGTGGAAATTGCACCGGTAAGTACCAGCGTACTCAGCATCAAAGCGAGATCATCTATGAATGCCAATTATTTCACCGAACCGAAATTAGCTCTGGAAATTTAAGCGAAAGACCTTAGTCATTAGGTCTACCTAATGAGTTGGAACCGAAAACTAGAATTGCGTAGCTGGAATATTGCGTTCATGACACTCAACGGCCTCTATGTAATACCTCATGGAGATGAGATCTTATCGATGCCGAATCCGGAGAGCAGGGTCATGAATACATCCATACAGAAAATGACAAAAAAGGACTGCTCAAAGACGGTTGCCATAATCTCTCCGCATGGACTCCGACTACCTCTTCATGTTTCAATAATCGCGACAGAAAGGGCAAGAGGAAATTACCCGCTTGGATCGGGGAGGCTTAAACGATCTCCGCTAATAGATAGGGGGGCCACAGAATCTTTGTTGACAGCAACAGGTGGGTTTACGGAAAAGGCATCGTTCATAACCGCATCTGGACCTCTTTCTGTGTTTCCTCTTGATTTTGGTGCCTTAATTCCATTCACTTTCTTTCCGGGAAGAAAGCTCATATACATGGGACAGCCACGTCCTGCAGATTCAAAATCGCTGGTGGAGTTTGGCAGGAAACTATACAGATGGATCGAATCCTACAAAGAGGAGATAAGCATGGTCTTCAGCGCAGACCAGGCACATACACATTCTCCCGGTGGTCCGTATGGTTATTCTCCAAGTGCAAAAGAATATGATCTAGAGATAAGGAGCGCGATAGATAGAAATAATTTCCGAAGAATCGTTGACATGAGTGAAAAATTCATTTCGGAAGCAAAACCTGACAGTTACTGGAACATGCTTATACTCTATGGCTTTTTGCAGGAATCAGGGCTAAAGATGGTTGTAAGATATTACTACGTCCAGGAATATTTCGGTATGCTCTCGGCTTGCACTGATGGATAGAACTCCCGTTTAACATAATAGCAGTTGAATATGTGCATCCATCTGACGAACGTGTGGGACTCAGAAAAATACAGCTTCCTGTCCTGTAGGGAATTTTTTATATTTTATTCTACTATGGATCGCCATGGAAACGGAGAGTAAAATCTGGCTGCTTCTGGTTGTATCATCCGTAGTAACTGCTATCTTCGGCTACGTAGTAGTAGGTGGATATCTCCTGTGGAAACCCTGAAGGATGCATATGATAGAAGAGCTCAGGAGCCTAAAGAATCAACTCCTTTTTGACGGATCTTTCGAACATGGAACGTTTAAAAACATAGTAATTGCCGGTATGGGCGGGTCCGGTATAGCGGGTTCCATATTTGCAGAACTCTATCATAAGCATCCTGTCTGCACGCTCTCAGATTATTCAGTGCCCGCTTATGTTGATAGTGACACCCTCTTCATTGCAATTAGTTATTCAGGAAACACTGAGGAGACAATTTCTGCATATAGAGAGGCTGAAATGAGAGGGGCCAGGATGGTTGCGATCACATCAGGAGGGGAACTTGAGAAGATGTGCAAGTCCACAGTAAAGATACCTTCAGGCCTGCAGCCGCGATCTGCCCTTGGCTACATGCTTTCTCCCATCGTTCGTTCCATGGTGGATGATGGATCGACACAACTGAAAGAGGCTGCTTCCGTCGTTAAGGCGGTGGACGAAGACACTTCTTCCCTGAGAGGGATAGCAGAAAGCATGGTTGCTTCTGAAAGGATACCGATTATCCTTGGTTACAGCCCATACTCTTCAGTTGCGTACAGATGGCAGACCCAGTTCAATGAAAATGCAAAGATACTGGCTTTCAGCTCTAGCTTTCCTGAACTGGACCACAACCAGATTGTCGCCTTGGGCAAGAGTTACGGACTCAACAAGTTTCAATTCTTCGTTTTTGGCGGTTCAACCGGCAGGGTGAGGGACCGTATCCAGTTTACATTGGACCTCGCCGGAATCGAAGCTATAGAAATACCCATGGCAGGGAAATCACCCGTGGCCAGGACGATGCACTTTGTGCACACAGGGGATTACATTTCATATTTTGCCGCGCTTTCTCGCAAGGTTGAACCTGCAGACGTCGCAATTATTGAAGAGTTGAAACGCCTTCTTGCAGGCATCTAGGATATACTTGAGCCACCTGGTGGAAGTATTCTCTCTATATCTTCAATTTCTACCTGCAGGATCTCAGCTATCTTTCTTGCAGCACCCTCCCGCTTATCTTTCGACGGCTGAATTTTTACATATTTTCCTGAGAAGCATTCAGGCACGGGGGCAGCCATAGGTATCTCATCTCCAGAATATGAGGCCAGTCCGACAAACATCTGCATTGGCAGGTTGAAGAAGTAATTCCTCTTTCCACGGATGACCCATGAGCCTGATGTTACATACTCTCCAGTTTCCGCAGTTTTGGAAACCTGCTCGGGAAAAACCCAGTATGCCGAACCTGAAGCCTGAAGCGCAGGCCATGCCCTGGAACAGCAGACTGCAAACTGCCCCGCCTCTCTGAGTGTGATTTCACCGGGTCTGGTTGTATCAATTGCTTTCACTATCGTGCTGGGAGCACCATACAGGTCCGCATGTACGTAGACATCGGAATGGTCCATATGCCTCTTCACCACTCTTTCGTTCGTCTTCCTGTCTTTCCCGGATATCACGAGGTTCCCTTCGGAAGATATGAACCACCTGTAAGTTTCGAACCAGAAGTGCCTCCTCTCCTTCTTCTTCCCCTTTCGAATAGATTCAGGCTTCCTGCTCTCCATCTCCTTTATTACAGACTGGGCACCTTCTATTTTCGCCAGATAATCTTTGGACTCCTGGAATGCCATGTTGCCATTTTCCGTTGCTTTCTTGTTGTACCTCAGGAATACGATAGTTTCATCGATCTCGACTGTGCACGTCTTCCTGCCGGCATCTATTTCCTTCACCATAACCCCTGAAGGCAACCTAGATCCAGATTCAATCTTCCTTTCACCGTTCTGTATTTCTCTGATTACGGTCTCGATTTTTCTGAGCTGTGAGAAGATAAGTGCCCCCTCCTCCTTCTTCTGCTGTGCAATCGAACCGAATTCCTCAATGCTCTTCTTTATGGAGAGAATGCGCCTCTCTATAGGGTCCAGTTTATCTGAGGTCTCGGGATAGTTGCTAAGGTAATATTCTAGACCTTCTGAAAGTGATGTAAAGATCCTGTCTGGTTCCTTCTCAAGATGAGTCAACCTAACCGGAGAAACCGTCAACTCATCCTCATAAAGAAAGGCTTTGCCTTCAAGAGACTCTTTCATGATCCCAGCGATACCGCTCCTGAGGGCACTGAACTCTGTGAAAGAGTGCGCAGGTGCGTTCTTATCCATACTCAGTCGATGGATCAGTTCTTCTGCAATGTCGCCACCCAGGTTCATTCTAGTTGCAAGAGTCTGGACAATGCTTCCCTTGCTGCTCAAAACCAGTTTAGAAAACTCTTCATCGTGTATCTGGATTGGATCATAATCAGTAGGCGGAATGTACGGATATCCTCGAATTATCTTCCGGTTTTTCCACTCCCTCTGATTGAAGGCATACTGTATCTCGTTGTCCTGCGTTATGATAAGGTTCCCTTCTCGAAACATCTCCAGAACCATGACATAACCGCCGGAGAGGTCAATCCGGACGACCCGATCGAAGTTAATCTGCTCAATCGCCAAGACTTTCCTGTCCGTGAGCATATTTCGCAGCATCATAGACAACGGTGAGGGCGTGTCGGGTGTCTCTCTGTCCAGAAACGCAACCCCTTTGCTCATGGATATGAAGAGAGATTTTCTCCCCTCACCGCTTCTGTACAGCTGGAAGACGAACTCGTTTGCGGATATCTGATGTATCTTTTTGATGAAGGAACCTATTATCTCGTTTGTATAGAGAGAGACAAATGCATAAATGTCCAGGGAGGATTCTTTCAGTTTCATTTCTTGTAACTCGTCAGATCCAAGCTGTATTGAATGCAACGATACTTATTTTGTCATATAAGTGCCGCAGTTCATAAATTGTAGTCACAGACCATAAATTACTACTGGAAACCTTTCCTCTTCAAAAGACCTTCTTCTCTAAATCAATAACACCTGGAATCTAACCAGAATGTATTGTTGGAGGAACTCCTGGGTCTGCCATATACGCTATTGGCATAACCCTTATCTGGTTTTTCAAAAATGGCATATATTTTATTTTGGAAGAGGGGGCCCGCAAGGCTTAATCTCCAAAAAAAAATTGACTGATATAACCCATTGTGAGAAGTAATTAACCTTGGATAGGAAATCAATCTTTTTGGCTCATCAGATATCCAGACATAGCTAGTGCCCAGAAGAGTGTTGGATAGACAATCATACGCTCCATGCCTCCAAGGCCGAGGCCAAAATCCGTCCCGCTTATAAACAGATATATCGATACCAGAACTAAGACTCCTACAATGGGAGAGATCACCCGCAAAGGGGTACCTTTCTGGAAGACAAAAAGCAAAGCTGTCAGGCCCCCGAAGATGAAAGCCATGTCTGCGAAGTCTGAATGAAGCGGATAGTTGACAAGATATGGAAATATTCCCACCCCAAACGCGCCTATCCCGACAAGGACTAAGGTGACATGCCATGCCTCTTTCTTCGTACCAGACAATAAGACAATTGCAGCAGCTATCAGCAAGGCACCAAGGACTAAGATAGAATAGTAGAAAATGTATCCATTTTGTCCGATTCCCAAGCTGCTGATAGAATCCAGATTAATGGAGTATGTAGGTCTAAGTGCTTCTGTTATGAGAATTGCCATTGTAAAAATGAAAGCCCCAACAAAAACTAGTATCCCTGCTCCACGTTGTTTATTCATTTGATCTTAAAGGGACTTAAAAAGGGATAAAGGTTTGGGTATCAAAAACAAGAGTTACAAGATATAAAAAAATGCGAGCTAATCCACGCATATTTGACTTGGCAGAGAACTCTGGCTCCCCTGTGCTTTTTTCAGAAACTGTAGTGCGGTTACCATCCACCTTCTAATGGCAGATAGCAATCAAACTGAACTGATGCAAGCGGAACCAACCATTTGGTTTTAGTTCTGATCTCACAGTCTCTTGTAGTGATGTGTTTCTTCATCAAGCAAAAGGTTCCAATGGATCTCTTCTGCTTCAAATTTCCCCTTAGGGTAAACTATTACCATGTTACCTCACTTCCCGATTGGGTAAAGGGTATTCATTTATTGTGGTACAATAATCGATATTATGTTTTTTAAGACGATTGAAAATGACTCTGGAACCTGTAAAATACGCGATTGGTGGATACTCCATTAACAACACATAGGAGTTGTTTGTTCCGTAGAAATACCAGGACTATGGAGGATGGATTCATCTTAGCCAAATGATCTAACTATCGACCCACCTTAAAGAGATTTGTTCCCGCCAGAATGCCAAGGTATTGCTCACAAGACTGAATAGCATTTGGATTTTGGGATAGTACAAGGATCGGCAGCAGTCTCATAAGATTGTTATGTCAAGTTCAGTTATTTTTGCAATCTGGGTAAAATCTCTGTCTAATGTAACTATTTTATCTGTTCCTGTTGTGATTGCAATGCCAGCTATCAGGGTATCTAACGCATTAATTGGAATGCCTAGCTTAAACAGAGCACCCATTATACGAGACGACTCTTCGGCAGCATTCTGATCAAGAGGGAATACAACAGAGCGCCTGAGAAATGCCCTGATATTTCTTTCCTCAACTTTTATCCCCTTGTGATATACGGGCGTGAGAAGTTCATATTGGGAAATTACTGTAGTGTAAACGCTCTCTCG
>JBJKSG010000016.1:0-24991 GCA_046704325.1 Thermoplasmataceae archaeon
CTTCCGTATGAAAGACGTAGTGACTAAATAAACACTACATTGTATAAACATGTTTCGGTAGGATAGGCCATAATTCCGTATCGAACAGCGTAGTGTTCAAAAGTGGTTAAAAAGATAGGTAATTAGACGGGAACGTTTTGAGTGTCGATTTCGAAGGTGCGTGAATATATATCTTAAGAGGAGTTCAGTGCTTGAAATGTCATGGATATATCTTGCCCATTCTTATCTCGGTAAAAGAGATGGGGCTGAACCCATTGGACCTGCCCATCGAACCATAGGCAATTTTGTTTCTATGAACGAGGATTCCGATCTTTCTGGCTCAATGAATTTTGACATGATTTTCACTGTTGTGAAGCGATCTGTTAAGAGGGTACTGGGTAAGGAGAGATCCGGCCTTGGGCTTGCGCTCTCAGATCTGCCGGCAGGATTAGGTGCATTCTGGGAAGTTGGAGGAAATTACATCGTGATGAATGAGCTCTTACTTCAGGCGATGAAGAGGATTGCTAAGTCCGATCTCGAATACAATTCATTCGTCTACACAATTCTGACCCATGAATACCTGCATTCAATAGGTTTCATTGACGAGTCGACTGCGAGGAGGATGACAGAAGTTGTAGCAACACAGTTTTTTGGAGAAGGGCACCCCGCCACGGAAATGAGCAGCCGCGATCTCTGGATTCTATTTCCAGAGCTCCGTTACGTTCAAGGCGGTAACGGTTCAAGTTTCCGGATAATCTCAAAATTCGACAGCGACAGTACGACATACATTGCATAATGCTGATAATGAATTCCTGGAAGGCAAGATTGATGCTTTTGTAAAGCATTATTCTAAATAGAAAGAGAGCGAAACATTTATGTTGTTTATATTTTTATCCAGACGTGACAGGTTACTATTTTTCGTCCGCGTCTTATGTTAGAAAGAATTTTGTGGAAAATGTGAACCATTCCGATTCAAAGAAGGTTTTCTTATCCATACTGATAGCTTTTCTTATGTTGACTTCCGGAATGCTGATCATGCTTGGAAATGTGCAGAATCAACAGACTACAAATCCAGTAAAAGTTGGTACCAATAATATAGCTCCGATACCTCCTTCTTCGGCTCCATTGCAAGGAGCTCAGATTCTGTCGCAGCAACAGCGTTTTGCACTGATGCAGCAGACTATCAATTCAATAAAGGCCTCCGGTATTTCTATGAACAAGGTATTCCTGCCAAACTACCTTTCGCACACAACGATCCAAAACGGGACCGTCACTCTTGGTTATCAAACTTCTCCTGCTCCAATGGGTGTTGCAGATTACGGGTTAATGAACACGACTGGAACTATAGTGCCGTATTCATACACAACTTCCAGTTTTGAAGCATCGATTAATCTTACTGCGTTCTCCGCGATGTATGCTGTTAATGATTTCCCGCACACTGTCACCTGGCAACTGAATGCGATTCTCGATAATGTTGCAATTGCAGGAAACTCAAACTACAACATGTGGACCCAAAATGTGATGGAGCTTGATATGTATACGCACACTGTACAGTTCCTTGACAATGTATGGAACTTCTCTTCTCCGACCGCCGTCATAAACCCTGGTACTATATTTTCTTCAAGCGCTCAACAGAATGGGCAGGGACAGACTTCAACTTTCCATTACGGTTACAGTCCAGTATTTAGTGTTTCCCTCCCAATGGTGGTTAACCTCTACCTCAACACATCTGTGGTTAGCGGAAAGAGCACTGTATGGTATAACGTGAGCCTTCCACAGGCACACTTTTCTGGAACTTATGACGAAGTGATTTTCAATTCCACTATATTCGCCGGGGGATATACAGCACCCGCACCCCAGTATCTGGTGTCCGGCACACAGATATCTCCAACCGGATTCATTCCATACGACGCTGAAATAGCGGTGGGCGGACCTGGCGGTGGTAGCAATACTAATATTTACGCCATAAACGGGACCCTGAATCTCAAGTATATGAACAGTACGACCAGCAATTACCAGAATGTGAGAGCCGCCTATGACGCTGGCTCACAGACAGGTGAAACTTCCGTGGGGGTAGACGTTTCTTATTCAGGCTCGACTGCTTATTTGCAGAGTGGGCCATCTCTGGTTTATGGACTCTGGAACAACACTGCAACCCAAACAAAATATACAGTCAATATGGTGCAGAGTGATACCTCTTCTGGTTCTGTAGTTCTAACAGGAAATGTCACCAAAGATTTCGCAGGACATCTTCTTTACGATCAGACGCATGCCTCTCCCTACGGTTCGAACAACAACATTTCTGCTCTTTACGTGACTTATAACACTACAGACCTTTTCATAGGGGTGCAGGAAAACATATCTGGAAATTCCCTAGTGATTTTCCTCCTGAATAACACCAACTCCGGCCTTGGCGTCGAGAACATGTCTCACTATACTCCATGGGGTCTTGGTGGCATGTATTTGACGCAACCAGCGAATGATGTGTTCTCCGCATACTATCCAAAATATGTCGTCCAGAGCGGAACGGAGAAGTTCTGTAGGGTCACCTCTGACGTGGGCGCATCATCACTTACATCTGTTGCAGTCAACTATACCGCGGTGTATAACTCTACTCTAAACACGACTGAACTGATGGTACCGCTGAGCGAGATTGGGCCATTGTATCTGAACGGTGTACCTTACATAAGCATTGCAGCGTTCGTTGTAGGTGGTTCAGGGGTTTATGTCGGTACTGGAGTTCCATATACACAGGGAACTCCCTATGGATTGGGTACAAACCCATTTATGGTGAACAACTTTGTCTCTACCTATGAGCCTGTCACTGGAGTACCTTTCCTGTTTATCGCAGGAAGCGTTTCACTGGCACATAGCTGTGAATATGGTTGGTCACCCTCGGACAGTTTCGTTCTTCCAACTTCTTCTTATCTCGCATTTGGCTTGGACAACTACCATAATTATTCGTTTTTCACACTTGGACCGCAGTCGATAAATAACGTGGTAATGGATGCAAACCCAACTCTTGGAGTTTACACACCAATCCTTGCCACTAGCAACAGCCAGGTGGCTGCTCAGTCTTCACATGGAAATGGGACGTCTTCTAATGCATATTGCATATATGCCAATTCGACTAACACGCTTGGGTTATTCCCGGGATTTGAACAGTATAATGACTTCTTCTTCCCGGTGTTCTCAGGGCTAATGCTTGTGAACACGAACGTTTTTGTCGTGGTGCCTTGTTATAATATGTCTTTCAATTACGCTGGCTTTTATGGGAGTGAGATCTCTTTCCTCGATTCACTGGGCTTCAACTTGCCAAGCTTTAATTCTCTTCCTGCTGTCATATATAATTCTTCCAATGTCTGTGTACCTGTAGGCCACTTTGCTACCTGGTATTTCTGCACCATTCGGAACCCAACATTCCAGTTTTACGTATGGAACTCCACATACGTAGATATATGCTGCAGCCAGTTCGATATCTACGGCCTGGGTCTCTTTGTTTATAATCCGTATTCTCAACCTGGTCTGAACACAGTAGTTAACAACCAATTCATTGGTGAAAATCCAATGCAATTCAGCAGTGAGCTCGCGAGTTTGGGCCAGCAGAACCAGTATGACCTACAGTTCAATTGCGGAACATTCCAGAATGGGATTTTTGTCGATAGCGGGAAAAATCTTATAGCCTTAAATTCCTTCGATATTCAATATCCCGCGTGCAGCCCTGCCGTTGACTTTTTCACCGGGGCTTACACGCCATATACTGACAGCTGGAACTTAACTAATGGACACGGAAACGAGTACTGGAACTTCAACGGAACTGTTCCTTTCAACGAATATGGTTTAATACAGACTGGATTCGATTACGCTCCGAACCAACTATTCCCCCCCGGATTGAATCTGACTTTTCTTGCACCTGCTAATACAACCGTGCTGTGCGTTGGGGTCTTTGGCCTTGACCAGTATGCTTCTAGCCCAACGGGAGCAAACCTCAACCTGACTTATTACGAGCTATTTTCCTCTGGTGAAACTGTTCAGTATTATGTTGTATTCATCAACTCTACAGGCCTTCATACCGGAACTGGTAGTGTTACAATGACAAGCGGACCTACCACCTACGTGAACCTATCTTCTGCTTTTATTTTCAATCTCGTTACTTTTGAAGAGTGCGGGCTTCCTTCCGGAACAGCCTGGTCAGTAAATCTTTCTGGAGTCAACTATAATACAGTTGGCAGTAGCATTACTCTTTGCGTTACAAATGGCTTATATTCGTATGTGGCTTCGAACCCGACTGGCTACGTTGCCGTAGCAAACGGTGCCGGGACTATCATTCCATATCAGCCCTGTGTAGTGGTAATAACATATAGCAAGACTTATTCCGTGAACTTCACAGAGACCGGTCTTCCGGCGAACACAAGTTGGTCTGTATCGGCTGATTCGGCACTGATGTCATCTAACAATAGTTCAATTGTTTTCAATCTACCGAACGGAACATACTCGTTCAATGCTACTGCGGGAGATGCGTATGCCGCTACTGCGAATGCTACTGGAACGTTTACAGTGAACGGTGCAAATGTTACTATTAACGTTGTCTTTGCAAAGGCATATGCTGTAACTTTCACAGAGACCGGGTTGCCATCCGGATCACCGTGGTATTTGAACTTGACAGGGATGGTCTCCTCTGGACCTGTTACTACTTCAGCGTACACAGCCTATCTTGCTGATGGCAATTACACATACTCTGTAGCTAGTGGCGATAAGTCTTATGAGCCGTCGGCACTTTCCGGTGCTTTCACTGTGAACGGTGCTAATGTCAGCGAAACGCTCACTTTCCTTGAGGTTACATATTCCGTAACGTTTACGGAGAGTGGATTGCCAAGCGGTACCACATGGTATGTAAATCTCAGCAACGGAAGCAGTTTCTCCTCGAGCACAAGCACTGTAACATTCAACGCACCGAACGGTTCGTATCAATACACAGTTGCATCTATGGTTGCTACCTACACTCCATCGGTCAATTCTGGTAGCTTTACGGTAGACGGTGCTGCTGTGTCCGAGAGTGTTTCATTCTCTCTGGTTACATATTCCGTAACGTTTACGGAGAGTGGTCTGCCAAGCGGTACCACATGGTATGTAAATCTGAGCGGTGGAATGGGTAGTTCGAGTTCGACGACCAGTTCTATAACCTTCAATCTTTCGAACGGTTCGTATTCATACTCTGTCTCGAGTGGTCTGACTAATTACGTCGCAGCATCCAGTAGTGGCAGCTTCTCAGTGAATGGTGCTCCAGTATCAGAGAGCGTAACATTCTCTCTTGCAAAGTATACGATTACTTTCTCTGAGACGGGACTTGCTTCGGGAACTGAGTGGTATGTAAACCTGACTTCTGGCCAGCAGCTTTCATCTGCAGCAACTACGACGACTGTGAGCCTTTCGAATGGTCAATACCACTATTCCGCTACTGCGCCTGGATACACTGTAAAGAACGGTACGTTTAATGTGACAAGCAGCACGTTGACAGTTTCGATATCGTTCTCAAAGGTGGCACCAAAGACTTCAGGAATCTCCACAACTGACATTTATCTGATAGTCGGAGTGGTGGTTGCTGCTGTGGTAATTGGTTCAGTGGTCGCGCTTCTGAGAAGAAAATAATTTATTAGATAAAAAGGGGAATGGGTGCACTACACCCACCCCATTTACTTTTTAATTACATTATCTCTGCAAGTTTTCCTTCGAAATATTAAGACTTCTTAGTTTCCTTTTCTTAGAACAAGACAAGACTGCAAGTTCCATGAAAAATATCTATGTATGAAACACAACTTGTCTTCTTCGTTATACCTACCAGCTCCCCGCAACCTCCATTTAGCCTGTGTTGATCTATTGAATATTGATTTTAAAATGTTTAAAAAATATCGAATGCGTTAGAACCGGTAAACTAAAGTTGGAATTTCTAACGCTTTCTTTTGATATAATACGTATATGCCACAAGAACTGCCCCTATTGCAGCAGCTGCAATCACGATTATCAGAATAATTGCGATGTTGAACGGAGATGATGCCGGAGACGGAGCTTTAGCAGGACCAGTATTCTGTGCAAAGGAGTAACTGCTCATCATCGCCCATACCATGTTCTGAAATGCCGTCGTCGAATGCCAGGCGACAAGAACAGTGTAATTCGATCCACCGGTGTTATCAAGGTAGATGTACGGATTGTCGTTCACACCAGTGGCAGAGACCATCACAACTGTGGGTTTAAACGCACTGTCCTTAAACGCAGTAGCGTTAGACATGAATATTGTGTACTGCGAACTCGAGTTTGTTGCATACAACACGAATAGATTACCTGAGTTGCCAGCTGAACCTATCGAAACAACACCGTCGATGTTGGATTGGTTTCCTCTCTCGATAGACCAGAGCGATTGCATTGACGCGCTAAATACCTGAGTGTATATGGTCTCGTTAGTGGTACCTGAATAATACGCAATCGCCAGATCTCCCGTAAATGAGGTGATAGATGCGGGATCTTTGCCCAGGTACTGCAACGTATGGTTTTGGACTGCGGCTCCAGAACTTACCTGCACGATTTCATACGAGTATGATGAATTCTGGTTCAATTTGCTGAGTACAAGATAGAGGGATGTTCCTGAAACTGTTCCATATGCCGCATCTGCATGCTGTCCCGAATAGTACAGGGACCAGGTATCGCCATTCAATGTGCTGAAAACGGACACTTGACCGTTCAGCACTGTAACAAGGTAGAGACTGCCGTTTGATGTGACAAGTTGATCCGTAGTGGCTCCTGCTGTTCCAGGAACAGGCTTAGGTGCAGACCATATCTTGAAATCGGTTGAAGTAGATATGTAGACCTGATCAGTTCCCGAGACGTTGGAGATGTAGCTCACGTACCCTGTTCCGCCATAAACGGAGATGGTTGGGTTGTTGTAATATGTGCTGTTAAAATAGGACTTCTGTGCGGTTGTGTTGTTAGACAACCTCGGGAGAGTTATCGGCTCAAGTGTCGGAATATGATGTGGGGAATACTGCAGTGCATTCTGCTGTGTCAGATTACCCTGCCCAACAGTTGCGGGTGCTATGTAATCATAGATGTTAGAACTCCAAGGAGGATCACCGCCTCCGCCCTGCCAACCGCCATTTGTAGTGTTTACGGAGTCAACGATTCTCCAACCATTAGTTCCGTATCCGTCGTAAGAGCCTGCTACAATGAGGTAATTGTATGATAGAGGATCCGGCCCAATGTACGCGGTAGGAACCACAAAAGTAACGGTGCCTGCGGTATAATTCACTGATACAATAATTCCGTTAGTTTGCTGTCCTGAAGGTGTCATGGCATAGGTTGCAAAACCAGAGAGATACAGCATAGTCTGCCACGGCATACTGTCATTGGCATTTGGTCCAAGTCCCAGGAAAGTGGTTCCAGAATTGCTGCCATCTGATATGAAGATGTTCACGATCTGATTGCTGAATCCAAAACCTCCGCTCCAGATGTTCCAAAGTTGGCCAAATGTGAAGACCCATTTCATGTCGAAGCTATTCAATGAAACGTTGACCCATTTCAGGTCTAACGAACCAGGAGGAATTTGGCCTGGCTGGTTCGGATAGGTGTAATTACCGGGGCCATTCGCGGGTACTGTATTCTGAATGGAAGAAACTGGAGTATACTGTGCAAGAGAGAGCGGAATATTTTCAAAGATGGGTGAGACCATGGAATAGAGAGAGGTCGAAGGTTCCGCAACGAATGCTGCCAATTCAAAGGAATTCCCAGGTACATAGTTCAGATAGGTGAATGGAATGAGGAACTGTATCGTGGACCCGATGTACAAGGGAGCAAGGGAATCCTGGGTCTGATACGACCATGAGCCAAAGCCCTCGGATACGTAGACGTTGTATTGACCTAGACCGTTCTTTATGGTGGAGGGTGCAGGTGCAATTCTGTATAGAGCAGGGAATCCAATAGGGATCGCACCGGGTGCCGTCTGGAAAGTCGCTGACTGAACATCCATGCTCATATTATTTGCATAACCCTGGTTCGGTGTAGAAAAGTAAAGATTTATGGAATTCGAGCCAGAGACGTATGACTGTGGGTTTCCGGATACGTTAAGCTGCACATACATGTCGGTTGCGCTGAAGCTAAGGGTTACGTTGTTGATTCCACTTCCAGGAGTAGTACCGTTGTAGATAGCAGCATAATCCCACGAAGACTCATTATTAACAGCGAAAGCAAGCCCACCCTGTACGCTATTCGTGTACTGAGGGTATCCATTCAGTGTTGGCTGCAGTGGTACCGTGGTGTTCATACTCTTATAAGGAGAGAGAGGAGTTGCCGGGGTCTCAGTCAAATACACAGGAATGGGAAGATCGAGTTGCCTGAGGGCATATGCCAGATCCGCCTTGAACAGATAGTCAAAGGGCAGTGTGTTGGCTCCTCCTATTGTCCACGGGGCCATGGTGAATGTCCAGTCAGATCCTTCGGCATCGTAGATTGCATTCCACGCCCGGGTCATGTTCCCCTCCTTTGTGTTTGCTGTCATGTTCTGCTCAAAAGCGGTGTAATTCTGCAATTGTGTCAGCCCATTGGTGTTCTGATAAGCCAGTATTTCTGATCTTACGTTTTGCAGTGCCTGCCAGTAGAAGTCCTGGATTGAGCTCCCGGACCACTGCGTCAGGTATGTATTATTCTGATATGGGAGTGGCGTGTTTGACCCAGCATTCCATGAGCCTGTACTCAGATTGTCCAGCTTTGGTATGGATATATGGTTCTGTGCAGCATAGGATAGATATTGCGAAGGCGTAACCGTGTGTATGTATGTAGAATTCTGCTCCAGTGCCTTGTACAGATCCATTAGGAAAGGTATCGCGTCATTTACGAACGGGGCCATGAACATCCAGTTCTCGCCGTCAAGCAGGACCGTAACTACAGTCTGTTTGTGGTATGATACTGGAATTGTGTTGTATACGCCCTTGAGATAATTGATGAAGTTGTCGACAGCAGTCCAGGTTGGCTCAGATCCATAGTTGAAACCCCATTGATCTGATAAATAACCGTCTCTGAAGAACATATATGCAGTGGTATTGTTAGGTCCAACAGCCTGGTAGGGCTGGTATAGATTTTCCATGGAGCTAGCATTGGCTCCGCTGTCTCCATACGCGGATACGCTCACACCGCTTCTTCCCAGCGCGGATTGAGAGCTCTGGAACCATGTAGCCCCAGATTCGTTTACAGCTTGTATCATTGGGTATGAAACTGCAGCCTCGGGTGAGTACAGACCGGTGGGATATTGCCCGAACAGTGACTTGAATTGTCCAAAGCTCACGTTAATCTGAGCCATCAAGTCCGAAAAGTAGGAGCTCTTGTATATAGTGCCCTGCGGTCCGCTTATATTAGTCGTAAGGAGAAGAGGAACTAGTGGGTGATAAAACGGACTCGTGAAGAGTTCAGCGTTGTTGCTCCCCGAAACGTTTCCAAGCATGTCACTTCTGAACGCTGGGATGACCTGTCCGGTCAACCACTTGGAATATTGGAGGATCTTCACCAGATCGGCCTGGTTGAATGATGTCATGTTGTGCATAGCCCATATAGTGCTGTTGGTCCATGAAGGTCCAAACAGCCCCTCGACCAGCGATGTACTTATATCATATAAGAACCAGAGAACTTTCGCATCTTCAAATTGGGTCTCGTTGAGACGGACTCCAGACCCCCAGAGTGAATGCAACTGCGAATACAGGTTAGATGCTGGTTCATTCAACGCGAACACGTAACCGGGAGTGCTGAAGTAATCAAGAGTCAGATTGTTGTATAACGACTGGTTCTGAGTGCTGTTTATCTCAGACCATGGAATAAAAGCCCCCTGAATGTAGGTATTGTTATACATAGGATCTGCAGACGTATTCACAAGCTGATACAGCAGCGATCCGGACAGTTCGTACGTAATATTTACTCCAGGAAACATGTGAAGGATGAGAGCCTGTGAGATATATTCTGCAGTTGCATGGGCCTCGGTCCAGGGGAGTATATAGTTATTAGAACCTACGACCTTGTAAAGAGGCTGGTGGTCGTTGAAGATTATATTCACATTGATAGGTGTATTCGCTGTGGTATGTTGAACTACCTTCTCTGATACCACATTGCTCAATTGAAAGACGAAAGTATTGTTGATTGTGAACATTGGGATAGTATTTCCCGCGTTATACTGACCTATCTGCGAGAAGGGCATACCCATTCCCACCCATGCCCAGTTTCCAGAAGAAGGAAGGGCACCGTCACCAACCACAAACGCAGAAAGAGAAAAGTTCAGGTTGGTATAATTCCCCGCTGCGTACAAGTCAATCAGTGGAATGGCCATCTCTGTCGTATCATAGACACTATTGATCTTGTATGAGAAGTTTTCTGACGTTGATGTAACAGTAGTATTACTTTGCGAAGTGGTAGAGGTTATTTTAGACAGAACCGGAGTATCTGGGGCCCCAGGTGAACTAAAGTAAACTGCAAAAACTGCATTTACCGGTTGGGTGAAATTAATACCCTGCGGACCTCCATACCCGTTGGCGCCAGAGAACTTGGACAGATTGTATAAACCATATCCACTATTTGTATCGTTGGAAAGAAAGATCATGAGGTTGTTCCCGGATACGATCTCAGTTAAACCAATGAAAAGACATGTCTCATTATAAGCAACGTATAGGTCGGTAAGATTATTGGTGGACCCCCACGGAGAGGTGTGGTTGTTGTGATTGATTAGATCGCCTGAAAAGTCAGTGACAGCGTTTCCTGTCAGGGTGATATTGGCCCTGTTAATGCCTGCAGAAACGTTGAAAGGAGAGTAGCCATCATTTGACACGACAGGTGCAGAAACATAAAGCATAGAAAGGAGCATCAAAAGTGCCATAAAAGTCGATATGACAACAGCGGGTTTCTTGTTCATTTTATCTACCTCACTAGTTATTGATACCTTGTATTTCTCATTTATCCGTAAGCAAAATAAATTATGGATTCAACAATCACACCTGAAGGGATTATAGCTTGGACTTGTTTAAGCGTCTGAAACTCTTCGAGGAAATGTTTGGCGACGAGCTAACTTCTGACACTCTTCTTTATACTCTGATGCGCGATGTTTACGATCGTAAATATTCTAAAAAGAGCGGCTCGCTCGAAGTGGAACCAGGAGAAATGCAGTCTGCTAAGACAGGAAGACATTCTGTCTCAGTGAAGTTTAAGGAGGAGAAGCTGAACGTTGAGTTTCTGCGAGAGGACATTGTCCATGTGACCTGGAGAAAGAGCATTATCAATGCAAATCTTCCAAAGCATCGCAGATCAGATAGGGATATTTCAGTCAAGGAAATGAAGAAGGGTGTTACCATAAGATCGAACCCTGTTGTGATTTCCATCTCAAGGAAGGGCGAAATTTCATTCTCATATCAGAGAGAGCGGATGATCACCCTCAATCCACCAAGATTTTCCGAATCCAGGGTAAAGATAGAATCGAAAATCAGGGAAGGTTCAACATTACATGGTTTAGGAGAGAAGGCGTTGGGGATGGATATCCGCAAGACAAGATCGGTCATCTGGAATCATGATGCAAATGGTAATTATGGGCCTGGTGACGACCCTCTTTACATCAGCATACCAGTGTATATTGATATAAAGAACGGTTTAGGATATTTCATCTTTTATAACAACACTGCAAAGGGTACAGCAGACATGGGCTTTTCTAGCGATAATGTTACTATAACTTTCGAGTATCCTACCTTAGAATTTTACATTGCATTCGGAAGCCTGAAAGAGCTGATGCATAAGTATGCAGTTGTAACGGGATTCTCCGCTTTACCACCTGAATGGGCTCTTGGCTTTCACCAATCCAGGTACAGTTATATGACAGCAGAAGAGGTGAGACGGGTAGCCGCTGGATTCAAGAAGAATAAGCTCCCAATATCTGCAATTCATATGGACATAGATTACATGGACGACTTCCGGGTCTTCTCTGTAAATCGAAAAGCCTTTCCTTACGTCAAGGGTCTTTCTTCGAGGCTCTCCAGAGAGGGCATTCGGCTTGTGACAATACTTGATCCCGGTGTCAAGTTTGACCCAGAATACAGGATGTATGTTGAAGGGGCTTCAGATAATCATTTTGTAAATGCACCGGATGGTAGCATTCTGTATGCTCCGGTGTGGCCTGGTCTAGCTGCATTTCCCGATTTCACAAACCCTGTTACGAGAGATTGGTGGGGAAGCAAGTATTCGAGTTTTCTGAAGCAGGGAATAAGCGGCTTCTGGCATGACATGAACGAACCCGCAGCATTTGTGATCTGGGGAGATAATACACTTCCGAACGACGCGAAGTTTTCTGTAGGAAGTCACACCTTATTGCACAATGTTTACGGCCTGTATATGGCGATGGCTGGCTACAGTGGGATAACCTCGCACACGAAGGAAGAGAGGCCGTTCATTCTCACAAGATCTGGATGGGCCGGAATACAGAGATACGCGTTTGTTTGGACTGGCGATTGCGAATCTACATGGGCAGAGTTGGGATCCACTGTTTCAATTATTATGAATCTGAGCCTTTCCGGAATCCCCCTTGTTGGTGTGGATGTCGGTGGATTCTCTGGGTCTCCCAGCAATATGCTCTTTCTGAGATGGTTCCAGATGGCTACCTTTCTTCCATTCTTCAGGGTTCATTCCGCTAAGGGTACAAGAATGAGAGAACCATGGCTTTTTGGCAAACGTTACTTGCAGATAATCAGGCGATTCCTCGAAATAAGATATCGCATTCTTCCATACATCTACACATTGAGCTGGATCTCGCACACTGAAGGTTATCCACTAATCAGGCCGGTTGCATGGAACGATCCGGAGTACGATATTTCTGACGATACGGCTTTCCTTCTGGGAGATAGCATTCTTGTCTATCCAGTATTTAGAGAGAATCAGAAGAGGATAACGGTAAAGCTACCCGCGGGTCAGTGGTATTCCCTTTGGGACGATTCATTGCACCAGGGCCTAATGTCTATGAGGATAGATGATAACACCATACCCGTCTTTGTCAAAGCCGGTTCCATTCTACCGTTTAAGGTCGATGGCGAGGTCGAGATGCATGTCTATGCAGCAGAGAAAGGGAGTGGCTTGGTCTATTCCGATGATGGCCGACTAGAACCAAAATATAACACTCAACACTTTTTCATGTCATCTGAAGGAAAGAGATACAAAATCAAAATAGAGAGAAGTAGCCATGGATATCGCTTTAAGAAGGATACCAGGTTTGTTTTCCATGGGCTGTTGATAAAGCAACTTATTTTCGGGCGAGGAACTGTGGAAGATGGTGGAGTAATTTCAGTTGACAGCGACACAAAAATGATAGAATTTGAATAGTTAATGTAAACGCCCCGGGATTATCTCCAGGATATTCTGTCCGATCCATGCCACTATTCTAGTTTATTCAATTGCCATTGTGCGAGATTGGGACGCACATACGTAGGATATATTATCGCTACTATCTATTTATATAATTATGACTGCTATCGTAATTTTCAAATCTATATCCACCAAAAATTGATCCAGACATAGCTGATATCAGGCTTATTTACCAAGGTCTGCGCTGATAAAAGCTGGTTGCTTTGGGACAGCCCAAAACATTTCTTTTGGGTGCAATAAACACGGTTTCTCAATGCTCTGTAGTATAAGATGAGATTAACGTTAGGCAAAGTTAATATGACTAAATTTAGTATATGGGGGTATGACAAATAATGGGCCAACTAAACCAACTCCTGTTGGAGGTGGGAGCGCAACGAAACTGATCGCCGTAGTAATTGTGGTGATTGTTGTCGCAGCAGCCGGGTTCGCCATTTATGAATTCGTCTACAAAGGAGGGAAAAAGACGAATAATACGACCCCGTCATCTGTTACGATTACAGTCTGGGGATCTGGTAGTGCCGGAGGCGAAGCCACTGCATTTAACCAGAGCTTAGCGGCTTTTGAGGCAGCATATACGAATGTAACTGTTCAGGACAGTCCTGGAGTGCCGACTGCATCGGCAAATTACCTGACCGCTGCCAATGCGGGGACAGCTCCTGATGTGTACAGAGATTCGAGTGACAATGCTGGCGCCGCTTATGTAGCGGGCGCAGTACTCAACCTATCTCCATATCTAAATACCACTTACATAAATTCATTCACAACCGGCACGATAGCGGACTGGACTTACCAGGGTGCTCTTTACGGTCTCCCTGTTAACACCAACGGAATTGGCCTTTACTACAACAAGGCCCTTGTACCAAATGCACCAACTACACTGTATCAGATGGTACAGGATGCAGTTAACGTAACAAACATGGGTAGCTCGTACCTGGGTCTGCCTTATGCAATTGGTGCTGACAGCGGTTACAGATCTGCTGCTTTCTTCCCTGCATGGGGTGGCCAGTTGTTTAATTCTACTCTCTATCCAGTACTCAACAGCACACAGAATATAGCTGCAATGTCGTTTGTCTGGAACTGGACTGCGGTGTACCATGTCGATAAGACCGGATTGACCTTCAGCAATGAGCAGAACTTCTTTGAAAACAACAAGTCTGCATTCATGTTCGATGGGCCATGGGACCAGTCCACATATCAGAAGGCACTTGGAAGTAACCTTGGAGTGACAGCCATTCCATTCAACAACGTAACTGGCAAGTGGCCAGCTCCGATCTGGGGCTCACAGGGATACTTGATCTCGTCTGCAAAAGCAAGCGGCATCACTGCCTCGCAGATCTGGGCGTCTTTGAAGTTTGTTCAGTGGATGACAAACAACTCGTCGCAGATCGCACTCTTCAACCAGGCTGGAGACTTCCCTTCACTCATCAGTGCAGGGAACTATGTAACAGCTCACCCTGGAACCGACTCCCTGATTGGCGGATGGCTAGCGCAGGAACAGCACACCCAGATACAGCCTAACTATCCTCAGATGGCTTATTACTGGCCGAACTTTGCGATAGGAGGAAGTAACCTGGAGCAGAACTCTTCCACAGTGACTGTAACGGACATGATGAACCAGATCCAGAGTTTGGTTGTCAATGATCTAAAGTTGAATGGTCTGTTGATTTCCACGAATACCATCGTGACAGACAGTTCAGTCAACATGTTCGCACTAGTCCAGTCTCTTTTCCTCGTAGCACCTGTCTTCAGGTCGCTCTGAGGATTTTTATTTTTTATAGAAACATTTATTTTCTATCCAATTTTATCTAATTTCAGGAGCTTTCAATGACTGATAGCACTGCCCAACCCAGATTATTCTTTAAGAGATCTAAAAGCGGCGATAAGAGCAGGATCAAGAAACACTCAGACGCGTTCTATCTCCTGTTTCTCACTCCTATCTTTGTCATACTTGGATTTCTTGACTTCTACCCAATTGCATACACAATATACATTTCAATGACGAACATGTCCCTGATTAGCTTTTACACTTACAAGTTCATTTTCCTGGCTAACTATTACAAAGTGTTCGTTTATCCAAGCACGCTTTCGGTAATTATCCAGAATATCGTTTTCGCGGTCGGTAGTATTGCACTTATGGCCACTATCGGGTTTGTAGTTGCTCTACTGTTGAGCCAAAAGGGGTTGCGCGGTAAGACCCTGTTCAGAACTATGATACTATTTCCATGGGCTTTTCCTGCTTTCATAACAATCCTGATCTGGAAGAATATGCTGAACCCCTTTGGAGGTGCTGTCAGCGAAGTCTTCGTCGCACTTTTCAACTATTCCCCGAGATGGCTTTCCCAACCAACTCTTGCAATGCTATCTATGATTCTTGTCAATTTATGGCTATCGCTAGCGTATTACACTTTTGTGTATTCTGCATCCCTGCAGAGCATTCCTGAAGAACTGTACGACGCGGCTGAGATGGACGGTTATGGCACTTTCGGAAAGCTACGAAACGTTGTCTTTCCATTGTTGAGCAGACAAATAGCGTTCATCACGATATTTGGTTTTATCTTTACATGGAGCAATTTCTACATTCCATTTCTACTCACAGGCGGGCAGCCTGGTACTTCCACACAAATTCTGATAACATATTCCTACACAGAGGCATTTAGCTACCACAATTATTCAATCGGCGCAGTATATTCAATCATCTCTATACTGATACTACTGGCTATGGTGATAGTTGCAAATCACTACTCGAAGATGATGACTATCCTTTATTGAGGTGAAAAATGGAGAACGTTAAGAAAAATCTGTCAAAAAGCGAAACCGTCGGGAAATTTGAGAATTCAGATGTCCTGAATAGGCATTTCGTGAGAATGCGTATCATCAAAAGGGTACTATCATATATCGCTCTGACAATAGTTGCAATATACTCTGTTTTTCCTATTTATTATATCTTTATCACGTCACTCAGCCCACTCGCTAACATCGGAACGACGAGTCTATCGGACCTGATCCCTACCCATTCGTACTACACATTTGGAAATTATTATACAATACTGTTCAAGTATCCGTTCGGAACCTGGCTCTCAAATACGCTGATATTGACAAGTGCTTCCACCCTTATTGGGGTAGGTCTGTCAATAACGACTGGTATAGCATTTTCCAGATATGAAGTACCTGGAAAGAAGGCCCTACTTTACATGCTATTGATTCTCTCAATGTTCCCCTTTACGATTATGGTGATACCATTTTATTTCATGTTTTCTAGATTGCACTTACTTGACACCTATCTTGGACTGATCATCCCATATTCAGCAGGAGCCGTGATTTTCTCCAGTTGGTTAATCAAGAACTTTGTAGACAACTTGCCGAGGGATTTTGAGCAGGCGGCTATGCTCGACGGGTATTCCAGAACGGGGGCATTATTCAGGGTGTATATACCAATGGCAAAACCCGCTATCCTGCTCGCTGTAGTGCTGGCATTCATGGGCCCTTACACCGATTACGCCCTTTCAAGTCTCTTCCTGACAAATTCAAAGCTTTACACCTTGGCAATCGGTCTGTATCAGACATCAACCTTACAGGTTTCAATAAATTACGGAACCTACGCGGCATTTTCATTCTTAATGGGGATTCCAATTTTCATTCTCTTCTTCTTTTTCCAGAAGTACATAGTATCGGGATTCAGCATTGGAACTTACAAGTGATCAAAATGATGCATGAAGATAGAAAGTTGAACAAGAATGGCGATTGTATACAGATGGAGTACAGAACCAGAGAGACAACGATAAAAGCAGGAGAAATGGTGTAAAAATGGCTACACTCAAGCTTGAGGGGATCACAAGAGAATTTGCCGGTTCGAAGGGAGTATTTGATCTCGACCTGGAAATAGAAGACGGAGAATTCTTCGTACTCCTTGGTCCGAGCGGATGTGGAAAGACTACTACACTTAGAATCATAGCCGGCCTGGAAATGGCGGATCAAGGTAAGATTTTCCTGAACAACAGGGAAATTACAGCTTATCCTCCGAAGAACAGAGACATGGCAATGGTGTTTCAAAATTATGCGTTATATCCGTTCCTGACTGTAGCTCAGAACCTTGCCTTCCCCCTTCGTAAGAGAAAAGTTCCTCAAGTCATGGTCCGACGGAAAGTGGAGGAGATATCAAAGGTGCTCGGTATCTCCGACCTCCTTGATAGAAAACCTGGTCAGATCTCAGGCGGCCAGAGGCAGAGAGTCGCTCTAGGCAGGGCAATTGTGAGAGAACCTTCTGTTTTCCTGATGGATGAGCCTCTTTCTAACCTTGACGCAAAACTCAGGACTACCATGAGGGGGGAATTGAAGAGGATACAGAGGAGCTATTCTACTACCACCGTGTATGTTACGCATGATCAGGTTGAAGCAATGACACTTGCTGATAGAGTTTGTATACTGGACAAGGGCAAGCTCGTTCAGTTGGATTCTCCGATGGAAATCTACAGCAGACCCAAGAATCAGTTTGTTGCAACCTTTGTCGGAGACCCTCAGATGAACATGATTTCAGCCGAATTGGTAACAGATGGAGCTTCACCCCACCTGTTGATGGGTGACAAGAAACTTGACCTCGATGTCTCGGGTATTAAGATACAGAACGATGTGAAATCTCTAGACGTGGATATAGGGTTCCGCCCTGAAAATGTCACCAGAGTTGACAAAGGCGGGATAATGGGAAAGGTCAGGACGATACAGAACCTTGGAAGAGAAAAGCTTGAGCATGTTCTTCTGAACGATCTGGATAAGGAAGTTATAGCGATAACTCCTGAATCCTCAGAGAGCAGCGTTGGAGATATTGTTTCAATAATGCCCGCGGAGTCAAAATTCTACGTTTTTGATAAGGCATCTGGAGAGAGGATCTGGCCAGTCACTTCATAGAGAGTTCACATAAAGAGTCGCGGAATTGAATATCCTGTGCTAACAACGAGCATCTTTGGATCTGATCCTGCCCGTAGCCACTCGAGTTCCGAGAGCTCTTTTCCTGCTTTCTTATGCTCTATATTAAATGCGTTTGCTATCTTCTCCAATTCTATCTGCGGTCTCAGGAAGTCCTGATCTTTCATGTCCGGATAATAGCTCAATGCATAGCTCCTCAGGATCATGTATCCCCCGTTATCCAAAACCAGCAACTTCACTGGGAGCTTGTAGTGACTGATTGACCAGAGAGTCTGCGGTGCATACATTAGAGAGCCATCTCCTATGACGCAGAGCACTTTGTCTTTCTCGAGCGAGATACCAGCGGCCGCCGGCAGACCCCACCCCAGCTGCCCGCTCCTAGCTGAAAAATAAGAACCGGGGCGATATCCTAACAGCCTCCTCAGTTCAAGCGACAAAGAGATTGACTCATCCACAATTACATGGTCATTGAAGGTTTTGCTAACTTTGGAGAAAAGATGACTTGGACCCATGTACTTTCTGTCCAGAACAGCTTTGGTCTTATCTAATGGATCTATTTTACTCTTGAATGAGCCCTTTTTTCTCACTCTCGAACTTGCATATTTCAGGAATTCCTTCGGATTCATTCTGTAATATTTTCCGGACTGAACTGAACCAGTTAGACTGACACATATAACACTCTTTCCAGGCAGAATTGGAGCCGGCGTGTACGGGTAAAGCTTTAGATCGCCACCTATGATAACAATGAGATCGAACGGTGATAGAATCGTGTTGAAGAGCGCAGACGCGGGAACAAGATCGGACGAAAAAACACTGTTCTCTGAAGGAAATGGAGCTCTAGAAGACAAGGGTTCAGCGAAAACAGGACAACCAAGTCTTTCCGCAAATTTAACAGCGAAATTATGAGCATTCAGCGCGTCAATCTCGAAACCGAATACAACAGCCGGGTTAGAGGATTCATTGATCGCATGAATGATACTGTCGGCTGCTCCGGTATCGATAGAATCCACGAGTTCGGAGGAGATTTCCGCTCCGATGTAATTGCAATCTTCATCCATGAAATTGGAGGGAAAACTCACAAGAACCGGCCCCTGAGGCCATTGCCTCGCTATTGCAAAGGCCTTCTTCAAAGAAAGCTCGATATCGCCAACATTTTTGATTTCGTAGGTGTATTTGGTGTATTTTTCCGCCATATGAACGATATCTCCAGAGAGGAGTGGTTCACGGAAGATGTGCCTGTAATCCTGCTGACCGGTAGTTAAAACAACCGGTGATCTGTTTTCAAATGCAGTCTGTAGATAGGCAATGGAATTGCCTAACCCGAGTGTGGTGTGGAGATTGCATACCTGAGGGGAACCCGATACCATGGATAATCCATCTGCCATTCCCAAAGCAATGCCATCGTGGAGAGTCAAGATGTAATTTTTCACATGCCTGAGCATGCTCATTTCAGTTGATCCGGGGTTGCCGAAAATCCTCTCCAGTTTAAGATCCTCCAGAGTTTTAACAAATATCTCGGAGCCCTTCAACCGATCACCAAATTCTGCGGATCCACTCCCTGGACAAAACGAATGACGTTTGCCATCGTCTCCTGCAAGAAGCGTGCCTGACTCTCGAGCGTAACCCCAGCTATGTGTGGAGACAGAAGTACATTATCCAGTTTGAAGAGATCAGAACTAAAATCGGGTGGCTCTTGTTCATAGACATCGACTCCGGCATGGATCCCTTTTTTCTTAATTGCATCGATAAGCGCTTTCTCGTCTACGACACCTCCTCTGCTGGTGTTTATGAGGATTGCACCGTCTTTCAGCATGGATAGCTCCTTTGCGGAAATCAAAGACCTGGAGTTCGCATCAAGAGGGACATGAATGGAGATTATGTCGCTTTCCTTCAACAGATCCTCCAAGTTAGAATATGTGACGCCTAGATAATCCTCCTCTTCGGTAGAGAGCCTTCGGACATCGTAGTACAGAATGCCTACCTGAAGTGCGATGAGTCTTTCTACCAGTCTTCTTCCGATCGCGCCCATACCTATTATTCCAAACGTCTTGCCCATCAGATCTCTTGATGCGGTCAGCACCGGCCAGTTGCCTTTCCTGAGTTCACCATCAAGAAACCTCAAATCCTTCAGGAATGCCAGAACCATCGCAATCACGTGCTCAGCAACTGATTCCTTGTTTGACCCAGGTGCATTACTGAGCTTTATTCCCATAGACTTCACCGCTTCAAGATCCACGTTATCATAACCGGTGCTTGCAACCTGTATGAATTTAAGCTGAGGAAATTTCTTTATTAGGGATGCGTCAACGGGTGTAAAGGTCGTCACAATCAGTACCTCGGCATCTGAGGTCTCAAATTCCGTGTTAGTGCGGATTTCAACTCCCGGCATGACATTATCAACCCCTTTCCGTATTTCACTGATGGGGAGAAAGGGTGGAAGTATTGCGGAAACCCTCATAAATGAAGATATTCCAGACGTGATTAAGCTTTTCCCTCTATCAAAATAGGCATTTATTTTTTTCCGGCATTATAGTCAACTTTTATCTTATTTCGGGGGGTTTTCATATGTAAAGGAGCTACTTACTTTAGCTAAAAGTGTAAATTCTGCTGGCTTCTATCTAGTTTCAACCATTCGAGTTTCAGTATGAACTAAATCGGTCGGAGATTGCCAGACTTTCTCTCAAAATCCAGACTTGATGTCGCAAGAGATTTCAGGCCTCAATGGATCTGACTGATTCATTCGTTACTCAATATAGGTACATTCTCATTCAGGTTACCATAACCTGTAATGCACTCTTGCATTAACTGAAGTTTCAGAACTTATACGGCTTTGCCCCTCTTCGAAGGTCACTGTCTCAAATTGCAAAATTTTTGGTCCCTAAACCCTGAGCGGACGTAAAGAACACTCTATCTAAAATCGAACCTAAAGTGATAAAGGAGGTGTTGTAACAACCTATGGAACCTCAAAGGATTTTAACTAGTTAGTATCTAGTATCGGTTAGAGATGAAGATTCTTATTGTAATCCTTTCACTCTTCTTCTTATCCCAGGTTTACATGGCAAACGGTGTTCAAACGCATCAACCCACAAGTCCAGCCAATGTTTTGACCTTAGATCAATCTGTACCCAATGAGATGATGTATCTGACATCTCAGCCAGTTCCGTCTCTTTCCAATACGTGGAATTTGTCTGGAATCGCACAGCCCGGTAGCAACTCTTCAACAACTATCTCACTTTCCACAACCTCAAGTACTGGCCTATACCAATTCGTTCCTGGGATTCAGACAACCGCCGTATCATCGATTCCCAGTAGGATTGACAGCACCAGTGCACATGGCTGGATGTCGTCTACTCCCCTTTACAGTGCAGTGTCAGCAGGGAAATGGAATTTTTCGGTTCAAATTCAGCTCTCCAGCGTCCCGACGCTTGGAACGGCGACTCTGAATAGTGCAATCTATTCGTATAACCTATCAAACAATACTGGAACTCTACTTGCTATTTCAGAAAGCAGTGGTGATGTTTTTTCGAGCGGCGTTTCTAATTTATTCAACTATTCGCTCAATGCATCTAGATTTGAATTCAATTCAGAAAATCATCTTTTTGTGTCATTCTACTTGAATCTAACTCAGTCTCTAACGTTATCTGTCATTGCAATCACGATAACACTCGTGACTGGACTAACAAATGGTGTGTCTTCCAATATATCATTTCCGGATTTTGGAGTCCTCAACTACACAGTAAGTCCAAATGTTGCGAATATGACTATCGGGTCAAAGATAATCCACATTACCAGTGGTTCAATCTGCTTGGATGTCCTGCCGGGCCTTTACAATGTATCTTTCAGCGAGCCCGGATTCCAGACGAGATTTCTGCAAGTCACAATAATCTC
This sequence comes from Thermoplasmataceae archaeon, assembly GCA_046704325.1. Classification (GTDB taxonomy): domain Archaea; phylum Thermoplasmatota; class Thermoplasmata; order Thermoplasmatales; family Thermoplasmataceae; genus UBA582. The sequence goes on from JBJKSG010000016.1 coordinate 22,210, forward strand.
AGGTCTTACGAATTATTACAATATTTCTCTAATGAAGTTATACGCTATCAATGTCACAGTAAATTATTTTTTCTCCGGGATGCACTGGTTGCTCAATATTTCCGGTGATCTCATAAATGTGAACAGTTCGTCATTCACTGCTAGGCTTGTCAATGGAACTTATACCTTCACATTCCAGAATACCGTTTACAGAGATGCCTGGGAAAGATTCGTGTATTTCGGAATGCCAAAGACTGTTAACCTAAGCGGTTCAGATGTCGACATAAAGGCAAACTATTCTGAAGAGTATTACCTTAATATTTCTTCTAGCAACTTGACTCTTGGAACAGTGTCGCCGTTATCTTCATGGGAAAACAGCTCCAGTACAATAATCATAAATGCTTCTAAAACAAGTGACTCACATTTTTCAATTTGGTCAGGGAATGGTCTCGGTAGCTACTCTGGTCCTAATGATCCTGCCATTATACACATGAACAGTTCTATAAATGAAACTGCTTGGTTCTTGATAAATTCTGCTGTTTCGTACACTATCACTTTTCTCGAGAATGGACTTCCAAATGGCACTACATGGGGCGTTGACTTCAACAGTTCACTGAAAATTTCCGATTCCGATTCAATCCTATTCAACGTGGTTAACGGGACTTATAATTATACCCTCTCTAAGCTGGACGGTTATGAATGTGAAAACAGAACCGGTACATTATCTGTTAATGGGAGTGGAGTGACAGTTCTATTCAACTTCACCAGAGTTACCTATTCGGTTGAATTCCTGGCCAAAGGTTTCTTGAACACTTCCAACATCTACTGGGGAGTCAATCTCAACGGGTCTATCACATACTCATCCAACTCAAGCGTGAAAATGTCACTTCCAAATGGGTCTTACAACTATTCTGTTATTTTGCCAAGTGGTTACGATGCATTAAACAGTACCGGTATCGTTATGGTAAATGGTACCTCCATGGTAACGCATATTCAGTTCATACAAAGCATCTATTGCATAACTTTCACAGAAGAGGGATTAGCAACAAATTATTCTTGGTCTGTGGATCTTGATGGAAAGACGGTGAATTCAATGACAAGTGCAATAACATTCAACGTTACCGACGGTATTTATAATTTTACTCCAAGCGCCCGCGGATACAGGGTCAATGATAGCACGACGCAGGTCCTTGTTGATGGGAAGAACGTAAGTTTAACAGTAAAGTTCAATGAAATCCTGAATGCAAAGCCAGGTGAAACGAGTATTGTCCTGTCCATCCTTTCAAGGTACTATTGGGGAATAATTCCAGCAATTGCTATAGCCGTGACACTTTTGTACTACATAAGACGAAAGACGCTAATATCAGATATTCTAATTGTGCATAATGATGGCAGGGCTATGCGCCATTACACTCAGAGGTTAAGACCTGAACTGGATTCTGATCTCATCTCTGCAACAATGATTGCGATCCAAAGATCCATAAAGGAAGTTACTACTAGCATGGAGACAGGTACTCTGGTTCAGGATGGGAATAATCTCGCACTAATACCTGGAAAATTGTTTTCGGTGGTGCTGATGGGAAATAGGAAGATAGAAAGTTCGAGAATAGAGCATGTGAAGCAAATCATTTCTGAGATAGAAGAGGAGAACAGCATAGCACTAAGTTCGTGGGATGGAGATTACGCTAACCTCTCGTTTCTGGACGCTTACAAGGATAAGTTTATGAAGATTTGAAATTGTTGAAGCTAAGAACTGTTTGACTTACTCATTCCAGCATTATGTTTCAATGTTTTCCAGGAACCGGTGAATCTTATGATTTGTCTGGGACTGATTCTAAGATCCGACATTCCCGTTTCCAACTCACTAATGAATTTTTCCAAGTCTTCTGGGAGAAAACCATCCTTATCCAGATTACTCTTTCTGTATGAATTGCTTATCAATTCCTCCGTATCCAACTTTTCAGAGAAATTTTCCACCAGATCAAACACGATCTTTTCAAAAACGGACTCGTAACTGTCTTTTACCAAAACTGGGTCTTGAGTTGGCACAGATTCATTAAACTTAGGCTTCTCGCGAGTCAGGCAGATCCGAGCAATCTCCGAAAACATTTCATCTACACCCATGTTTAGCTTTGAGCTGGTTGCAAAAACTGGAGGGTATACAAAATCTTTATGCAGCATTTGCAGCCTCTCCCTGAACTTTCTCGCGGCCTTGTCCACGTAATCGGGCTCGAGATCCGATTTGGTAAATGCATAGAACAGGTTCACAGGAATGTGGAGTTCTAGAACGGATCTTGTCCAGAATTCGCTTGCGGAATACATTGTAGAGGGATTGCTAATGTCCGAGGCAATAATAACGGCATCCACGTTGTTGAGAGCCAGTCTCCTCACTTCTCCCTTAAGGTGATCTCCGAATAGATCCCACAAGATTAGTTTCACCTCCGTATTTCCAGCTTCTGTTACTCTTATCTGTTTTTTCCCTATGTTAACCCCGATGGTTTCCGAATAAGCTTCGCTGAATGCATTTTTTATGAATCTGGAAAATAGAGCAGTCTTTCCAACCTTTGAGTCACCAACTATTGCAACTTTCTTAACAAGTACCGGGCCCTTCATGACTGGGTCTCGTCTCGTATTGATGTGGCTTCCAGTGCTTTCTCCGTGGGAATCCATGTGACTAACTGGGTGTGGGACGCTATTCTAAGACCTGCCCATATTGAACAGATTATGCCACACGCCGGTGCAGAATAATGCATTATCGATGCGGTCATCCCTTCTCTGAGCAATATTCCATCCAAGCATCTTC
>JBJKSG010000017.1:0-8123 GCA_046704325.1 Thermoplasmataceae archaeon
TGCAGGTCTATCAACTTCACACAGTCCATCACTGGACTGCGTGTGATGCCTGCTATCCGGACAAACAGGTAATTTCCGGAACCCAACTTGCATGGGTTAGTCATATATCATCCCTGGCGTGCCATCCCCCGTATGCCCCATTCTTTCCCATCACAGTCTCGAAATCATTCCAGTTCTCTGCCGTAAGCAGGGAATATCTCAATTGGTCCGCTTTGAACAGTGGTATGCTCATGATGTCGATACATAAAACTGGATACTTTACACTTTCACCATGACTTGACCTTTATCCTCAAATTGAAAAGTTATTAATTTTTCAGCCATTAAGGTATGGATGCCCGAAAAAGATTCCTACTGGACAAAGAAGCTGAAGGAATTGGATTCCTCCTATCAAGCGGATGAAGGTTATTCTAACTGGAAGCGGGATGTCCTTGACCCATGGAAGGCTAAGAATAAAACCAGCGGGAAATATTCGAATTCCTCTGACATGGAGATAGGTGATCTATATTCCGGGAAAATGGATAATCGGTTGAGAGATAAGCTTGGATATCCTGGAAAATACCCCTTTACTCGCGGTATCTATCCTGATATGTATCGCGGCAGACTCTGGACAATGAGGATGTTCTCTGGCTTTGGCACTCCTGAGGATACGAACAGGAGACTCAAGTATCTGATACAGCATGGGGAATCTGGACTGAGCGTTGCTTTCGACATGCCCACACTCTATGGCTTTGACTGCACTAGTGAGAGAGCAGAGGGAGAAGTTGGGAAATGCGGGGTAAACGTGACCACACTGAAGGACATGGAAGTGATATTCAGAGGAATTGACCTTGGGAAAGTGAGCACCTCGATGACGATCAACGCACCCGCTATAGTGCTCCTTGCCATGTATATAGCAGTTGCGAAAAAACAGGGGGTTCCCCTCTCTAGACTGGCCGGAACCGTACAGGCAGATATCCTCAAGGAATATATCGCCCAGAAGGAGTGGATATTTCCTCCTGAGGCACACCTGCGAATGATACGCGACATGATGATATTCTGCACGAAGGAGATGCCAAAATGGAATTATATCAGCATTTCAGGTTATCATATCAGGGAAGCTGGATCCAGCGCAGTACAGGAACTTGCGTTTACTCTCGCCGATGGATTTCATTATGTGGAAATGGGACTGGATGCCGGATTGAAGATGGAGGATTTCGCTCCTAGATTGTCTTTCTTCTTCAATTCGTCGATCAACTTCTTTGAAGAGATTGCAAAACTTCGAGCGGCGAGGAGGATCTGGGCAACCGTTCTGAAAGAGAAATATGGAGCGACTTCAGACAGAGCGATGATGCTGAAGTTTCACACACAGACATCAGGGTATACACTCACGTGGCAGCAGCCCATGAATAACATAATAAGGACAACAATTGAGGCAATGGCTGCCGTTCTTGGGGGATCTCAGAGTCTTCATACGAATTCCTACGATGAAGCTTGGGCCCTACCATCTGAGGAAGCGGTAAAGGTCGCCTTAAGGACTCAGCAGATCTTAGCTGAGGAATCGGGAATCGCTGACACCGCAGACCCGCTTGGTGGCTCTTTCTACCTAGAATGGTTGACAGACCAGATGGAGAAGGGTGCTTATGAGTACTTCGCTCAGATCGAGAAAGCCGGAGGAGTCCTGAATGCGATAAAGACTGGCTACATCCAGAAGGAGATAGCAAATGCTTCCTATCGCAGACAGATGCGGATCGAACAGGGCGCAGAAGTCATGGTAGGTGTAAACAGGTATGCAGAGGAAGGGGAGAGACCGATCAAGATCCTGAAGATAAGCAAGAAAGCGCAGGAAGCGCAGAGAAAGAGGTACAGGAGTGTTATGGAGCATAGAGATGAGGAAAAGGTTATAAATGCGCTGAATAGACTTTCAAACGCGATGAAGGATGATAGCAAAAACCTGATGCCATACGTAATAGATGCAGTTGAGAACTATGCTTCTCTTGAAGAGATTTGCAATGTAGGAAGGGAGATATTTGGCGGCTGGAAAGAACCGATCATTGTTTAGCGAAAAACCTGTCAAGATTCTGCTTGCAAAACCCGGGATTGATGGTCATGACAGGGGAATGTTTGTCCTTGCAAAGGCGTTCCGCGATGCCGGTATGGACGTACTTTATGCTGGCCTTCTTCCAAAACCCGAAGAGATAGTCGAGACTGCGATAAATGAAGATGTGGACGTTGTTGCCCTGAGCCTCCTGAATGGAGCTCATCTAGTCGCTTTCAAGAAGGTCTCCGACCTGATGAAGTCGAAGGGTATAGACGACATCGCAATTGTTGGTGGGGGCACCATACCGGACGAAGACAAGACAAAGCTAGAGAAGCTTGGCATAACCGGAAATTATGGGCCGGGAACTCCGCTCAAGACTATCATTGAACATATACAATCCCGGGCCGAAGAGGCTAGGAAGAAGAAGATTGGAGAGTCTTGATATTGGACGTAGCTCCACTTGCTGATGGGATCCTTAAGGGTGATCTGAGATCTATTTCGAGAGGTATTACAATCATTGAGGATCAGAATACATACATTGCAGGAAGAGACCTCATCAGGAGAGTATACCCGCATACCGGAAAGGCAAAGATCATCGGGATAACTGGCCCTCCGGGTGTAGGAAAGAGCACTATTATAGGAAATCTAGCGAAGATACTCACAGATCAGGGATATAAGGTTGGGGTCGTTGCTATCGATGCTTCCAGCCCGTTCAGCAAGGGCTCTTTTCTTGGCAATCGAATAAGGATGCAGGACAAGCTGCATAACAGCGGGATTTACATGCGGAGCCTCTCCGCACGAGGGGCAAGCGGTGGACTAACAAGCTGCATATGGGATACGATACACATACTTGATGCGGCGGGTTTCGATCGAATCATAGTCGAGACCGTAGGCGCGGGACAGGCAGATGTAGACATACTGGAAGTTGCCCATACTGTTCTGGTAGTCCTTGCACCTGGCCTGGGAGACCAGATACAGGCAGTCAAGGCAGGGATGATGGAGATAGGAAATATCTTCGTTGTGAACAAGATGGATCGGGAAGGGTCTTATTTCGCTGTGCGAGATATTGAGGAGTCACTTATGCTAACACCTCAGGGAGAATGGAAATCACCTGTTATCGGGCTCGAATCACTTAAGGTTGAGGGGTACGACGCTCTGGTCGATGCGATGGAGAAGCATGTTGAATTCGTTTCCAGGAGTCAAAGCGTGGCTAAAGAGAGATTCATGGCAGAGATCAGGGCTGCGCTCCGTTATGACCTGTCTTACAGGATCTCGAAGCTGACTGATTCAGGACTGCAGAATCTTACTAATCTTGAAATGAAAATGGAAAAGCATGTGGATCCTTATACCGTGGCTGAGGAGATAGCCGGAAAGGTTCTAGATACAAAAGATTCTTGAGGCAGAAAGAAGGAATACAGTATTATCAAGTAAGTCATTCAGTTCGCATGGATGTCTCATTCAAGCAGGAAAAAGGGAAAGGCTTTGTTGCGACCGTTCCCGGCAAGGATGCTGTGATGATAGACGATCACTATGCTGACCGGGCGGAGAGGTTCACTCCAACCGAGTTATTGCTGTTTGCCATGGGGTCATGCAGCAGCGTGGATGTTCTGAATATCCTGGAGAAGATGAAACAGCTGCCGGAGAACTATGAGTGCTCTGTCTCCGGCGAAAAGAGGGAGGAACATCCGAAAATATTGAAGTGGGCTAACATACATTACAGAGCCTGGGGTGCCATAAAGCCAGAGAGCATGAAAAAAGCCATCAACCTGTCTCTGACAAGGTACTGCAATGTGAGTATAATGGCCATATACGGCGGAGTCGACGTAACATTTTCCTATTCGATCAATGATAAGCTAGTCGAAGATCGCCTCCACCCAGAGAAACAGGGATGATCAAAGGACCGAGGAGAATCGCTTCTTTACGAAGCCACGGTCCATATTGGATAGAAAATAACCAAGCCTTGGGCCTCGTTCCTTGCCTATCAGCACCTGATAGAAGGTTGAAAAACCAGCTCCAGGCTCAACTCCATGCCTGCCAATGATCTCATGAATTGTGTTATGCAGCGACTCTGGAGACCACTCTATATTCTCCAGGCTTCCCAGGAACTCGCCAATGATCTCCTTCTGAGTTTCAGTTAACACTACCTTTTTGTCGACTGGAGAAATAGAGAATCTAATCTGCTCCGGCGCATAGCTTACGAGCCAGTTCTTAATCAGAGCAATACGATCCGCCATCGCGTCAGATATGCTGTCGCCCTCGTAACCGGATCTTCTGAGAGCGGTCAGCAGTCCATCGCTATCTGAATAGATCTGGACAATCGTGATAAGATGCCTGAAACTTATTCCGGAGAGATCCTCTACTTCACCAATCCTGGAAAGTTCGTACATCTGCAAAGCATCCTCATCCGCCTTCCAGGAATGGCAATCGTCCCTCAGTTTCTCGAATTCATCCACAAGATTGAGCAATCCGTTTCCCGGGTCAAATTCTATGTGTCTTGAGGGTTGATTTCTCGCAATCAGGAACCGCAATATTTCTGCGGGTGCCATCTTTATGAAGTCTGACGCAGCAATCGCTACTCCAGTGGAAGAGTGCATTGCACCTTTACCTTTGAGGGTTATCCACTCATACATGAGGGGCTTTGGAGGTTCTACATTGAAAACCTGTTTCGCAATCAATTTTCCCGTATCGTAGGAACCGCCAGCTGCCCCGTGATCCTTACCAAACGGTTCTACTGTCACGCCGAGCAGGGACCACTTTGCAGGCCACTCCACCCTCCAGGGCATCTTGCCTTCTGCAGTCCGGATGTCAGCTTTCCCTGAATGACCGCATGAGCATGTATAGTCTGCATATGGCCTTGAATAAGACGTGACTTTGGTGGTTGTCATCTTTCCACATTTTGCACACGCTGCCGTATACGGGTACCAGGAGTCTCCCAATCCTCGCCCTGATGTGCCGCTCAGAATTTCAGCTATTCTTTTTCTGTTCAATATTGCAGTATCTATTAGATCCGCGAACTTGCCTTGCTCATACAGCGTGTGTGTTTCGATCACATCTACCTTGACGGATATTGTATCGAGCGTATCCAGAAAAGGCCGGATAAAGTGACTAGCATATGATCCATCTCCGTCTGGAGACGGTATCTTGTAAAGAGGCATGCCCACGTATTTCTCATATTCCGGTGGAAGGAAGGGATACATCTTCCTGAGCGGGTCGATATCATCGCAAAGGTATATGAATGAAGCATCGAGCCCGCATCTCCTAGCCTCTTCATAGATAAAATCTCCAGTGAGGATCTCGCGCATATTTCCGACATGGATTGGTCCAGATGGAGATATACCAGTAGAAACGCGCTGCTTGCCTACAAGATCGCGAACGAATGCCCGAGCCCAGTGCATAACCTATTTCCTTGTACCTATCAGTCTGGTTCTGATCAGTGATCTCAGCCGGACTCCTAGTATCTCATCCTCGCTTACTTTTGACGCTAAAACTAAGATGAGCATTGGTTTTCCGCCTTCTTTCTTCAGGTCAGAGATCGTTCTTCTGAGGGTCTCCCCTGTGCTGGCGACATCATCTATTATGACTACATTCTTCCCCTTAACTGAGGCAAAATTACTACTGAAAACTCCCTCTTTCCTGGTGGGGTGTGGTCTGTAGATAATCAATTCTTTGTCCATGAAGTATGAAGCCATGGTTGCAAATGGTATTCCATTAATTGTAATGCCCAGTATAGCATCTGCCTCAACACCCATAAGTCGAGATTCTTCCTGGATAATATCGCACATTGCCTCTGAGAAAGAACTGATTCTGCTACCATATACACCGATGCTCCTCCATCCTATTTTGACGTCCTGAACTGTGGATTCCTTCAAAAATTCCTTGCTAAGCAACCATGTAACTGTATTTACCGAGAGGTGCAGTTCGGTAGAAATCTCCTTATCTGACATGCCTCTGCTCTTCAGTTCAAATGCGCGCTTGTAGAGCTCTTCGATGCTTTTCATAGTCTCACTTTGACAGGTTGTTATTCCATTGATATATTATAGTTTATTTATCGACATACAAGCTTTTCACTGAGATCTCTGTATCCAGAACTATGATGATAAGAAATTCTCCAGCCCATTCTTTATTATCGCTGCAACCTTTTCAAGATCGTCTTTTTCTGCCAATTTCCTCTCCCAGCTGAGTGGCTTTCGGGCGAATCTCCCTTTTGTGGATATATTTGGTGGAGAGGATTTGCACCATCTGGGTATCATGTGCACATGGTAGTGCATAACTACCTGGTTAGCGCAAGCACCGTTGTTCTGGCCAATATTCAGGCCATCCGCCTTAAGTGAACTGACAAGGATTGAGGAGATCTTGCGCACAAGGTTGTGAACTCTCAGGTAGTTTTCTTCGTCGATGTCAAATATGTTTTCGAAGTGCTTTTTCGGTATCACGAGAATGTGGCCATCCTCAACCGGGGCATAGTCCATGAATACCAGTGTGTCTTGATCCTCGTGGATAATGGTGCCGTCTCTTTTCTTTATGATGTCATCGCAGAAAACGCATCCACCCGCTTGCATATTACCAGTTAATGAGGAATTTAATATAGAATTTGCTCAGTGGACAGCTTACTGTCTTTAGCTGTATTACGACACTTAAAACACAGGTTAACGTTTTAACTGTTGCTCCAATGTCAGTCTATGGCAAAAGGCCAGATTAAGATGAATTTACCGCCACCACCGCAGATGGGCATGAACGTTCCTGGCAGATCTGAAAAGTACAAAGGAGTAAAGCACACAATATTGGTGATGAGCGGAAAGGGTGGGGTTGGAAAATCCACAATTGCCATCAATCTTGCCATATCGCTTGCAAGACTCGGTAAGAAAGTCGGAATCATAGATGCAGACATTAACGGACCAGACGATCCTAAGATGCTCGGTGTTGACAAAAGTCACCTGACCGCAAATGAAAAGGGCATAATACCTGCAGAGACACGCTATGGGGTAACAATTGTTTCTATGGCGTTCCTTCTCGAGAAGGAAGATACACCGGTTATTTGGAGAGGCGCTTTGAGGCACAAGGCAGTCCAGCAGTTTCTTGAAGATGTCCTCTGGGAAGATATGGATTACGTGGTTCTGGACTTTCCTCCGGGAACAGGCGATGAAGCACTGACTGTTGCTCAGCTCGTCCCAGATGCGGAGGGTGTCGTGATTGTTGCAACACCGCAGGATGTTGCGCTTTTGGATGTCAAAAAGGCAATCAATTTCGCCGGTCAGTTGAAGCTCAAGGTACTTGGTCTGATAGAGAATATGAGCGGATTAACCTGTCCTCACTGCGGAGAAAGCATCTCCCTATTTGGAAGCGGGGGTGCTGAGAGGGTTTCAAAGGAACTTGGGATAGAGTTTCTTGGGAAACTGCCCTTCATACCAGGCATAGTGGAGAACGCAGATAATGGGATTCCCGGTGTCGCGTTCAACAAAGAATTTGCTGATTCCTTCTCCAAACTGGCTGAAAACTTGAACAAGCGGATAGAAGGGTAGAACTAGGTTCCAATATTTGGTAACTAGTTCAAGGACTAAGCGATTCCATTAGCGTTGTTGAAAACCTGCTTGCGGTGTATGGTGAGCCTAATCCGAATATTCGACATATCACTTTTTAGAAAGGGATTCATTAACACAGAACGCAGTTTATACAAGTGGTCAGAAATTCAAGCTGTCAGCATAGCATTTATCCAATCACTCTAAAAAGGAAAATAAAAAAATAACGCCGGTTAAAATGTATTAGCATTGATTGTGCATTCGGTCGTTTAGTGGCCGTGGACTGAATGCCTCGCCGAAGCTTGGCACTTACATCCCGGCTCTATTAATCTCCTCTTCTAGGAGAGACCTAATGACGATGTCTATTTTCAGGGGCGGTTTCAAGCTTAGATGCTTTCAGCTTTTATCCGCGTATGGCGTGGCTACCCGGCGTTTGCCTTGCCAGACAACCGGTAAACCAGAAGCCACGAACCCCCGTTCCTCTCGTACTAAAGGCTCCTTCCCTTCAGACATCGAACACTCCCACGGAGAAGCAACCCTACTGTCTCGCGACGTAGTGAACCCATCTCAGGATTCCTTTTAATGGGCGA
>JBJKSG010000018.1:0-103951 GCA_046704325.1 Thermoplasmataceae archaeon
GCTTTCAACATGCCCTTGAATCTTACGGTTGCCGCTTCCTCCAGCACTTTAAGCGTCATACCTTCTTTGGTGACGACGTAAACAGACCCATTGTCATTTAGGGGATCATAAATGAAAGTGTCTCCGATTCTGGATACTCGGACTCCTACATCTAAAACCCTCTTTTTTGCATGATGTCTGGCCATCCTCTTGACTTGATTAATTGCCTCTGCTGTCGGTATCTTCTCAAACTCTTCAAAATAAAGGTTAGTCAGCGAGTCTGCGAATTCTTCATCGTTGATCTCCTTGGGTATTCCCATCTCAAAGAAATAACAATTTCCCGTTGGATCAGAAAAGAATGAGCCTAGCTTCTTAATGAGATCCCATAGCTGAGTGGCTTCATTCTCGCCTCCAGCATCTCGATCCTCATCGTCTGTCTTGCTATCCTTAGCCTTCTTCTTTCCCTTGCTGGATTTGCCAGTAACTGCAATCTCGGACTTTCCATCTTTGAGTCTATCCAAAAGGGCCTTGTCGCCATCAGTCAGATGGTTTTTCTCTTGCTTTTTAGGAGAATTTTTAAGCTTGTTCGGGCTATCTTCTTTGCTCTTGTCACTTCCGGACCCAACATCCGGGGATGGCTTTTTACTCAATTAATCCCTCTTCTCACCGAAATTTTACAATGTAATTCATCCCACTTGGTCCGAAATTCGTTATACTTTGGGTTCGGCTTCGATACTGTTACGATATTCTCGCCTTCAGTATGGGATTCATATATCCTCTCTGAAATGTGGTCTCTGAGGTCAAATTTTTCTGCAAGTTCAAGGTCTGGCTCTGGATTGGTGCACGTACAGTGAAGAATCCTATCCTTGTGATCATACATTTCACAAGGACAAAGATCGAGGTATCCAGCACACGATCTCGATGGATGCTCGATACTTGCATCATTATCGAAAAAGTTGTGCATCCAAGCACCCCTCACAATTTTAACGTCTTTTGTTGTATCGCTGCTCAGGTATCCTGGTATGAAATTATCCGGATCGGATTCAACAATTACGCTACCATTTTTGAAAGTGGTTATTGCCCAGTCCCCGTACGTTATTACATGCAAACAGTGCTTGCATCTGCTCAAATTCTTAACTTTCCAATCACCCCATTGGTGGGTTTCTATTTCATTCATTTATTTCAGTTCCTCTTTTTTTAGTTCTAAGTCGATTAACCAGTCTCCAAATTTTTCAATTAGAATGCTTGCATCAATTTCATTGGGTAAGGCCTCAATCTTTCTCCGAACACTTTCCGGCATTTTGGCGGCAATTTTCTTCAATTCTGCTGTTGGGACTTTACTGCTCATTTCTCGGCCTCCTCTCGTCAATCCTCATTACCGGAGCTGGCTCCCTAATTCTGAGAGTTAAGGAACCGTCCTCATTGAGGGCATAGACTGCAACCATGTCCCTATGAATCTTCTTGGATTTGCAATAGCTGCTCGGCAGGACCACATAGTAAGATCCGCCAATTTTCCTGACGTTGTTCGTCCAATCCATTAATTCTTGATCTGCCATACAGAAGTGTAATAACTCAAAACGTATGAACTTTTAAGACATTTTTACATTCATAGCAAAATACAAATAAAGACATGCAATCATCTATGGATGGGTAAAAGAGGAAAAGACCTTGAAACCGCTGAGGATGTTTTGAAAGCAGTGATGACGCTTACTGTCAGCCGTATTATCACTGCTTCAAAGAAGATCATCCAGACAGTCAATGAGATAAGGGTAAGAGAGAAAAGAACTGCGATCTCTGAGAGATCAATAAGGAAAGCCATGGCTCTCCTTGTGGAATCCGGTTCTCTGAGGAGGAGAACGATCACGTTTGACAACATCTTGGATAATGACGACAACATAATAGAGAAAAATGTCACGAGGGTAGGGCTCTACGAAATTGATGGAGCAGAGGCAACGATGAGGATGATAGGATTACGGATGACGAGATTCAAGAGAGAGATATCCCGACTGCCATCTGATCTCCAAGATGAACTAATTGAAGCGAGGCACCATACATTAACTGAATATGCAGTGAATAATGAACTTGAAATGCTTAGTCTTATCAAGATAGCGAACTCAAGAAATGCAGATTCAAAGGATCCAACAGTCAGATTGGTACGAGACTATTACGCTCGGAGAACACTCAAAGACATCATGGAATATCTGAAAGCATGGAGCCATTGACCCTAAAACAATTCTGAATTCTCATCCATCGCGACAAAAAAAGATCGAAGTTTGATCCTCTGTTTATATACGGATGGGGTAGCCGAAACCATAGCGGACTAATTTTAGTATGACTCCCGGCAAGCCCGTCATAATCCAGATATTCGTATCACTGTGGAAGTGTTCTATTCTCAGAATGGATTGGGCCCTATCGTACAAAAATAGTGAATGTAAAGGGAAAGTTGTAACACCTTCGATGAAAGAGATTCAGCACAGCAGGTAATTATTTCAAGAAAGTGGCAAATAAAAGGCTCATCTCTCACCACTTGACACTCCTATCCCTAGAAAGATTGTCCATCATTTAACCTGGTCAAACAGAGAAAACACAAAAAAGGTCCTTACTAGGCTGATCGGAAATATTAATCAAGAGGGCAACTTAAACTGTCTGGGGTAGTATTCACATATTGAAGGACGTGTCACTGTTAAGATTGAATAGATTGCTTCTTGCAAAGCAGTACCTATCTTCTGATAGCGATCATAACAGACCTGCTGTGGAGGTTGCAGAATCCTGTGTGGGAATGAATTCGCAGAATTATTCTGATAGTATCCTCTCCTTTAGAACTAGGAGCGAGAAATTGACAGACGTTAGCATTGCTTCAAGCTTTCGTCCAAGAGGACTCCTTTCTCGAACATGGACTATCAGGGGAACAGTGCATACATTTCCCACAAGGGACTATTTCACTCATGTGTTTGGTGCCCCAAGGGATAGAATTCTTAGTCTTTACGACTCATATTCAAAGACTATTAAAATTCCGGACAGACCCCATAGAATAAAGCAGCTTTATGAACCGCTCTTAAATGAAATGGGTAGTTCGTCTGTCACTTCCAAGGAGATAAGTGATTTCATCTCAGGCCGATTGGAAGATCTTGGATATACGGGAAGGAGAAAAATGAGAAGGGGTTGGACAAACAAGGCAACCTATGGGCCTGCCTGGGAAGGTGTTGCTGAAATGTCTTATCTGGGACTAATTGCATTCGCCGGTCGATCTGGCTCCAGTTCAAGGTGGATGTCAACTGAAAAATGGTTAGGTAGGAATATTAAGAGACCAAGTGTTGAGGAAGCAGGAACTTCCCTTGTCCGTTCCTATATAGAGAATTATGGACCCGTTACTTTTCAAGATATTAGGTACTGGTCTGGTCATAAAGTGGGCGACCTCAAAAAATTCCTCAAGCACATGGAAAAGGAAATAGTATGCAAAAACATCGCACATAACTTATATTACTCTCTCAAGGTAGTGGATGAAGACCTCGCGGAACAAGCTCCTCCACGGGAGGTCATAATCCTCCCACGGTTTGACAGTATACTTATGGGTTACATGGAAAAGGATAGGGTCTTGAATCCAGAGTTAAGGAACCAGGTATTCATTTCTAGTGGGATCATAAGACCAACTATCCTTCTGGATGGTTTTGTTGAGGCTGTTTGGAGCAAGGAGATCAAGAAGAGCTCAACCAGGATCTTGGTCAACTTATTCCGGGAAACTAATCGCAAGGAAAGAGGGGCGATAACAGAGGCGTTTTCAACCATAGAAGACTATTTTGGAAAGAACATGACTGTCATTTTCAAGGAGAAAGGATAGTCTCTTAATAAGTGAAACTTGAACCCAATAAAGATATGACCTGACAAAATTAAATAGTCCTATTATCCTCATAGTTTAGATGAAGATGGGTAAGGTAGCCACCCCAGTCATTGGAGTCGTCATTATAGTGTTAATTGTCCTGATTGGCAGCATTACGCCACTCATCTCGATCTTGAATCCTGCAACTGGTGTCGTGCAGAACTCAAGAAATCTGGTCATCTCAAATCAAAGTTACAACCTGCCGGGATTGCAGAACCAGGTAGAAGTGATACAGGATTCAAACGGAGTCTACCATATTTATGCACAGTCCAGTGCCGATCTATACTATGCTCTCGGTTTCATTCAGGCTAAAGATCGATTATTCCAGATAGAGGTTTTTGGACTTGAGGGGATGGGGCAGATGGGTAACTTCTTTGGAAATAGTTACCTGAATTATGATACCTTCCAGACGATGACTGGCGCTCCGCTCACCGCTATGCAGGACTGGTCCACGGTCCATTCTGCGATAAGTACAAACAGTACAGATGCAACAACTTCTACTGCCCTGCTTTCATACGCGAATGGTATAAATGCTTATATTAACTATTCAGAAAGCCATCACACTCTTCCTTTGCTATTCAAGTTACTTGGAGTCAGTCCATATTACTGGACCCCAGTCTATTCCTTTGCCGTGCAGGAGCTAATGACTCAGACGCTTGAATTTGGTGCTTCAGGACTTCAGTTTTCCCTTATCTACAGTATGTTGGGTAATTCAACTTATAACCTTATACCAACGTTCTCACCAGTGCAGAGTTATTATTACGGAGGCTATTCCGGCGCCCCTAATGCAACCGTTCTTGCAGAATCACAGAACACTTACTCAGCAAATGCAACCGTGATATCTTTGACGAAGTATTTACTGAAGGAATTCGCCTATGACCCACCAACTTACTTTCCGGTGAACGTCCCGGATCATAGCAACGAAATTGTCATTGCAGGAAATCGAACCAGTACAGGTAACCCGATCCTGATGGGAGGTCCGGTGCTGGGATTCAGCCTTCCAGCGATATGGTTCCAGGTTCAGCTTGTTGCCCCTGGTATAGATGCATATGGTGTCGTGCTCCCCGGTGACCCTGCAATTGTGATTGGATTTAACAGCAACATTGCTTGGACGCTTACCGACACGCAGGCCATCTCCGATGGAACATTTTTCTTTGTTCAGGAAGTCTCTAATGGCAACTATTACTGGAATTCCACAATGCATCCCCTCATGAGCTATTCCATCAATGGAATGACTGTAAACTACACCAATCTGGGACCGGTCATGGCACAGAGTGGTGACGTCGCAATCGTCATGGATTGGATGGGAAATATGTTCTCCAATGATCTAGGCGCTCTTCTCAACATAATGACTTCCTCCAACTGGAATGATTTTCGCTCAGCACTCTCCATCTGGAAGGCACCTTATCAAAATTTTGCCTTTGCGAACCGGACAATGATTGCAGATATATCCCCGGCCTACTACCCAATCTTCTCCGGTACAACTTACAACCCAGGTGCGATTATGCCCGGTGATGGTTCTGAGTATATCTCAGGCTCAATACCGTATAATATGGTGCCACAGGTCGTGAATCCTTCCTCCGGTTTTATTGTCAGTTCCAACCAGAGACAGGTGGGCCCTGCATATCCATACTGGTATGGAAACACCATGTCGTTTTCTGATGGATACAGAGCCATGATGGAAGTCAATTACCTGAAAAATCACACAGATCTTTCAGTTCACAACATAATGTCTTTTCAACAGTTGAACTACACTGACTATTCCGCACAGGTTGCAGTGCCGATCATAATGAATTACATAGCAAATTCCACCAATCAGACGCTGAAGGATGCATCATCGATCTTCTCTAATTGGAACTACAGTATGCAAACGGGTTCGACTGCTGCTTCCCTATGGTTTTTCACTTATGAGTATCTTTTCAACGAAATTTTTCTTCCTTATCTAGAGAGCATTGGGTGGCTTCCCGGTGAGAATTTAACCCTCGGTACCCCATCAGGCATGAGCGGTAGCCTGCCGAACACCGCAGGTTATGCATCACTGGATGTCGATATGCTTCATTTCATCATGCAGGGCGGTGAGGCTCCATTTGCTGTCGATAACTATTCTACAATGCAGGGTTTGGTCAACAACGCTGTAATCCAGGCCATGAACCATTTGTTATCCCTCTATCCGCAGGGAAATTTCACCTGGGGCAACTTCTATGGATTCGAATTTCCGAATCTTTTCGGACTGAACCAATTTTCCGTCGGCCCTATATCCAAAGGTGGAGACTTCAACACGCCAAATGATGCTTCCGGTGTCGGCCCCCTGAATTATCCAACTGGCGGGCAGAGCTGGGCTATGGTGGTAAATTTATCAAATGTATCGAGGTCGCTTGGAGTATATCCTGGCGGGCAGAGCGGGGACCCGGCTAGTAGTCTCTATTCAAACTACATAAACAACTGGGCGAACGGAGATTATTTGCCACTTATATATGTTCAGGGAAGTTCTTCATTCCCAAGCAGTGAAATAATGGCAGTAATCACGCTTAACACAACGGGAGGTGGCACCGGTGTCGGTTATTGATCAGAATAGATATCTCTCTTTCCTTGTTTCGCTTGTTCTCGCAACGTTGCTTGGATTCCTCTTTCTGCTTTCTGGAATATGGTACCTCATAATTTTTGGAGGCCTGATCGCTGCTCTCGCAATCAGAAAAGGTAGTTTAATTGCGTTTCTGTCCGCATTCCTTGGCGGGCTGCTTGTCAGCATGATCTACATCCTCACGCTACCCCTTTCAGCTGAGACAGCGGTGATGAACGAAGTTGCCTCGCTGGCTGGTATTTCTGCCTTTTTACTCTGGACCCTTATCTTCCTCGTGAGTGCCTTGCTTTCATCGGCAGGTGCACTGATCGGGACAGCTTTTTCGCCTCTTTTCCATGTTAGGACAACGGAACAGGCTGAATAGAATATGATTGTGACCTGGCAATTATCCACAGGCAATTAAATAAATAACCGAATGCAATTAGCCCTTAGATGGATACAGTTCTTAAAGTCGTGGAGAAGGAAAAAGACTCTATCACGCTGGAAATGCTGAGATATGACAATACCATATTGAGGCCGGTTGTAGAGGAGCTTCTCAAGGATGAACAGGTTCTTGAATCCAGGTATTTCATAAAACATCCTGTTATTGACAATCCACAAATATATGTTAGAGTGAAATCCGGAAAGCCGCAGGCCGCAGTTAAGAGAGCGATAAAGAAACTGAGCAAGACTTACGAGAACCTCTCTGCGGATCTGACTAAAGAGCTTAAGAAGCCGGAAGAAAAGCGATAAGATGTGGAATTCTGCATTGAGTTCTCCGGAGAAAATCCAGAGGCAGTAGGACAAGAGCTCGAGGCGTTACTCTCTATCTGCAGTACTGACAAGGTATTATTTGTTAACGATAAAGGTGCTTTGATTGAAGGAGACCTAACAAGATACACTAATATGGCCTTCGCATCTAGAATATCTGAGATCATTTACTCTTTCTCTGATCTAACAGCACTGCATGGCTTTTCTGTACCGAATGGAAAATATTACATCAGAAAAGTTGTACTGGCAACTCCGGGAGAGAATTACCAGGAAAGGGATTTTGGTGACGCACTCAATTCATCCGGAAGAATCTCCTTCGAAGATCCAGATTTTGTACTTCTGGCGATTCATGCAGAAAAGTGGTTCCTGGGTATAGTGAGGTACCAGCGAGATGCTAAAGGTTTTGAAAAGCGAAAAGCCCCGATGAGACCTTTCTTTTCCCCTGTTTCCCTGCATCCGAAATATGCTAGATTCATGATTAATCTCACCAGGACGATTGCGGGTGATAGCATAATGGACCCATTTTGTGGCACTGGAGGCATATTAATCGAGGCGGGTTTGATGGGAAGGAATGTTATCGGCAATGATTCCTCTCTTGAGATGGTAAAAGGAGCTAGACTCAATTTGCGTTACTACAAGATTCCAGGTAGAATCTACAACCTGGATATCGAGCACCTTTCCATTGAGGAAAAGGTGGATGCAATTGCAACAGACTTACCTTACGGACGGAGTTCCCCCATTACTGGTGACAGGACCTCACTGTACAGCAAAACATTTCGTAAATTCGCGGAAATACTTCACCCACGTCAATATTGCGTGGTTATTATAGACAATATGGATAATTTAGAAAGGATTTCTGGTTTTTCAGTGAAATCCGCAGTACAATCTATGGTTCACAGATCCCTGACGCGTAATTACATTGTCTTAATGAGGGAATGACTTTCTTTCAATAAGCATTTAAACTGTGGAGTGCGTGCCTTTCTTCTCTGGTAGGGTGATGCACGTAGTTAATATATGAATTCAAATTCAATATTTATATAGAAGAACAAACTTACCAAACGAAATGAGCCAGTCTTCCGGTCGTTCCAGAGCAAATGTAGTACAAGAGGATATACAGAATGCTAAACAGAGATCTCTTCAACTGGCAAGACGGGAGTTGAGACATACAAAGAATGAACTTCAGGATATAAGGAGGAGCTTTACCGAGTCCAGGGACGCATTCTTGAGACAAATAGCTGACCTTGAGAACCTGAACAGGGCCAAGGAAAGAGAATATGCTATCAGGTTGAAGAATGCGGAAAAGAACCTGGTTAAAGACCTGCTCCCTGTTGTAGACTCACTGGAAGCAGGGAGCAGAGATAATGACCATGGAGGCATACTGAAGCCTTTCAGGGACATGCTCTTAAATATACTCAGAAGTCATGGGCTAAAGAAGGTAGAAACGGTAGGCTCTAAGTTCGATCCCTTCCGCCATGAGGTTGTAGGGGTGACAGATGAAGGGGAAGACGGCAAAATCCATGACGAAGTACAGGAAGGATATGGGATAAATGACGAAGTGATTCGTCCAGCGAAAGTAATCGTAACAAAAAGGTGAAAAAAATGGCAAAAGTAATTGGAATTGATCTGGGAACAAGCAACTCGGCTGCAGCTGTAGTAATATCAGGAAAACCAACTGTAATCCCGAGTTCTGAAGGCGTCTCCGTTGGAGGAAAGGCCTTTCCGAGCTACGTCGCCTTCACTAAAGAGGGAGAACTGATAGTCGGAGAACCTGCCAGGAGACAGGCTCTGCTCAACCCGGAAGGTACAGTATATGCAGCTAAGAGAAAGATGGGAACTGACTTTAAGTTCAAGATCTTTGGGAATGAGTACACGCCACAACAGATATCTGCTTACATACTCCAGAAGATCAAAAAGGACGCAGAGCAGTATCTTGGAGAACCGGTAACCGAAGCGGTGATAACCGTTCCTGCCTATTTTAATGATAATCAGAGGCAGGCGACCAAAGATGCTGGTTCTATAGCAGGTCTTGAAGTCAAGAGGATAATAAATGAGCCGACAGCGGCATCTCTTGCCTACGGCATAGACAAGTTGAAAGAATCGCAGAAGATTCTCGTATTCGATCTTGGGGGAGGGACCCTTGATGTCACGGCCATGGAATTCGGGGACGGTGTCTTTGAAGTTCTTTCCACGTCTGGTGACACTCAACTTGGTGGAACTGATATGGATGAGGCAATCATCAAGTTCCTTGTTGACGATTTCAAGAAAAAGGAGGGTGTAGACCTCAGCAATGACAAGAATGCATATATCAGACTCAAAGATGCAGCTGAAAAGGCAAAGATAGAGCTATCCAGCACTATTTCAACAGAAATAAATATACCTTATATCACAGCTACGAACACTGGGCCAAAACATCTGCAAATCAATCTTAGCAGGTCTGAACTCGAAAGGCTTATTTCTCCGATAGTAGAGAGGGCAAGGAAGCCC
This sequence comes from Thermoplasmataceae archaeon, assembly GCA_046704325.1. Classification (GTDB taxonomy): domain Archaea; phylum Thermoplasmatota; class Thermoplasmata; order Thermoplasmatales; family Thermoplasmataceae; genus UBA582. The sequence goes on from JBJKSG010000018.1 coordinate 9,672, forward strand.
CTGGAAACTGCTTTAGAGGGGGCCAAGCTAAAGGCTGAAGACCTCACCAAGATAATACTTGTTGGTGGACCAACAAGGATACCATACGTCAGGAAATTTGTTGAAGACTACTTCGGCAAGAAAGTTGAAGGCGGTGTTGATCCTATGGAATGTGTTGCGGTCGGAGCAGCTCTTCAGGGAGCAGTTCTAACTGGAGAGATAAAGGATATAGTCCTACTTGACGTAACTCCGCTTACCCTTGGGCTTGAGACTCTTGGAGGGGTGGCCACTCCATTGATCCCTGCAAATACAACAATACCTACTAGAAAGTCACAGGTATTTACAACTGCATCTGACATGCAGACTGTAGTTACAATCCATGTTGTTCAGGGCGAGAGGCCCATGGTCGCCGATAATGTTTCACTGGGTATGTTCAATCTGGTTGGAATACCCGCAGCTCCACGTGGCATTCCGCAGATTGAGGTCACATTTGACATAGATGCCAATGGCATCCTAAATGTATCCGCCGTTGACAAGGGGACAAACAAGAAACATGGTATAACAATCTCCGCAACTAATAAACTCTCCAAGGAAGAGATAGAGAAGATGAAGAAGGAGGCGGAGACATTCGCTGAGGAAGACAAGAAGAAGATGGAAGTTGCTGAAACTCAGAATGCAGCCGAGACCCTAGCTTATACTGTTGAGAAAACACTGAATGATGCTGGAGATAAACTGGATGCTGAAACCAAGGAGAAGCTTACGAAGAGCGTAGAAGCGCTCAAGGAAGCGATCAAGGATAAAGACATTGAAAAGATGAAGGCGCTTCAGGAAGAACTTAGCAAGCAGGTTCAGGAAGTGGGTGCCAAGATCTATGAGGCAGCCAATGCAGCCACCCAGGCAGGCCAGGCAACAGGAACTTCACAGGAAGGAGAACCCCAGGCTGAACCGTCGCAAGAAGGGACACAACAGGATATACCACCGCAGGACGGGGCTCAGACGAATACAGCAGCGGATGCTAGCACAGAGAATTCCGGAAACAGCTCCGAAAAAGATAATGATGATACAGTGATTGAAGGAGAGGACAAGCCAGAGTAGAATACTGTGATTGAGAAATGGCCAAGGATTACTACAATACACTAGGCGTTAGCAAAGAGGCTTCGCAGGACGACATAAAGAAATCATTTAGGCAGCTTGCAAAAAAGTATCATCCAGATTCGACTTCAGAGGATAAGAAGGTTGCCGAGGAGAAATTCAAACAGATAAGCGAGGCCTATGAGGTTCTTTCCGACCCTGACAAAAGGCGCTTGTATGATCAGACTGGCACCGTTGATTTTGGCCAGGGAAGACAGGATTTCACCTGGCAGGACTTCAGTCATTTCTCAGATTTTGATGATCTTTTCAGCAGGTTTTTCGGCGGAGGGTCCGATTTCTTCGGAGGCTTCAGAAACCAGGGACAGGATCTCGATCTTGCGATAAGGGTTCGGGTTTCTCTGTCTGATGTCTTCTACGGTGAGACCAGATCCGTGAAATTCAGGAGGAACAGCATGTGCGAGACCTGCAAAGGAACAGGTGCCAAGAATGGAAAAGTTTCTACCTGCAGAGCTTGTAACGGTTCCGGCCAACAGCGTTTTGTACAGGGTCAAGGGTTCTTCAAGATGGTTTCTGTCACGACCTGCAAAACGTGTGGAGGGAGTGGTAAACTCCCCGTAGAAGTGTGTGCTACCTGCAAAGGCTCCGGTACAGTTACGATAAACGATACTGTCACTGTAAACATACCAAAGGGAGCACCCGATAACGTCAAGATAAGATATCGCGGACATGGACAATCAGCTTTGGGCCGAACCGGAGACCTTTTTGTTGTTGTTAACGTGACAGACGAACCTGGGATAACACGCAGGAACAATGATCTTTACATTGTGCATGAGATCTCTTTCCCTGAGGCTGCCCTTGGCGCTGATGACGAAATAAATATTTTCAGGGAGAAAGTTTCCCTAAAAATTCCTCCTGGAACTCAACCTGGAGAAGTGATCCGTGTGAAGGGGCATGGTATGCCTGTTATGAATTCCACCGCAAAGGGCGACCTACATGTGAGGATGATTGTCAAGGTACCGAAAAAGCTCAATGCAAGGGAAAAGGAGATAATCGCTGAGCTTGGACAATCCGTTTCGAAGAAGCATACCTGGTTCTCCAGATAATAAGAAGAAAGATATTTCAACTATTTTTCAAGTAAATATCTAAGCGGGTCTTCACAAATTGGATCCAGGCTGCTTTGTCAGATGTTCGTAATAGCTGACTCGTTGCAGGTGGTTTTTTACGTTGCAATGTATAAGGCGGATCTGTGGGTATTGCACTTGCTTTATCGAAATATTATTATTCCCCTATGGATTGATTCTCTGTCATGAAAGCACTTGTTGCCTTCGATGGATCAGATGCAGCCAAGCTTGCGATTAAGTTTGCGATGAAACTTCAGACTGTTCTCGACACCTTATTTGTGCTGTACGTTACACCTGCTGTTATGGGCTCTGGCCCAACGTTTGATTCATATGTTCCATCTACAGTGTATGCGAAACAGGAAGAGGCTGCGGACAAGATATTGCTGATGGCAAAGGACATTCTTGGCAAGTACGCTGGCGATGTGGAAACGATTAAGCTGGATGCAACTGGCGATCAGATAGCAAAAGTAATTGTGCATGCTGCAGAAGAAAGAGCTGTCGATGTGATCATTTCTGGAACTAGAAAACTAAGTGGTTTGAGCAAAGTAATCCTTGGTTCGGTTAGTTCTGAGATCGTAAAAATAAGCAAGATCCCTGTGCTCATCTGTCCACCACAGGAATAGATTTAGAGATGATCTGATACTGATTATTGACCAGAGAAAGTGGAATTCAGCTTCAATGCACAGATATTTTGTAATTCCTTTTATATTGATAAATCATACCGACCTGCAATATGGGGAGCATAAGATCATCGAATGTCAAGAGAATTGCCGAATCTTTGGTGGCACAGTACCCCGGCAAGTTCAACTTTGATTTTTATAGAAATAGAGGGATAGTTAAGCAGGTGGTTGAGGCCACTTCAAAGAAGACTCTAAACAACATAGCTGGTTACGTCACCAGGTATATGCTTAAACTGGAGTCCCGTAGAAGAAAGGAAGAGGAAGAAGTCCTTCCTGAGTAATCCTTGTTCTTCGTGGTCTATCTTTCGTAAAGATATTCATTTAGTTCAGGTATAGATTTCTCATAAAGAAATTCCAATGACATATGGGTTGCATCTGTAACTTGAAATGTGTGTTTGACTCCATTCGAATCTAATTTGGCATGCATTGTACTCATTCCTATATTGATGAAGAAGTCATCCCTGTTGCCAGTCTGTAAAATTATCTTCTTATCCCGCAGATTGTCAGTATTCACGGAAATGTTTCTCGCAGGATCATACCTCAACCATCTTTTCCAAACAGAATCCCTGAATTCACCTGTCGTAGGATCGAAGGGCAGATCGAGAAGGAGTTCTGATTTCGGGTTTGGGGAATAAAATGCAGACATTGCGATGGTATTCATGGTGCTCAAGAAATCTGGGCCTGGGTTTGGTTTCCTAGAGAATAGCTTGAAAAAGCCAGATAGTCCATGTTTGAGTATTAGCTGAATGCTCTTACCGAATCCATTGAAATAGCATAGCTCGAACCCTGCGTCTCCTGACACGTCTATGAATCCTCCAATCTTCCCGGGGTTGTTCACTGTAAGATTGTAAGAGCCAAAACCTCCTGAAGATTTACCAAAGAGTCCGATGTTCCTCTTTCCGTATCGCTTTTCGATTTCCGGCAAAAGATCCTTTATTATGAAGTCCTCATAGTTACCCACTGCAGGTGAGTTTAGATATTGATTCCCGTGAAAAGCGGTCATTGTATCTGGCAATATGATGAGGAACGATTCTTTACTTCGTTTCTTTGTTATCTTATTCAATGTTGTGAGAAAATCCTGGTGCATATATGACCGGGATAGAAAGCTATCGGATGATCCGAAAAAACCGGCCAATCCAATAAGCGCTGGTGCTCCCTCATCTGCTCCGTAACGTATTACGTGAACCTTCCGTCTATATGGATCATGTACAGGATTTCTCCGAAGGCTTTGCGATTCGATAGTAAATTCCTCAAAAACAAGCATTACAGATTATAATTTCTCCGCAGAAAAACTCTCTCCTATTGGTCGACTGTCATAGAATAATTCAATAATACTCACTAAGCTCTCTCGGGACAATATCGGGTGCCCTGATAAGTGCCGGAATAAGTGCCCTTGCAGCGCTAAGATTTGTAAGTAGAGGTATATTTCTGCTCAGTGCAAGTCTGCGGATCTCGAAGCCGTCTGCTATTGCGCCGGTACTCCTATCCGGAAGGTTTATCACGGCCATCAGGTCCTGGTTCTCCATCACATCCTTGACAGTAGGTCTTCTGGAGTCGCCTATTCTAAATGTCAATACCGATCCGATACCTTGAGACCTGAGGAAGCTATTTGTTCCCGGGGTACAGTATAGTGTTATTCCTGATCTGGAAAGTAAACGGGCCAGTTCCATGACAGATGCCTTGTTAGCATCTGAGACTGAAATGATGCATCCACCCGAACTGGAATAACTTTTGTTCTGAATGTTAAAGGCTTTGACTACTGCTTCATCCATTGTCTTCCCGATGCCTAGAGCTTCACCAGTTGATTTCATCTCAGGAGAGAGGAGTACATCCGCTTCAGGAAACCTGTTAAATGGAAACACCGGTATTTTGCAGAAATAGCTGGTTGGTCGTCCTAAATCCCTTTTAAACTTGTCCTGTCCGAAAGACATTGATACTCCGAGCTCCACCAAATCGACACCGATGGCTTTTGAGACATAAGGGATGCTCCTGCTTGCCCTAGCGTTGAGTTCTATGATGAATATGCCCTCTTCATTCACGGCAAGTTGAAGGTTGGACAGTCCTTTAAGTGAAAATGCAGATACAAGTTTTCCGACAATCTCTGATATCTCGAGTTCCAGCTTTGCATCTATTACAGATGGCCCGAGAAGAGAAATTGCATCCCCGGAATGAGTTCCGGCCTCCTCCATGTGAATAGAAATGCCACCTATTGCAAAATTGATCCCGTCAGAAATAAAATCCACGTCTATTTCCGAAGCATTTGGAATATATTTGCTGATCAGAACAGGATGCTCTGGATATGAAGTCAATGACTCCTTTATTCTCTCTATACCAAGTTTCTCCTGGTATACGATATCCATGGACCTACCCCCAATTATGAATGAGGATCTTATGATCACAGGCATCTTTATTCTCTCGAAGACCGTTTCAGCATCGAACTCGTTCTTAACAACTGCGTAGTCTGGTTGTTTGAGGCCAAGTGTTTTCATGCTCTCAGCGAACCTACTTCGCTCCTCTATCTCCGCGATATCTGAAGGTTGAGTACCAAGAAAAATTGATTCCCCGAAAAGGTCTGACAGCTTTGCAGACATATTCTGACCTGTCTGTCCGGAGAACTGGATCATTATTCTTGGCAATTTCTCTGCAACGAGAACGTTAACGACATGCTCTAGGGTAACAGGCTCGAAATAAAGCTTACCTGAAAAATCAAAGTCTGTGGAAACTGTCTCCGGGTTACTGTTAAGTATTATGCTATCCAGACCCATTTTTTTTAGGGAGAGTGATGCTTTAACACACCCGTAATCAAATTCGAGACCCTGTGCTATCCTGTTAGGGCCAGAGCCCAGAATGACAACCTTCCTGTTTTCTGAGATGATATTCTCGTCCTCGCCAAAATATGTTGAGTATAGATACGGAGTGGACGAAGCAAACTCAGCAGAGCAGGTGTCGACTGCCCTGAAAGCAGGAGCCATACCATGGTCTAACCTGAATTTTATTATCTGTGATTCCTCGATCCTGCTGAAATGGGAGATAATCGCATCTGACACACCCATTCGTTTCAAATCCAGCAGGTTTTCAGGGACAATCCCGACCTGAATCTTCTCCAGCGCTGTGGAAATATTCTTCATCTTTTCAATGAAGTAAATGTCGTATCCTGTCATATCCGCGATTTCAGTGGTGGAAATTTTCAGCAGAAGACTTTCGAAGATTGCATATATCCTCAGGTCTGTCGGTACTTTTAGCAGTGCAATGAGATCGTCCATTCTCTTGTAGAGTCTCAAGCGTCTGCATTCCGCTGTGTCAAGCGAGGCAATGGCCTTCATCAGTGCCTCTTCGAATGTAGCCCCTATGCCCATTACCTCTCCAACTGATCGCATTGAAACACCAATCTCTCTTGATACAGTGATCTTGTCGAAGGGCCATCGCGGTATCTTAACCGTTATGTAGTCAAGCGAGGGCTCAAAGGCCGCAGATGTATTCTTTGTAAGAGGGTTCCGCAGCTCTGCAAGGGTATATCCCAGCTGAATCTTTGTGGCAATTCTTGCTATTGGATATCCGGTTGCCTTGGAGGCAAGAGCGGATGACCTCGAAGTTCGAGGGTTCACCTCTATAACATAGTATTCTCCCCTCGTGGAATCTATTGCGAACTGCACGTTACAAGCGCCGGTGATTTCAAGTGCTCTTACAATTCTTATGGCAGCGCTCCGGAGCATCTGTATCTCGATGTCACTCAGCGTTTGACTTGGAGTGACGACAATCGACTCTCCGGTGTGGATACCCATAGGATCGAGATTCTCCATGTTGCATATAGAAATGCAGTTTCCAGCGGAATCCCGAATCATCTCGTATTCTATCTCTTTCAGCCCGACAATTGATTTCTCTATTTCGAGAGTCTGCTCCGATTCATTATCGAAGTAAGTTTCAGCATATTTTGAGAGGTCCTCCAGATCCTTGACGATTGTCCCTCCCGAGCCTCCAAGAGAGTAAGATGTTCTCACAATGTACGAAGAAGCAGGTAGTGTCTTGATAGTATCTTTGTAGTCATTCGGATCAAGGATGTATGAATCCGGGATTGGCTCGCCGATTTGTCGCATCAGAATGTGGAAATCCTCCCGGTTTTCGGCAGTTCTTATGAACTCCGGTTGGGTTCCAAGTACCCTGATATTGTCTTCCAGGTATCCCTTTCTCTTCAACTCGAGAACTGAATTCAGTGCAGTTTGCCCTCCAACGGACGCGATGATCGAGTCAATATTCTCTAAAGACACGATCTTTCGAATTATTTCAGGGTTTATTGGCTCGATATATATCCTGTCGGCGATAGAATGATCCGTCTGTATCGTTGCAGGATTCGGGTTAAGCAAAACAGTTCTTATCCCCTCTTCCCTCGCAGCCAGACATGCCTGGGACCCTGAGTAGTCAAATTCGGCAGCCTGTCCTATAATCACAGGACCGGAGCCTATTACCAGGACATTCTTAATCAAATTATCAAGAGGCATTCAGGGTTTCAGCTCCCTTTTAATCCGCATGAAGAAATCCCTGGTATCATCAGGACCGGGAGACGCCTCAGGATGATATTGTACCGAATACACGGAATTTTTAGTATCCTGAAGGCTTTCCGGAGTTTCATCGTTCGCATCCCACTCCACTATCTCAAGCCCTTTCTCCTCCACCGATTCCCTATCTACTGCATATCCGTGATTATGGGTCGTGATCTTGATTTTCTTGCCATCGGTTACAGCATGGTTAATCCCACGATGCCCGAAGAGCATCTTGTAAGTCTTTGCCCCGTAAGCGAGGGTAATTATTTGTTGCCCAAGGCAAATTCCGTAAATCCTGGTCTGTCCTATGCGTTCACGAACAAAGGATATTGTATCTTTTAGATACGGAGATGTAGGGTCTCCTGGACCATTTGAAATGAATACTGCGTCGAACTTTTCCTCAGGAAAAGGGCCGAAATAAGGTGCAACTGTTAAACTTGCAATCTTCGACATCTGCTCAATAACAGATCTCTTCGCCCCCGCGTTGATGAAAAGAATTCTTTTATCAGTTGATGGATTTTTCAGTTCAAAAGGAGCTGGTTCGACAGAATCTCTAGCAAGATCCTGCAGCATTGGATCCGTTGAAAAATCTCTTCTTTCGTCGGAAGATGTAATCCATGCGCGTAGGGCACCCATTGACCTTATCTTTCTCACTAGAGACCTGGTCTCAATACCATCTATTCCGGGTACTTTGCCCCAAGAGAGGAAATCCGAGAAGTCGTGTGAATATCCTCCAAACGGGAGGCTAGCATGCGAATCTTTTGTTATTATACCAGAAACCTGTGGATTCTTCGCCTCCTTTCTTCCTGAGGAAACTGGATAATTTGCGATAGTGGGATAAGCGAATACCAGGATTTGTCCCCGGTAAGACGGATCCGTAACAGCCTCGATGTATCCAGTCATGCTGGTTGTGAAAACAAGTTCCCCATATGCGTCGGAGGCTGAGCCAAACGCTTTGCCCTTGTAGACAGAACCCTCCTGAACGCTTAGGAATGCCATTATACTGATCTAAAAGGGCGAATGGCATTGCGTAATATAATGTTCTGCATATATCATCTTCATCCATTTAGACCTGTAGGATGAGTTTCCTCTTCCTCAGATACTATGAAAAAAGCAATGCAGACAGGTTCTTACGAAAATACTATTATTAATGCAACGATACGTGGAGCATGGTTACGCAGACCTGCAGATTAGTAATTTTTACCGACCTTGCAGGAGTGCGCTCTCATAACTGTGCTTGACGGTGATCATATGGTTGTTTCAAAAAGTATAGTAGTTGTCGGGGACGGTGCAAGTGGAATTTTCACCGCGAATAAACTTAGAACTTTGAATGAACAGAAGAATGCAAGGATTACCCTGATCGGTAATAACCTGAAGAATTTCTGCCGCTCAGATGGCCCGCAGATATCCTTGAGAATGAAGAAATTCGATTCTTCGGTGAAGCCGACAAGCTTTCTTCTGAATGATGGGATTGACTTCATCCATGATGAGGTAACTCAGGTGCGACCAAACAACAGGTTGGTTTATGCCAGAGGAGGGAGGAAGTTCGATTATGATTATCTGGTCCTGGCTCCTGGTCTAAAGGACTCTGCTGAATTGATTCCAGGATACGAAGGGGAAGCCATGCACATGCTTGATTTACAGCACTCACTTGAGCTTGGCAAGAGTCTTGAAGATCTCAGGGAAGGTACAGTGGTGATTGGAACCGCTGATGCTCCTGTGCCGAACCTGATGGGCTTCTATGAACTAGCCTTGCTATATAACGAACAGCTGAAGCTGATGCACCTCGATTCAAAGATACACATTAAGTTCGTAACGCCATGGGATGGTGCCTTTCCAGTGCCAAAACTATCAGAATTCTTTGAGTCGAAGTTTGAGCAGGCGGGTATTGAACTGGAGACAAAATTCAAGGTTGCCTCCGTGAATCAAAAGAATAAAGAGATCACCTCTTCGGAAGGGTCGAACCTGAATTATGATTTATTGGTACTACCACCACCGCTCCAAACACGGGATTTTCTCCTTACAGACGAGTTACTTGGAAATACCCCTAAGGATAACGTGGACAAGAATACCCTCAGAATACAGGATTATGACGATGTTTATCTATCCGGCGATGCTCTTGATTTTCTACTGTCTGATATAGCTGGCTCTTTTGTCACACAAGGGAGATTTGTATCGCACAGGATATCTAGCGATGCCACCGGGATCTTCAACTCTGACGCGTATAATGGCAGCGTTACTCTTTCCGCGATGACCTCCCTCAACAGAGGGATAACCTTATCGTATTCGTATAACTCAGAAGTGATGACACCTGCGGAAAGCTACGCGGATTACAGGTTTAAGAGGCATTATTCCGACTTCTACTTCTCTTCTCTATTGAGGGGGTTGATCTGAGATGGCAGATACGGAGAAAGCTGAGATTATGAAAAATGAGCAAGTACAGAATGATGACGTTATAGAAGAGTTAATGCAGTTCTTCCTGGAAAATAAGGAGGTGTCTGCACAGTTGCTAGATCTTATCAGGGCTGTAAAGGATTCAGGTGCCATCGAAGACCTTGCTGCTTTCGCCAGGTCAGTAGTACCTTCGAATTCTGCACTTGTCAGGGAGATAGGAAGTTCTGAGGAGGTTGTGGGTGCCATCTCAAAAGCTGGAAACCTACTTCCTGCACTGTTATTCCTCCTGAATGACAAGATGGTCAATGATACTCTTCAGGCAATGCTATACAATTCTGGGAGTTTATTCGGAGCGATGGTTTCGGGAGCTAAGAATCCTGAACAGTTTTCACTCCTGAAACTACTTGCCCTGTTCAAGGACCAGGAATTTACAAAGGGTTTCACCGCACTTGTGAACATGATTACAGCCCTAGGCAAGATCCTCGCAAGGGTTCCAGAAGAGTAAGAGATCAAGCAGATATTTGTGGAATATTCTTCAGCCCATTTCCGGTTAGGAGAATCAAACTGCTCTCTTCGTGAACTGATCGCGCTGCTGCAAATGCAACCGCAGAGCTGTATTCTGTATAGATACCTGCACCGGCAAGTTCGTTTCTCGCAGCTATTATGTCATCTTCGCTCACCGAAATTGTGCCACCAAATTCTCTCAGGATTTCAATCAACGGAGAGAGGAGGGGAGACTTTTCTGTGATCAGTGCATCTGCCAGTGATTTCTTTCCAGACCCGACATATATCTTCCCTGCAAGAGCCGCTTTGAGTGGAGACATGAGATCAGGCTGGCATGCTATCAACCTCGGTATTCTCGCTATCTCTCCCGATTCCAGAAGATGGTTCAATCCCTCGTATAGGCCGATTAGTAGAGTTCCCGCCGATGTCGGGATATAGATATTATCCGGGATATTTCCCTGGTACTGGGTGAAAAGTTCGTATGCAAGCGACCGTATTCCATCCCTGAATTCCGGATAGACAGAGTGCCCAACGTAGAAGCCCGAATCACTCATTGCTGCTTTCCTCACCTCTTCTCTGGAGCCCGGAATTCGATGTATACTTGCGCCGTATGCCTTTATCAATTCAATTTTCGTACCGGCTGCATCGTTTGGAATATATACGTTAACGGAGAATCCCGCTCTTTTTCCATACGCAGTGATGGATGCACCGGCATTGCCTGAAGAATCCTCTGAAATTATCTTCCCGACCTGGCCCCTGTTTTCCTGGAGGTATGAGACTAACACACGGGAGCCCCTGTCTTTGTATGAAAAGGTGGGCTGGAAATAGTCGAGTTTGAAGTCCATACCTGAATACCTTGTAACAGGGGTGGTGGACTCCCCAAGTGAAACAAATCTCTCCAAATACGGAAAATTCTTCTCGATATTATCCCGGTACCTGAAATCAGGTCTGATGCGGAATGGATTACCGCACTTTGTGCAGATTGATTCAATTCCCTTTCGCAGATCTCCACAAGCATAACAGCTAATCTTCATGTTCTTCCTCCAGTATTCTGCCCAGCGTATACATCGAGTGATATCCGCTATTGGAATGGAATGTGTCGCGTTCTAAACCCTCTATCCTGAAATGGTTCTTTAGCAGCACAATCAATGAAGCTACATTGAAATCGAAAACCTTTGTGTATAGTCTGTGTAATCGCAGCTTCTTTACAGCCATATCGCAGACCAGCGCGAGTGCACGAGTGGCATAGCCATTGCCCCTGTATTCTTTGCCAATCCAGTAGCCAACGTGTGCCTTTGCGTCTTCATAGTCTATTTCCGATAATCCGATAACTCCACAGACTTTTCCCTTCGCGAAGACGAGAAAATCAATTCTGAAAGGTCTGCCATCGCTCCTGTTTAACCCGATAAAATTCAGAGCACTCTCAACGCTGTATGGACTAGGGAAGGAGTGACCACCTATATTCTGCGCGATGTAAGGATCATTAGCCAAAAAAGCGAGATCCCGGGCATATCTTGGATCCAGGTCATCCGTTAGCAACAAATCACCTTCCTCGATCCTCATCCATACACAATGATTATCTTACATTTTTAACTTATTTTAGGCGACGCACGAGAATACTGGATATATAAGGCTTTTAACTGATATGCCACACGGCATTATTTCTCTATGAACACACTACTCAACCTTCTTGATCCAAAGGGAGTAGTATTCCTGGGCACGATAGCTACATCCACTGAAGGAAGACTTCTTAGAGCGAATCTTCGCAACTCTTCCAGGGAAGTGAGGTTATACGTTGTCTCATCGACCATACTAAGCGATGCTTCAGATATGGAGGACAGGATCCTTTCACTTAAGGATAAGGTTGAGATGGCTGTTATTTCTCCACAAGACCCAAGAATTCTGGAATTTCTAGAATATTCCATAAGTGCTTCATTTCCTAACATCCTCCTGTTTTCCCGGGAACATAACGTGCATCCATTCGCGGAAGAGATCACCAAGCTAGTTCAACGTGCACAGAAATCCGGGGTAAATGTTGTGGGCCCTACTTCTGCTGGATTAATTTTTACTGAGACTGGCTTTAATCTTTCACCATTCCAGGTTGATAACGATAGACAGGTGAACCGAACGGCTTTAATTTATGAAGATAGTGCAAGAATAGACCTTATTTTTGAGGAATTCTCCAGATTTGGTTTAGGGTTTGGGATGCTGGTACCCATTGAAAACCTACCGGAGGAATCGGCACTTCCAAGGGAACTTATCGCTTTGATAAAGAACACCGATTACATAGATTCTGTTGTGTGGGTCTCCAGAAATGCTTCCAAACAACACATGCAGCAGTTTTCCGCAACAGACTTCGGGAAACCTGTCATCTTTTTTGACGACAATTCTGGTGTAAACAGAATTGGCATGGACGAAGCTTACAGAGAGAACGAGATCCAGAACTCAGCATCTATTGACCCCAAAAGCGCTCCTAATTGTACTGTAGCGAGAAACATTTACGAGATTTCCGATTTCACCAGGGTTCTCACAGCTGCAAAGAAGATCAGAGGCAATAAGACTACGATAGTTACAACCTCCACTTCTGCAGACAGGATCGCTGCGGAATATTTGAGAAAGAAGACTTTTGGCATGCCGATAAAGGTACTTCCCGCAGGGAAGAGTACTGTAAAGATCGTCGAGAAAAGTCCGGATTTCAGGCTTACGGATCATGGAATCATAGCAAGCCCAGGGACGAGGTCTGAGAACTTCAAGAAAGTCCTTATCTCAATGTTAGAAGAACCTGGACCGGATAATATTCTTATCCTACTTTCCACGGAATCAATGGACCTTGCTTTCCAGATAAGGGATGCGGTAAACATGACTGAGAGGACAAAACTAATTTTCCTTTCTTTATCTGGACCATCTGATTATGTACCTGTGTTAAACGAAATCGCTGTAGAAGGAATAGTCTTCTTCCCCTCGATAAGGAGAGCTGTTGCATCGTTGAAGTGTCTTGCGAGGGTTAGAGAAAAGAGCAGATTGAGGACAAAAGTAGCAGGCTGAACCTGAACGCAAGGCTCTAGGGAGTGCACAACATCCAGCCGGGTCGATTTGATATTGACTTAGCTAATTGTAAAGAAGGATGATTGGAAACCTGTGGTGAGATAGGCTAATTAAAGTACGAAACGTTATCCAGTGGCGGGCTTGTAGTCTAGCGGTTATGACATCGCTCTCACACAGCGAAGGTCGCCGGTTCAAATCCGGCCAAGCCCATTTTTCTCTATTTTCTCTTATTTAATTCGTGAATTCTGTTGACTGCCAGTTCTATATCTTCAGGGACATTATAGAAATGGGGCGCTAACCTGATCCCGATAGATCGGCTTGCAGTAAAGATACGCTCCTTTCTTAGCGTCATTTCAATCGCATGAGGATTATTAACAAGAAACGAAACGATCGCGCCTCTGCTCGTTCCATCTTCGGGTGTGATAGTTTCCAGATTCAATTCAGAACCAAGTCTTATTGCCTGCTCTGTCAGCTTGGATATTCTTTTCCTGATTGTTTCTATTCCCAGATTCAGGATAGTTCGGATCCCAGCTATACTGGCATATATTGAGGGTATTGCCCACGTTCCAGATTGAAATCTGTCTGCGGTTTTAGAGTAATTTAATTTCTTTGCCCCAAATTCAAATGGATCAGTCTGCGAAAACCAGCCTATATATGAAGGTTCAAGACTCTCGATTAAATCCTTCCTGACATAGAGAAACGCGAATCCCGGCAATCCAAGCAAATACTTCAATGTACCAGCAGCGAGGTAATCTACTCCCATCTTCTTGACATCGACATCCATATTCCCGATAGACTGGTATGCATCTACATATACCTCAGACCCAGCAGAATGAACTAGTTCACTGATTTCTTTTATTTCCTGTGTAAAGCCATTCAAAGAGCTGACATGAAAAGCGGATACGAGTTTAGTTTTATCACTAATAATTCGCTCATAATCTTCCAGACTCAAGGAAAAGTGCCTATTGTTGATTGTTAAAACCTTCGCGCCGAGTTTTTGCTGGCCAAGAAACACATGATTTGAAGTTGGATACTCCAGATCGCTTATCACTAATTCATTCTTAGCGCTGTAATCAAATGAACTCAGGAGAGCACCAAGTGCAGAAGAAACAGAAAAGTGAGGGGCAATTTCATCTGCAGACGCATGTATCAGCTTCGCCAGCAGGATTTTGATCTCCCTGATTTTTTCTGACCATATATCCCAGGGGTTGCCAAACTCCAAGAGATCCTTTTTGTAACTTTCAAGAGAGTCCAATATTCCTTGATAGACAGGAGAATGTGAGCAGTTTGCCAAGTATGTTCCTGTTGTTAAGAGTTTAAAATCATCATGAGCCATATTTCACTTCTCGTATATTTAGAAAATAGATAAATCGAGCGTATAATCGTAAATGGATTTTTCCAGATATCGGCTCTCGCAGGAGGTATATCAGAGAAATATGTCTCTACCCACTATACAAACTGGGAATCGTTGAAATTATATTCCTTCTTTACTCTCCGGCAGTTGAGTTGAACCGTTAACATGGATAATGAGACACTGTCGTCACTTGCTGCCGGGATCGTCAGGAATTCCAGAGTTAAATCATTCCCTGAGGATTATTATGATACGGGAGAAGAAGACGTTGTTAATATTCCCATAGGGGAACAAGTGTCAATGTTCAGACAGGACGAGTATGTTGTTGTATCAATTGATGATAAACGTCTCTATTTTATGAAAGTAGATGAGGCCAAATACATATTCTATTCAGCGAAGAGAGGACAGAGTAATATCCCAAGTCCACGAAATCTCGATCTGAGCGCTGGGATTGAAAAGTTCGAGAACGACATGGATTCCACTCTTCATGATATCAATGAAATTGCGAAAGGTCTGGATGGAGCAATCGTAGATTCCTTGAAGAAACTCTGCTCAAACCTGCTTGGTTACAGCGACATATTTTGAGGGCGGACCACCGTTAAATGAGAATTACCTGTTGCTTTCTAGTTTGCGATTTAAGCCTCAAAGAACACAGCTAAAAGAACATAGTTATTACATGCGGAAGCCGGGATTTGAACCCGGGTTAAGGGCTTGGGAAGCCCCTGTGATAACCGCTACACTACTTCCGCGAGATCTTTCAGTACCATCCTCTGAGCTTCATGGCGTCTGCGACTCTCTTCACAGATATTGTGTATGCGGCAGTTCTAGTACCGACCTTGTATTTGTCTGCTGCATCTAGAACCTCATGGGCAGCCTTGGTCATCTTCTTGTCGAGTCTGGAATAAACTTCATCCTGATCCCAGTAGTAACCTCCAACATTCTGTACCCATTCGAAGTAGGATACAGTTACGCCACCCGAATTTGCCAGGAAATCTGGTAAAACAAGAACCTTGTTCTTTGTGAGGATTTCATCCGCATCAGGGGTTGTCGGGCCGTTCGCAAGTTCGAGCACAATTTTAGCTTTAATGTTGCCAGCATTCTTTGAGGTTATCTGGTTCTCTATTGCAGCAGGAATTAAGACGTCAACCTTTAACTCAAGGAGTTCGGAATTACTGATGCTCTTTGAACCTGGAAAATTAACAACCGAACCTGTTTTCTTTTTGTGGTCGAGAAGATCAGCATATTTGATCCCTGAATCCAGCTGGATCGCACCCTTTGTGTCAGATACAGCTACCACTTTTGATCCGAAGTGTTCTTGAACGAGCTTGACGGCAAATTGTCCAGCATTACCGAATCCCTGGACTGCGACCTTTGCCTTTGATAGATCCAAGCCTATCCTCTTTGCCCCTTCTCTTAGAACAAACATTCCTCCTTTCGCGGTGGCATCGCCTCTGCCCAGGGAGCCACCGATCTCAAGTGGTTTCCCGGTTATGACGCCAGGAGCTGAGTGCCTGACCATGTTCTCATACTCATCCATCATCCAGGCCATGATCTGGGGAGTTGTATATACATCCGGGGCTGGGATATCCATTTCCGGCCCAATGAATTCTCCGACGGCCCTTACATAACCTCTGCTTAACCTCTCCAGCTCCGCCTGCGATAGCTTCTTGGGATCGCAGATTACTCCACCTTTTGCTCCTCCGAGGGGAATGTCCACAACAGCAGTTTTCCAGGTCATCCAGGCTGCCAGGGCCTTGACCGTAGAAAGTGATTCTTCAGGGTGGAACCTTATGCCACCCTTAACGGGTCCTCTCGCACTGTTGTAATGGACCCTAAAGCCAGTGAATACTTTGGTGCTACCATTGTCCATCTTCACCGGTATTCTGACCTGAAGTATCTGCATAGGCTCTTTAAGAAGATCAAATGCCTGAGAATCCAGGTTGATAACCTTTGCCGCTTTTCCTAATTGTTCGACTGCTATTATAAAGGGATCTAAATTTTCCGTCATTTTGACTACTCCTGCCATCAGGTGATCCGTAATTCTTACTGACTTTATTAAGATATCAGCATATTAATTAGCTAGAATGTTTGTGCGGATTATGAATTAACGGAGTCCGCTTAAATTTGAGGCCTACAAACAGAGATAAGATCTTTCATTATTGCAGTCTGATCCCTTTGCTATTCTGATAGTTCCCAGACCTTTTCTCATAATTCTTTGTTGCATAATCGCTCATTGTGTTGAACACTATCTGTGCAATCCTGTCCTCTCTTGCCAGATGGATGGATTCTGTGGACGCGTTATAGAAACACAGAGTAAGCTGACCGCGATATCCTGCATCTATGAAGCCAAACGATCCTATTACACCCTTCCTTGCATAGGAAGTCCGAATCCATAGCTGGCCGGAAATGTTGTCGGGAAGTGCCGCAGACTCCATTGTTGAAACGTAAAAGTGAGTTTTTGCTGGGATTTCTGCTGATTCTTCGGTTTCAACTCCATTTACGCGTATTTTGTCGACACGAAGGTCGTAACCATTTGGGGTTATGAACTTAGTTTCTGCAGACGTTAGAAGCGCCCCTTCTTCAATGTATTTCTCAATTGTCTTATCGTTAAGTATGGTCATGCGGCTGAGATGTTATGCGTCGGATATTTTTTATACTTTTGAAGGCAGAGAAGCAGATAAATGACCCCCGCAACGATGAAAGAGATGAAATAGCTTATATCGAATCCAAGTAAAGAAGCCAACGGACCAACAAAGATCGTCGGTGGATACATGAAAGGCACTGAAACGGCGATTCCTATCGCATAGGCTGAGATTGCCCTGTAGTTGATCAGTTCACGGCTGTTGCCGGGCATGCGACCACCTGTACGCAGGAAGAAGTCCACAAGCATCACTGCGATCCATGGAGTTATCCAGTAGTCCAGTATGAAAAGGAAGTCTTCATAATCCAGATAAAAGTTGTTGTACCCGATGTAACTCAAAATTCCAGCCGCAATCACGACCACAAGTGCGATATAACGCCTCTTGACATGCAGGCCGGCAGACCTAATGCTTACAGTGTTTGAGTAGAGATTCAGGGCGTTTGCGGAAAGTCCGCCAAGGAAGAGGAAGTATAGACCGAGCAGCGCGTATTTGCCCATAAACTGGGCAAGCGGTTGAGAAGGATTGGAACTTGCTGAACCTGTCGCGATTCCGACATAGTAGCCAGCGAATTCTGAGAAAAAGGATGCTATGCATCCTCCAAGCATTACCAGAAGGACTATCTTCTTAGCTGAACGCTTCGGGGAGACGAATCTAGAGTAGTCGGAGGCATATGGTCCCCAGCTCATTAAGTAGGAAAAGGAAAATGCGACAATCCAGCCGAACGATATTGCGGAGAAACCGGTACCTGCAGATATCCCGCCGAACAAACCTGTCCTATCAATCGCGAGAGCAAGAATAACAACAAACATTATGCCAAGTACCACGGACATAACACGCTCGAACCACTGTATCATCCTGTGTCCGAGGGCAGTGAGCGCAAACACTATCGTCACCGTTATGAAAATGCTAATGGTTGAGAGATTTGTCCCAATCGCGAGTGAAAGAGCAAACGCTGCGATTATTGAGTTGAAGGTGAACCAGCCAAGAGTGTTTCCCCACTGTAGCACCGCCATGATCGTTCCCCCACGGTTTCCGAATGTAATTCTTCCTATCTTCATCTGAGACAGACCGTAATGGGGACCCATGAGACTCATCAGGCCCAGGAGAGCTCCACCCATAACTGTTCCAAGAATCAGTGCAATTATTGTATAGGCATAACTCATTCCAAATGACTGTGCAAGAAGTCCAATTGCAAAGTCTCCAATGGTCAGATTAGATGCGAACCAGAGCCAGAACAGTGAGCTTTCCTTCTGAGTCCTGGATTCCTCTGGTACTGCAGTAACGTCACTTAATTCTCCGGATGAAAGATCTTTTATGACCCCTTCCATTGGCACGACGCCAAATTTACCTTGTATTCATAAGCTTTCCCTTTCAATATCTGAGAAAATAATAATATAAACTAATACATATCTTATTATAATGGACCTGAAACGACGGATTGAGGCGCTACTCTTTGTTGCAAGTGAGCCGATGTCTGTCAGGGATCTCGCAATCCCTCTGCAGGAATCTGGAGAAGCGGTATCGAGGGCATTAAAAGCAGTAATGAAGGATTATGCGACAAGAGAGACTGCGCTCAAGATATCAAGGAACGGTATCAGGTACAGAATGGAATTAAAGGAAGAATACATAGATCTTGTCGGCGCGGTATCCGCACCTGAGTTCCCGAAAGAATCTCAGGAGTTGCTTTCCATGGTTATAGCGAATGATGGCATCATGAGGGGAGAGGTAACAAAGAGATTTGGCGATAGATCCGAATCGATCCTTAACACTCTAAAGAGACATAAAATCATTACATCAGAAAAGTATAGAAATACTGAGATTTTTAAGATAGGAAAGAACTTCTACACATACTTTTCTGTCTCCAGGGATGAATTGCGGGATATCGTGAATAAGCAAAAGGATGATAGTACTGTCAAGTAAAGTCCTCCTTGTTGGTAGCGGCGGACGGGAGGATGCGATTGCACGGCAACTCAATCTGTCTGGCTCAAGGATATATGCAGTGATGGGGCATAGGAATCCATCGATCAACAGGCTTTCGACAGAACAGCTAATATGTGCAGAGACTGATTTTGTAAGAATACTTGATTTCGCAATAAGTAAGAAGGTTGATCTCGCTTTTATCGGCCCTGACCCGGTCCTCGGAACTCCTCTAGTCGATAATCTCATCGCAAACGGCGTCCAAACCGCTTCACCTTCCAAAAAGGCTGCCAGAATAGAGACTGACAAAATATTCATGCGAGATCTCGCTAGCAGATACCGGATTGGAGGGGAGGTTTTCTCCAAGAGCTTTGAGTCGGTGGAAGAGTGCGCTTCATGGATAAGATCCTACGATACAGAATTCGTCGTTAAGCCAAGAGGTCTAACTGGCGGTAAAGGGGTCCAGGTGATGGGAGATCATTTTATCGAAAGGGAGCAGGGGATCGCATACGCCAAATCTCTGATTGAGAAGGATGGGTCTGTCCTGATCGAGGAAAAATTGGTTGGGGAGGAATTTTCTCTCCAGGCATTTTGCGATGGAAAACATATATCTCCGATGCCACTGGCGCAGGATTACAAGAGGGCGCTGGAAGGAGACCAGGGCCCAAATACAGGTGGAATGGGCTCTATCAGCGATGCAAATCACCTGCTTCCATTTGTTGATTCTAACTCCATGAACGATGCTCTCAAGATACTGAATAACTGTGTTGTTGCACTGGATTCTGAGGATTCAACATTCAAGGGCGTACTATATGGTCAGTTCATGAAAACTCGACATGGAACCAAACTTGTAGAAATAAACGCTAGATTCGCGGATCCTGAAGGCATTAACATGCTTTCCATTTTCGAAGGAGATCTGGAAGAGGTAATGTTCAGCATAGCAAGTGGAAATCTTTCCAATAGCAGTTTCAAAAAGGTGGCGACTGTCTTGAAATACGTGGTTCCGCGTGGCTACGGATCGGATCCGCAGGAATCCACAATTCACATAGATCTGGATTCCATTGACGGCGCTGATCTTTACTACGCTTCGGTTACGGGCTCCCTTGAAGATATTAAGACCACTAAATCTAGATCTCTGGCGATTGTCGCCAGCGCTCCATCGATTCCCGAGGCAAGCGATATAGTTGACTCGAACCTTGCTCATATACATGGGGATTATTATGTGCGCAGAGACATTGGGTCTCGCAACCTTTTGAACAAGAAGATGTTGCGTATTTAGATGGATATGTTTCCGAAAACTCTTGGAGAGACACCTATGCTGGAGAGCGAAACCCGGTTTTGGACAACAGCGAATGGTTTTTCCAGCTGTAGCGACTTTCCGTCATAGGAAGCCCGCTGGTAACGCATGCAATCGGAGATAAATACTTCAAATTCACCATCTGGAAGCGTCTTTATTGCCCTGTGTGATATTATATCCTTCTCTACACTCTGTATATAGTCGAGAGGCTTCTCTGACAGCAGCATCCCCCTCTCAAGGTCTCCGGAATCAATGTTCTTCAGTGCGAGACCAACCCTCGAACCGGGGCCTGCTTCTTCCACGTCTACGTCATGCATCTGGATCGATTTCACCTGAACCTTCTTCTTGAGATAGGAGAGCTCAAGATCCTGGTGTTTGCTCACTGTGCCCTGAAGAACAAAGCCAAGTGCAACTGTTCCAACACTCTTGACTGTGAAGAAATGATCAATCATTACTCTGGTTTCGCCAGATTTCTTTGCGCTATGCATCTTCGATAATTCCTCGACAAGTTCGTTTGGACTCTTCTCTGTGATACTATAGTTATCAAGCCGGCTGCCTCTGGTGAGCTGTTTCAACTGCGAAGGATCTATAGTTTCAGAATGAGTGATAAACCCGTTTTCCGGTCCCATTAGATCAAGGGCAACTAGCACCTCTCCGAGTTCCCTGTTCAGAGTGGACACATTTACGACTGCAATATCTGCTGGATAGATTGAGTCCGTAAGTGATGAGATCTTTTCTGGGTATCTAAGCGGAGAGATCATGGTCATGATGACCTCGTCCGTCTTCCTCTCATGAAACTCTATATCGGACGAAGTTCCTTTCTTTGATACTTCCCGGAGGAATTCATCTGCGTTGTATGTGAAAATGGAGAGTGAATTCATTACCCTGCTATCCCTATCCACATAATTATCCCTTTCCATCTCCAAAATGCGGTTATGACCTAATCTTCCTGTATCTATCCTTCACAGTTCTTGACAGGAACGAAACAAAATCGTCGTCATCGTTCAGGAGTCGAATTCTCTTATAGCTGATACCGTTCTCTCCGAGAAATCTGGAGAAATCAATATCCAGATCATAAAGAACCTCAAGGTGTTCGTAACAGAAGCCTATGGGAGCTGCGAGCAGATTGGAAAGGCCCTTTTCCGATAGAACCACCTTCTGAATGGCTGGTTCGAGCCAGGAATTTCCATATCTGCTTCTGCTCTGGAAACCATAAATTGTTTTTGTTTTTGTGGAGCCAGCAAGACTGTTGCAAAGGGTGTAGAAGGAATCTTTGTATTCCTGTTCAGAACTCCTGGAATTAGGTAGGCTGTGAGCGGTTAGCGCTATCACATCATAAGCACCCTTATCTATCTCAGGCAAGAGGCGCGCTCTCCATAGATCCGCGTAACCAGGCAGATTGTAGAAACCGTTTATGTATTCTATTTTACCAGCAAATCTGTTATGCACGAGTTGAGTAGTAAAAGGGGTTGCGTATGAATCAAAAACACCGTTGGAGGGGAATGGGAAAAGCGGAACGCAGACTACGGTTGAATAGTCACCGGTTCTGATCTCATCAGCTACTGTTGCAAGGCCCGGTTTCCAGTGCTTGAAGGCAAGTAGAACGTCGAATCCATAAGGAGATAGAGAAGACTCGAGCTTTTTTCTGAGTGATGCAAGAATGTGGTTTGAGGGTGACCTGTTTCCGAACAGAGCGTATTTCTTCAGGTTATCTGCCCTTGCTTCGGGTGGGACCGGATTGCTTCCAAAGATATCCTGCAGGTAATAATCAATGTCGGATATATTCTCTGGACTGCCATAGGCCATCAGTACAACCGCCCTCTTATCTGCTATACTCATGAACCACCTCTACTATCTTTTTCAGTGTTGCAGGGTCAGTATTCTGCAACACCCCGTGTCCTAAATTAAAAATATATTTCTGAATCCCTGATGAATCTTGAAGTACTTTGAGTACCTCTCTTACTGCTAAATCCGTACCTAGGGTTCCGAATACTGGGTCTAGATTCCCCTGCAAACCTTTATCCTTGCCCAAAAGCTTGTTCGCTTGCGACAACCTGATTCCTGAATCTATGGAGACGAAATCAAACTTTGTTCTTGCAAGATCTGTCAACTTACCCGCTGACTTCGTTAGAAAATAGATAGACTGTGTGTTGCCGGAAAGTTCGGCAGCAATCTGACTGAGATATCTTTCAGAATAGTCAGTGAACACGGACGCAGGAAGAGAACCTGCCCAGCTATCAAATATCTGGATAGCATCGACTCCAGCAGAGATTTGAGATCTTGCAAACCTGGTTATCAGCTCAAGAATCTCAGACATAAGCTCTCGAAATTTATGTTCCTCTCTTAACGAGAATGGCAACGTTATCGATAGATCTCGATCTGAACCTCCAGCTATCGCATATGAGGCAAGGGTTATAGGTCCGCCGCAGAATCCTATCAGGTAGGTATCGGGATGCCGTGCCCTGAATAGCCTCAGGGCCTTAAGAAGCAGGTTAGGATCAAGCCTTGCATTTATTATTTCATTCGCCTCTTGATGGGTGACTCGAGGCCCTTCCTTCTCGACGAACTCAACGTTGTAACCAAGTTCCTCAAGTGGGAATAGTATATCGTAAAATATGATGGCCGCGTCGACGCCAAGATCTTGCACGGGAGCAAATGCTATATCAGCCATAAGTTCGGGATTTGCGCAGATATCCCGGATCGTATGGTTCCTTCTTACTTTGATATATGATGGAAGATATCTGCCCGCTTGTCTCATGAACCAGACAGGTATTCTATCAGCATCACCTTGAATCGCCGCTTTAAACCCGCTTCTTTTCATATTGCTCATGGGTTGATTCTTCTCATCGTTCTTGGAAAAGGGATTGCGTCTCTAATTGTATTCAGCCCACAGATCCACCAGACCAGCCGATCCAATCCCAGCCCAAAGCCGGAGTGTGGAACGCTTCCATATCTTCTAAGATCGAGATACCAGGAATATGCAGCCGGGTCAATATTCATTTCTTTCATCCTCTTTTCAAGTAACTCGAGTTCCCAGATCCTCTCACCTCCGCCCACAATTTCTCCACAGCCCTCTGGTGCAAGCAGATCATGACACAGTATCTCGTTTGGTGATTCTGGATCAGGTCTGTGATAGAATGCCTTGAGTTCCAGCGGATAATGTGTGACGAAAACAGGTTTATCAAAATGCACGGTGATCTCTCTTTCCTCGTCCGCGCCCAGGTCATCCATATACTTGAGCTTGATTCCCCACTGTTGGGCTTGTTCTATAAGTTTAGAATATTTCATACGAGGGAATGGAGTCCGTATTTTTTTTAGGGGGTCTATATTTCTTCCTATTATCGAAAGTTCGTCAAGGTGATTCTCAAGTACCTTGGAGACGATGTGTTCAATCATCCGCTCCTCGATCTGCATCATTTCCTCGTTACCGATCCAGGCAACTTCAGCTTCAGCATGCCAGTACTCGGTCAAGTGCCTCCTTGTACGTGATTTTTCAGCACGAAAGCTCGGCGCGACTGTGAAAACCTTTTCCAAGCTGAATATCAGTGCTTCAAGATAAAACTGTGAACTCTGAGTAAGGTATGCTTTTTGGTCAAAAAATGGAACTTCGAATAGGGTGGATCCCCCTTCTGTCTGCGTGGAGACCATCATCGGTCCCTGGACATTGTAGAACCCTTCGTTGTTATAGAATTCGTTGAATGCATTGAATACCGTTGACCTTATCTTAAGAACAGCGCTGAATTCTCGGCTCCTAAGCCATAGATGCCTGATATCCAGCAAGAATTCTTCAGATTTGTCTTTTGATATAGGAAATGAGTCGTTTCTCTGATATATCTCTGCGCTTGATATCTTTACCTCATATCCAGTGACGCCCCTTTCCTCCATGGTTACTACACCAGATATCTTCAAGCTGCTCTCTATTGTAAGCCTTTCCAGCTTCTGATACAGTTCTTCGGGCAATTCGCTTTTTTTGGCAATACACTGTACGATCCCGGTTGAATCTCTTAGAACGATGAATGTTATCTTTCCGCTTGATCTAACTCTGTATACCCAGCCAGAGAGAGAAACGGATTTTCCATTAAGCTCTCCACGCAGTATATCTTCTACTTTGGTCATTTTACCGGGATTTTCATTATGCAGATAAGTTTTGAGTCCTGAAGATCACGCATTTGCTCATGTCTATTGGTTTAAGGAATTCACGAATTTTGATAATCTTGCCCTTGTTCTTTCGGCAAGAATGCTTCTTTTTAAGATGAAGGTGAAACGAATGGGATAAGTTAGTTCTGATGGCAATTTTACCTTTAGAAGATCTTTCATGGATGAAGATTCAATCATGGAGAGGCCTCTTTTATGAAGAGATATAGCGGCAGTTTCATTTCTCATTTGGATCTTCACCTGAGAACTTGCAACCAGGATTAAACCTTGTAAGAATGCCCTGATATCACCACTTGTTTTCCCCCATATTGGTTCAAGTCTAGTATGCATTTCCCAGTATCTTTCTTGAGCTGAAAGAAATTCTGAATCCACTAGTGCACTGTAAATTTCATCTTCTGTTGCTTCTCCCCTTAAGGGGGATTCTGACACCTGCCTAATGTCGCATACAATGAAGTCTGCAGAAAGAGCATCCAATATCTGACTAATGTCTTTGCATATAACATCTAATTCTGTGAATTTGCTTTCCTCTCGCTTGATTTGTTTCTTAACTGGTATTTTGATCTCATCTAAAGTTACGTTACCCCTTGGGAGCAGGTCCATAATGTACCGTTTACTAAATTCTTCCAAACTGCTGCCCCCGTTCTTCTTGTCTGTAGTGTATTTGAATCTAGGCATCTCATAAGTAATAGAAACCGTTTATTGATATGTTTTTCGAATGTCGCATTTCATAAAACCGGTTAAATTTAAGACAACTAGGCAATTAGGTTGCAGTATCAGGATAGGTGGCAGAGCGGTTATGCGTGGGACTGCAGATCCCATATAATAGGGTTCAACTCCCTACCTATCCTCTGAACCTATATTTCACTGCGTCCCACACCAAATTCTTCATCCCACAATAGTTAAGATGAATAGACTCATAAGAATGCCCTTCAGTTGATAGAAACATCCTTTGTGCGAAGAGTTATTGTTTTCAATTGAATTTCATGTTGTGACTAAAGAAGTTTTATCAGATAAGATTGGCAAACTTCGATTTCATGCTTCCTTACTTGCCAGCTCACTAGAGTCTATACATTCAGACCTTCTCCCGCTGAATCCGATAGAAAACGCAGGTACTTTTGGTAAACAGTATAGACACATCTTAGACATGAGAAAGTGCTACCTTAATGCTTTGAGGAGTGGCATCCTTGACTTCTATCGAATAGATATAGACCATTCTCTTGAAAACAATAAACATGGACTTTTGGAAAGGTTGAAAAGAATCCTAGAAGAGATTTGTGCAGAAGTTACACTGCTTGACAGTAAGCAACTTGAAGAAAAGTGGATTGACTGCACCCCTTCCGTAAAATATCTGGGAGAAAACAATAGAAAAATAAGTCCTTATCAGGCAATAGGACTCCTTTTAGAACACGAGGTATTTCATGAGGGGGAATTGGCCCTGTATTTTAAGTCAGCTGATCTTAAGTTTCCGAAGAATTGGATTACTTGGGGGCTTATCTAAAATCTGGATGAAGTGATTAACACATCCGGTCTCCTGCAACGAATAAATAATTGAGCCTGCTTGATAATCCCGGAAATTTTATTACGAAATCCTTAAGTCCTTATTTTGCCTTTAAATTAGATGAAGTTTACTGTCATACTTGAGCCTCAGGAGGAAGGTGGGTTTACTGTCACAGTTCCAGCACTGCCGGGCTGTATCTCCGAAGGTGAGAACAGAGAGGAAGCACTCAATAATATAAAAGAAGCAATTGAACTCTACATAGAGGTACTGAAAGAAGACGGAAAACCTATACCTCAGGATGTTGGCGAGGAAGTCCTTCTAGATGCCTAGATTACCAGTTGTTTCAGGAGAGGATGTTGTCAAAGTGCTCTCCAAACAAGGTTTCACTGTCAGAAAAGGAGACCACGTCGTATTACATCATAATGACAATTTCAGAAATATCACTGTTCCCCTACATAAGGAACTCAAGTCAGGAACCCTCAGAGCAATCATAAGGCAATCAGGTTTGACGGTAGATGAATTTCTGAGTCTGCTATGATTTTCACGGATGCCAGAGAATACCCATTGATATCCACTTAATTACCTATCCGTTAACGAAGTACTGCTGGAACTGTCATGTTCTGTTTAGTAGGCGTTGTCGATTCTATATTTGCGAAAGTCTATATTTTATGGCTTCAGCCGCGGGGAGATCGAACTCGTTGTCCGGGAGATTTGGCAACCGCTTACCTTCCGCTTTCAAAACGTGGTTATTCATTGCAGATTTCCTAAACAATCGGTCATCCTTTACGACGACCCTGTAATCTTCATCAAACGTCCATAGGTTCTTGTCAAAAAGTGCATGGTGATTACTGCATAGAAGGATTCCGTTTCTAAGGTCCCTTGAAGTACCATTATCACTAAATGGAATCAGGTGTGCAGCTTCGATTCCTATTGGTTGGCCGTTGAAGTGATACCCTAATTCACATAGACTGCATTTTTCATGATAAACATGTCTAATTCCTATTTGGAATGCGCGAAGCCTCTGCTTTATCATAGATACGGTCAAAGTAGAGGTTGGGATATCATAAGGAATAAAGGGTGGGATTTCATTTCTCATCGCGGGAATAGAGTCTACGTCAATGGGCTCTCCATGCATAATAAAGTGACTGCCATCAAACCCTTCGACGTAAGCGAGTCCCAGGACTTCATAAATTCTCTCAGATCCATGAATTTCACGTTGGATAAACACACCAACCGGTATCCTGTCATCTATTGCCCTAAACAAAGCTCTGTTGGTACTTAGGGATAGATCAGTTTCTCCATTCTTTGCCTCGGGGGTATACCTATAATACCAGGAACCGTCAGGCAGGTAGTCTGGCTCTTTATCAGGGTAAACACCCCTAACTGTTTGCCTTATCCAGATGGCATAATTCGAGTCTCGAGGTTTATATATTCCCTTCTGAGTCTTGAAACCTCGTATTTCACTCTGCAGTTCTTTACTGGAAACTAAATTTCCAATTCGCTCCCGGATCTTGTAGAGTTGGCTGGTAATAGATCTATCAGAAATATAAGAAACAGGATCTGCCACTATAACGATACCCAGATACATCAGATAAATTTATCTCGAATTACCAATGATGCATTGTGTGTGACTTCTGCAGTTTTCTGTGGAGTTTTTCTGGAGCATTGTTTCTTTGCACATTTTTAATTTGATGACCCAGATTCCATTCATTTCGACCAGGTTCATTTCATTCTAACTGACTATACTATCTATATCAATCCACGGAACGAATGTAACAATAGATGTGGGAATTCTCCTGTTATAGATCTACCATCATCAGATGTCAGGAATATACAGATGAAGTCAATCTTTGTGAAACACCACATAATACAGTAAGTCCTAATTACCACCACCGCAATGCAAGGGGAATAAATGAAGGTCATATCGTATCTGGGTCCTCAAGGGACGTGGAGTGAGCTTGCTGCGAGATGCTTTCTGAAGCATGGAGAGTACCTACCGTTTCCTTCGTTCCGTGAAGCCATTGAATCCCTTCAAAGACCTGACGTAAATTACTGTATTCTTCCGGTAGAGAATTCGGTTGAGGGCCCAGTGCCAGCAGTTATAGATTTATTAGTGGACTTTTCCTTTAACATAACAGGTGAGCTCATAATCCCAGTAAGGCATGCCCTACTCGCCCTTTCTGAAGATATAGACATAATATACTCCCATCCGCAAGCTATAGCACAATGTCGCTCAACTCTATCTAGGCTGTATACTGGAATTCCCCTCATTCCGGTTGAGTCTACCTCTCTGAAAGCAAAAGAGGCATCCTCGAAAACTGGGGTAGCAATAATTGGTTCTTCCTCTTTAGCGGGAAAATATGGATTGAGGATTATCAATCGTGATATTTGTGACTACAGAGATAATCTAACTAGATTCATAGTTCTGGGAAAGGAAAATTCCGTGCCGACCAGAAATGACAAGACAACAGTTACGTTTGTTCTGAAAGAAGATAACTCCGGCTCTCTGGTTGATGCTCTCAAGTGCTTTTCCACACGCGGGATAAGTCTGAGCATGGTGATGTCGCGTCCGGAAAAAAAGAATCCAGGGACATACAGATTCTACATTGATGCTTTTGGTCATTTAGGGGAACCTAACCTTTCTGAAGCTATTCACGAACTTGCAACTTTTTCTTCCGAGTTACGCGTAAGAGGATCATATCCAAGATCTTCTTGGAAAAATCCTGACAAATGCCCAGATCTGTTAGAAGGCTAAGGGAGTTGATAATTTCCACCCTTATACTTGGACCTATAATTCCTATGCATTTTGAGCCATTATGAATGGGGAAAGATCCTACATTAAAACCGCACAGGACCGTTGATATTAGGCATTATATTGAATCAAATTGGCGAGGGTGCAAGCAAATTTCCTTACTGGATCCAATCGATGATATGCCTTTTAATCTACTGGTCCATTGCATTGGAATCACAGACATTGTGTAACAAAAAACCCTGGTTA
This sequence comes from Thermoplasmataceae archaeon, assembly GCA_046704325.1. Lineage (GTDB taxonomy): Archaea > Thermoplasmatota > Thermoplasmata > Thermoplasmatales > Thermoplasmataceae > UBA582. The sequence goes on from JBJKSG010000018.1 coordinate 38,883, forward strand.
AGTGCTTTGAAAGGTTCGATAACTAGAATTATAATAGAATGACAATTAAGTTAAATCAGAATACGAAGAAGTTCAATCTATTGCATAATGGATAATGGGCAAGTGTATTGATTCACTGAAGAAAATAAATTGGCCCTGGAACTTCAGAACAACTAAAGAGGGAGGTAAACACCAAATGTCCTATTGCCCTTCACAAATGATTAATACAGATATCCTGTATTTCATTATCATTTGAATTCATACATCCTCCAGAATAAGATCAACCTGTGCACTCACAGGTTGGGACAATCCTGTGAGGGATGCAGTGAAGTTAGTGTAGTATGTAAGGTTGTAACTATTCGGGTAGAAGCAGAAACGATTCAATATAAGTGGCACTATTCTTTTTGTGAACGCAAAATGATATATGGAATTACGGGAAAGATGAGTATCATTGGCAAAGTTCAGGAAGATTGATAATGAACCGCTCGTCGGGAGACATATTGCGCCTTCAAACGCAGGGATGGAGAGATTGGTCAAGTTTGAAATTTTGGGGGCCCATGCACTTGTGACTATAGAAGTAGATGAAAGCTTCGATGTATTTAACGCGGAATAATAGGATATGGATTGCGAAAGAACAAGAGATTTCGGATGCAGGTTTGGTGTTAGATTCCCGCATACCGTTAACCAGAAGTCAAAACATACGCAAGATAATTCCCGGCTATAATGGGTATATCCTGTGATCTCAATCGAGAGGGAGGAGTTCTGGTAATTTGCTGTTGAGATTGAGGTGGTTGCTCTGGTTGCATTCACTACCTGTGTATTGTTTATATGAGTGAATGAACCCTTAAGCAGATATGTTGACTTACCGTCATTCGCAGTCAATGGAACCGGTTTAAGAACCACGAGGTAGTAGAATGTGGAAGAAAGTACTACGATAGCAGCTATCAGGACTGCCATGAAGATGATCCTCTTAGTATTCCTGGTACTGGTCACTGTTTATATTAGACTGAGAACGTATCTATAAATTCCCTAAAATTCTCAGATATCGCTATTACCCTACCTGAATAGGGGCCGAGAAATCAATGCTCGATGTAAAATAAGAAACAACTACTTTAAAAACATATAGTTTTACGAAAACTGCAACCTCTCTCGAAAATTACGTCATACATGTGTTGGGGTCGGTGTTCCCATCAAGGTTTATTTTTATTCCCTTACCTTTTTAAATCTTTTTCTTTGATTAGGAAATATGGCGAGAAAGATCACTGTAAATATGTACATGACCTTGGATGGATATGGTGAATTCCCAGAGTATCCGGGGTCTGACGTGGAACCAGAGGGACCTAATGAATACTGGATCGATATGTGGAGTAGTAGGTACGAGTCCGTGGATACAGTGATCTACGGCAGGAATTCATATGAAGATCATTCACGTGTGCACGCACTTTCCAAGAGGAAGTCTACTGATCCGGAGGTTCTCTTCGAATTCTCCCGTTTCCTCGAAAAGTGCAAGTTGATCGTAATAAGCAATACGCTCAAGAAGGCAGAATGGGGAAATGCGAGAATAATAGGTGGAGACTTGGTTGATATCGTCAATAAACTCAAGGCAGAGAATGGAATGGACATAATCGTAGATGCAGGCCCCTCCCTGGTACATGAGTTTATAGAAAAGGGCCTAGCTGACGATTATAGAATGATTATCTTTCCCGTTATACTTGGAAAAGGCCATCATTACTGGGGCCCGATGAATCATCAACAAACTTTAAAACTAACCAAGAAGTTGAGCCTGGAATACGGTGAACTGTACCTCAGGTACGACGCTGTTAGGTAGAAGTTTCAGAGGAGGGTGGAACTTGTTTCAAGAGCTTCATATGAGCTTAAGATGCAACAATTCCTTCAATATGTACCGGCTTCCTTACATATATACTCAGCAAAGCTCGCCAAATTTGCATGCTCCATTTTAATTTGTTTGAACGGTCTTTTGCGTAAGATGCTTTACATAGCTGACCTTACAGAGTTTAAAATAGCGAGAGCGTCAACGCCTTCTTGAATCAGGGCCCCCTCAGCTGGGTATATGTATCCGGTCGCAGCAAGAACCATGAATAGACCACTAAGAGCCATTCCAACTAAAATGCTCTGAATCGCGATAGATAGAGACCTTCTACCAATCGATAAGGCGTCTGAGACCTTCTCTATTCTATCCTCTGTTAATACGACTTCTGAGGATTCGGCGGAAATATCAGAACCTTCTGCACCCATTGCTATTGCTACGGATGCTGCTGTCAATGCAGGTGCATCATTAATCCCGTCGCCGACCATCATAACCGTTTTTCTGGACTCTATTTCCTCTTTGATGAAATTGAGCTTATCCTCAGGCTTCAAGTTATACCTGTAAGAATCTATCCCTGCAAGGTTTGCAACAAGTCTCGCATTATTCAAACTGTCTCCGGTTAACATTACAGTTCTTTGTACGCCATGCGTGCGGAGTGCCTTGATCATCTCATTAACTCCAGGACGCAATTCATCGGAGAAACTAATTTTCCCTGAAGCAATGCCTGCAATGCTGATGCAGGAGGTCATCATAGTAGCCTGTTCTTTATCAGGAGAAACCTCATCCTTAATTTCCTTCAGTCCATTTGCACCATTGCAGAAATCCAGAGAGCCAACGGAAACTTCCAAGTCGTCCACCATCGCAATTATGCCTTTTCCGGGAATCTCATGAAATTCAGTTGGTAAGGAGAGCCTGCCTACTCGAACTTTGGCTTCCTTCACAATCACTTTGGCCAGTGGATGATTGGAGAGTTGTTCTGCAGAACCTGCAAGAAAAAGAAGCCGGTCTGCGCTTATGTCAGTTAGCGGGATTACCTCCTTCATGGTAGGTTTTCCTAGAGTCAGGGTACCTGTTTTGTCAAAAACCACTTCATCAACTTTACCAAGAACTTCTATTGCACCACCACCCTTTATGATTATACCATGCTTTGTCGCCCTGTTCAACCCACCCATAAGAGCGATAGGTGTTGCAAGTATCAGTGGACAGGGTGTCGCTACAACGAATACAGATAGAATAGTTACGGGGTCCCTTGTAAAAACCCACCCACCGAGCGCTGCAGCGAGAGTGATTGGGATCAGCCACATCCCATACCGGTCTGCGGTTCTTTGAATAGGAGCCTTGACCTCTCTTGCATTCCTTACCAATTCGATTATTCTGCCGTACTCACTATCCGACTCTTTCTTTTCTGCAATGATCTCTATAGTTGATCCAACATTAACTGTTCCTGAAAGCACTTTTTCCCCTGGTTTTCGAACGAGTATCTTAGGTTCGCCGGTGACGAGGGACTCATCGAGTTCTCCAACTCCATCCTTGATATAACTGTCAACAGGAATAAGCTCACCCTGCTTTACCAGCAGATTGTCACCAGGTACGACCTGGCCTGCCGGTATATCCTTCATGTCTTCTCCGATCCTGATATGAGCTATTTTTGGTTTTCTTTCAAGCAACCTCTTTAATTCTCCTGTAGCCCGCTGCATTCCATAATTTTCAATAGCAACCCCGCTTGACTGCATCAGGACTATTACAACTCCTGCAAATGCTTCATCCATAATTATGGCGGTAAGAATTGCAAGCATTGCAATGATGTCGACAACAAATTTTCCCCTGTACATTTGCCTTCCAATTGAAATTATGATGGGTATGCCGCCAATAATCAGGGCAGCATACCATGCGTAATCTGCCAGTAGACGTTCTCCCAAAATGCGATCGAATACAGTCCCTACAAATAGACCAATTAGTGCTATTACAGGTATCGGATACCGTTTAACGATCTCCAGAAATCGTGATCGACTACCCATAATATTCACCGCATTTTGTTTATCAAGCGAAATCCTCCATTACCTCCACATCGCCGCATGGCTTGATTGGAGAATTCTGTCTCCTTTGGTAATATATATACAGTAAGATGTAAACCTTTGTACATATCTGTTAGATATCGATGCATGGTTCTATCCACCCTGGTCTTTCATTAGATTATTCTGATCAATAAAAGAAAGGATACAATCGGTAACTATAGCGGCTTATGTGCAATGAAAATAGAATAAAAGCCATCCCCATCCTCTAAATGAGAAATCTTAGAGAAACCGGATTCTGAAAGCATTGCACTGAATTCATCTGACGAATACTTATACGAGTTTTCTGTGTGAATGCTCTCACCTTTCCTGAAATTGATTTTGGTACCATCAAGATTCAAGGATAGTTTGGCGGTACAGTCTAGATACATCTCAATTCTACCCAGTTCCTCGTTATATTTCGCTCTGTGCAGAAAGGTATCTGGCGGTATATACACGCCAAATTCGTTCCTGATTCGATCTATTAAGTTTAGGTTAAATTTTGCAGTCACACCAGAAGAGTCGTTATATGCCCTTTCCAAAACAGAAGGATCTTTTTTCAGATCTACGCCTATCAGAAATGAGTCGCCAGGATTCAGCCAACCTGAGCAACCTTTTAGAAACGCAAGAGCGTCTTGAACCTCCATGTTACCAATGGTAGAGCCAAGGAAGACCAGGAGATTAGGGCCTTTATCTCTGTCGATATGCAAGCTGTTTGAATTTAGATAATCGGAACAGACACCTGATACTTTGAGATCTGGAAAGTTTTTGTGGAGAAGACTCAATGCAGTCTGCAAGGGCTCCATGGAGATATCGAGCAGGGTGTACTCTTTCAGGCTTGCGAGACAGCGTATCAGGTGCATGCTCTTCATACCACTTCCCGATCCGAATTCCAGGGCATGCTTTGGGTGATTCAAATTTTTGGACAGTTCCTTGCATTGGTCCGTCAATATTGAAATCTCAGATCTTGTGAGGTAGTATTCCGGGAGCCTTGTTATTTCATCGAATAATCTAGAGCCATTTGCATCATAGAAGAACTTAGGATGTATCCATTTCGCCTCGGCACTAAGACTGATCTTGATTTCTCCTCTGAAGTCTGATAGTGCTGGTTTCAAGTCCGTTATATTGTCTTTACTAATCATCTACTCCCTTTCTTAGTCGTATGCCCGAAATTTGCCACCTGCTTTCCGGGTGGTAAAAATTTCTGTAAGTTATTCTAGAATGATCGGTTGGAGTTGCGGAGCATTCTCCTCTAAGAATCATTTGCTGTGACATGAATTTACCGTTATATTCTCCGAGGGCGCCCTCAAGTGGTTTGAAGCCTGGATAAGGAGCATATACACTTGAAGTCCATTCCCAGCATCCACCGGGCCCCTGTAATTCTCCCTCGCTGCTTTGAATCGCAGGTTCCCATATTTTACCTTCGCCTCTTGTCTTAACGTGTGGCCCGGAAAAGGCAAATTCCCATTCTACCTCGGTGGGAAGTGAGGCCCCAATCCACCTTGCATATGCATCTGCCTCATAATAGGAAACATGGCTCACTGGCTGGTCTGGGTCGATATCGCTCATGCCCGCCAGAGTATAGCGTCTGTATTCCCCATTCACCTTCTCCCAGTAATGTGGCATGTGCCAACCGTTCGCCCTGAGCGTTTCCCAACCGGAAGAGAGCCAGAGTTCAGGCTTTTCATATCCGCCATCTTCAATGAATTCCGTATATTCCAGGTTCGTTACCAGTCTGGTTGAGATTTTGTAAGGATATAGGAAGACCTTGTGTCTTGGTAATTCATTGTCAAAACTGAATGCACTGTTATCGCTGCCTATCTCCGCAAGGCCGCCTTCCATCTTGATCCACCCAAGAGTGGCTGCCCTGGCTCCGGTGCCATACCGAGTACCGAGCGTGGGACGAAATGGTGAGTTATACATATTCTCCTTAATATCCATTATCAGGAGTTCCTGATGTTGCTGTTCATGGTTTATTCCGAGTACAACTCTGCCCAAAACCTCGTCCAGAGCAGGAGCTTTAATTGAACTCAGCAGCTCTTCAAGCGATCTCTCCACGTAATTCCTGTACTGCAGAACTTCATCGAGAGAGGGTCGGGAAAGTAGCATTCTTTTAGGTTTTGTAAGATAATCACCAAGCTCGTTGTAATAGGAGTTGAAAATCTCTGAGAATTTGGGATTGAACTGCTTATATGACTTATGAAAAGGGACCAGCACAAATGTCTCGAAGAACCATGAAGTGTGGCCCAAGTGCCACTTCGGAGGACTAGTTTCTGGGGTGGATTGAACCATGTAATCGTCTCTTTCCAGGACAGAGCAGATATCTAGCGTCTCTTTTCTGGTTTCCAGGAATCGCCTGAATATTTCCATGTCCTGTTTCATAGGTTGACCATACAATGATTCCCACTTCAGATTTAACGGTTCCCAGATCGGTACGAATTGAACATGAACTATATATTCAAGACAATGCAACTCAAAAATTACATTTTTTAAACTAGCATTTCTGGGGCCATCATAATTAAGTAAATCTTATAAGAGACGGGTCATTCTATAACACATGGCAAGTGAGGAATTACAAACAGTGTCCAAAGAAGAAGTGAAAAATTTGCTTGCATCCAATGGGGCAACAGTTGTGAACGTTCTGGAGTCTGAGTCTTACGTGAGGAATCACATAAAGGGCTCGATATCAATACCTCTTGAAGCGCTTATAAACGGTGGTTATACAAAGCTTGACAGGGAAAGAAAAGTTGCCACATACTGTGCTAGCTATATGTGTTCCGCATCAAAGAAAGCAGCTGAATTTCTTGCTGAAAAAGGGTTTGACTCTTACGCGTACGAGGGCGGAATGAAAGAATGGGCTGAGACCGGACTGCCGGTTGAAAGCGGAAGCAATTAATTCGCAGACTGACAGCATAAAAGCTCTATCTATTTACTCTTACCCAACTTTTTGGAAGATGCCACGGGAAGGAATCCCAGTTTCCTGAAGTTTATGGGCCATATTTGCTGGAATTTTACTTAATAAATACGACCATCTGGATCATTCGAGGAAGATCACTCCTCACTATTCCTTATTTCCTTCAGTGCTTCCCTGTCCCTGCAGTATAGATAAGGTGCGAGATCCAGTGAAGGCGGTGACTTTTCCAAGGTTCTTCGATAGACCTGCCTCAGATTCTTATCTACCTCATCACAATATGCTTTCCAGGTTACACCGAGTGAAATAACATACTCCTTTTCAATCCCGGTCGCGACCTCATGTGCATAAGGATATTCATAACCTTCATCGGACATCCACTTTTCTGGCAGTTCATGATGAAGACCGATCGTCTTCCTTATGTCGATATCCTTTCCCTGGATCTTAAGAATAGGAGGGAAATGCTCATCCAGATAGACTGTCTTTCCATCAAGCGAATATCCTCCAGTATATTTAATGTCAAAATCTGTACTTACTTTCACGTCAGATCCCCTCTTGACTGAAACCACTATACCGATCTCCCTGCCGGAGAGAGTGGCGGTTTTGAGGTCGCTCTCTATCACCGTACGATTCTTCAGGTCTTCTGTTCCTCTGATCTTGATGAGAGTGGGTTCCTCAAAATTGATGCCAATCAACTTCACTTCTTTCCCAGCTTGACTCTCGTGATCCACCCGCTCAATAATCTCGAAGCTCATCATGGTCAGGTTAACCGAACCAATTGTATCTATATTTCCATATTCACTTGAAGATTACATCTTCAATTATTTTTGAAAAAATGTGCCCAATGGCGATGTGGCACTCCTGTATGATTGATGTCCTTTTGCTTGTGACAGCTATCGTTACATCAGCTATGCCCTTTAAAGCCCCCCCGGATATTCCGGTAAGCGCGATACAGTAACAGCCTAGCTCCTTTGCCCTGGACAGCCCATTAACAACGTTCTTGGAGTTTCCGCTTGTAGATATCCCGACAACGGCGTCGCCTCTCTTGCAGAAGGCTTCTACCTGTCTGCTGTACACTTCATCGTAGGAATAATCATTCGCTATTGCAGTTAGGGAGGAGGTGTTTGTATGAAGTGCAAGTGCAGGCAATGGTTTCCTTTCAAGCTCGAATCTTCCTACCAGTTCAGCGGCAATATGCTGCGCATCAGCTGCACTACCTCCATTCCCAAAGATCACAAGCTTCCCTCCAGTGCGGATCAGAGAAGCGATCCGTTCACCGGTAAAGGAAATTGTTCCTATATCAAGAGACAATCTGGCCTCCGAACCTTCTTTCAGGTATTCGCGGATTGCATCCCTGTCCATATTTCAGTGTAATGGGATAACCTTAATAATACTCTTTTATGAACCTGAATGCATGGTGAGAGATTGATCCAGGTTCCGCGGACTGAAAGGTATCGCAGGGTACCAATAATCATCCTCCTTGGCATCTTCTCTCTATATTCAGGGTTATGGGTCTATTTTACGCTGCTTCGATATTATTCATTCAATGCAAATGTCTTTGATCTGGGACTCGCAGCTTCCGGCCTCTATTCTATTGCTCATGGGGGGCTGATTTCAACTGCCGCTAATCCGTACCCGATTCCTTTTACAAAGCTGATTATGCTTGTGTTGGCTCCATTTTTCTATTTAGACCCGAACCCTGCATGGCTTGTAGTTTTTCAGTCAATTTGGATTGCTTTAGGTATTTTCCCGCTCTACCTTATTGCGAGGAAGTATCTTCAGTCAGCTGCATTCTCAATAATGATAGCTGCGTCATACCTGTTATATTATCCGCTATCGGGTGTGAACTGGTTTGATTTCCACTTCATGGCTCTTTTTCCAACTTTTTTCCTGACTGGTTTTTATTTACATGCAACGGGAAGACGGAGACTTTCCTTGACAATGATGGTGCTCGCTTCGATCACCGATTACCTCGTCCCGCTTATAGTGGGATTTTTCTGTGTTTATACACTAATAAAGGGACGTGGAACAGTCTTTTCAAAGAAGGAAAGGATATACACCTCAATTCTTTTCTCAATAGTTGCAGTCATTTTTATCCTGCCCATTCTCTATACGCACTCGATTGTTCCATTTGATTATGTAGGAATCAAGGGAGCTTCATATTCTGTTGTATTTTCAGCGTCTTATGCTTACAAAATAAGTTACCTGGCAAGAATGCAACTGCCAGTTTTCATGGTTTCTTTCCTTGCCCCAGAGGCCCTAATCATGACTATACCCTATTATGTACTTGCTTTTGTCAATACATACCAGCCTTATCTTTCAACTATGTATTTTCAGTATCCTGCCTTAACTGCTCCAGTAATTTTTATCGCTACCGTTATTGGGCTTTCACGAATCAAGGAAGATCCTCTCCATCTATCGAGAAACAGGCCTAAATTGAAGAAAAATGCGTGGAAATACATTACCTCGATGGTTCTTATATTCAACCTTATTCTGTTTTCCTTCTATACACCGATCGGGGGATTATATACGGATGGGGGAAGCCAGCAGATTGCGCTTCAGTTAACGGGCAACGACTACAGCTACAATTCGCTTTCCAGTATCACGGTACATAGCTACGACGTGGAACTGCAGAAGATCATATCTTCAATCCCAAAAGGTTCTTCGGTGCTGATCCAGAACAACATGCCACAGTTGACTGCAGGTTATGCATGGATGTTGCCCGACTTCTACGTCAATGGATCATATCCACAGTATATTGTCGTCGATCCTTACTCGGTTTACTACGCAAATTACAGTGTTGCGTATCATTTGACGAATTATACAATGAAGTCGCTTTCTGCAAAGCTTATCTCTACTGGTTATTATCGGGAGATCGCTTCATACATGAAAGTTGCACTCTATGAGTATGTAGGGTAGAGGATATACAGTTGACTCACCAGGACCTTATCTTTCGCGTTTCCTGTATCCGGGTAGTTCTCTTGGCTCCCAGGATCCATCCGACTTCCTGACATAACCGGAATGATAATTCCTCAATGAATCTTCAAGGCTCATAACGGATTCAGATGGCAGCATTACCTCCCAGCCAGGGCCGAAGAGATCCAGCTCCCCATGATCTGGATATCTAACGAGATCCTTGTCCTGTTTGTCTTCATGTGGCCATATCTCGACGTCAAGAACCCGCATTGGCTCACCTTTATCTGCAAGGAGCTGTGTAGCGATGTCCGGGCCTGTGGGCTTTGCAATTAAATCCCCTCTTCTGACATCTATCTTATAACCTGCGATTCTAGCGCTCCCCTTGCCTTCCAGGACAAGGTAAAGCTCCTCTCTCGCCGTGTGGCTGTGATACCTTGCAAATGTATGCCCGGGGTTTATTTCGTACACCCTCATGTTTGTCCTACCTGATCCAAGGATGGGAGAGAGAAGAAAATGAGTCCTTCTTTCATCTTTCATGATGATCTTCTTCAGGGTCTCGCTTGAAGCTCCCGGGTCGAATATATTGACCAATGGGGGGACCCAGCTATTCTCAACCTCCCTGTTTAGATCAAAAGAGCTGCCGTTGCCTCTTACTATGTATACATGATTAGACCAGAGCGAACAGGTTCTCGCGATAAAATCTTCCCCTGCAGCTGTAAGATCGGGAGTTAGGATATAGTGATCTCCCTCTTCATGCTCCTTCAGAAAGCCCAGACGGTCAGACAGCTCAGTCCAGAGCCAGTATTTGAACCGTTCCTCCTTTTCCATCCAGACTTTGGGTATGTCACCCATAGAATCAGGAAGGTATAACTTCCAGGCAACATCGGCCCTTATCGCGCCAGCAGGTCTGACTTCTTTCGGAGGATCGATCAAAACTCTAATTGACATGCTGATAAACAGGCTGGTCTACGATATAAGATTTTGTCGATTAAACATTCGATAGATAGCAGGTCTTGAGAAAAAGCTGAAGGGATTACAAACCGGAGGAAATCCTCTCACCGTGTGAATATACATTGAAGCGATCCTTTCGGACAAAGCAGATGAGGGTAATTCCAAAGGCTTCAGCAGTCTCAATTGCAAGTGTAGATGGAGCGGATACTGATGCGATTATTGTTATACCGCCTGCAGCAGCCTTCTGTACTATCTCAAAACCTGCTCTCCCGCTGACCTGCAAGATATAATCTTCCTTTCCAATAAGTCCGTTCATAACCATATATCCGACAATCTTATCAACCGCGTTGTGTCTCCCCACATCCTCAGAAACCTTGATCAAGCTTCCATCATAGCGGAAGAGGCCCGCAGCGTGGATACCTCCCGTCTGTGAAAATATTTCCTGTTTCTTCCTGAGCTCGTTTGGAAGTTCCAGTATCAGAGAACGGCTCAATGGCTTTCTAGACCTATTAATCCTCGTGCCACGGAGGTAAATCTCATCTATCGAAGTCTTACCACAAATACCGCAACTGGAGTTCATAGTAAAATTCCTGTTTTCTCTCTCCAAAGAGACGGAAGATGAAACATCGACGACAATTACATTCTTTGAATCCTTCCTGGACGCATCGTACGCAATATTCACTATCTCCGAAGCACCCTTTATGACTCCCTCTGTGAAGAGAAATCCGCATGCTAGATCAAGGTCGTCCACAGGCGTACGCATGATAACAACCAGATCCCTGGTTATCTCTCCCCTGCGAAGCACAATCTGAAGGGGTTCCTCCACTGTGATTGAGTCGATTCTTTTCTCTAGAGTGGCGCCTGCAGAAATGAAAATTTCTCTGGAAAAGATTCCAGATTCACCTTTTGTACTCTGTTGCCTGTTCAAGGGGATTTAGCAAGTGAGCCGAGTATCTTAAACATTGCCCGTATGCCTGCGCTTACGTCAGGATCTTTCATCAACCTGAACATTGACATCATACCAAGTGGTGGCTCCTCCTTGAGCTTGCCCATGGAGTTCATCACTTCCGATACGTCACCCGCAACCTGCATTACTTTTCCGGTATCGATTGAGGATAGAACAGAATAGGTAACAAGAGCATTATTCAGCACCCTTGAAGTCTCCTTGGTGGAGATCTGTTTCACTATTATTGACAGTGCATCATCATAGTGTTCGAGGAAAGCGGATAGCATTTTGAACAGGCCGCTCTTCTCCGCAGCTTGTAGAAGAGAGTTCAACTGCTCAAGTGCACGGCTGAGATCAGAAAGTCCAGGAATTATATCAGGTGATTCTTTTTCCTCCAATTTCTCGATTGCAAACGTTTCGATCTTCTTGGACATTATTTCGCCTCCTGTGATGCGATCGGTACGTAATCCTTCCTCTTCCACTTCTCCTGCACCAGGACTCCTTTCTGTGCAACAGGTTTTCCCCACCTGAAATTGTTCTTTGGAAGCGGAGAGTCACTCTTCTTCCCCTTCACAATTTCCAGTTTTACCGGGATATCCTTATACGCGGACGTGCCAGAATCAGGGTCGACTGTCCTTCCAGTGAGTATATTCACGGCCTGGTCTCCTCTGTCGTTCATGGGCACATAGATCTCATTTCCCTTAACCCGGTCCGTGATGAGTGCAGGAGTCTTTATCATTCCAGATCTGGATGTAATTTTTATCAGATCTCCGGTTGTGATTCCCTTCTTTTTGGCAAGTTCTGCAGAAACCTCAACGAAGGTATTTGGGGTTATCTCCTTGATTCCCGGTGACAGATACGTCTCCGTGCCCTCATGGAAGTGTTCCAGGAGTCTTCCGCTGTTCAGGTAGACATCATATTCCTTGTCAACGTCAAGGTAGCCCTTCCATGTAACAGGATACATCTTCGCTTTTCCATCAGGGAAATGGAATTCATCCTTGTACAGAAGAGGAGAGTCGGTACCATCGGGTGCAACCGGCCACTGGAGACTCTTATATCCTTCAAGTCTCTCGTAGGTGACGCCAGAGAACATAGGAGCAACCTGGGATATCTCCTCCATAATCTCTGAGGGATGTGTGTAATTCCAGTCAAATCCCATCTTTCGCGCTAACATGGATGCAATTTGCCATTCGACAAGCGTACCCTTTAGTGGTTCCATGACCTTGTATATGCGCTGGATCCTGCGTTCTGTGTTCACAAAAGTACCGTCCTTTTCAACGCTGACGGCGCATGGCAGAACAACATCCGCATATTTCGCAGTCTCAGACATAAAGGGATCGATCACTGCAAGAAATTCCAGTTTCTCCAAACCTTTCCTGATGAAGTTTACATCTGAGCCAGTGAGGACAAGCTCTTCACCAACGACAACAAGGGCTTTGATCTTGTCGTCCATGATTCCCTCCAGGCAACTGTTGTTTGTCATGCCTGGTTTCGGTGGAAGTTCGCAATTCCACGCCTTTTCAAATTTCTTCCTGACTTCTTCGTCCGCGACCTTCTGATAACCTGGCAGATAAGCATTCATTGAACCAAAGTCGCTTGTTCCCTGAACATTGTTATGTCCCCTTAGCGGGTAGGCGCCCGTCCCAGTCCGGCCATAGTTGCCGGTCACGAGAAGGAGGTTGGATATAGATGTTGACGCATCTGAGCCCTGGTCATGCTGCGTAATTCCCATCGCCCAGAGGGCACAGGTCGCTTTGGATGCATGAACCATTTCTGCAGCCTTAATCAGTTCTTCCTTCGATAAGCCGGTTATCTTTGTTGCATAGTCCAAAGTGAATTTGCTCAGGCTCTTCACATAGGCGTCATAGTCGTTCACCCTGTTCTTTATGAAATCTTTTGCCTCCCAGCCCTGGTCTATAATGTACTTCGTAACCGCTGTCAACCAGACCAGGTCTGTGCCTGGTTTAGGATGCAGGAAGAGATCAGCACGTTTTGCCATCTCATGCTGCCTGATATCAGAGACAATCAGCTTCTGCCCATTGAGTTTATGAGCCCTCTTTATCTTGGTTGCAAGAACTGGATGCGACTCTGCAGTGTTGCTACCGACAATCACTATAAGGTCAGCGGAGTAAATATCGCTCATGGAGCCAGAATCACCACCATAGCCAACTGTTCTCCAGAGGCCAGTGGTTGCAGGTGCTTGACAGAACCTGGAACTGTTGTCGACGTTATTTGTGCCTATGACCTGACGTGCAAGCTTCTGGAAAAGGTAGGATTCCTCGTTTGAGCCTTTCGAGGATGAAATGACCATGATCGAGTCCGGTCCATACTTCTTCTTCAGGGACTTAAGATTATCAGCGACCTCATCAATGGCCTCTTCCCATGAAGCTCTCTCGAATGTGTTTTTCTTCCTTATTAGCGGAGTGGTAAGCCTTTCATTGCTGTTTACATAATCCCATCCGAATTTTCCTTTTATGCAGGTGGAGATTCCATTTGCGGGAGAATGCGGTTGTGGCTGTATTTTCAGTATTTCCCTGCCTTCGGTCCACATGTCGAATGAACACCCAACGCCGCAGTATGTGCACACTGTCTTGGTCTTCTTGATCTGGGATTCCCGCATCTTAGATTCTATCTCGCTCACCATCATGACCGGCCCCATTCCGAGCTGCGGTTCAACGCCCTTCACGAGATCAATCATCTTCCTCTTTGTCTCAGGTTCTATCTTCGTCAGGAAGCCGGCCTTGCCAAGCATGTTTTTCTCAGTGAGCGCGTTAACTGGACATACCGTGACGCAGTGACCGCATGATACACACGATGATTCACCCGCAGGTACCCCATCGTCCCAGATGACTCTCGGCCGTTCCAGCGACCAGTCAATATGCAGAGTTTCATTGACCTGAACGTCCTGACATGCTTCGACGCATCTTCCACAAAGAATACACTGGTTTGGATCATAGACATAGAAAGGATTTGAATCATCTACTGGATACGGCTTCTTCTCAAACGGGTATTTCTGCTTCATAATATCAAGGCTATTCACAGCATTATGCAGTTGACAATCTCCGTTGTTGTTTTCGCATACTGTGCAGTATAGTTCATGGTTTCTTAGAAGTCTCTGAACACCCTCTCTCTGTTTCCCAACCACTTCCTCACTGTCTAGGTCGACAGATATGTCTGCCTTTGGTTCGTAAGAACATGACCTTACAAACTGACCGTTGCCGATTCCAACTATGCAGGAATCGCAAGTCTCTATAGGACCAAGGTTTGAGAGATAGCAGATGTGCGGAACATCCATGTTATTCCTGGTGAGTGTCTGAAGTATTGTTTCTCCCTTATCGACGGCAAGCTCCTTTCCTTTGACTTTAATTGATATATTACCCTTTGCCATAATTTCACCGACTTCGGTCAGATTGAAAGAACCGACCGACAGTTACCTTAGATATCATACATTGGCTTTATTTAATTATTCCCTTCAGGGCAGTTCCCAAGAGGACACCACACCTGACATCCTCTCCATCGCAAGCTCAGTGGGTTTCGTGCTCCAAAGTATTTGTAAGATAACTCAAAACGGAAAAACCAACAAGAAAATAAAAATAAATTAAAATAAAAAATGCTGGCTTAGCCAGCTATTGACGTATCTTAAGCGAATATTTTTATGCCCCAGGTGGCGCCAACCACTACTGCAAACATCAGGTACATGAGCCAGATTCCGGTCACCATGTGCCAGAAGCCTTTCATTTTCACCCAGAACTTTGACCCGAATAAGCTCGCAGGTATGTCCGAGATATACACCAGCATAAGCAGTGTGAAGAGTATTCCAACGCCAAGATCCGCGCGGTTATAGTAGAATACGAACTGACCAGTTATACAGATCCAGACAAACGCGAATGCCATATATCCGTCAATTCTCATATCAGCGCCAGTGTATCTGTTATAACCAAGTGCGAACCAGTGAACGCCGAAAGCGGTGAACGCAAGTGCAGCCATATAGAGCAAGTTAGTCCCATTGGAACCAAAAGTGGGGCCTATAACTCCGGGGAAAAGGGTTAATCCTAGGAACAAGTATGTGCCTGTAAGTAGCTGGATGAACCCTGGCATCCAAATACCCCATTGACCTAGAGATCTATTCAACTCTGGCGATTTCTCAAACTTACCAAAGAATTCCCATGGGCCGTAAATCAAATATCCTGTTCCGAGCCCGAAGAACCCTAAAGCAACTGGTGCTAGATAAGATATAGTCATATATACCTAGAAAGATATATTCTCGGATATATAAATATTTTTAGTTTTGCAGATTCCGAATGCCAGATTTTGCAGGTTCTATCCTATCACGGTCAAAAATTGTCCTGAAATCTAACCGGAATTATAGATCAAGTAAATCAACAAGAAAAGGTAGTTTCCTTTACTTCCAGTATAACTAATTATATTCATAACTGATCAGCCATCATCCATTCCGGTCACTATGTATAACAGAGATAAATTGATGGACATTGCTGAAGTTATTGAGCTGTTAGAGAAGCACATCGACATTCCTGAAGATCAGGAAGCTGTTGAACTGGAAAGAGCTATTGGACGCATCAATGCTGTAGAGATCCGAGCCATGTTTGACCACCCGGCTTCACCCAGATCTGCTATGGACGGCTACGCAGTCAGGTACAGCGATATTGCAGGCTCAACCTCGCAACATCCTGTTCGCATAAAAAGAGTGGGAGAGATATATCTGTCAAAAGAAGGACCAAGCGTTGATCCTGATAACACCTGTGTCAAGATCCCAACCGGAGCGGTTTTGCCTGAAGGATATGACACTGTTATTCCCAATGAAGAATTGATTGAGAAAGATGCTTTTATAGAGATCACTGCAACTGCAAGACAGGGTGAAAATGTAGATCAGGCAGGCAGGTTCCACAGGAAAGGCGACATTATTGTGGAGAGAGGGATCATAATTGGCCCTCAGCATATCGGTGCAGTTGCTTCGATCGGAATTAAGGAGATGATAGTGAGGAGAAAAATCGAAGTCTCCTTGATAAGTACAGGAAGTGAACTTATAGCTCCCGGGGAAAGATTACCCGCCTGGGGGGTATATGAGTCAAATTCGTTCGGCGCCAAAACCCTCCTCGAGGGATCTGGTCAATTCACCGTCAAATCTAGAAGCATTGTGAAAGATGAGGTGGGTGATCTAAAAGCTGCTATCGAAATCGCTCTGAGGACCTCAGATGTAGTAATTACCTTTGGCGGGACCGCACTAGGTTCTCTTGATCTCATGCCAAAGGTAATGGCAACTGAAAAACCAGGCATCATATTCCATGGGATCAACGTTAGACCTGGTGCCCCTACAATGTTCACTCTCACGGGAAAGAAGTATATAATTAGCCTACCCGGACCCACCGTGTCTGCGTTTCTTGTTCTCGCCGCTGTCTTTATGCCAGTACTGCTGAGAAAAGCGGGATTACAACCACATAAAGGAGGAATTATGGCACAGCTGGATGAGGATATTCATATATCTCGGAATAAATTCAATATTGTACCGGTGAAGCTTACGTCTGGAGATAACTCTGCGCATCCATATCAGGGTTCCTCTGCTGCATTTATCCGGTTATCGCGATCAGACGGATATTTCACACATCAGGGAGACGCCGATATGCTGAAGAAAGGTACCTGGGTTTCAGTGATTCCTTTCTTCCCTGTCAACAGTGTGTGATCCCCTTGCACCCATTTTTCCTTAAATCTTCAAGATCCGAATGGTAATTTACATTGTAGAATGAATGCTCGAATTCCGAGTCTACGCGAAAACTAACATGCTCGATCTCCCCAATAAATTCCCTGATGCTCAATTTCCCAGAAGCGATGCTGAGTCGCAAATCTTCTTGCGTTAAATTGTTATAGATAGAATGAAGTGGTTCTATCTGATCTTTGCCATGTACAGGGATGATGGAAACACCAGCATAGCTGAGAAGCATCCTGTCTACCAGGTCAATAGACACACACGGCATGTCACCGCCGAATGCAAATACAGTTCCAAACGTGCTCAAAGCTGCAAATAGAGAATGTGCAATCGTTCCGGTGCTGTTATCTGAAATTACCGGGCACTCCTCAGATTTAATATCTGGGTCCTTGGAAAATATTACCACCGCTCCGTCTGGAAAAGACTCTTTGACTCTGCTAGCAACCGTATCTATAAGCGTTTTCCCGTTTACTATTGCAGAGTGCTTTCCCGGAAACCTCTCACTTTTTTTCGCGAAGATTACCGCGGTTATGGACTCCTTCTCCATCCCCTCGCCAGAAGAAGAGCGCATATTAACTCATCTCATCTGGATAAATTCAGTTCCCTGAAATCTGATTCCGAAAGCTCTTTTCCAGATGCGTAGAGGAGCTCGTCAAGATGTTCCTTCCTTCCCACCTTTGGGATTGGATAAGACTGCTTCCTGACATATAGAAGAGATACCTGCACGCTGTTCAGTCCCATCTTTTCTCCTATCTTTGAAAGAGAGCTGAAACCTTCAGTTCTGCCCTTCATAATGGGAGTGTATGCTATAACCGATACCCTGTTTCTCTCGCAGAATGGTATTATATCTTTTTCAGCTTCCCTCTTTCCATAACTGTACTCCACCTGGTTCGCGGAGATTGATGCATTCCTGCACGCGGACATCGCGTCCTCCAGCTGCCCTGTGTCGAAGTTACTGACACCGATGTTTCTGACCTTGCCCTCTTCAACAAGCTCCTCCATTGCATGAATTGTCTCTTCGATAGGGACCTTGTCGCTGGGCCAGTGAACCAGGTATAGATCAATATAATGAGTTCCAAGCCTCTTGAGACTCTGAGAAGCAGCTTTCTTCAGTTCATCTCGCTTCAGATGAGTTGGCCAGACCTTTGTTATCAGGAAGAGATCCTCTCGATTCCGCTTGGAAATTGCAGAACCCACGAGTTCTTCAGTGTGTCCGGAGGCATACATCTCTGCAGTATCGATGACGTTGATTCCGCAGTCAAGCGCATATCCTATCGAGCGGAGATCTTTCTCATCGTTAGTGGTATCTCTGGTACTGCCTCCGCCAAAACCCCATGTACCTAACCCAAAATCAGAAACGTTTACGTCGCAGAGCTTTCTTGCCATGTTAACTGAATTTAAATTGGAGTAAAAGAATTGCGTTGGCGTTTCAGTTGCTGATGAATTAGATACCTTTTTGTTGAAAGCGCCATATGCTCAACAGCGAGCAAAGAGCGCATAATGATGAAGCCAGCTAGGAAGATAGGATTCGGAGGCACGCTGTTTGCAGCAGCGCTGGCGGTGGCGATAAGACTCGTCGTTCTTATGATGGAAAAGCCGTATTTTTTCGGCGGAGACACCTTTTCTTATGTTGCGTTTGCCAATGAGATATTTCACAATGGTTTCGTAATACCGTTGACGAATTCAATCCACTTCCCGAGTTCGTCATTTATATTTCCACCTATTGTTCCCCTGGTCTTGTCTCCTGTATATTCGATATCCGGGAGTTCCGGCACTTTATTCTGGATCACTGCACTGGAAATACTCTTCGGCTCGATCGCAGTTTTTCCGGTTTCCTGGATCTTCGACCATTCGTATCAAAATGGAAAAGGGTGGGTCGCTGCTATTATCTATGCAACGTTTCCACCTTTCATATACCTCGAAGTATGGGGAGACCTTGCCCAGATAATCGCTCTCTTTATTCTCTTGATATTTATCTATTCATATATGAAGATTCTATTGAATCAAAATCCGAGAAGATTCATGGCCGTAGCAGCACTCACGGTCATAGCAATTGCTTTCGTGCATGACCTGACTTTTTTTCTGGTTGTAACACTTCTAATCGTTTTTTCAATATACACTTACACTCGGAAAGAGATTGATCTTTTAACCAAGAAAAACAGTCTACTAACTACTTTATTCGTCTCGATAGCGGTCATCATAGGCTCTTCATGGTATCTGTTTCATCCGTCATGGATAAGCTTTCTCATCACCGGGTATCCAATATCCAGTTCCTCCGGTACAATTTCACTTTCGTCACTGCAGGTGGCAGCGATACCAATACTTGGAATTCCATTTGGATACGGTATCCTTACTCTTGTTTTTCCAATCCTGCTTGTGATTTCCATGATTTACGTTCACAGGAAGGAGAGATCAATGCCAGCTAGATTGATTGAGGCATACGTTCTATCCGTTTCTGCTATCGCTCTCATTACATCGTTTGACGCAGTTCTCTTTTCAAGATTTCTATACTTTGTATGTCTCGGTTATGTACTGGCTGGGTCGGATATGCTCGTCCACTATCTTCAAGGAGACATCAGGCTACCCGTAATTGGAAAAGGCAAATCTGGACTGGCTGCGAAGATCGCATCAGTTGTTTTGGTCTTGCTGTATGTCGGTTTCGCGGTGCTGATCAATTCCTCTGCTCATGCCTACTATGTTTCTGGATCTTCCGGCTCCAATCAGTACGAGGAAAATGTTGCCCTGGTCACATGGATTGAGACCAATAATGTGAACTGTTCAACAATAGCTGCACCGCAGTCTATCGGCTACTTCATAATGGCAACTTCGGGATTGCCAGTAATTGTAAGTGAAAATGCAAGTTATCTTACTCAGATCTCCGAGCAGGAGGAAAGTTCCGCAGCGAATTACCTTGTTTCATTATCGACAGATCAGAGCGTAGTTTATTCCATCGTAAAGGAATACCATGTTTCCTGCGTTATCTCTCCGTTGACTACTAACAGCAGCATTTACAAACTATCCTTTTCTGTGCATGGATATTACGTCTACAAAATAGAAAACTTTTCAATCTAAAATATCCATATACGTAAATAACTCAAGGCAATGCCAGATGAAGTATATCCAGAAGTGTAAATATGGATGGGGCAGGTAGCGAAGGGAAACGAGTTTCTGGTGGTGTATTAAGCAGCTTCAGGGTCAGGCGAATTGTTTACCTGATATATGGAGTTCTATTCATCAATTTCTCATTCATTGTGTGGGGAATAGTTGGTTACCTGAACTTGCTTGCTCTCCTCCTGATCTGGATCCTGCTGGTATTATCATTCATTTTCATCCTGTACTCAGTTTACGAGGGCGAGGATTCGAAATATGCCAGATATCTTACTATCGCAGCGTCCACTGTCTCTCTTTTACTGTTCATAGATGCAATAGTGAGGTATGCTCCCGCGTATGGAACAGATGAAATAGCCATTGACACATATTCTTCCTATCTATTCTTGCACGGAAAGGATCCGTACATAAACGCCAACATGGTGAACATATTCAAGGTTACCAATCTTCCGAGCTCCCTGATCACTCCACTATTAACTGGCGGGGCTGTTCAGTATCTGGTGTACCCTGGCCTTGCTGTTTTGATGTTCATACCTTCTGTGATCCTGCATGCACCGAGCTACAGCGTTCCCCTGTTTTTCAATCTCGTCGCCTTCTTAATTGCATACTTCTACTATCAGAGGACCGGGTTCCTATTTGCTACACCTGCTCTTGCCATTGCCATGGTACTCAACCTCGAGTACGCATTCTTTTCCATAAGTGGCGTTACAGATATTGTATGGGTGGCATTCGTATGCGGTGCTTACGCAGCAAGAAGGAAACCCTGGCTATCCGGTTTGCTATTTGGCCTCGCCATATCTTTCAAACAGACTCCTATTGTGATGCTGCCATTCTTCATGATCTTTCTGCTGAATGAGAACGACTTGAAGAAAAGGTCGTTGGTGGACTTTACTGCAGTAGGGGTAGCTGCCTTCTTTCTTACAAACCTGCCATTCATTTACGCAAATCCATCCGCATGGGCAACGAACGTCGCAGAAATCGCCTTCCAGCCAATAATTGGAGTCGGGATTGGACCTTCTATAACCTCCTTCGCCGGGTATTTATATATCCCTGCAGCTGTATTTACAATAATATCCATAGCACTCCTCTCGATATTTTTTGTAATCTACGTGTCGAATTATCAACGGCTCAGGTTCGCGTTCTTCACTTTTCCAGTGGTAGTTTTCCTCTTCAACTACAGGGTTCTGGAGAATTATCTGATCTTCTGGCCATTCCTATTTTTCATGGTTTTTCCGGACATATCGAAAAGTCTTGCAAACAGAAAGACTGTGGAAACAGGGAAGTCGCAGTCCTTCTTATCCAGAGTGGTCGGAGGCAGAAAACTAGCAACAGTGCTCATCATCCTTCTTATCGCCGGAGGAAGTGCCGCTTCAGCGGGTTATGATATTACGCATTCTCCACCGCAGTCACCATTTGGTATAATTGGCGTTACCGGCGCCTCAAACCCTTTTTGCGCACCAGGTGATATTACGATGCTCCAGGTGAGCATGAATTATACTCCGCTTGAAGGGGCGAATGTCAATGAAACCGTCCTCTACAGAATATTCCCTAATTCAGCTCTTGATAACGTAAACTCGCTGCTATGGTCATCCCCATCTTCACTTAGGCCTGGAGTTAACAATATCAGCATATATCCGGATACAGCAAGTGACTTTCTACCGGTTAACACAACCTTTGTTCTGGAGGCTTATTACGGGAACTATTCTACTTTCCTGACCGTGAATAAGGCTATTCCGGTGAATACTAGCTTGCAGATGAATGACCCGCTCCTTACTTACCCTACTTATCAGTCGGATGAACCTTATCCTGGCTGGTACTTCAAGGATACGGGTTCCAACAGGTATTCTTACAGATATCTCATAGGAGGCATCTGCGAGCATCTGACACCAACACCGGGTATCACGCATGGTACCCCTTCATATCTGTATATGCAGAGTGCGATCAATTTCACCACCCTCTCTGCCTCGAATGCATCTTATTCATACATATACAAAGGTAACGCATCGACTACGAACACAACAAATCTTTCTGGTTTATTCAACTTCACCACTTTCGCAGGCGTAGACGTATCATTCAACAACGGGTTCGAGAATTACTGGGTGGGTTATTCCCCAAATGTCAATGGTACCTACTATGAATTCGTGAACAGAACTACGATTTTCGAATTAAGTGGCAAAAGCATCATTAACTTCCAGTCAATTATGCAAGAAACTCAATATTATAACTGGAGTTATGGTGACGCAATGTTCTCGTTCGTGATAGGTAGTTCATCACTTACCGGAAACTTAACCGGGGAATTCTTCAACACATCGCTAACGTTTCCTCCGTCGGCGTCTGCATTGAATATGAATGTTGAATCATATGATATGACAGATATGCAGGTTTCTGTTCTGGAAGATTTCTAATGGTAGATATCTCAGTAGAGATACCGACCTATAACGAATCAGAAAACCTTCCTGTACTTATCGACAGACTAGAGAAACTGGACCTCTCGCTGGAGATAATTGTAATAGATGATAACTCACCGGACGGGACTTATGCTGTTGCTCAAGGGCTCTCCGAGAAATATGGAAATATCAAGATACTGAAACGACCCAGCAAACAAGGTCTTGCCTCCGCTATTTCTGACGGCTTGAAGTTAGTACAGGGAGACTATGTTGCCGTAATGGACGCAGATCTTCAGCATCCACCCGAGGTTCTGATGTCTATGCTAGACGAAGCTAAGCATGGTTCTGATATTATAATAGCTTCGAGGTACATAGAGAATGGAAGTTCAGGAAAATTCGGCTTGCTCAGGAGAGTTGTCTCCCGTGGTGCGACTTTCCTTGCCCATGCAATGCTTCGTGAGACAAGAGGGGTAAAGGATCCAATGTCAGGTTTCTTCGTCTTCAAGAGGAGCATACTTGAAGGGAAGAAGATAGAGTCGACTGGATACAAGGTCTTACTGGAGGTGCTTGTAAAGGGTGGAGGGGAGAGAAAGGTCTCCGAGATTCCATATGTCTTCGGCAAGAGGTTGCTTGGAAAGAGCAAACTAACAATAGGCGAGAATTTCAAGTTTATTAGGCTCCTTCTTATGCTCTCGGATTTCAGACCATTGAAATTCATGACAATCGGTCTTTCCGGCGTTGCGGTTAATGAGGGCATTCTCTTTCTTCTAAAGTCATTCTCGCCTCTCTCACTGCTGTTCGCGGGGATTATCGCTATCGAGACGTCAATACTGTCAAATTTCGTGTTGAACCATACCTGGACCTTTAAGGACAGGAGCCTCGGCTCATGGGCCCGCGGAGTGCTGAAATATAATGCTGTAGCACTCCCGGGTGGCATTGTTAACTTGCTCACTCTGCTCAAGCTTTCAGCATTCACTCACTATCTGATAGCAAATATAATCGGTATAGTGCTTGCATTTGCTCTTAACTATATAGGGAGCGAAATGATTGTGTGGGGACGAAAGAGAGGGACAAAATAGTTGCGTGCTGAACTGTCAGCTCTCGTCAGAAGAAACTGGCTTCGCTTTACCAAATTTCTCTCAACCGGGTTTGTTGCTTTCCTGTTTTCTGAACTTGTCGTCTATTCCGGGATGTTTATCTTTGGTCTCGGAAGGCTAATTTACATAGATGTGGCTGCAGGAATTGGCAGTATTGCTCTTGGCTACTGGCTCAACAATATCTGGACTACGAGGAACAGTGGACATCATAGCAGCACGAAGAAGGGTTTTTTGGCCGGACTGGCTGCGTATGAAGCACTTTACGCGGCTGGAAACGTTGTAGCATACGCTATCCAACTATTCCTTTTCTATAGATTCTCGCTGAATCCGCTCATCGGGAATATTGCAGGAGCAGTGGTTGCGACACCTATCAATTATGTACTCACAATGAGCCTTATCTGGAGGATAAAAATATTTTCGGACTAGTTCTCTCTAAGCTCACGCCTTTACTTTTCAGATGCTTCAATCGAGATGAGATTGTCAATGTTTCCACTCTTCCATGCGCCGCTTGAGTCTGTAAGGTAGCCCTTCTCCTCTTTGGTCATAATGAGCATTGGCTTCATGGTGAAGCCATGAATGCGCTCAAAATCCTTCAGAATAAGGGATTCCAGGATCTTATCCATGAGGAGTATGAAGTTATTCTGCGCGTATCTTATTGGTCTTGTTCTGGAAAACCTGCACCTTAGCATGTAGAGGGAGATTCTCATTCTGGAAATAAGACTGTTTTTTCCCCTTGCGCTTGAAAGGAGAAGCAGGTCTGTGCCGCTGTAATTGCAGGCTAGTATCTGGTGCAATTGAGCCTGACCAATCTTAAGACCTGACTTAGCCATAAGGGATTTAAGCGATCTTTTCTGAGTCAAGAGCAGGCGAGCCTGATTCAGTACAAGGTTCGTGGTGGTTAGAGGAAATGCAATGATATTAGTGGATTCATAGAGCCTTGCTAGGAGATCGATATCCTCTGCTATGGAGAGTTCCCTGTATCCTCCTGCCCTGATGAATATGTCCCGATGCATCACCATCAGGTCAGAAAGTAGGACCGCCTTCTCCTTGGATCGCATGAAACTGGATATAAGATCTGCAAAGTCTATATCATATAAATGTGAGGAGTCAAAGAAAACGAAAAATTCTCCAGATGCAAGGTTTGTAACCACTCTTTTGGCCATACCACTGTTATTTATTTTCACTCTAACCAAGGAAGCAGTTTCGACTTTTCTTTCTAAATCAGAGTAGAGGATCCTATCATATCCGTTGTTTTCCTTAACAGCTACGATAATTTCGAATCTCTTGCCTATCTCGTCACCTATGTTGTCTATGCTGAGAAGGGATTTTTCCAATGTTCTCGAGGAAAATAGATCTGTGGAGATGAAAGAGATTGCAATTTTCTCCGGATCTTCCAGTCTCTGCTCCTCGGATCGCTCCTGGAGAAAGGCAAGCATATCTCCCATACTGAACATATTAGAGAAGATGAATTAAAACTTTATGGTAAGCCACATACATTTGAGACAGAATTTTGAACTGTTGAGAATTGTTATGACGGATGGTGACAGTTAGGAACACATTGGGTGTTGAATTTTTAATAATTGTGGGCAATATTCTCGTGCTGCTATTGCTTCTGATCTAACTCTGGTATCGAGGCAAACCGGGTTTGACTGAAAGTATTAAGAAGATTTTGAATCACAGATCTGGCGCGGTATGAGAACTTATTCAAGATTATTGAGTAACCGGGGAGGAACGTAGCAGGCATTGTAAAGTTCAGTTACAGGAACATTGGATTCAAATCATGATTCTCCAGTTGCGGGTGGTAAAGATGGTTTCACAAAGGAATTATTGCTCACCCAAGAGGTAATACTGTCATCGAACCGCTGGAATTCATGGTATCCAGCATGTTGGATAGGTGATGATGGGATAATTCAGCCGAATAACATTTCAATGACTTCTGCATTGTTGGGGAATGTCTCTCTATCTTGCTGTAGATGGTGGTGCTACCAAAACGATCGCCGCAGTGTATTCAGAATCACTGGAGATCCTCGGTTTAGGGGTATCCGGTCCATCGAATTACAGAAACGTTGGTGAATCTGTTGCAATTGAGAACCTAAATGAGGCAGTTTCCAAGGCGATTATTTCCTCTGGATATACCGCGGAGAACATAAAATCCTCATCATATGCGATTGCAGGAGTAAAGGATTCTGAACTTGCAACCCGCACGGTTGGATCGATTGTATCAAGAACTCGAATTCATCCAAATTATACCCTCTACAACGACGGTGAGGCAGGGTTCCACTCAAGGTTCCTGGGTGGGGATGGAATTATCGTTGCCCCCGGGACCGGTATGATAGCTTTTTGTAGGTATAAAGGTAGGATGGAGCGATCCAGTGGATGGGGCTGGTTCGTGGGAGATGAAGGAGGTGCCTTCTACATAGGAAAGAGATCGATTTCAAAATTTGCTCAGATGTCGGATCACAGGGAAGAGATGGATGAAGCATTCCATGATGCGATTTCCAGATTTTTTGACATAGATACAGATAGAGGGATAACAGACAGGATTTACGATGCAGGCATTGATATTCGTAAGATAGCATCTCTCGCATCTATTGTATCCAGGCTGTCTAATCAGGGAAATGAGAACTGCTCGAAGATATTGAAAGAAGCTGCGGTGGAAGCGGCGAGATGTGCTATCGCACTTCACGGAAGTATGAATGTGACATCTGGCATAACATTAAGTGGCTACGGTGGGGTTTACAGGGCTGGTAGCATATACTGGGATACACTGAAAATGGAAGTTAAAAAGTTCACCAGAAAAGTGTCATTTCTTGACCCCATTTACGGTTACCATGCTGTCTCTGGGTCTATATTACTGAAACTTGCAGAAGTTGGGAATCAGGTTGGGGTGGCAGATGCAGAAAATCTAGTGCACCAGATAGATGGACTTGTTATGGCTATTCCAGAAGAGGACAGGAAGAGATACCTATTCATGTGAACCACCGTATTATTTCATGAGGCAGAAAATTTATACAGGTTTGCTTCTGTTCAAGGATTTACAAATCTGACTGGCAACTTCACTCTATTAGGATTCACTTATCCGGTAAAGTTTTGAGAAGATTCCAGTTCTATCACTCTGGAAATTTGTCTCTGAATCGCTATACAAATGGATAAATACAGGTTTTTGATTCTATTATTATGAACCCAATCTTCATGAAAGCAGTCATCATCGGATTCCTTGTTGTAGGCGGTTCCGCGTCCGGTTATACTGCAGTCACATTATTCTCATCTTCGAATCCTCCCAGCATAGATTCATTCGTACCGGCCAATTCTTCCGTTGTTCTCCAGTATCATGCAAATAACACAACTGACATAGCATTTGTCGCTAATTCGTCAGTTGGGGCTGTTGTCAGCACAAGCTATAGCAGTATCCTTTCTATTTTGAACACAACATTGCCTACCAGTAATAATCATGAAGGTACCGGGTCACCAGCTTATAATGTAACGAGTGTGGGATCTTTCGATGGATATCAAGTGTTTTCTCTTGTGATAAGTGCGTCCGCGGTTACGCCATTCATGGGACATTTCCACTTCCCATCGATGCTATCAGATCCGTTCCATAGCTGGAATGACACTCAGGGTTTTAGCCCCAATTGTTCAAGCCTGATACCTTCCGGAGGCATTGATCTATATCTATCACCAGTTTCCACAACATTTACAGTTATTGGGCTTCCTGCTGCAGTCTATGCTTCGATCTCAGCATCGGTCGGAACACACTTCGACGTTGCTGCGAATTTGAATCAGACCGCCAATGTATCGCTTTATGTGTCAGGACCAAATGGAGGAGCGTCTGCAATGTTAAATGTTACCTTTTCCAGCAGTACTATTGACTTCTCTGGTTTCTTCCCTGCAAATCTAACTTCTGCTTTGAATATGCTTAATTCATTCCTATCTTCCAACATGACACTTCTCGGGTTGACATTCCACGTTTCAGAGAGCGCATCCGGAAATTACGTTGTTTTCTACGGATCCTTCCCTTCATTCATGTTTACATTCCTGATGCAGAAACAAAACTTCTTCCCTGTGAACTAGTTTGTCGACCGGTTCCATTTCAATAGTATTTTCCCATTATTTCAAAAATTACTACAGATCAAGAAGCTTCTTCCTGATGTTTGTTCTTGATCTATTTGTCATCGCTCTGATGACTTACTTTTCCATCAAGTATCATTCCAGACTACCCGGATTTCTGGGGTCCCTGATCTCCGGACCCACACCTGGTATTGTGAAGAATGCTTTTGATTATGTATGGGCTGTTGTTCTCACTTTGCTCCCTGTTTTCTCTGCAGTGTTTTTCGGGTCGCCTGCTCTATCGTCGGAAATAGAAAGCAAGACAGCGTTCAACGTGTTTCCGTTGCCGATTAGTCGATATACCCTCCATCTGGGAAAATTCCTGGCTGCACTTGCAGCTACCGCGGTCATACTTTTGATTTTCAGTGCAGGGCAGTACATCAATTTTGTTCTGATATACCAGAGCTTCGAAATTCAGGAGTATTACACTTCTCTTGGTCTTTCCATAGTTTTCGCATTCTCGATTCTCTCGATAACATTTCTTGTCAGCGCGGTATTCAACAAGAACCTGTATGCATACATCACTGTCTTTCTCCTCTATTTCCTCATATTTGACGCTATTAACATAGTCTGGCTATTTCTCTACGGCTATTTGCCATCTTATCTGCTGAGCAACGCAGCATCGATCATTGTGCGTGTATACATAAATATAGATCCATTTACATTCTCGCTTACTGGAACTACTGCTCCAGCAGGCATTTCGCTCATAGTTTTCGACGTCGCTGTGATGCTCGTTTACAGTATAGTGGCGCTGACTCTTTCACTGATTATATTTGACAGGAGGGAGGTCCGCTGAGCAGCATTGAGTTCAGAAAGGTAAGTAAGCACTTTGGACCAGTGCAGGCCCTGAGCGACATAGATCTTCTGGTGGAAAGCGGAACTACAGGTTTACTCGGACCTAACGGTTCCGGCAAAACTACACTGATGAAGTTGCTCACAGGTCTATTGAGACCTGATACCGGTCAAATATCGGTTAACGATATATCTGTGCAGAAGAATTTGAAAAGTGCGATGCTGCATGTCGGTTCGCTGATAGAGCAACCTGAGTTTTACAGCTACCTGACTGGATACGAGACCCTGGAATTCGCGTGCAGGATAAGGGGCCTAAGCAAGGGTGAAACTATCTCTGAGATAAGTAGAGTTGCAAAAACCACAGGTTGTATCGATTATCTTAATAGAAGAGCTGGCGGCTATTCTAGAGGGATGAAACAGAGGTTGGGCCTATCACTTGCACTAGCTGGAGACCCAGAGATTCTTATTCTGGATGAACCCACTTTCGGGCTCGATCCGAAAGGGATGCGTGAGCTTTCCGATTTGATCCTAGACATGAAGAAGAGCAAGACAATTCTGTTCTCGACTCACCTGATATCAGAGGCAAGGGAGTTATGCGATCGCGTTGTAATTCTTGATTTCGGCCGGATAAGATACGACTCTGCATCATCGCAGGTGGCGGAGACCGTCAAGATTACGGTTGAAGGAAGATTGTCGAATATACCTGATCTTAGCGAATTTGGCGATATTTCCCTGTCGAAAGACAGTATCGTGATGAAGAAGAAGCCGGGGACGAAGAATTCTGATCTGATTGAGACACTCGTATCTGCCGGAGTGAAAATTTCCAAGGTTGAAGACTTCGACAACATAGAGGCAACTTATCTGAAAGTGGTTGAGAAAGGCAACTGAAATAGAAGCCACTTAAATAATGGAATTCTATCTGCATTAAATGGATCTTAGCGAAGCAGAAACCCTGACACTTGAGTATCTTCAGGCTTCTGGAAAAGAAATTTCCGAGATGGAAATGCACGTTGATGGTCTATCTGAGAGGGAAATCGCGAGTGCAGTTTCCTGGTTGCAGGTAAAGGGTTTTGTAGTGATAAAGACCATGAGTAATATTACCTGGACCCTTGGATCGGAGGGTAAGGAGTATCAATCCAGGAAATTACCAGAGCTGAGGGCAGCAGAGTTAATCGCTTCAAAGAGTGAATCTGAAATTCAAGAACTATCAACTGTGCTGGATGGCAATGAGATAAAGATCGCGCTTGCACAGCTTGCAAAGCTTGGCGTGCGACCAGATAACAGAAGGCTCACTCTCGGTAAGGATGCTGGCTCGATCCTGAACACGCTGAAGGAAAGACAGTCTTTACTAGAGAGGATAAAGGAAAATACCTCTGATAAGGATGCGATAAGAGCATTCTCAAATAGAGACGCTGTTTTGAAAGAGGTCAAGACTTATAGCAGAATTGTTTCCCTTACTAAACTTGGGGTGGAATATCATCCTTCTTCTGGAACCGGGAAGATTCAGGATCTGACACAGGAATTACTGGTCACAGGCCGGTGGAAAGGAAAGGAGTTCATGCGGTATGACCTCAATGCACCGACTGAAAGGATCAACACTGCGTATCTGCATCCTCTGAGCGCCCTGATAGATAAGATCAGGAGCATCTTCCTTAGGCTTGGATTTACGGAGATGCCGGGACATTTTGTGGAGTTCGCTGGATGGAACATGGACAGCCTGTTCATACCGCAGTACCATCCCGCTAGGGAGATGCAGGATACTTTTTACCTGGAGGCGATGAAGAAACCGGAGTTTGAACATCCTGAGGTCCTCGAGATATTCAGAAAAGTCCATGAACGGGGTATTCCAGGATATACCGGGTGGGAATACAATTTCGATTTAGAAGAGGCCCGAAGGTTGGTCTTACGTACACATACGACCGTTTCAACGATAAGGAATCTCTACGAGAATAATGAGGCACCGAGAGCGATATTCTCTGTGGAGAAGGTTTTCAGACATGAGAGCGTTGACTGGAAGCACCTTGCTGAACTGCACCAGGTGGAGGGCGCAGTCTATTCTCCATATGCAAGTATGTCGACTCTGAAGGGATTGATGAGGCAATTCTACAGCGCATTAGGTTTCGAGGATCTGACCTTTATCCCTTCTTATTATCCCTATACTGAGCCAAGCATGGACGTCGTTGCAAGGCTTGACGGCAGGGAGGTCGAGCTTGGCGGTTCAGGTGTTTTCAGGCCTGAAGTTACACGACCTCTAGGGTTGAAATACCCCGTGATCGCATGGGGCCTCGGACTGGAGAGATTGGCCATGTTACTATTCGGTCTTAAGGACATTCGCGATCTTTACAACAGCGATCTAGACTGGCTGCGATCATCAAGAGCGTTGCTCTAGTAGCGGAGACCACCCGTTCTGCATGTAGTGCAGGTTCCCATGCTGTTAAGATGTGCAGTGCATGTCGCTTTATGGCACATTCTGCAGCTTGAGAGTGTGGGCAACCCGCAAATATGACATAATGATTCTATCATAACTTATACTCAGTTGTTGGAACTATTCCACTTTCTGTTCCAGGCGAGAAAATCACTGATTATCCAAGAAAGTTCCAGTCCTTTCTCTGTGAGCGAGTATTCAGTCTTCGGTGGGTTGTCAGGGATAACGAGCCTGTTTACAAGACCATCATTTACCAATCGCTTAAGAATGCTCGATAGGGTGTTTGAACTGAGGTACCTTGTTTTCTTTTTAAGCTCATTAAACCGGTAAACTCGGCCGTCTGCCATCGCATTTACGATTAGAGATCCGTACTGGGTTCGGCCTACAAGTCCGCCGGCAAATTGTTCTTTAGTATCAATTTCAAAATGGACCTGTGCAGTCATGATTGTCTAACCTCGTCATGGGATAAGTACTTATCAATATATAAACCTCGAGGTATATCTAGTGCAGAAGAAATATGACAGCATTGACAGAGATGCAAGGAGAGCTAACAGAAGCAGTTGAAAAGATCAAAAACAGCGTTGTGCATGTGAACACTTTACAGATTCGAACAGGAGATAACTTTGAATTGTTTCCAGTGGAAGGATCTGGTACGGGAATTGTTATAGGTCATAGTGGATATGTTGTGACTAACAACCATGTAATCGCAAATGGACGCAGGATCAATGTGACCCTCAGTGATGGAAGAAATTTTGAGGCAAGTCTCATTGGCAGGGATCCAAGCACAGATATCGCACTTCTTAGGATTAAAGCGTGGGATTTACCTGTTGCAGAGTTGGGAGATTCCGATTCCCTGAAGGCGGGACAGCTCGCACTTGCAATAGGAAACGCATTCAGTCTCCCAGGCTCCCCAACGGTGTCTATGGGCCTTATCAGTGCTACTGGTAGGCCGATGCCTTGGGCGGATTTCATTTTCGAAGGATTGATCCAGACAGATGCAGCAGTAAATCCGGGAAATAGCGGAGGGCCTCTCTTTACCATAGATGGAAAGGTAGTCGGCATAAATACTGCAATTATCCCTTTCGCTCAGGGTATGGGGTTCGCAATCCCAATAAATGCTGTGAAACGAGTAATGGAAGAGATTTTAGAGCATGGAAAAGTGATACGACCGTTCCTAGGCATTTCTGGAGTAAGCGTTAACCGGGAGATTGCCAGAAGGTTCGAGATTCCGGTAGAATATGGTGTCCTGGTTGCAAAAATTACAAGAGGCGGTCCTGCTCATGAAGCAGGGATCAGGAACTCTGATGTATTGATTGAGGTATCCGGTGAAAGGATAGAAAACATGCGTGGTCTCCTCAAAGCGCTCTCAGGTAAGAAAATCGGAGGGATCGTTTCTATGGTGGTATTGAGAGGAGCAGAAAAATACACAATAGAGGTTCCGCTGAGAGAAACACCAGAAGCCTACATTGTCAGCAATCAACTTGGTTAAGTCTTCTTTGATTTTTCTCATTAATTTATTAAAATAAATTTAATCAAAGCGTTAGTCAAGATAGCAGAGGACTGATAGAGTGCGGGGCAAAACGATATTGCGGGCATTTCGCTGTGATCCCAGATCAGATCGGGATTTGTGTGCTTCAGCCTGCTCTATTGCCTCAGATTATGCATAGTTACTTTAAGTGTCCCCTCGGCTCCCTTTTGTTGAGGGATTTTTTCCCGTATCTTAGAAGGCATCTTCCTTTTTATCATGGAATTCACTCATTTCGATACGGAATACGTGTGATAATTTTCTAGATAGGATTGCGAGTCGGCCTTGAAACCGTATAGCATGTTTCTCATTGAATAAAGGGTATCAACCAGCATGTCCTCCTTTCCCGGTCCAAGGATCATGTTCCGTGATATTACGGCGAGGAAATTTGATATTTCACAAATTGTGCTTCCTCCTGTTCTCAAGGAATCGGCGATCATATTAGTGTGTTTACCTGCTGCAAGGACGGAATACTGGGAGTCATGTCTTCCTTTGGTGAATTGCTAAGTATATGATTTCGCCCTGTTGCTATTTCTATTCTCATATGCCCCTCTTTGCTGGATCCTCTTGAGTAGTAATTGACCTTAATAGTCGTCGGATCTCCTCCCCCGCCTGTTGAGAATGCTGTCTCATCTGTGTTTCCGGAAAGGAGCATGTTTCTGTTGACATAGTCCAACGTTTAAGAATATCCTAAAATTGAGTCATGAATAACTATGTCATTAGACACACATAAACACACACGTATTATACCTATATACATTGATTATATGATATGACAATTAAAAGATACTTAAAATTACTAGGTGTCGTTATTATTTTGTCTGCTGTCGGTGTAAGCCCGTTTCTCCCCTCTGTGAGCAATGTTTCGGTCTCACCTTCGGCCAGCATTGCAAAGAATTCTTCTACAACGTTAATAGGCTGCGCAAAATTTACCGCTCATGGTAGCACGGACCCATGTAATATTGTGTACGTGCATGTTTATGTATTTTTTAATAGTTCTTCAAATGGTCTCATTTATCTATCGGAACAGCAAATCTCATCAGCCGGTCCTTGCACTCCTTGGGAATTAGCAGGGGGATTAGGAACATCTGCTCAGTATCCCACATGGACCGTCATGAGTTCTCTCTTAGACCCTTCTTATAGTCCCAACGCCCCTAGCTCAAGCAATCCAACAAGCTCTTGGTGCTGGAATCCATATGGTTTTTGGAAAGACTCCCCTGACAACCCCGTTTCGTGCGGTACTTCTGGGACTGTAAGTGTGACAACAGGATTAACTGTAGGACTAAGCGCTGGCAGTTCCAGTGCTACGATGCAAGTCTCCGGTTCATTGTCTGCTAGCTATGCTGTCACATGTTCATTTTCGGAGCCAAAATTTTGCTTAGAGCCGATTCGCCAGAGTTCAAGCAATAATAGCTGGTACTTCTCGGATAACCAAGGATTTCATGGCACAAATCCATATTCAGCCACTGTCTATGAAGGTTCAGTGATACATGCTGTGGTCAATAATTATAACTCCATGTGGGTGAGGGACTGGGGCCATTTTGTAGCTTTTAACTCTAATAGGCCGACTTATGATACAGCATATGGAAATGCAGGAGCTATCTACTATATTTCCTAATTCTTGCTACACTTTAGCTGGTGGAGTTAGAATTATTAGCTGCTATTACTTAAGTAAGGTGAGTAGAACTTGAGACGGAAGAGGGTGATAGTTTTCCTAATCACCATCCTAATCGTGGTCGGATTTGGGTTATACGTGGGGCTAAAGCCACATAGGGATACTAGCCTCACTCTCACTGTAACACTCGGGTCTCATGTAGTTAGTCAGGGAGAAGATCTGAACTTATACCTCAATGGTTCCAATTTCAACGCACCTTATTCGGTTAATGGAACCGGCTTTAATGGTCTGTGCATTGTTCAAACCTCGGAAAATGGTACCCAAGTCGTTGGAAGTTCTGTGTCAAGGATTCACTATTACATGACACAAAGCGATTCAAGAATCCAGATTGCGTGGAACTTAACAGTTGGCAGCTTTGGGAAGTATTGTGAAATCCAAAACTGCTTACTTCCTGCCGGTTATTATAAGGTGACTGAAGGCGCCCTAGTTGTAAACTTGCCCAATTATGCCACTTACACTTTCAACGTGATAAATTCAGTCTTTCAGGTCAAGGGGGTCGGTCTTTCTCTCTCAAAGAATGATACAACCGTCTCGATGAATGTGAACTCATCTCTGGTATCTTCAGCGCACAATTCAGTCAATCTTACAATATCTAACTTCATCACGAATGCTTCAACCAACAAACAGACTTACATGAACTTTAGCAAGAATCTTAGTTTGCCGGGCAACTTGACATTTATTTACGAAGCCCCATCACAATACGTGCAATATAGAACTACTATATTCATCAAAACAATAGTGGGAACAGTTGCGGAGGTCGTTGATTACGGCATCTTCCAATGAGATTTTTGTGGAGAACCTAGGAAAGACGTTCGGGTTCCGAAACAAGATTAGGGCGCTTGATAAAGTGAGTTTTTTTGTCAAGAAAGGAACATGCACGTCGCTAGTCGGGCCAAACGGAGCTGGAAAGTCCACTCTTCTAAGAATAATATCCGGAGTTGTTGGCAGGTATCAGGGAAAAGTTTCACTCAATGGAAAGGTTTCTCTTTCCCCTGAAGTGTCGATGAATTTTCCATTTATGGATGCTGAGGAGAATGTGTCTTACTTTTCCAGTATAGATGATGGAGGAAAGAGTCCTCTCGACATCCTGAAAGAAGTCGATCTTATTACAAACAAACAGCAGGCTTACTCCTTTTCCAAAGGCATGAAGAGAAAATTGGACATTGCAAGAGCCCTCTCATTGGGTGCAAACTCAATCCTAATGGATGAACCTTTTGATGGTCTTGATCCGGGAGCATCTGACGATCTCGTGAATACTATAAATTCCCTAAAAAGAAAAGAAATCACTTTTCTAATAAGTTCTCATGATCTTCATAGGCTAACTGATATCTCCGATAATGTCATCTTTCTGAACCGTGGACAAATAGCTGGTTTACGAGATCTTACAGAAAGGAACGCCCTCAAATTCAGCTTTGCTGAAAACACTGCTCTTGCTTTTGATATCCTGACGGAAATGGGTTGCAGAATAACCTACCAAGAAGAGAGTGAACTTCATTGTGTGCCTAATCCAAGCATAAAGACATGGGAGATCGTTGAAAAGCTGGTTTCAAAGGGGGCCAAGGTTACGGGCGTGTCCAATGAGACACTTGATTCAGACTACAGGAGGCTTTTCCTTGGGAAGACAGATTAGAGCTTTCTTCAGCGATCTAAACCGATATCTTCTATCCCTCAAGAGGTCTTACATCTGGTTAATTGGACTTTTCGTTTTTGCTGCCATTGGTATATCATCTTTTTATCCATTGAATTCTTTAGCAAAGGATTTTTCTTTACAACCATCCGACTTCACCTTGTATTCCTTGTTTCACCCGTTGTATCAAAATTATATCATGGCAATAATTTTGCTATTCGCAAGTCTGTTAATCTCCGAGGACGTTGAAAATGGAGCATGGTCCATTCTTAGAAGCATCCGACTGTCCAGGTTTCCATTTATTGCTGCAAAATTCGTCTGGATGATACTATACTCTATTGCCGGATCTCTGCTGACAATTCTAGTTATTACACTATACATTTCCTCGTCGCTTGGCCATTTTTCTTTCTCCTATCTTGCAGCTGGAATAGAATTGGTTTTCGCATATACGTTCATAATTGCACTCACCGCACTAATTGGATTGACCATCTCGTCAATATTTGCAAAGAGGGTATATTCTGTGCTTGCAGCTGCAGCTTATTTGGTGTTTCTGAATGCAGTGTCTCTGAATTTATACATGACACTGTTCGTGTTAGGACCAGGGTTCCAGAACGGCTTCCCTGGTTATAATATCAACATATCGTTTATTGATAAGTTAGTTATATTGATGGCTCCTTCAAATTTCCAGGGTGCTGCTGCAAGCCTTATAGGAATGCATACAATCGTGCCAAACTTTCAAAACGGCAGCGCTCCAGCCAATCAGATAACAATATTCGTACCATTATTGTTCTCCACTCCTTTGGGTTATATCTTACCTTACCTCATTCTTGCAATTTCGTCGATTGTTCTAATGGAGGTCGCTCTCTATGTCAAAAGGAGGCTGTTGTGAATGAAAGTTAAGAGGAGTATCGTAATACCTGTTGTTGCCTCTATAATTGTAATCTTAGTTGCTTACTACGTAATATATGTTCCACTGAACCAAAATCAAAACAGTGGATCTGGGCACTCTCCAATTAGCAATAATTCAGGATTTCAGGTTGCCCTAGATCGGGAGGTTCAAGTGACCGCTGGGCAAAGAGTGAACCTTTCTCTTGATCTCGGCTCATATGCCAGTATATCCGGCATTTCACTCTGTGCGTTTTCAAACAACACTCCAGCATGTATCTATTTGGAGTCATCAGGTATATTCTATGATCAGATAATTCTGGGGAATGAACGGAATGCGTGTGGGGCACAGTCAACGTTTGCTGACCCACCGTATGTTGATCTGTATGGAGGAATTTGGTTCCTGAACATGGCAAATGTTTCATTGAACGGACAGATACATATCATTGTTAAATTTGAGCCGCCTTAGTTGATTCCACCA
The DNA here is from genome assembly GCA_046704325.1 of Thermoplasmataceae archaeon. Lineage (GTDB taxonomy): Archaea > Thermoplasmatota > Thermoplasmata > Thermoplasmatales > Thermoplasmataceae > UBA582. Next base: position 76,296 of record JBJKSG010000018.1, read on the forward strand.
AATCTTTTTTGTTTGATGTGCTTCAGTGTCTTGTCAGGGGCTTCACTGCATTATTAACCCACGGATTCGATCTATTTTCAATAACTCCGAGTTTGGGGTAAATGGCAGGTGAATTCTGTCCAATTATGGCAAACGAAAAGTATTCAGTTTTGGCAATCGATATCGCATTTGGAGTGCAAGTATCCTCTTATAGTGGAATGAGTACGTCTATTCTCCTGCCAAAATTATTTTGGGTTAGATTCCAAGTGCTTGCTTAACCTAATATGATAAATGAAAAGCATGATAATTTATATTGATGGGGAAGCAATCTGTATAAATAAGATCGAAAAACAAGTTAAGGATCTCCAAAGAATATTCGTTTTCAATTTAACTTCCTTCTCCCATAACATCTATCTGAACCTGTTCCTGAATCAACTTTGACAATCCTGTTATCTTAATCTCAGTTGTGAAATTTAGCGGCAACATGTTTACGAGTGTCCAGTTCGTAGCTCCATTGATTATGATAGGTTGTGCACCCATGACCAAAAGGACGAAACTGCTATAATGGTATACAGTTGTGTTAGACAGAAGTGAATCGTTAACAAACGACTTATCTATATGCATAGACGCAGTGCTGGAAGCGTTGCCAGTGTAAAGGCTTGGATAATCCGCTGTGTATTTCGCGATAGGTATGTTTGTATTGCTGGTAAAGGAAGACCATAAGTAGCCACCTACCTCCTCAGGGACATTTGGAGTCTGGACTCCCTCTGTAATAACAAGTTCAGAGGGCTTTAAGTTCGAGGGCAAGGATCCATTTATCCATATCTTCATATAAAAGTTTAAACTACCGCTGCCTGGAAGAATGCTCGGGAGCAGACGAGAGATATCGAAGAATTACTATATCTTGAATCGGATACATTTGAAGAGGCTGAAATGCCAGGCATGCATCTCGGTCCAGAACTGCAAATAAACGTCTTGTTTGCATTGAAAGTATAAGTGCTGTTGGATGGCTGAACACCGATCTGCGGAAGCGGTTGGGATTTCCGAGATGAATTGTAAAAATAGATTGCTGGTGCTGTATCGACAATTACAGCGATCACTGCCATAAACATTATCCATACAGGGCTGTTCTGTATCACTATGAAATAAATACTTGAGCGTATTAATGTTTTACCAATGAAGATTTCTCGGAATGTTGAGTTAATCGAAGGAACCATGGCTAATTGCTATTCTGTCCATCTTGCAGGAAAAGAGATTCTGATAGATTCAGGTACTAAAGGCTCCGGTAAGAAGATCTTAAACTTTTACAAGGCTAAAGGGAAGAAACCAGATGTTATCCTGATAACGCATTATCACCCTGATCATATTGGCGGTCTCAAGTTAATTCAAGATGCGTTCTCGAGTGAAGTTTACATGCCGGATGACGAGATTGCAGTGGGGCTCGGCAAAGAGAGAGCAACTACTTCAAAGAAGTTCCTTCCGCGTATGATATCAGGCTTGATGAAAGTTCAGCCAGTATCTTCCATTATGCCGGTGTCAGAACTTGATATCCCAGGTATACAGGTGGTAAAGACGCCTGGTCACACACCTGGTAGCACATCGTATTATCTAGAATCAGACGATACGCTTTTTGTTGGAGATGCGGTTGTTGTGTCGAGATCTGGTGAGCTTAACATTAACGAGACGTTCACACTTGACATGAAGAAGGCTGAAAAATCCAAAAATATCATATTAAAGCATCCAGCAACGTCTATTCTTTCCGGGCATGGGCCAAAATATACAAAATCCAAGATCCAACAGGAATAGACTGTCTCAGAATATCCTAGGAATCGACCTGTCGATGTATGGCTCTGTTTGCGAAAGGACATATTTACTCGAATCCGAGTCTCTGTATACGTTAATGATCACAAAACCGTGAGCAAAAAGATGAGTTAGGTAACTGGAAAGTTTATGTTTCATCTTTGCTGCTTCTTCCTTGCTGTTTCTAACAATTGAATCAAAATCAAGCGGAATTTCTATCGTAACTTCGCCATGTATAGAGTCAGGAATTTCCCTAACTGGTGCATCAGTTTGAAGTGAAAGGGACACATCGCCACTTGGCTTCCGTCTTTCGCTTTTGATCCACCACTCTGCAACTATCCTGTTTGATTGCAATCCACTGTTCAAAGAGTCATCCATTGTACCGTAAAAATTCACAAGGTGAGTGCGGGAGATAGCTCCTACCTTCGCTATGTTGAAATATGCATTCAGTGAACGCACAGGGTCAAAGGTCCATGCAATTAGGTCATAACCGTTGGAGATGGCCCAATTTTTCTGGAATTCCTTAATCTTCAGTCCAATCCCTGAATATTTTCTCTCCTTTCTAACGCCTGTCATGTGCGAGTAAAGGTACACTTTGCCGTTCTTGTAACCTGGAAAGGAGAAGGAGAAGCCTATCATCTTAGAAGCATCGTAAGCTCCCAAAACAAGACCCCCATGATAACGCATGGCCTTGACTGCGTCGCGGAAAGCACTTCCTATATCCGGCATTCCCCATGCGGAGTCTATAACCGAAGATATACCGAAAACCTCATCCGGATCTTCTATCCTTGCGATCTCGATCACTGTTAAGTATCTTAGTCATGTATTGAATCATTGCTATATCGGCGAAGAATGGAATTTTGCGTATGAATCGTCACTATAGAAAATTGAACACGCTGATACTTTCTATAGTGAAAATATATTAGTAATTTGAGAGATGAATGGAGGAACTTTATGAAAAACGAGAGAACTATTGGGAACGACCCGCTTGAAATTAGGCGTTCAGGCAGCCAGGCATCGATAAAACCAGATCAAAATAGATTCACCGGTGACGTTCGTTGGGACCCTTTGATGGATACACCTGAACCGTCGAGGGTTGCATGTTTAAGCGTCACCTTTGAGCCCGGTGCTAGGACTGGTTGGCATAGTCATCCACTGGGTCAAACCCTGATCGTTACGGCTGGTTATGGTTTAGTACAGGCTGAGGGTGGACCGGTGAATGAGATTAGAGCTGGAGATGTAATCTGGACTCCACCTGGGATAAAGCACTGGCACGGGGCTTCACCCACCACTTCAGTAACACACATAGCTATACAGGAAAAGCTTAATGGCACTGCAGTAAACTGGTTTGATAAAGTATCTGATGAAGAGTACAAATCTCATTGAAGATCTGCAGTCAATTCGATAGTAAGTCTTGCGTACGCAGGTTGCCGGTTTAGAATTTAGCTCATCATCGCTCTCCAAAGGCATAGCCATTAACCAGCGACGCTAATTGAGGTTAAGCAATTATATGCCTAACTTCTTCCATATAGACACAAACGCAAATCTTGCAAGCATTACCTGCAATTTAGGCCAAAGACATAATCACTTTTACATTAGGAGGGAGAGGAAAAGTACAAAAGCCTATAGTAGCTAAACTGTAATACTTGTTATATATGCTATACTCACTAGGTCGATCATATCGGAAAGACTTCAAATGGACTTAAGGCAGGCTTTATTGCAGGCATTGCCTATGGAATAATAGCTGCGATCTTTACACTGATCGCTTTAGCACTCTTCAAGGCTGAAGTAATCTCAGCTATTTCGCTGTTCATAAGCACAAGACCCATCTATGCAGAGCACAATATCACCGCGCAATCTCTTTACAATCTCTACAGGGTATCCGGATCAGTTGTGGCTATAGTTGGAGGCATTATCCTCGGTTTGTTTTTTGGCTACATCTACGCTCACGTAAAGTCTCACCTTCCTGGTTCGAAAACAGTGACTGGTGGGATCATAATAGGACTAATCATGTGGATTATACTTGGCTTAATTATTGGGGCTGCTTACGCGAAGGAATATGGGACGAGCTATTTTGAGGTGTACGCGGGTGGGTCTTTCATAGCTGCACTGGTGTTTGGATCGCTCCTCTCATCGCTTTACAATAGGTTTGAAAATTCGACGGGTTTGATAGAGATACCTGTCAAACAGGCTAAGTAATAGATAATGTTAGGTATAGTATTCTGGAAAGGCTGATGGGTCGAGAATGATCGAAATAGAAGGAGTATCGAAAACCTACAGAAAGAGCAAAGAGCCTGCTGTAAGAAACCTCAACCTGGAATTAAAAGATGGCGAAATTGTCGGTTTTGCGGGCCTTAATGGCGCCGGGAAGACTACAACTATCCATCTTATCTCTGGAGTTCTGTTTCCGGATTCAGGAACAATAACTGTTGACGGGCATAACATAGTGAGTGACAAGATAGAGGCTTCAAAGAATATTGGGTGGGTACCTGAATTACCCAATTACGATCTTGGATCTACTCCCCTGAATCTCCTGAAGTACTATTCCGGATACTTCGAGAAGAATGAATCTGAAATTGAGGAGAGGAGAACCATTTTAATGAAGAGATTTGGCATCTGGGAATACCGCAACAGGAAGCTCAGGAATTTTTCCCAGGGCATGAAAAAAAGGTTTTCACTTGTCGCAGCCTCCCAAACCAATCCACAGAATTATCTCTTCGATGAGACGCTAAACGGTTTGGACCCTGAGGGTGTGAGAGATCTCAGGACTTTCATGCTAACATTGAAGAAGGAGGGCAAGTGCCTGTTTCTTTCTTCCCATATTCTCTCAGAGCTTGAACTGGTAGCAGATCGAATTGCCATAATTAAGGGAGGAGAATTAATTTCCCTGATGGACAGAAAAGAGTTGCAGTCTCTGGGCTCCAGTCATGTCAAGTTAACCGTGGAGAACATAGATAAAAAAGGCATTGCTTTGCTAGAGAAGTATGGGGCGGTAGAGGTCAACGGGACTTCACTGATCCTGAAGAATATAACTGGAATCGACGATAGATACTTTGAGATAAACAGGGAACTTGTTCTTTCTGGATACAATGTCTCCCACTTTGAAATAGCTGGAGAGGGGCTTGAATCTTATTTTCTTGAGCTGGTGGAAAAGTGAGCACGAGAGATATACTATACGATTTCAGGCGCACTTTCACAGGGAGGTACACGATGATTGCAATGCTGATCATAGTTCTGGTTGCAGTGGGAGCTGCATACCTTGTCACCCTTAATGGCGTGCTTCCGCGCACGAAATTGGATCTAGTTCAACGTTCATTCTCGGAATACGATTCAATCTCTGGCGCATTGATCCCTATACTTGCGACTTTTTCATCATATTTCTACTTCGGAAAGGATAAGGCTAACAACGTACTCGACTCGATTATAGCATTGCCAGTAACAAGAGGCAGGCTGATATCTTCGAGGTATTTTGCAAACGTGAGCAGTATGCTGGTTGCCTTTGCAATTGGTGCTGGCGTTTTCGAACTCATCATTTACGAAGACCTGGGACAATATCTATCTCTCAACTATGTTCTCTTCCTGATCTGGGTATACTTTGTGGAAATATCCGCTTTCACTGGGCTCGTGTATCTAGCGTCACAGTACATCGAATCCCAGGCCGGAATACTTGGTTTTGCGATTGGGTTATTCCTGATCTTCGGGCTGTTCTGGAACAGTGACATTGCAAATTTGGTGCTGCACTCGGCAAACATTACTATTGGCTCAAATGCGTATATACAGGATAAACTCTACTTCAACATTGCAAGCCCTGGAGGTTATGCTGCACTATCCTCTTTTTTCCTAGTTCCTTCTAACAGCACTGGAGAAATGCTCAATGCTGCTAGTTTTGGAATTACGCCAATCGTCGAGTACCTTGTGGGATTGCTGTGGCTATCTGTTCCGATCCTGCTCGCAGTAATTATTGGAAGGAGTAGAGATTAAGACCTACATAGATTTACATGCAAAGGAGATCCCTTTGCTCCTAGTCCTTTGATATCTGTCAATTGAAAGAATCTGATTTAGAATGTAGCAAGATGAAAGGTGAGGTCAAGTTATAACGAAGCTTACTTCAAAATTAATCCGATGAGTAGCAGGCAAAAGCTAATTGCAAAATAACCAAGATAGATGTCAGAAAAGCCCTTAACTAACAACAGGGCAATTGCTATTCCTGCGTTGATTCCCCCTATCCCCAAGAGCCTAATCTTCGTAATATTCAATATTCAGCCTTCCAGTCTGAGGTGTAATTTATCTTCATATTATCCCACCAACCCTGAAAAATAAGTCTGGTTTGATTTCTTCTATAATCACCATGTATAGAAAGATCGAATTCGAATTCTTTTGCACCTGAATGTAAGAGTGTTTCCAAGATTGCCATTCTGAGGAACAAGTTCCTTGAAGGATCGCTTGGGTTTAATACTTGTTATATATCATACACATGGAAAACATGAAAATAACCATTCGACCAAAATCCACTGAGCCAATATATATCCAGATATATGACTCCATAGTTGCCTTGATTGCCTCTGGCGAGCTTGTACCTGGCGATTCAATGCCATCTACACGTAATCTTGCGAAAGACCTAGGAATCAATTACATCACGGTTGACAAGGCATACAGCCTCCTGGAGTCGGAAGGTTTTATCAAGACTGAGAAACGGAGGGTAAAGGTGATACTACCCTCGGAAGACTCTAAGAAAGAATTTGTGAAGAGATGGAGAAACACTGAGTACATGATGATGATAGAAGCAAAGGCTAAACGGCTTACTGAAGTCGAGATCAAAGCGCTATTCATAGAGTTTGCAAGATCGTTCCAGTGAAAGTGAACTATGTTCTGTAAGACATATCACGACCTGCAACCAGGTATTGCGAGAAGAGGTCCAAAGTGAACATTATTTTCTTGGCAGTGCTAATTGTGTTCTCCTACATCGCGGTTACAAGCTGTATCCTTCCATTTGTCACTCCTAGGAGCGTTCAATTTGGGGTGCGGCTTCCCAGGTCACGCGAATCTGACCCGGAAATATATGCGGTGAAAAAACACTATTACATGCGCCTCCTCTTTGGCCTGCCTGTAATATTTATTGCTTTCTTAGCACTTTCAATTGCCACCGGGAGCAGCGGGCTATTTTTCATTGCCCTGGCAATAGAAGTGGTTTATACACACATCAATTACTTTCTCGCCTTCAGATTCCTTCACAGATACAAGGTATCGCATGAGTGGTACGACGGCTTGGATGAGTTCATTGGTACCGTGATACCTGATATCGGGTATGCAAGGCGGACTATTGCTGGATTCTTCTTTATCTTACCATCACTGGGTATGATTGCTGGAGCTTACATTATTGGAGCATTTGACTATTCAGCAATGCCGGTACTGATTCCGAGGAGTTTCTCTCAGAGTGGTGCTGTGCTGAATTTTACGAACAAGACGTTGGAAAGCGCCTTTAGGTTCATTTTTTACCAGGCAGGGGTTACGCTGTTTTTCTTCGTCCTCGGAAGCATCATTACCAGAACAAAGAGAGAGATAGACGTTTCAAGGCCCTACACAACATATGAGCAACAGACCAGATTCAAGGATTTCTATAGGGATGTGGTCTTCAGCTTTTCTTCAATGTTTGGAATTACATTTCTCCTTGCATCTATGCGAATTTGGGACTATCCCTCGGTGGTGATTCCTGGCATATACATCATAATTCCAATTATTCTTGGTGTCTTCACCCTAATTCTTTCAACTTATACAGTAGGGCAGATGGGTGCTAGAATTAGAGTCCCAGGTGTATCTAGCGAAAATACTGGCGAAAATAATCTGGATGATGACACCCAGTGGAAAGTTGGTATGTTCTATTTCAACCCAAGTGATCCTGCTATTCTTGTTGGAAGAAGATTCGGAATCGGGTGGACTCTGAATTTTGGTAATCCCCGGTCCTGGATAATACTGGGGTCCTTGGTATCCTTATACATACTAGTCGCATCGCGCGTAATTTTCTATTTGTTGTAAGAATAGAACCTAACAGGAAACGACATAAATGTCAGAGTCGCCCTGGGTCAGAGCTTCTACTGCATCTGAGAACTTGTTTTTCCTGAACTTATTACGATCTCCAAGAAACCCCACAATCAGTGTCTTCCTACCGAAATTTTTCCAGTCAACGTGTAGCTTGTCATAATCATCCATTATTCTCTTGATATCTGATTGATATAATCCAGCTTCTTCAGTTAGGAACCAGATGCCTTTGACTTCTATCGCAGTTTTTTCCCCTTCCTGGGGATAGTAAGCTATATCTGGATGAGCACTAACAAATTCTCTATCATTTCTCATCGGCTTGTGATAGTTAATCAGCAGAGATTGTTTGTATTTCTTATTTCTACGTACCATGAGCCTGTATATCTCAGCAATAAACTCATCTTCACTCGCGTACAGGTCAGCGTTTAGTCCAGCATACTTAAGAGAAGAATTCTTGTCCCTTATGAAGTCAGCAGATTTAGAGGCTGCTCGCGTCAGATCTTCGATAAAAGTTCTTGCCATATATATACACCAACAGGCTTACCTACTTCCCATGCGTATTTAATAATTTTTCTATCAGATAAGGAGGGTGAGAAATACGCTAAACGTTTTTCTGCAGGATAAGGTTGCGGCTCTCATTTCACATTAGCAAGAACCGGTTTTCCAGATTGATCTGATAAAGAGACTCTGATACTATACCAATTCAGGGTTTATCCTCTTTCGCTCGCTTTTCAAATCCCGGTATATCTTTTGGTTCCCAGGTTCCATCAGCGTGTCTTAAGTAACCTGCTCCATAGTTACCCCTTGCATCATCTATTGGGATTAAAGAATCGATAGGTATGGTTGCACCCCACCCTTCACCGTATAGATTGATCTCTCCGTGATCTGGATTCAAGTTCAAGTCTTTCGTATTTTTCTCTCTTTCCATGTGGACTTCGATGTCTAGGACGGTCAATGGTTCTCCTTGGTCTGCAACAAAATTAGTTGAGAGATCCGGTCCGATTGGTTTTGAAATCAGGTCTCCCTCTGTAACAATTACGTTCTTTTTATTGATCCTGACAGTACCACGCCCCTTCAATACGTAATAGAGTTCCTCTCTGGAAGAATGGCTATGGTGTCGAGCCCAGGAACCGCCGCTCTGAATTCTATATGTTCTGACATTTAGCTTTCCCGCCCCTAGAAGTGGTGAGAGATGCAGATGATAACGGTCATCATCTCCTTCTTTGAGTTTCCGAAGTGCCTCACTTTTACCTGGTACATCCAGAACTCTGACTACGGGAGGGATCCACAAGTTTTCTTCCACGTTGCCCCCGTTAGATCGAATTTCGTCCTTTTCTAAGATAAAAACACGATCTGTCCAGAATGAACAAGTCCTAAGCAAGAACTCTTTTCCAGAGGGCTTAAGGGCAGGAGAGACTATGACAACTTCCGCTTCCGCCCCAACGGTGAGGTAACCGATTCTGTTTGAAAGTTCATGCCACAGCCAGTTTTTGAATGTTTCGTCTGGTCTGCTCCATTCTCCAGGAACATCTCCAACTAGGTCAGGAAGGAAGAGTTGCCATGCCAAATCAGCTCGAATAGAATCTCCTGGTATTTGATCTTGCGGTGGCTCTACTAAAATTTTAACTGGCATTGTAACACTTCCACTTGGCTTCAGGCTCGATGGAATATGTGGTCATCTACTCCTCCAATTCCTTCCAGACTTGGACACTAAGGCCATATGGCAATCCCGGGCATTTCTTGGCAGTTTCCACCGCCTCTTCAGGAGTGCTTGCCTCGACGATATCAAGACCTACGAGATCAAGTATACTCTTTTTTACCTGATCTTTGGATACCATTAGCCCGTCGTGCACTTCAAACCCAAGCACCCTATTCATTTTCCAATTAGCCCATGCCTTCCCAACTTCTTCTCTCTTGTCCACGCGGACTTCTCCAGTGTACAACATAATATATTTCAAAGAACCATCACCTCAATCACTTTCGTTATATTCATCTATTCAACACACATAATTTCCAGGGTCTGGACACCATATTGGTTTGTAGGAAAGCGTTGAATCCTCCCCATTATAGCCCAGTACAACTGTTATATTATTACGGGAGTATATATAGTTAGTTAATTGACCAGTAGCATACCTTGTAAGGTCATTCGATAAAATTGCCCGACAATATAATCAATGGAACTTAGTTCAGTTCATCTTGCATCTGTATTTCTAACACTCAAAAGTAACTCGAGCAAACTTTCTACTCTTCAGGGCTGAATTTCTCACTTCCTTTCAGGATAATCAAAAATGGTAATAATGCAGTAATAGATTTTGAAAGATACATGGTAAGGAAAATAACCTGCCCTGACTGTATGGCTGTTAACACAGTAGGAACTGCCGTTTGCAATTACTGTGGACATATACTCCCAGAACAACCGCTGATCCGGAAAAGGAGAGTAAGAACTATCTTCAGCAAAGATGATGCAATAAAGATCAATCCGTTTGAATTGCAACCCGGTGAAGAGGAACTAGGTGAATTTCTCCCTGCAAAGGGTCTCAGGAGGCATGTCTTTTACCGAAACACGATGATAAATCTCATCTCGTCAATGACAGCAACTGTCAGCGTGATACTGGGCCTTCTCTACCTGCCTTCAGAGTATGTGGTGATTTACGCGATAGTATATTTCAGTATTTCTCTGGTAATCGCGTTCGTCGGAAGCAATCATACAGCGAAAAGGTTGTTCAATTACTCTCGATACATTGTAACCAACAGGAGAGTGATGATATTTCAATCACTCGGACTGATGAAACCCAGGTTGATTGAAATCGGCGCCCTTTTTGGTTCACGGATTCACCAGAGTAACTATTACAGAAAACATGGTTTTGCCACCCTCGTCCTCCAGAAGACAACTACGTCTAAGAAACTGGAAATCGAGCGAATAGAGCCCGAAGAAAGAACCATAGATCCTTCCGAGTTTCATTCACTGATTTCCAATGAGGTAATTATGAGAAAGAAGAAAAGGAAGTATGATTGGTCTGCAATGAGCTCAAAAGACAAGTTCAGCTTTCTTACGTTTGATGATGCAAAGAAGGCTCAGGAATTAATTCTCAAAACAATTAATCTTTCAAATGGCACCAAAGGTTCTGATAAGACAGTCGTTACGAACTAGTAAGTGGCTTTAATCCGAAATTGCCCTGGTCATAATCACAAAAGAAGGGTTCTGATGAAGAGAATATCACTTGAGCCTGTTAAGTAACTGTGTTATATGCAATACAGCGCAACAATAGTGTTCCCATACTTATATAATAATAAATCATCATTTTGAGTTGCCGAAAATTTGAAAATAGGGCGGGGAATCTGGTCAACATTCCCATTTTCTGAGCGGAATATGTTCGTATGCCGTATAACATACGTTATACTGCATTTACTACATTAAGCAAAATGCACACCAGAGCCTTGCAAACACTGAGTATTTATCGAATTTATTAATATTCGACCCTCATCAAGTAAGATTCTAAATCATGAAATATAGAGCCTTAGATTGCAATTAAGGAATGAGATCCTCTACACCTTACCTTGCTTCGAATAATGGAATTCTAAATTAATCGCATATAATATACATACATGTACAATTATAGAGGTCATGCTTGAGACACACTAGTTATCGTAGATACAGACATGTATATACTGTTATATCCAATATGTGAAGAACTATATGCCATGTAGGTGAAATTTTTGGATTCACACCGCTAGAAGGAGAATTCCATGACGTCGACATCATAGTACTTGTCTCCTCTTTTATTTTGCTTTTTAAGCGTCCCAATCTTGTTGAATCCAGCTCTCTTGTAGATATGTATTGCGAGATCATTTGCAGTGAAAACGGTCAACCGGATAATCTCAAACCTTCCTCTACACGCATTCACTGTCTGAGTAAGTAGCTGCGTTCCATGACCCTGGTTGCGATGTTCCTTATTGATCGCTATGCCGAGTATTCCGATATGGTCCATTTCGGATGCAGGCCTCATTGAGTTTACGTCACAGAGACCGACCACCTTGGAGTCAGCAGCTAATACCCTCGCGATAATATTTCTCTTTCGAATACCTTCGTACAGGGAATCGAACCAGCCTCTTTCGTCCTTAATGGATGGCTTCTCGTGATAGAATGTTAACCCAAGGTCCGGATTCTCATTCAATTCGTCATAATACGCAAAGTATGTGGAGATTAATGACTTAAAGTCCCCGCGTTCCAGGGGCCGAATGCTGTATGACACAATTCGGAATCTTGTAGATTGTAAAATTTTTTATTATATCATCTAATCGATATGTAGTTTGGTTTCGATATTGATACAACAGATGTGATATGCATATAACCGACAATCCAACTAGAAGTAGTTATGGATCTTGTTCCCACTGAAGATTTTCCATTGATAGGTGGTTTGGTACCAGGTATGTAAATCACACATTATTTCTCCTCTGATCATCGCAGATTGGTCGCATTTCCTGACATTGGGCCAACAGATGAACATGAATAATATAGAGGGCCTTGTACCGCTGAACGGAGAGACCGAATCTCTTAACCAGATGAGATACTCTAATGCTAAACCATTCTGACTTCTTATATATGACGCTATAATAAATAATATATGAACAGTTATCATTAACTCTAACGAAACTGCTTCAGTTTCCACACCCTTGATAATGTTGAATTAAGCGAGTTTTAGCTGATCCAAATCAAGTAGGGGTATAATCTCCCTTTTCTCAAAATTCACTATATAGCGTGATATCCAAATAAAAACTACAGAGAATACAATAGCCCAACCTACGTCCAGATACTCGAGCGACAGATATAACAGATTGGTATCCACCAGCGAATTTTTGAACAACATAATCAGAATAATTGCAGAGAGGATAATGCCATCAAGCAGAACAAGTAGTAGCAGGTACCTGGAATGGGACTTTATCCTTGAAACACCAATCATTGGGTTCAACACGTCCGACAGAGAGCTATTGAGTTTCTCAATATCAGGAATAGCTGCTGCTGCGTGAAGACTAAATTCACTGGCGCTTGCATTTCTTTCAACGTCTCTTATCAGCTTCTGGACGGCGTTGCTGGCTTTGCTGGTTCCAAAGAAAATCAGTAACTCCTTCGCTAGTTCCAGCAGTTTGAGCTTTTGAAGATCGTTTATTCTTCTCGTAATGGTTTCAAGATGTTTCGCAATGCTCCGGTTCAAAACATATGCAATAGCAGGAAGTGCAAGCAGGACAGCAAAGACCACAATCAACTGGATAAATTGGATCTCGTTCATCCAAACCACCTGATAGGCAGAAATGGCAATTCAATGACCCAGTCAAATTTCTAGAGTTGCCAGCGTCTCTAGGAACGATTCGCCCCTTTCGGTGACGAGGTACTCCCGCTTTTTATCGTTGAGTTCGACTTTTATATACTCTTTTCTTAGCAGTTCATCGATCGTTTTCAATGCTGTATTGTAGTTCAGGTTGCATTTGTAAATGATGCTTGTAATTCCTGCGCAAGCATCACTGCTAAGTAAAGAATATCGTTTCAACATTCAATGATTTAAGAACTGAATTCATTCCTGTTTGAAAGAGGGTTTCACCTATGCAATCAGGGTTCCATGATCCAAAGTGCATTTTTCAAGAAATTCCTCGTCGATTATGACACCTATACCAGGGGACTCAAACGGCTGTATCTGACCGGACTCCATCTTGAATACATTTCTGACGACATCTTTGACGAAGTATTTGTCATTCGGTGAAGTGTCTCCCGGCATATCAATGAGGTCATTGCATGCCAGCGCTATGTTGAAACTTCTTCCTATTCCTGTTTCAAGCATGCCACCTACCCAGCAGTGTCCACCATAAGATTTCACTGTCTCCGCAATTTTCAAGGAATTTGTCAATCCACCGACTCTGCCCGGTTTTATATTAACTACGTCGACAGCGTCCATCTGGAAGGCCTCTCTTGCAATTTCTGGAGAAGTGATGGATTCATCAAGGCAGATCGGAGTAGTCATGGAGGATTTTAGGGCTGCGTGATCGATAACGTCATCATGGCCAAGCGGTTGTTCCAGATAGACCAGATTGTACTGATCGATAGACTTCAGCGTCTCTATGTCATCGATGGTGTAATCGCAATTAGCGTCTGCGCTTAGAGGTATTTCCGGAAAAGTGGATCTAACCTGGTAGAGTATTCCGGATTCCTTGCCTCTTTCAATCTTCAATTTTATCCTTTTATAACCCTTGTTCACAGCGTTTAAAACTGTAGGAACCAGCTGGTCCTCGGGTTGCATTCCTATGGATATTCCTACGTCTGCGTGACCGTTGCTCGACCCCAGATATTTGTGCAGGGGGATTCCAGCCAGTTTGGAATGATAATCCCACAGCAACATCTCAAGCGCAGCCTTTGCCATATTGTGACCCCGGATGTACTTGGTCCTTTCCATGAACTCAGCAGGCTTGGGAAGATCGGTTATTTCGCTGGCGAGGAAGTCTTTAATGATGTGTAAAGCTGTTGCATTATCTTCATAGCTGTAGTATGGCCCCACCTCAGTAACACACTCGGAGAAAGCTGTAATGCCGTCACTTTCAAGGGTGAAGAGATAGCCGGTTCTTGACTCCTGCGTCCCAAAGCTCGTTGTAAATGGGCTCAGAAATGGTATGCTCACGAGATTATAGGTCAGCTGTAATGTCACGATTTTCTATCTCACGAAATTATTTAAATTTTTATTTATAAATGATATTAGCCAAGATACCTGACTTTTCCATTCAACGCCGAGTGCTTCCACTCCGGGACCGGTGGTAAAAGCCTGTCTTCCGGAAGAACATTTACGTTGACGAGACATGGGCTATCGTCAGCGAAAATTTTCGAAAAATCATCACGAAGACCTGATGTTTTCTCTATGTTGAAATAATCCAACCCGTATGCTTTAGCGATATGATCATATTTTATCTGGTGGATATCAGTGCCGTCAAGAACCTTTCCGTATTCTGAAAGCATGGTTGCTCTAATCCACCCGAAAGAAGAATTGTTGAATACAAAGATCTTAACTTTAACCTTCTCCCTTGCAACAGTTTCCAGCTCTCCCTGATTGAAAGCCAGACTTCCATCAGTAGTTAAGCAAACTGTAGTTTTCCCCGTCGCAAAATAAGCTCCGATTGATGCAGGGAGTGCAAATCCAAGACCGCCAATAGAATAATTATAGAGAAACCGTCGTCCCGGTTCTGCACATTTCATGTATGCAGCGGAATAAATTGCAGCCACTCCAGGATCTGCAGTTATAATTCCAAACCTGTTCATCTTCTCGGATAGCAAGTGAACAAACGAGATCGGATCAACAGGACTCTCGTCTCTCGGCAGGGAATCAATTCGAGTCTGCCATGCAGTCTTTCCATCCATTATTGATTTCTTTCGCCCAATCTTTTTGACCCCTTTCTCCTTCATGCACTCAGAGAGAGCAGATATCACAGATTTGACATCACCGAGCAGGCAGAGATCTGTCTTGTAGTTGTTTCCAAGCTGCTTAGAGTCTGCGTCAAGCTGTATCTTCATTGCGGAACCTGACTTTGGTGGAACCTTCCAAGTAGACGTGGAAGCTGAATCCGTGTTAGTCCCGACAAAGAAGATGAGATCAGAAGAATTTATTATCTCCTCAGAGAAGGAACTTCCTCCACGACTACCAACAACCCCAATAGATAGAGGATCTGTCTCTGGAAATGAGCCTTTTCCGGATATGGTTGTCCCTACAGGGATACCAAAATGTTTTGCAAAATCTGTTATGTCCGCACTCGCGTCTGAATACAGAACGCCCTGTCCACAGATAATGACAGGCCTTACTGCTTTGCTCAGATATGATGCCGCATCTGCAATGAGGGAAGGCTCACATTGTTGTCTGAATGCAGGATAGGAGGAGAATTGTTCCTGAGAATACAGGTCATCAGGTTCGACCACATCACTGTATGCATTAAGAGGGACCCTGACAAATACTGGCCCGGTGGGGAGGCTATTTGCTACCCTGAACGCTCTCCTAAACAACCTTGGAATGTCCTTTCCGTTCTGAATGTCAATATACTCCCTGACTACCCCTCTGAACATCAGTTCTTTGTCATATTCGGTTAGAAAGTTCTTTTTTGTAGAGTCTGTAGAGATATCACTTGATATCGCTATCAAGGGTGTTCCGCTGGAATATGCTTCAATTATTCCAGGAAGTATGTACGAAGCTCCAACGCCGGGCACTTCCAGCACTCCAGGCTTTCCCGAAACTCTCCCATATGCTTCTGCCATAATCGCGAGGTTTCTCTCGTCTCGCCCAAAGACGTGTGCAACAGCTGCATTTGAATTCCAGGCCTCATAGAGGGGAAAAGTAGTCTCTCCAATCAACCCAAAAACATGTTTTACATGATATTTGGAGAGCATTTCTACGATTGCTTCAGAGCCCTTCATGTGTGGAGAATGCGTCTGCTTATTTATTTGTAATCCAGCAATTCTGTGTGATCTGTGATTAACGCAAGTGATGTTACTTAAACTGGAAAATCAATACCAGCGTTTTAGCTTTATCGAAACCAGATCGGGTTCAATACGCTGCTGGATTATCTCCTTGAGTTTGACACCGGTACGAGTGGCCTCTACGCATAAGCTATATGCTGTACCTCGCTCAATAACTTCAGTTCTCCCATCCTTTGTCTTTATGATTATTTCCTGAATCCTGTCGCAAAAAGATATGTCACCGGAGCCAGCTTCTACTTTCGCGTAGGATACTTCATCCATAACGCACATGATATCTTGCTCTCTAAAAAAAGTTCTCGCGATCCTAAATCAGAAAGGCCACTCCAAGTATAATCGATGCGACGTAAATCATAGCGACATAAATTATTACAGCAAGGACCGCTATCAGAAATCCACCACCCATCCCCGTCCTGAATACAGAAGCGAAAAAGTGGATCAATAGGAGGAATGCGATTATTACAGCGAGCGCGAATCCTAAGAGTCCGAGAAAGATACCGAACACGAGCGAAAGTATAACCACCACGACAAGGAAATAGATTGGGGCGATGAATGTCGCGAAGATTGATTTACCGAAGGTAGCATGTTTTGAGACCACTTTTGCTGCAAGATAGATAGCGATGGAGTTGAATATCAGTGATAAAACATATACTAAAATTAAAAAGGTGATTCCCGGGATCGGGAATGGTGTGTTGCTCAGTTACGGCACCGTTGTTTATCAGGAATCGGATAGACCATTCCAGAAAGCGGTTTCAAGGTCCAGGATGCCGTTGATCCCTTTCATAAAGTTCTCCCTCGCAACCGGATCCTCCTTATGCTCACCGAGAACGTCTTCCATCGCTTCCTCATGATGTATCTCCAACTCTCTGTGAAAGGTAAAATATTCTATGTCAGACTTGCTGAATTTTCCGTTCTTCGCAAAATATGTTTTGAAACCCGAGAGGATCTTATCCCACATCGGGATTGCCATGTTTTCTAGTCCGAATTCAGCTCCAAGAGCTTCATAATAATCACCTGAAAAATAATGGCGCATTCCATCAAGCCAGGCCTTTGTGGATGTCAGCTGCTGCTTCTTAACAAGACTCTCGGGATTTACTCCTAGGCTCCTCAGGTATCTTCTGTATAGCAGTTCATGTCTCTTCTTCGGATCCATATCGCCCAGTTCCGAGACGAGAATTGTCGTAAGGTTCTCTGCGTCTGCCTCATTGGGTGTGTTTATCAGGAGAGTGGACAAGATCGCTACCCACTCTCTTGTAAAGTGGTAGAATTCTGTGGAGAACCTCATGAATTCATCCTCTGATATTTCACCTCTCGCAAACCTGTCTATGAATGCATTGTTCGTGGCACTGTGTTTCTTCACAAATCCATATGCAGTCTTGTAAAAATCATTACCATCATTTGTCTGCATTTTGATCGATGTAAGATCATACGGTGAGTATTAAACCTTATCCAATTACATCTAAAGTTCCAGAAGGGCTGATATTGAGAGATCCTGATAACCGAGCTTTTTGAGATGTTCGGTCAACCGTGAGATCTCGATGGTATCATACTTAGACATGATCTTCTGCAAGTCCCTTGACTTATATCTATCCGAGGACGCCAGATCTTTGAGCAATGTGGTCCTGACTTGGGGGAATCGCAGTTTCTTCGCTCTTCTAATAAGAGAAGGTTCCCTCAACAACTGGCTTTGCATGAACTTTACATAATCTGACCCGTTGTATATTAAAAAATCAGAATTATCAAATGCCATCAGATACAGGTTCAAAATTGAAGAGTGTATCTCTTGACCCATGATACTCATTCCGCCTCTGTGGTAGGCTTCGATGCTTTTTCCACTACCAAGGATTTTGCCGAGAATATCCAGCATCCTTGCAGCATCGTTAATCGAAAAAACGAGAACCATACGCTGCCCATTATAATCCTTCAACTTCTTTGCAACCCGAAAGACACTCGCTACGTCTGAGATCTCTACTTCAAAATAGTATCTGTTTAGACCGGAAGTAGCAACCAGGTCTGGGATTACAGCTCCGAAGGCATTTCCTCTTTCACAATTATACCCTTTCCCGCGTAAAAAGAGAGATAAGCGTCTGATCACCGTCTCATGCAGGGAAATTTCTGGGTTTTCTTTCAGGCTACCGGCTCTTTCTTCTGAACCGTATCTTCGAATGGATTCGATCTTTAGTCTTTCAACTGTATTCAAATCCACATTATCATCAATTTTCTCAGGTGTTAAGCTTACTGGTCCATACCTGTTTTCAGACACGCTAAAGTAGAAGGTTGCGCTATGCCGTCCCTGTTTCATTATCGCTTCCAAAAGATCTTTCCGATGCTCAATTGGTAACATGTTCCTAGAAAGTATATCCGCATCTTCATAAGATGACGGGAATATGATGAAATTGCCGATGTTACCAAATATCGATGCAAGTCCTTCACGCGTCTGCTGTGCCAGATACTGGTATGATAGTATAGCAATTACCCCGTATTTTCTTCCTTCGGTCAAAAGGGTGGATACTATCTTCTGAGGGAGGGAGTGCGCTTCGTCCAACACGATGTATATCTTTCTTGATGCCGGGCCTATTCTCCTCAATGTGTTCCAGATCCTTGCAAGAAGAAGAGCAGACACTATCCTATAGGCAGAACCTCCCATGCTGGATTCATTGCTATCTAGACATATCTGCTTATTGCCCGACTCAAGCATATTTCTTAAAATGATAGAATTATTACCTTTCAGTGAGGAAATCCTCATTGCCTCCTCGTTTTCCAATATAGGAAGTAGCTTATTCATGGCACTGGAGACGAGATCTATCCATTGTTTAGCGTCTTTAGACTGCATTCTTATGTAATTTGCTAGATCCAGGTTCTTGGACTTCTCTAACATTTCGAGAAGCACATTTCTCTCCATTAGAAGAGACTGGAAATCCTTCAGGGTAAGGTCTACCGAATTCCTCATGCATTCAATGAGAAGCGGCCCAAAAATTACCTCAAGCCTTGGTCCCCACGTGCCATGCGAAAGAGAATCTTCCGATGACAGAATTTCCTTCAACCACGCAGAAACCAGGGGAGGATCCTGCGCTCTTTCGTCACATGCAATCATATTGGTTCCAGAGAAAATCTCTTCACCAGAATAATCATGCCCGGACAGAAAAACTAGATCCTTTTTAGCGTTATGCTGGATTCCCCAGTCTGAGAGGGTACCATGCGGATCAAGGAGGAGTACATTGTTATCTGCATCCATTATCTCCCTGAGGAGGATCTTGAGCATGTTTGATTTCCCGGTCCCAGTTTTACCGACAAGGCATATATGACCGGTGTGCTCCTTGATGATATTAGCAATAGTGCGCTGATCTATTCTTCCATTGGAGGTAGCCTGTTTCCTGTCAGGTTGGTCTCTCCGGACCGCATTTCTGTATCTGTACAATTGCGGGTAATTCCCCCATTGGGAATAAAATTTAACTAATGGGTCCCAGGAGGGAACACTATGTTATCATATCCCCTGTACATTGGATTGTCCAGTCTCAGATAATCCGGGTTGGTTCCAGCTTTCAGTGATAGATAATAAGCGAGGAAGTAGCCAGCTGCCAGATAATTATATGGAGAATGATCCTCGTCCAGGTAGGATATTTTTATGTTGAAGTCGGAAGTTCCGTTTATCGTCAATACCGGTGTTCTGGTTTCCCTGCACGCAGATACAATATCTGATTCTCTGTCCCTCACCTTTTCTGTTGAAAATATGACCAGAAGACTCTTGTCATCAATGAGTGCAGTGCACCCATGGTTGAATTCTTCTAGACCTATACCCTCTGATTGAATATGCGTTGCCTCCTTTATCTTCTGGGCCGTCTCCCTAGCAGTAATGAAGTTCGGTCCAGCCCCAAGCACATATATCTTTTCGGGAAGAGAGATTTCTTTCGTCAGTTTTGCAACCTGTGTTTCTGTAGATAGAAATTCTCTCTCAAATGAGATCTGTATGTCTTCAGGTTTCTGAGGGGCATAACCTGTCGAATGCGATAGCACCATGTAAACTGCGATGGAATCAGCGAAGGTAGCTTTAGTGTTGCATAGTGACGCATCCGGCTTCTGCTTGATCTCAACAGGATACTGCACTGTCTTTAGAAGCGGCGAATTCGCCGCGAATGATATCCCTGCAGTTCTAACATGTGAAGAATGTTTCCTGACAGCATTCACTGAAGAACCGGTTTTCCCTGTATGAGAAATGGCAAGAATGCTCCCTTTTGGATTCAGATATCTCTCCAATTCAAACGCCTGGACAGGTTGTATGTCAAATGATCTGAACGGGTATGCTGCAATGGCACCTGCATGAAATGAGGTCCCATTACCGGTCACGAAAATCGGTTCCCCAAGCGAGGGTAGACTGGTCGACCGAAGCTGAGAAATCACCATCTTTATCGAACGTGGCGACTCAAGAAGCATATCATACATGATGTAAGGGTGTTTATCTCTCTTCGCAGGGAGATCATCGGTCATAGCTGCAAATGAAGCATATACTATTAATCATTTCCCGGGTTTCCATTTCTGGCTGGTGTATAGTCTCCTATAAGAAAAAAAGTCAGTCGTTTCTAAACACTGCAAAAGTGGGAGACTATAATTTTTAATAAGTCTCTTGGAATAGCACACTATGAATACCATTATTGCGGGTGTACGGAACCTCGGGAGAGCTGTAGCATATAATGCGTTGAAGCGGGGAGATAGCGTTCTCCTGAATTCCAGATCAGAAGAGTCGCTTAAGGGCATGGTCTCTTCCCTGCAGAGTTATGGAAAAATCAGCTATCTATCTGCAGATCTCAGCTCAAGAGATTCGATAGAACAGCTCTTCACAACCTGCGAATCCAGATATGGGCAGGTGGACAACCTTGTAGTAACCCTGGGGGGATTTATGGCGGATAGGCTCCCCGAACTCAAAAACATGGATGTGATGATAGATAACCACATTAAGATCCCCATGCAGATTCTTGAGTCATTCGCCAAACATGCACACGCTGGTTCAACCGCGGTGTTAGTGAGCAGTGTGCAGAGTGTATTTACAACTAGCTGGGGCGCATTCTCCTATGTCGTCGGCAAGACGGGGCTGAATAAGATAGTAGAAGCTGCTGCGGCGAACCTGCTCTCGAAGGGAATTAGGGTGAATGGTGTTGCACCATCAGTTATAGAAGAGTCGTTTGAACCGGGCAGAGACTGGAGATCGAGCAGAAAACTCGGAGATCTGAGCACTCCACCGGAGGATATTGCAGAAGTTGTCGATTTCCTGACTTCCGTCAAGTCAGAGTGGATAGACGGGGTAGTAATACCAGTAGACGGAGGAAACCGGTTCAAAACTCATCCCAGTGACTGAGCAAGCGCTGGAAGAGACCTTTCAAACCTGTAGTTTACCCCGAAGTGTCCATCTTCGTATTCCTCATATGTGTGGGCTATCTTCGTCTCCGTAAGATAGTGGGAGATGGAACGCGCACCCCAGATCGCTGAGAACTCATCCATGGTTCCAGCGTCGATGAAAATTGATTTAAGCGCTTCCAGCTGCCTGGATAATGATTTTACATTCTTCGCCGGGTCTAACTTTTGCCAGGAACTCCACACTTCCATGTTGAATTCTCCAGTGTCCCAGTCGAAAGGAAAGTTTACCCCCATTTCCTTGGAATTTGTTGAAGCTGAAAAAAAGGCGGAAGCACAGAGCACTCGCAGACTTCTTATTTTTCTGGATGCGATCCTGTTGTAGCTCTGCCAGTACTTTTCCAGCCATCGGTATGCGCCGGAAGCAGACCTGAACTCCTCCATGGCATCCGAGAAATCCGGTAGGAAAAAATACTCAAAGCCAGAGTCGGGTGAATGTGCCGCAAATCCCTGAAACATGCCAGGATTCCTCGTACACAGCGTATAAGCCCCAAAGCCACCAGAGCCTTTTCCGAAGAGGCCGATATTGTTGGTTGGGTATTTCTTCTTCAGTTCAGGTATAACCTCCTTAATGAGGTAATTTTCATACTGTCCTACTGCACTTGAATTGAGATAATAGTTTCCTCCCAGCCTGGTGCTGCAGTCTACTACCGCAACGTTTGCTTTTCTCAACATCTCTTTTTCATAAAGGCGATTTAGTATGCTCGCGAAACTTTCAGAAACGGGTGAAGTGAAATTGAACGAATCCGGGTCATTGGCGAAAGCGGGAAGACCGATCAGAAGTGGTGCGTTACCGGCAGGATTGTCAGGGGAGTATATCACTACATCCCGGTCCGTCTTATCTGCAAGAGCATTGCCCACGAGTATGTTGCTCTTGACCGTTAGTTTTGTTACCTTCATTGATACCTCATAGCTTAAAAATATTAAACTGTTCGATAAATCTGAAGGTTCCTGCAGCGATATCAGTTATTAGTAAGCATGCCTTTTGGAAGTGATGAGATTAGAGGGTGACTATTCCGATGTTCTGACCTATTTAGCTCAACTCTTTGGAAAGAAACGCTTGAAGAAGGTTGAGATAGCTGGATATGAAATTGAATACGATTCATGCACACTTCTCGCTCACCCTGGAAGTAATTCGAAGACGACTAGAGAATTCCCACCAAGCGACGAAATAGACAGAGTAAGCTCTCTCGTTCTATTATGCAAGATAATCAAAGGAGGGGGGCCAGTGTTGGTAACCATAACATGGGACTTTTATTCATTTGTGCCGGATATTCCTGCGGAAACGGCGGAAAAATTCATCAGCATGATTGATACATCAACTTTCAGATATTTCTGATCTATGAGATAATCTTCACGTAAGACCCTATAAGCATGACCGCTATACCAAAAAGGATCATTCCAGATGTCCATGGTATCCTCCTACCATCAAATGAAAGCGAGAGAGAATATCCTAGGACACCCATCGCAGCCTCAGTTGCTATTAAGCTGACAAGCACATTTGAATTTGTAATTGAAAAAGTCCCGAGAGGGATCAAAGAACCGAGGAAGCCGGATAATCCGGAAATCGTAGTTCCTATTATTGATTCTATCAATACCTCGTTAGGTAGATTTCCCTTGAAAAGTTTCCATGGTGAGGAAGGGTTGAGCTGTCTGGAGAGTCTTGTAAGACTAGCCCTGTTACTCGCAAAAGTGGCAATAAAATAGCTGAACGCACCGACCGAAGCTGATCCTATAGCGATTCTGAACGCGAGTGAAAGTGCTAGCGGCTGATGTAGGAAGATGAGCCTGGCTGCAATCATCAGGGAAGTAATGATCCCGTCGGTGAAACCTAGAGAAAGTGGGAAAATGTAAGCTGCCTTCACTTCGTTTCCTTGATTGGAGACCCAATAATCTTTCTGCCGGCCGCCACTTCGTCTATCGAGTGCACAACACACCCATTTTCCTCTATCTCGCTTAACAGTGTATCCGAGTCAATTCCATCCCCTTCCACTGTTACAATAAGACCCATTGTCTCCATGTCCATCTCATTTACTACTATGTTCACGGACTCAACGCCGCTTACTTCACCAATCGTATTTGCAAGCTCGACCAGTGTAGGTCTGTTTAGACCCTTTGCGACGTCGAGAACTATTTTTCTTAGATTCATAACTCTATCACGTCTTGGCAGTTGGTTTCCCTAAATGCTAAGATTGCAGTCTCTTTATGTTTCCAGAATATATATAATTTGCAACTGCGCTTTTACTAAAAAATATGTTTTATCATGTGCGAATAGGAACATAAAGCAGGGAAGAACACAAAAGAGAGTTTAGGAAGTTGAGCTATCTCCCCAGGACGGCGCGTATGACTAATCTGGCCCCAAATAGTAGCTGTAGTGTAGAAACCAGCTTACCGGCGAAAAAGTATAATATTCAAATTTGGATCTATCTATGTGGAATCCAACATTGCGAAGTTAATCGGGATAATCCTAAATGTTCTGGGGAGCCTGATAATCGCAATTGATGTTATCTCATACTACATTGCTGTAGGAAGATACCAAAGTTTGATGTATCAGATAAGCCACTTACCTCCAGGTTATTATTCAATTCCTATGATAATTAGACCACAACTGAATTACATATGGATTGCGGTAGGCGGCTCTCTAATCGTTATCGGTCTTGTCCTGATCTTTTTCTACAAAGGAAGTGCTAAAGAAGTTCTACCGGCACTTTCCCATTAAGGCTGACTGTATTCTCTGATATTTAAAAATGAATCGGAAAACTATTAGGTATTAAGAATAATATTTATATTTCCATAATAATCACTGGTCAATGCCTCAGATAAGGATCAGAAAAGGGTTGGAAGGGATTTATAAAGCCAAATATGCAATCCTTTTTGCCTTTGTGATTACCTTATTTCTCTCAAACACTTTCTCATCTTATTATCATTACACCTTCAATACGACCCAGTATTCATCATTCTTCACGAACCAGAATCTCCTGGTATTTTACGGTTCACTGATCGGCTTATTGCTTGCCGCATATGCGATCATAATGACACTGATACCTTATTTTTCTGCAGACAGCCTGAGCCAGCCCATTTTCTCCCAGGTCAACCGTCTCTTCATGTTCACTATAATGGATGGGGTCTTTCTTATGATGGTATATTTTACGGGAGGCATTTTGCCTCTGGCTTCAATACCTGACTTCATCTATCTGCAGCTATTCCTCTTTTTCGCTTTACTGATTGGACTCTTTTTCTGTGTTCTCACGCTCACAGACCTTTTCAAAATAATAAGGAAACGCGGGATAAGATAATCAGATAAGCTTGAACAGTTTAAGATCCATTTCAAGGTATTTCCTGTCGGGAATCAGTTCCTTGAGCTGTCTTGCAAGGTTGAATTTATCGAATTTGAAGCGTTTAAGTTCGACAGAATTGGTTCTTGTGTCAAGGATCAGGTAAGATGGGTTATGAGAATAGTCCCTAGGCTGCCCTGACGAGCCTGGGTTGATCACTGCCATACCATCGTATTGTGTCATGAACTGGTAATGGGTGTGACCAACCACGATGTAGTCGTATACAGGCAGGCGGCCTTCCTTGTTTCTAAACTTTTCCTCGGAAATCTTCCATGGATAAAGATACCCAAATAACGGATCTGAAGGCTTACCATGGTAGCAGGCAAGTCTTATCCCGTCTATCTCAGTAGAAAGACTTCTTTTCAAGTTGCTTAGGTAAGATAGCTCTTCTCTGGATAGTAGCTTCTTCGTGATATTCTCCCTGGTGTATACAGAAATTTCATGGTTGTCCGGGGAACTCATGCAATCGGTGTTATGCGAAGCTGCATAGTCATGATTGCCCTGTATTATCTCGTCAAAATTCTGTCTGATGATCTGTATAGTTTCAGATGGCTTAGGACCATAATCTACAATATCCCCAAGAAAGATGCCGAAATCATATGAGACGTTTTTGAAGAGTTCTGTTGCGGATTCCATGTTAGCATGTATATCACTTGCAATAAGTACCCTCGTCATTGCTCCCAAAGTAGCTTTCCTTACTTAATTAAATTTTTGCAATTTTATTAACACAACCTAACTTTTGCTTTCAGAGAATCGGAATTTCTCTGTCTCACACAACTATAATAATTTGAATATACAGAGTCACAGGTTATCCGTGAGGCGGTATATCCCCATACTCTTGATTTAGGAACTCCTTATCGCTATTATTTCTCAAGATATCACAAAAATCTTTTTAGAAGCAGGGAATTTTCGAGGGTGAAAATAGGAGATTCCGAGAATTTCGTTGAATTTCAGGATAACGGTGCTTACGTAACTGCCTTGCGGCTATCTGGCAGAGATATCTTGAAAATTCCATCTGACGATATCTACACGCATGGTGGGATGGCTGTTCTTGCACCTTTTGCGAACAGGATCCGTGGGGCTACCTACAGTTATAACGGTCATCAGTATAGTCTGACACAGAATAGCGAGGGCAACGCGATTCACGGATTTGCAAAAGAGTCTAAATTTGTTTTGGTTGAAAGAAAGGAGAATGAAGCGAGACTGCAATCTGATCTAAGAAACGCTGGTTACCCTGGATCGCTGGAATTCACCATCTCATATTCGCTGATGAGCTCTGAATTCAGGTGCCGTGTTGTGGCTAGAAATAGATCGGATCAAAAAGTGCCGTTCCAGCTTGGTTTTCATCCTTACTTCTTGGTTAATCCGGATTGGAGCATTTCCTGTGAAGAGCCGGTTGCTAAACTGAATTATGTGGACAGTTATTTCCCGGACGGTTCTGCTACCATTCATGATCCTTTCTATGTCGAAAGTTCATCAGCTCCGAGGCTTGACAACTGTTATTTTTCCCCGGGTGTACTCAAGCTATCTGACGGAAAGAGAAACTTACTCTTGGTTCGGCACAATATGCCTTATTTTGTGTTATATAATGGGAAGTATGCTGATGGGATCTCAGTAGCAATGGAACCCATGTCCGCCCCTCCAGATTGCTTCAACAACAAAATCGGTCTCAGAATCATTTCTCCAGGAGAAGAAGCAGCTATGGGTTTTGATCTTAAGCTGGACTGATGTCTTTCACCTTTTTGCTATCATATCCGAGATGAATGCAATTAAGACCGTGCACGACTATAATGAGGAATTGGGTTGTAGATAATCGCGCGGAAGTGCATGAAAAGGATGCATTTTACATGCTAAGTCTCTTTACCCCTTAATGCATTATTTACATATGAGACGGAGACCGAGAGGGAATATTTCAGCAATCAGGGGAATTAATGAATTATACCCTCTATCGGTATCTACCAAAACGAACAATCCACTCCTTTCAAGGAGATATCTGATCACAATGGAGGAGATCGCAAAACGGATGGATACCACCCTCCCGAGCTATATAAAAAGATCCTACTGCAAACATTGCAAGACCCTGTATTCGTCTGACACTAGAGTAAGGATAAGGGGAAAAATTCTACTTCTAACATGTTCTGAGTGCGGTAGCATCAGGAGATTACCGATCAAAAGGAGTCAGATAAACTAAACCAGATTCACTCTTCGACAGTCTCGATGTGGAAAAGTATGTTAAATCCCTCGAGTGTAGCCTGTATTTTATCAGCGAACCATATAGAATCTTCTGCAGTGGCGTTGTTTCCCCATTCATATACCATGTCATGTTCGCCAATGACTGGCTTGAAACCGAGAGACCTGAGTCTGTTTATAATTTCACTGGGTTTGGCCCCTTCGCTAGAAAAAGTGACATCAAGATAAGTTCTCATTCCAGTCCATTCCCAATTGTTCTAACCTATATATCGTTTATCAGGAGTAGTAACAGGTCAGTCATGTGTGCTCATCACCCTGGATGAGGGTTCCTTTTCTCCAACATATCAGGAACATCCCTCAGGAAGCTCTTCTTCCTGAGCTTTGTCGTGTAGAATATTGAGTGAAGCCTT
>JBJKSG010000019.1:0-20372 GCA_046704325.1 Thermoplasmataceae archaeon
CTGATCTTTCGGAGTTTCGGCAAGAAGCTGTAGCATTGCATATATTATGCATATCTTATATAAGGATCTTTACGCGATCAGAATTGGTAAAGGAAGAACAGCGTGCACAATAGACTGAGGTGTTACCGTACTTGGTTAAAACATCTTTGCAAAAAATGCGATATAGAAGATCTGTTTCGCAACAAAAAGTATTTCGTAATTGAACTGTTTCGACAGATTGACAGCGAATGTTACCAGTTATTATTCACACTACTTGATCATCTAACAGATACCATCGTATGGTCTGAGATCCTTTGGATCGGCGACTGGAATTTCTCGAGCAAGATCCTATTTCTTGATGGTTCTGAGCCTCGGATTCATGATCTCTTCTATAGCATAACCAACAAGCAAAAATCCGAAGATGAGCACGAAAATGAACACACCAGGTGGGACGACATATGCTAGGTCCCCTGCAGTGAGTGCACCGGAGGTGTATGCATTTCTGATAATGCCTCCCCAGCTTATTGAAGTGACATCCCCTACTCCTAGAAATACTAAAGAGGCCTGAGTGAATATTGCAGCCGAGATCGCAAGCATAGCATTTCCATACAGTACCGAGGTGACATTCGGGAATATGTGTCTGATCATGATATAACCTCTTCCTGCATTATTAGCTTTAGCAGATTCCACGAAAGGCCATTCACGTAAGGTCAGAACCATAGAACGAATTATACGTGCGGTAGGGGCCCAGCTAAGCAAACCTATTACTAATATAACGTTAATTATACTTGGTCCCAAGAGTGCGGCTATTATTATCATGAAAACCAAGGCTGGAATGACTATGAAGAAGTCTACGATTCTCATCAGGACTTCGTCAACTACACCACCGAGGTATCCACTTACTAGTCCTGTAATGAGACCAATGACAATCGCAACAGCCCCGGCGGATACTCCTACGATTAGGGAAATCCTTGCGCCAAAGATATCCCTGGAGAAGAGATCCTGACCTAAGGTATTGGTTCCAAACAGGTGTAGATGACTTGGAGGTGACAGAAACAGGGCAGGATTGGTATAGTTTGGATCGTATGGGCTGATAAAGGGTGCAAATATAGCAATAACTGCGAAGGAAAGCACTATCACTAAACCAGCAACGCCTTTCCTATTCGATCTGAATTCTCTCCAAAAATTGTATTCGTCTGTCATTGATATCGAATCCTCGGATCAAGATAGCTGTACAAGATGTCCGCCAGGATATTCGCGGTCACAATAACGATTGCAACAATCGCAAAGACAGCCTGCAATATCGGGTAATCTCTTGCATTGATTGAACTGTAGATCAGGAATCCGATGCCTGGCCATGAGAATACTACCTCTGTAAGAATTGCACCTCCCACCGTCAGGCCCAGATTCACCGCGATTATTGAAATCATCGGCAGCTCAGCATTAGGAACCGCATGTCTGTTGAGTACATACTTGTCAGATGCACCTTTGCTTTTTGCAAAATTAATGTAATCCTCCTGTAGCACATCTATTAACGAGTTTCTCATTATAATTGTGAACTGCCCATATAGCACAAGAGAGAGAGTGGCGAGAGGGAGCACTAGGTGAAGAAGTAATGCTCCGAGTTGGGCAAATATTGAGGAATATACTATCCCCGGAGTATACATCCCTGAAACAGGAAAAGAATGTGTCTTTATCGCTATTAGAATGAACATTCCCCCCAACCAGAAGGTTGGTATTGAATACAGGGCCATTGAACCGCCAGTTATTGCACTGTCAGAAGAGCTACCTCGTCTCCAGGCAGCAAACTTTCCGGTCAGTATTCCTAGGAGAATTGCTATAATGGTTGCGGGTACTAAGAGAATGAGGCTGTTTTCAAGAGCTGGGAACACTAATGCAGAAACAGGTTCCTTATAGAAAATCGATATTCCGAAGTTGCCTAGAAAAAAGTTTCTCAGGAAGAGGAAATATTGATCCCAAATTGGGAGGTTCAGACCGAATTGAGTTGTCAGAGCGTCAATCTGCGCTTTTGTCAACCCCGGGTTTCTGAAGTCTACCAGAATAGGGTTTCCAGGCATCAACCTGAAAAGAAAAAAATCGAAGGAAATTATGACAATAGCCGAAACAATTGCAAAGGAAATCCTTTTTATTAAATACCTTTGAAAGGTAGACATCTTAGAATCCAAAGCTATCAAGGCTAGTTAGATGATTGCTGACTTATAAAATTTTGTTAGACTCTTTAAAGTATGATGTCCTATATAGTCTGGGAACAGTGGAGTTCTGTTGATTCCATTATCAAAAATGAAATAGATACTTTCATGAATAAATTACATCAATTGCTGTTATGATGTGTTATTGTTTACCTCATAGTGTGCTGAAATCACGGCTAAAACCGCTCCAGAGCATAAAGTTTTTGTATAGTAATATTGTTATGCATCGCATGGCTTTTAAAAAGTCTTATAAGAAGTTTTTAGCTAGCTTGGTAGTTCTAGTGGCAGCGTTAATGATTTTTAGTTCTAGTTCCCAAGTTGTCACTGGGAGTGATCAAGCGCTATCCCATCCTGCAGCATCAACTGGCAATCTTACCTTTTCAGTAGGATGGTCTGGTGTGTATATTGAGAACTTTAATCCGTTTAACTACCTTTCTCAAGTGTGGGACTGGATGGAACCATATGTGCTTTTACCATTGGTTGGTTACGCGACAAATAATCACACTGTAATGCCGCGACTGGCGAGTACCTGGAATGTTAATTATACCAACCATACTGCGACTTTCCACCTGAATCCGAATGCAGTCTGGTCTGATGGGGTTCCCGTCACTTCACATGATGTCATTTATACATTCCAAGAAGCAGCACAGCCATGGTCTAGCGTTGCTGAGTACGTTAACTCTATTACAAATATGACCGCACCTAACAACTCGACAGTTGTGATTCACTTTAACGGAACCCTCTGGCTTTATTTTGCGGCGACAGTAAGCATTGTTCCCTATCATGTATGGAGGTATGTAAACGCATCTTCATACTTTGGAGTCAGCACAAACGGCAGTTCTCCATATTTTGTTGGTGATGGTCCTTTTCTGATCAGTAAGTATGTTGCAAATCAGTATGCTGAAATTTCAAAGAACCCGAGAAATTTCCTAACCAGCGAAACTCCGACAGTGGACAACGTCATATTTAATGAATACCAGTCCGTCACTTCCGCGGTTTCTGCACTTCAAAGTGGAGCAATCCAGGGTCTATCCGGGTTACTTCCCGCGAACTTGGCTTCATTCCAAAATAATTCAGCGTATAAAGTATCGAATAGTCCTGGCGAACGATACATTTACATAAGCTTTAACCTGTGTCCTAAAGGAACTGGGAACAAGGTACTTCTTAACCTCACTGTCAGGCAAGCTATCGCGCATGCTCTTAATCTTACATACCTGAACCAGGTTGTAAATCATGGATATGGGTCTGTGATCTCCACTGTTTTGACCCCATCCAACCTCTATTACAACGGCAACTTGAAGCCTTATTCGTATAATGTGAGTCTTGCAAACCAGATGCTTAACGCTTCCGGGTTCAAATATGGGTCAAACGGCTACAGAGTATCACCGGGCGGTACCCCACTTTCATTTACCATGATTGTACCCAGCACTGACACGATCTCAGTGGACTACGCTCAGTTGATTGCAGCGAATCTTACTTCAATAGGAATTAAGGTGAACGTCCTCGCAGAAACGAGTGGTACAATGGCTTCCACGATATGGCTTGCAAACGGAACACTAGGGCAGGATATGGATCTGTGGGATTGGTACGACACACCCTATACGCCATACCTCCTAAATGCATTCAGATCCAACCAGGTTGCCAATGGGGTTTCAGACAGTGGGTTCAACAACAGCACGTATGACTCGCTTTATAACCAGATGATGAACTCCAATTCTCCATCTCAGGTGATCAACATCTCCGCTCAAATGCAGCAAATAATATACAACCAGCTCCCGTACCTGGTTCTTGATTCTCCGTCTACAATAAATGCTTGGTCATCTGCCTGGACAAACTTCAATACTTCAACGTTTGGAGGACCATTCGGAGGAGAAGATTGGCAGGTATTCCTGACAATCAGCCCAGTTAGCACCCCACAGAAACCGACCAGCAACAATACACTGCTGTATGAAATTGTCATAGCCGCAGTTGTAGTGGTAGTCATAGGCGCAGTCGCAGCAACGGCGGCATCTATGAGGAGAAAAAAGGGCTCAAATTAGACTCAAGAGATAGGCATTTAGAGTTTGACGCAGCCAGGGGAAACCCTGGTTCTGAAAATATATTTTTCATTTTGATCTTTTCTTAAAATTCTGTTGTTCAGCATTTTGTCACGATATATCGCAGCGAATTATTCTTACCGGCACGGCAACTATTCAATTTCAAGGTCAGTTTCTTCCTGTCGTTTTGGGGATGCTTGAATCAGCATCTTGTTCTTGCTCACAAGGTATAGTTCATCTTTCTACACTCAAGTGAAAATCCCACTTATGGGAAAGGAGGCTCTCCTCTGTCCGATGTAAATATACCTGCTATCTTGCAGCTGAGTTCTTATGAAACTGTGGAACTATCTAATGAACTCAAAATATATTCCTATGTCAGTTTGTTTTGGATTTCCTTCCCTTCCACCAGTTCCTTAATTCGTGAAGCACACTCTCTAACCTGATATAGCCGAGAATCTTCAGAAAATGCAGCAACATGAGGAGTCAGAATCGCGTTTTCTTCCTTCATCAATGGCGAATCTATCGTCACGGGCTCAGTTTCGAAAACATCCATGCCTGCAAAAGACAGTGTCCCATCGTGAAGTGCCTCAATTAAGGCTTTTTCTTCAATAACCTTATCTCTGCTTGTATTCACGATTACCGATCCCTTTCTCATTTGTCCAAATGTTGCCTCATTCATCATGTGATAAGTTTCCTTAGTTAGTGGAACATGGAAAGTGACAACATCGGAAGAAGCGAGCAGGTCTTCGAATGAGTCTTTTCGTTCAACGTACATATGCCTGAACAACCACTTGTCTATCGTCGGATCGTAGGCAAATAAGTTCTTGAATCCAAAACCCAATGCCCTTTTTGCAACTGCCTGTCCGGTCTTACCGAAGCCAACTATGCCAAGACTCAAGTTGCTAATGCTTCGCAAATTGAGGCTTCTGACTTCGGAATCAAAGACACCTTTCCTGAACATTTTCTCCAACATTGGTAACTTTCTAATCGAGGCCAGAATGAGTGTCATCACATGGTCTGAAAGGTCGTCTATATGATAGTCTAGAACGTGTGTAACGACGATTCCATATTTCTTCGCTGCCTCCAGATCTATGGTATCTACCCAGTAACCGTTGAAATTGATGATCTTCAATTGCTTGAGGTTTCCCAGAATGTGATCGTCAAATTCCTGCGTATTGGTGGTAACAATACCGTTTGCATCTTTGCAGGCCTCAATAATCTGATCTCTGTCTGTAATCTCCGAGTCGATAAAATCGAGCTTGTATTTTGATTCCGGAAGCACTTTCTTGAATTCTAGTCTATCTCTCTCAGTGTATATGTGCGCTGAAAATATGGCAATTCTAAAGGTATCAGGCGTAGGTGTCATTCGAATTTAAGATAACTAGCATGACTTAACAGTTTCGAATTGGCTTCTTGATAGCCGTTACTTATCCAGGTACATCATGTTCCCAACCGTGAGCATATTTTACTTGCTTTGTCTTATCGCTCACATTATTCTCTTTCAGGAAGTGAACTCCTTTAAGATCTCTCTCCTCAGCTCCTGGTTTTCAGCGTATTCTTTTGCAGTGTTGCTAAGCACTTCGATGGTTGTTTCGAGTGGTTTTCTTGCAGATTCCGATCCTGCAGCAGACATTGAGTCTCTTGAATGCCATGCTGTGCCTTCAGGGGCGATCTGGAACCTGACCTGAAGTGCTGGAACTACTTGAGAAACATTGGAAAAATCAGTCGATCCCCCGGGTGTCGCAGCATAAGTCTCTTCTGGTGGAGGACAATTAACACCTTCCGCTTGAAACCATTTCCTGATTTCGTTGGAAAGCGCCATGTTTGGCTTAAAGGTTGTGAAAAGAGGTCCAAGTTTCTTGACGCTATGTGATGTCTCTGTGGCAATGGAAGAACCCTCGATGATCTTCGCGAATCTCTTTAGCAGTTCAGATAGATATTCAAGATCTGTGGACCGGAATCCATAAAGAAGAACGGCGCGCTCAGGAGTTACATTTGAGGCAGTTCCACCTTCCTTTATGATTCCATGTATCACAACGTCAGCATCTCTTCTAACATGCTGTCTCATCATATTAACAGCATTCACTGTCAGGACAGCAGCATCCAATGCGCTTCTCCCTAAATCAGGGCTTGCCGCTTCATGAGCCGCTTTGCCAGTGAAAGTAATCTCAAACTCCTGGACAGCGAGTTTCCTTTCACCTACTGTCCAGCGGTCTCCGGGATGTGATCCAAGCACAAGATCAATGCCCTTGAACACGCCCGCATCTGCCATTAGAATCTTGGATCCCGACCACTCCCCAGAACCTTCCTCATCAGGCGTACCGAATACTGTGATAGTACCGTTCTTTATTTTTTCAGAAGCTCTTATCGCAGAAAAAACTGCAGAAGCTGCAATCAGGTTGTGACCGCAGGCATGTCCAATGCCACGAAGTGCATCGTATTCGGCTAGAAATCCTACCGACGGCTTTCCGTCTCCAACTGTTTTCTCAGCCTTGAACGCAGTCGGGATTCCTATAAGATTCTCAGTTATTCTAAATCCATGAGCCTTTAACACCTGTTTGACAAGTTCGGATGATTTGAACTCCTGGCTCCCAATTTCGTTGAGCGCGAAAATCCTTTGAGCGAGCTCCCAACAGTCAATATTCTGATAATCTTCTGCAGTAGTCATAGATGCTCGATGGCGCTGGGGCTAAAAATTTTACCGTCCAAATCGATTCAGTCGCTTTAAAACCCGCTAAAATATGGATCAAAACAGTTAATCTGTGATCAAAACTGACATCAGAGATAGGATTTTATTGGTTTTATGCACAAATAATATTTAATACACATACTGATTAAAGGCGCCCATGAAGGCTTTTCAGCCGGGGTACATTGGTAGTCTGGAGATAAAGAATAGAATAGTGATGGCACCCATGACCACAAACCTGGCCAACCCAGATGGAACTCCAAATGATACCTATCTTACCTATCTTGAAGAAAGAGCGCGTGGAGAGGCTGGGCTAATAATAACAGAATACGCGTTTATTGATGAGATAAACTCAAGAGGTTCTCGAAATGAGCTTGGTGCATATTCATCACTGTTGGCCCCGAAGTTAAAGAGGATTCCGGATGTGATTCATCCGTACGGCGCGAAAGTGTTCATTCAGTTAGTACATTGCGGAGGAAAGGCATTATGGGAAGGCAACTCTGATCTTCCAGTTGCCCCTTCTCCGGTGAGTTACAGAGGAAGAATACCAAGGGAGATGACCGTGGATGAGATTGAAAGGACTGTTGAATACTTTGGCAAAGCCGCAAAGCTAGCACAGACTTGTGGTTTTGACGGAATTGAAATTCACGGCGCACACGCCTACCTTATTCATGAATTCCTGTCACCAGTTGAAAATAAAAGAAGAGACAGATATGGCGGGTCTTTTGAAAAGAGACTTGCTTTTCCGCAGGCGGTTATTGATGCGACAAGAGATGCTGTGAATATACCTGTTGGAATAAGACTCAGTCTATACGAGGACGAGAAAGACGGATGGAATCCCGAATATGGACTCAAGCTGGCTGAATCGTTCAATAATATCGATTATGTGCATTTATCTGCAGGCAGGCTTGCAGCCCCCGCCTCAACCGCTTCCTTCTATTCTCCGGATACGCCAATCTTCTCCAGACTGACCAGAAGGCCTAAGGTTACCACAATGCTTGTTGGCTCAGTAACTACTAGAGCGGATGTTGAAAGAGTGTTATCTGTATGCGACTTCGTTTCTGTAGGAAGGGCAATGCTCGCGGACCCGTTTTTTGCCCTCAAGATCAGAGAATCACCTGACCTGCTCCGGCCATGTATCCTGTGCAACCAAGGATGTGATAAGCTTGGTTTTGGGGAGGTACGATGCACTTTGAACCCGAACCTTGGATTCGAAAATTCCAGCAGAATGCGCCTTAAAGGAGAAGTCGTGATCAAAGGCGCAGGAGTTCAGGGACTGGAGGCCGCATTATATGCTGCGAAAGCAGGACTTCATGTAACCTTGTACGAGAAGGAAGGTAGAATTGGGGGACAGTTGAATGAGATATACGATGGCTTCAAGAAAAAGGAATTTCAGAAGATCATTGATTATTATACAAGAGCCCTTGGTAGACTTGACGTAGATGTGGTTACAGAAACGGAATATACGGGAAAAGGACTGAGTTGTATTCCACTGGTTACTTATCCTCACCCTCCTGAAGAAGCAAATACTTTCAAGAGTAATTTATATGCTAACCATGATTTCTTTCTTAAGGTCGCCAAGAGCAAAAAGATTGAGGTCAGCATAAGTAGTCTGGATAACCTGGATAGCGGAAGGAGAATCGGTTATATGGAATATGCAAAGAGCCAGGGCATCAAGTTTACTGATGACGATACCTACGATTATGAGCTGATGGTTGAAAGTCAATATGATCTGGATAAAGCAGTTAGCCTTGGAAGGGGTAAGATAAGAGCGTTCATTGCAGAATATGATAATGACTATCTCTGACTTATAAAAAGATAAGTGGAAAGTAATAAATAGATGCGCATCATCAAATCGCTGAGGTTGGCTATTTATGGGTTCTGGAAAACATTATGATGGTTACAAGTCCTTTCAATATCTAGAAGCTGGGAAGGATTACAAGGCGTTCAAACTGGCAAAAGTCCTAGGGAGAGTTAAGGAATACAAGGTTCCGCTGTCCAAGACTGAGGAAGATAGAGCTAATGAACTGCAGGCAAAATTCATTTGTATTTCATTGCACGACCACACTGATATTCACCCTGATGACGTAACGCAGATCAGGGAATGGACTAGGGAGAACAGAATATCAACAGGCTTTGAAGGCCTAGCCAAATCCGGACTGGACGCCGTGTTTGATGCACTTCTAGACGGAACAGACAATATTATTTCAAAACGCCCCTGGCACTGGGATTCTCTCATGTATGAACTTGGTGGCAGGCTCAGTGATCTTGCACATCAGAAGTTTGTCATAATAGGAAGGACTGTGGATGACATCAAGAGAGCGCATAGAGATGGCTTGGTTGCCTTTATTCCAAGCATAGAAGGAGCTGCGCAGATTGAGAATGATCTGGAAAGAATCGATGTACTTTACGGATTCGGTGTGAGGATGCTGGGCCTTGTTTACAGCGAGTCTAACGCAATTGGATCAGGATTGGCTGAAAGAAATGATGCAGGACTGACCGATTTTGGGTACGAGGTTGTTGAGAGGATGAACAAGTTAGGCATGGCGATTGATATTGCACATGTGGGAGATGTTACATCGCTAGATGCCATAAAGGCTAGCAAAACACCTGTATTCATTTCACACGCTGGTGCCAGGTCGATGTGGCCGGCTAAAAGGATGAAGTCTGATGAGGTGCTGGAAGCGCTGGCAAGCAAGAAAGGAGTTCTTGGTATCGAAGCTTCACCACATACCACCCTTACAGAAAAACACAAGAGCCATAGCCTGGAATCGGTAATGGAGCATTTTCAGTATGTCGAAAAGCGTTTTGGCATAGATTATGTTTCATTCGGGCCTGACACTCTGTTTGGGGACCATGTTGGATTGCACCACTTATTTACAAGTGAGCTATCAATGTCAAAAGACCAGGCAGACATCCCTTTTAAGGAGGTACCCTACGTCGAGGGCATAGAAAATCCTGGTGAATTTTTCAACATAATACGATGGCTCGTAAAGAACGGTTACTCTGACCAAGAGATTCAAAAAGCTGTTGGTGGCAATACCCTGAGGGTTCTGGAAAAGGTCTGGAAATAATTTAGCTGAAGCGGGAAAGGGAAAGATTGCGATGGATGAATCTTTCATGTGCGGCTGCAGACGAAGTCAAGCGATATTGGTGAACCATTGATAATAGTAACAGGTATTGCTGGCTTCATCGGAGGTAGGTTTGCCCAGCTTGCGGCGAAGGAAGAAAAGATCCTCGGGTTAGATATAAGCGATTTCGCGAACGAGAGTGGAATTCTCTACAGAAAGGTTGATTTAAGAAACCCCGAGTCCATATACTCTATAGCAAGTGAAAATGATGTCACCTCTATTGTACACTGCGCCGCAATGATATCTCCGGAGAAGTGCCTGCTGGAACCTAGACTCGCTTACGAAACTAACATAATAGGAACCTTGAATATGCTGGATTTCGCAAGGAAACGGGATATTAAGAAATTTATCTACATCAGCACAGGGGGAGTCTACAGGAACAGTGATCCAGAGGACATTGTAACGGAAGACTGGCCGGTCGAACCTTCAGACATCTATGACATCTCTAAGGTTGCGTCTGAAAATACCGTGAGCTATTATGCTAAGGATTACGGACTTGACGCAGCTGCGATCAGAATAACTGCCCCATACGGACCGGGGATGTATCGGCCTTCACGTAATGCGGAGATACCAGATGGTCTGAATAGGCATGTTCTGATCTTCGCTCTGAAATGCGCCCGGCGTGAAGATATCTACATGCCATACGGTGGAGATCACACTGTGAATTATACCTATGTTGACGACATAGCTCATGGGATTAGTCTAGCCATTAAGGCAAAGTTGGGAGGGTTTGAGGCATTAAACCTGACTGGCGGAAAGAACTACAAGATATCGGACGTTGGTAAAGCAATTCTCGAAGTCTGTCCGGATTTGAGAGTGCAGATCGGGAGTGGAGATCTACTTCACAGCTCCGAGGAAGCTGATCCAACTCTTAAGCCCCTATCTATCCAGCAGGGCCGATTTGATATTTCTAAAGCGGGTAAGTTGATTGGATATGTTCCCAGGTTCTCTCTCGTGGAAGGATTGCGAGAGTTAGTCTCAAGTGTCAGAGAATCTCTTTCCACCTAGGGAGGCTTTGATCTGAGAAAGAGAAATTTCTCTTGATAATTTCAAGTTAGAGGGAATCTGAATTTACCAGTCCACCGCATTTTATTGGGTCTGAACAGTCAACAAGCGCTATGATATATATCAGCCGAATGATCATGGGTCAATGATCAAGGTTGCAGTCAATGGCTTCGGTACCATTGGAAGAAGGGTAGCTGATGCGGTGAATCTCCAGGAAGATATGGATCTGATTGGAGTTGCCAAGACATCACCGGATTATGTTGCAAGGATTGCCTCTCTGAAGTACAAAATTTTTGTTCCCGGGAAAAAAGAAGAAGAAAGGTTTGAAGCTGCAGGTATTCCAGTGGCTGGAACAGTTGAGGACATGGTTGAAGGAAGCGACATAATAGTTGATGCGACGCCGGAGGGTGTTGGAGAAACTAATTTAAAGCTTTACCGCGAACGGAGAAAGAGAGCAATCTTTCAAGGTGGGGAGGATGCTTCAATAGCCGAGGAAAGCTTCAATGCATACGCGAATTATAGTGATTCCCGCGGTAAGAATTATGTAAGAGTAGTTTCCTGCAATACAACTGGCCTGGCCAGAACAATAGCGACATTGAGAGATGGCTTTGGAATTAAAAGTGTCTATGCAACTCTGATCCGAAGGGCAACAGATCAGAATGATAGCAAGAAGGGCCCTATCAACGCAATTGAGCCTACTCTAAAGATCCCATCTCACCAGGGACCAGATCTTCAGACGGTGGTCAAAGGGATAGATGCGCAAACTGTCGCAATAAAGGTTCCAACCACACTCATGCATGTTCATGTCCTAAGTGTTGACATAGAGCATTCTGCATCCACTGAAGATGTAATATCTGCCCTTTCCGGACGGAGAAGGATCATGGTCACAAGCGGTAGTGACGGCAAAACATCGACCGCACAACTTATGGACATGGCAAGGGAGCTGGGCAGATCCCGCGGTGACCTGTTCGAGATCGCGATCTGGAAGGAGAGCGTAAGATCTTTGGGCAATAGGGTCAATCTAATTCAGGCAGTGCATCAGGAAAGCGATGTGGTTCCGGAAAACGTGGACGCGATACGTTCGATGTTTGAACTCTGCGATAGAGAAGATTCTATAGAAAGAACTGATCGCTCTCTAGGGATCAAAGGAGGATTAGGATAATGCCGAAAGAAAAAGAAGAGGCAGAGGTTGAGAAGAAGATAGAAGTTGAAGATCTCCCTGGAGTTGGCGAGGCGACTGCCGAGAAACTCAGGGAAAATGGGTATGACGATATACTGGCACTTGCTGTTGCTTCACCAAAGGACCTTTCCGAGGTTGCGGGTATAGGGGAAGGGGCAGCTGTCAAGATAATAAATGCAGCGAGAAAACTAGCTGATGTCGGTAACTTCGAGAGTGGTGAGGAGATTCTCAAGAGAAGACAGCTGGTCAAAAAGCTCACCACTTCATCCAAGGGGCTAGACGGACTACTTGGAGGTGGACTCGAGACGCAGTCTATTACAGAATTCTTTGGTGAATTCGGATCCGGAAAGACACAGATAATGCAGCAACTCGCTGTAAATGCGACCTCTCCGGAGGAGATGGGTGGCATGAATAGTGACGTTTTAATCATCGACACCGAAAATACATTCCGACCTGAAAGGATCCTGCAGATGGCAAAGGCAAAGGGTCTTGATCCTGAGGACACACTTCGCAGGATAAACGTTGCGAGAGCTTACAATTCGCACCACCAGATTCTGCTAGCAGAGAAGGCATTGGAAGAGGCAAAAAACAAGAATATCCGCCTGCTAATAGTTGACTCCCTCACTTCGCATTTCAGGGCTGAGTTCATGGGAAGAGGCTCTCTCGCAGAGAGGCAGCAGCTGCTTAACAGGCACATGCATGATCTTCTCAAGTTCGGGCTCCTTAACAATGCAATAATTGCAGTAACAAACCAGGTCTCCGCCAGACCGGATGTATTTTTTGGAGATCCGACGGCGCCTATTGGAGGCAATATAGTGGGACATACTGCGACATTCAGAGTGTACCTGAGGAAGTCAAAAGCAGGTAGAAGGATTGCCAGACTCATTGATTCACCTAACCTGCCCGAAGGTGAGGTTGTCATACAGGTCACAGAAGATGGAATAAGTGATCCCCCAAGCTGATCCTTGATCTATGTGGGTAAAGTTGAAGCACCGGTTTGAGAAACAGCCGTCGCAGGCGAAGGTAGCGCAGACGATGCTTCAGCTGGGGCTTGGAGTGAGAGAAACCCCTGTGGGTGGCCCGGCAATGTACTGCGGGGATATTCAGGTGACCCCATCTCAGCTTTCCAGGACGCTCTCTGTCGACAGGAGAGTGGTCGTAGAAACAATAAAGAAAATTAGATCCGATCCAGACTTGGCCGCATTTTTCGCAGATCTGAGGCCTGTGGGTAATCTTGGAGTGTCAAGTTCCAAACTCGGATTTGGAGTTATCCAGATTATACCTGAATCCGCAAGTCAACCCGGAATAATTGCAGCCACTCTGGCAATAATCGCAAGGGAGAAGATTAGCGTCAGGCAGGTCATAGCAGATGATCCTGATCTCGCGGAGGAACCGAGAGCCACGATAGTCACCGAAAAACCTGTTCCCCCTGAGATTGTGCCTGAAATAAGGAAAGTACCGGGTATCCGGGCGCTAGTAATTATGTAGTGTTAGTTCCATAGCATTTTGTCTCGATTTTTCTTTGTCTCCTGGCTTTCCGGTTCCGGAACGAGTTCATAAGTATCAGCCGGTCTCTGTTCCGTACGCATTTCCAAATGCATCAGGATATTTCTCCTGAATACAGATATCCTAACTGCAGTATCACCGGGAACAGGGAATTCGTCTACTGTTATTCTCTTAGGCTTTAGAAAGA
This sequence comes from Thermoplasmataceae archaeon, assembly GCA_046704325.1. Lineage (GTDB taxonomy): Archaea > Thermoplasmatota > Thermoplasmata > Thermoplasmatales > Thermoplasmataceae > UBA582. The sequence goes on from JBJKSG010000019.1 coordinate 13,921, forward strand.
TGCCTGTGAAGCCAGCGTTGAATCGTTCACCATTGAAAGCTACAAGTTCATCTCCTGCATTTATCCCTGACAGATATGCCGGCTTTCCTGCGATCACCGCGGAAACCGTAAAAACCGCATTTTCGTTTTTCAAAACCATACCTGTCCAGGAGGCTTCTCCCATATCTCTAGGTGATCTCTTTTTCTCCAACTTAAGGCCGATTTTGGATAGCTCGGAGGCAAAATCTATCTGTTTATTTCCGCGAACAAAATTTGCAAAAAATTCTGAGAAATCTGCTCCGGTATATTCTTTCAAGGCGTTTAGGATATCTTTCTCAGTGAGTCCCTTACCATCCTTCCGGAATTTTTCGTACAGGATTCGCATCAATTGATCCAGATTCTTTGTACCAGAGCTCATACCGATTATCCGTATTCCAAGGACCAAAGAGACCAGATTCCCTTTCAGGTAGTAAGAGATGTAGCTATTTACGTCATCTGGAGATGGTTTATACAGCCGGATCCAAGAATCAAAGGAAGAGTCCTGGAGAGAAGTTGTCGATCCCGGCATGAATTCCAGTGTTTTGATATATTCTCCCTGCCTCTCAAGATATTTCTTCTCATCGATCTTGTGAGCTCGAAGCAGGATTATATCAGCGAAATAATCTGTCAATCCTTCTGCGAACCACAATAGTTGTGTGTAGTTTTCCTCTTTATAATTGAATGGGCCAAGTTCTACCGGCCTTATCCTCTTAACATTCCATGTGTGGAAATATTCGTGTGCTATTACATGCAGGAAAGAGGTATATTCATCCCCTCCGAGAAGAGAAGAAGAGTTGAATGATATGGCACAGGAATTTCCATGCTCCAGGCCATTTCCAATAGCTCCGGGGTATGCATGGATTATGAATACATACCTTTTGTACGGAGCATGTTCAAACAACCTAATGGTTGCTTCAACTATGTGCATAGTATCGTCCAGCACTTTTCTGAAATCCCCGGTAAAGGTTCCATAAAGGGCGACCTCGTGTTCTTTTCCGTCTACCATGAAGGTACCTGTCTGATGCGTTCCGATCTCTATTGGTGAATCCACCAGGACATCGTAGTTGATGGCTCTGTACAGGTTATGCGAGGTTTTTTCCAACCCGGTAGAAATATTCCATCCCTGTGGAGTTTCGATTGATAATTCGATAGCCTGATCCTTGTATCCTTCGATGTACATGAAGACGCTAGTACCAAGGACAAACGCGTGGGATGAGTCTATATGCGAAGAACGCACTGTGAATTCGTCCGCGTAAATGGTGTAGTTAATCTTCAGATCGGGGTTTCCTCCTGTGTTTATTTTCCAGCTGCTCTTATCCTTCTTCCTGCTATCTAGAGGAGTGCCGTCAGCCCCGGTTGCGGAGAAGTCCCTGACGTTTCTGGCAAAATCACGTATGAGATAACTCCCCGGAGTCCAGGCAGGCATGGTTACGGTAATTTCTCCGTCTGTGATTTCTGAAACTGCCATCTGAATCCGTGCTTTGTGTTGTTGTGGTTCTTCGATGCTGAGAAAGTAGGTCAATCTCATCTTTTTCTTAAGAAGATTAAAATTCCGTAAGATTTAAAACTTCCTTACTCCATCAGCTGTTCTTCCTGCTGCGATCATGGCTGCAGATGCAGTAGCCAGAAATAGCAGGAGAAAGGCAAAAGATACACCAAAGCTACTGCCTGTCCCGGATGCCCCAAACCCAAACAGATAGCTAATTGCATAGAGAGACTTTGTCTGGTATCTCGAGACTGGCAGACCCAAAAGAGTGTCAAGTATAAGCGCTAAAAGAGCCATAGCAGAGACAAAACCGGTCAGGCGCTCAATGGTAGCCCTCTTGTATCTAAATACAAGGAATAGGAGGAGAAAAATGTCTATGGAGACATACCCTACAAGAGCGAGCCAGTGGATAAGCCCAAAGGTCCTCAGTATCTCGTCAAAGAAAATCAAGTATACCCCGGCAGCAATCACGAATGGAAGAGTAATGATCAGTTTCTCTGCCTTGCCGAGGGCCACTGTTCAAGATTCCCGCATAAAGGATAATCCTTTCCCTGATAGACATATAAGGCAGAAGAACCGACATAGGTCCTCGAAATTGACTCGGACAACTTTGATAAAGGGCATTTCCCTCTTGATATGAATGGAGATGGATTCCAAGGTTTTTGGCTCTACTGGTTTCAAGGTTTCCCCTTTCGGTCTGGGCACATATTATGACCCTGCGTGGCTCATATCCGCAAAGTTTTTCGGCTTCAGGAACAGGAAAGACTTGCATATTGCGGCTATCCGATCAGGTCTCGAAGCAGGAGTCAATATGATAGACACTGCAGAGTTGTATGGTTCTGAGGAATTGGTCGCTAACGCGATCGAAGGATTTGACAGAGAGAAGTTATTCATTGCGAGCAAGGTATTTCCCACACACCTGAGGTACGATTCTGTGAAGAAGGCTTGTGAGAAGAGCATTAGAAGATTGAAATGCAAATATCTAGACCTTTACCAGATACACTTCCCTAGTAGGAGGATACCTATTGGAGAGACAATGAAAGCGATGGAAGACTTAGTTGATGAGGGAAAGATCAGGTTCATAGGTATAAGCAATTTTTCTCTTGAGAGAACCATCGAAGCAGAAAAGGTGATGAAGAAGAACCGGGTTGTATCGACGCAGATGCCCTACAGCATGATAGATAGAAAGATAGAGAACGGGCTGCTGCAGCATTGCGTCGAAAATGATATCGCCGTTCTCGCATACTATCCACTCGGACACGGGAAACTTGGATCTGACAACTCCGAGGTTTCCAATTCCATTGAAAAGATATCACAAAAACATGGAGGAAAGACTCTGGCACAGATCGCACTCAACTGGTTCTACTCAAAGCATCAAAATGTTTTTCCGATACCAAGAGCGTCGAATCCAGATCACGTCAAGGAAAACCTAGGTTCGGTTGGGTGGTCCCTTGATCCTGCAGATTTGAGCGAGCTAGATCGGATAATCAGCAAACTATAGCTATGGAAATTCGCACTTTGCTTTTTTACTGTTGATCCTGCTACGACCAGTCTCGTCTTCAATCACGAGCGAAAGTCCGAGTGCAGACTCTTCGTTTGAAAGCCTTTCTTTAAGAGTTTCCAGTTTTTTCAAGTCTGAATCAGTGTCGGCAATTACGTCTAGTCGCTCATAAATTGTGCGGAGGACCCCCTCCACAGTAGTAATCTCACCTTTTGCATCATCTCCAGGAAATATCTGCGCCTCAAGTTCCGGGATGGAAATCGATCCGGACGGGGATCTGTAGATTACCACATTCAAGTCTTCTTTACTCTCAATTCTGAAGGTTATCTTCTCTTTCTTTCCTGCAGTTTCTGAAGTTACCTGTGGATTTTTGTAGAGACATGAGTGACAGACGTAAGTGTTTATCACAACTGTCCCTTCAAACGGTATCTCTGTTGTGTAATAGATCAGGAAGAGATTCTTTCCACAGACTGGACATTCGAGCGATGTCTCTATCTCAGGAGGAGGTTCATCGTACTCATCTGGCATTATACGCCTCCAACCATGTTTTTAGTGGCTCCAATGCTATTTTCCTCGCATTTCTGAGATCTGCAACTGTCCGAGAGTGGGTGAGAAACATGGTGATTTTGAGATCCCGGGTAATCTGGGAGACTATCTTTGCAATATCATCACCAGAGGTGTCAGCTCCCTTAAGTAGAGTCCTCGCAAAGCCTCCAAGCTGTGCGCCCAGCATCAGGCCTTTAGCCAGATCCTGGCCATTTCTCATACCCCCACTGGCTATCGTGGGAAGTATTTCCTTGCAGTACAAGACAGAGGCTGGAGACGGGATTCCCCAATTCCAGAAAGTTTGGCCTGATTCCATTTTTTCTGTGTCTCCAGAGGATTTGGCGCGGTAGTATTCTATTGCAGCAAACGAAGTTCCGCCTAGGCCCCCAACATCTATTGCCTTTACACCCGCATCCTTCAGTTCAATGCAGGCCTCCTTTGAAAAACCGTTACCAGTCTCTTTTGCGATCACAGGGTAGCTACCGGCTATTTCCTTCAACCTACGGAGAATTCCCAACGCGTTGTGATCTCCTTCCGGCTGAACCATCTCCTGTAGAAAGTTGAAGTGCACTATCAGGAAGTTTGCATCGATCAGGTTGAATGCGTATTCGATATCAGAATCAGAGAATGCTGGTTTCCCCTGTTTAACGAGCTGAGGGGCCCCTATGTTTGCAAACTTAGCCGGAACTTTGTAATCGTTTATGACTGAGTAGGTATCAGATAACTTGTGGTCCTGTATACAGGCCCTCATGCTTCCTACTCCCATTGGTATGTTAAATTTTTCTGCAGTGGAGGCAAGATTCCTGTTAATATTCATTGCCCTGCTTGTACCGCCGGTCATTGAGGAAATTATAATCGGGTAGGAGAATTTTTTGCCCAGGAAATCCGCCTCTGTCGAAATTGAATCATAATCTATATCTGGAACTGCCTGGTGTATAACCCTGATATCGTCCCAAAAATTGCGTTCTGAAGTTACTTTTTGCTCCTCTGCAATCTTAATGTGCTCAGTCTTTCGTGCCTCGATTTTTTCGTCCAATTATATCACTGTCCCAATAAATCCCTCTTTATCGATTTCAAGCAACCTCTCAGGCCTCTTTCCATTAAGAATGATGACCCTATCAGCATTATCCCTGATCTTCAATATCTTCTCGTACTTGGATTTCATGCCTCCGGTTACATCATTCTGAACGTCACTGAAAGCAATCTTTCTGTCGATATTTCTGAGCAGTACTGCGTCTTTGGTGAATTTCGGATCCTTATCATAAATACCATCGACATCGGTGATGAAGATTACAAGTTTCGGTCTGAAATACGCACTGAGTCCTATCAGGAGATCGTCCGCAGATATTATACGTACCATGTTTCCCTTGATTATAGCATCTCCCATTCCGATTGGTGTAAGGCCCATTGACAGATATTTTTTAAAAGACGAGAAGTCCTGAGATCTTCCGGAATATATGGATTGTGTGGAAATTGGAAAAGGATTGAATCCCTCCTCTAACATCATTCCAGTTACCAGCGAGTTGAGATCGAGAACGTCTTTGTGAATGGTAGATAGGTTGTGTAAGTCGCTCCTTGAGAATTTCTTTGGAAAACCGCTCTTCTTTGCAAGAATGTGCCCGAATGACCCAGCCCCATGTGTAACTATGAGCTTATCTTTCATCTTCGCGAGGTAGTGAATTATTTTCCTGCACTTATCATCACTGAAGGATCGATAGTTTTCCTTGTTTGTTATTACGCTTCCACCTAACTTTACCAATATCAATGAGATGAGAATACATACACTCATTAACTTCTTTTCTTCAAGAGATTCATCTATTGCTCTTTTTGTATTGATTTCTGTTGACTCACAAATGACCGGTTCCCTGCAGCTTTCGAGTTCTTAATTTCGTTTGCAATAGAATTATTAACGTCACAAAAATCAGCGTTGGCAATGGGCCGGTAGATCAGCGGTAGATCGCCTGCTTTGCAAGCATGAGGTCTCGGGTTCAAATCCCGACCGGTCCATTTAATTTATTAATCGAATACTTTTTATCTCGGCACTCGTTATGTTCTTATGACCATGCAGCCGAAGTATCAAGAACTGCTTCTTGACGAGGATGTCCGAAGATGGTTTGAGAACCTCAGAGCGAAGTCAGTTCTCACTGCAACAGTGGCATTGAGAAATCTGGGGCATTATTGCGAACTTACTCGCACTGGTCCCAAGGAAATCTTGAAAAGGGCGCAGGCAGATGAGAAGAATTTTCGATATGAGTTCACAGATTTTGTCAGGAAGATGGAGAAAGAGGGCAAGGCAGGATCATACATTGCTCGGTTTAAGAAGGTCATTTTATCATGGTTGAAGTTTAACGGTATCAGTTTGCAGTTAACCGTTAACATATCCGGGGAAAACGAAACACCGACGATAGTTAACGAAAGAGTGCCGAGCAAGGAGGAGCTTGCCAGAATCCTCAGGAAAGCAACCTCAAGAGGCAGGGTTGCAATAGCAATTATGGCATTCTCAGGCCTACGACCAGAGTCCCTGGGAGACTACGAGGGCACAGATGGTCTCAGACTTGGAGATATCAAGGATTTGCGCATATCGGAAGAAATCCTGTTTGACAAGACGCCAGCTATGATAGTGGTGAAGAACAAGCTTAGTAAGGCAAGGCATCAGTATTTCTCGTTTATTGGAGAGGAAGGTACCACTTATATCAAGGAATATCTGGAGGAGCGTAGAAAGCAGGGAGAGGATCTGACATACGAGTCTCCCTTGCTACAATTCGATGTCCGCGGAGTAAAGAAAAACGACTTTCTGCGCACTACTCTCGTCACAAGGGATATCCGGGAAGCAATAGAGAACTCAGGACTGAAGATGCGCCCCTATGTCCTGAGAGCTTATTTCAGCACAGCCCTTGATAT
>JBJKSG010000020.1:0-83517 GCA_046704325.1 Thermoplasmataceae archaeon
CTGATCTTTCGGAGTTTCGGCAAGAAGCTGTAGCATTGCATATATTATGCATATCTTATATAAGGATCTTTACGCGATCAGAATTGGTAAAGGAAGAACAGCGTGCACAATAGACTGAGGTGTTACCTTAAACGCAATCAGATCTTTCTCATCATCACGTTGTTGATGGAATGGTCCCTGCTTTTCCTCAAGATGAGATGTGCATGGAACTTGGTAGGTTCTATGTTCTCCCTCAGATTTACGGCATTTATCTCATCCCAGATCCTGCTTGCAGTCTCTGTCGCTTTCTTCGGATCGAGCAGAGAATAGTCGTGGAAGTAGGATTCCTTTTTTGAGAAAGCTGTTCTCATCAATACCCGAAATCTTTCAACATACCACTGCTTTATGTCCTCTTCTTCCGCATCTAGATATATTGAGAAATCGAAGAAATCCGATACAAGGAGTTCTGCACCTGTCTGGTTCTTACCGGCTCGGGTCTGCAGCACATTCAATCCTTCCAGGATCAGGATATCCGGACAGTTGACTTCCATGAATTGGTCCGGCACGATGTCATAAAGCAGATGTGAGTAAACGGGAACTTTGAGCACCTGCTCCCCTGATTTCATCCTGTACAGGAAATCTATGAGTTCCTTCACATTATAGCTCTCAGGGAAGCCCTTCCTGTTCATCAGATTCCTTTCTTCAAGGACTTTGTTGGGATAGATGAAACCATCGGTTGGGATTAGGGCAACATCCGGGTTTCCAGGCCATGCGGAAATAAGTGTCTTCAGCAACCTTGCAGTGGTGCTCTTCCCTACCGCCACGCTCCCCGCCAATCCTATGATAAAAGTGATCTTCTCATGCCTGGTGCCGAGAAAGTCCTTCCTCTTCATGTAAAGGGTTCTTGCTGCCTTGTAATATAACAGGAGGAGTCTCGATATAGGAAGATATATGTCACGAACCTCATCAAGTGATATTCTTTCGTTAATGCCCTTAATCTCCTCCAGGTCTTTTTCAGAAAGGGTCAAGGGGGTTGAATTTCTGAGTTTTTTCCAATCCTCTCTGTTGAATTCCAAATACGGAGAAAATCTCCCAGGTTCCAGAGTGATCCCCGGAGGCATGCTCTCAGGATTGCCATTGCGTATTTAGAATACTTGTCTGCGCGCAGGTTAAATCTTTCCTTTGCTTCACATGCTGAATGATAGATTGCGATTCTTTCGGGGAGATCATCATCTATACGAGAAAGGGGGAGCAGAGAACCATATCGCATGAAGAGACTGTGCTTTTATGCAAAAAGGCACAGGAGCTGGGCATCGGACTTGACGAAATTATAAAAAGAGATATGGAGCCGGATCTCAAAATGATCAAGTTCAAGGATTAAGGGAAGGTATGCAACATTTATAACAGCCAGTTTCTTATGTAATCCATGGAGATCAGAGGTGGCATACTTCCCTTCAGGGACGAGCAGAAGATGCTCGCAGCGGGAGTTCAGGTGAGCTGGTCATGGTATAATCAGGCCCAGGGCACAGTAAAATGGACGTTCGATAATCCTGGAAACTCGACAGCTAGCTTTCTTTTGCTGAGAAATGCATACTACTTCGGGAATGCGTTCTGGCCCGTGTATCTTAACAACAAGCAGTTCAACGAATCCTTCTCGACAGATGCATCTCCACTGAAGGATGCAGGAGTAACCGGCAACAGTGCACCTCTCGCGGTAGTGCAATTCCCTGACGGCAGATACATCGTATGCTTTGTGTTCACCCTCTCTGCGGGTCAGTCCTGGTCTATGCTAGAAGGTGGCTTTTCAGCATCATTTCCACCTTCTGCATTTTCCGCTGTTTCCGTAAAATACTCGACCACCACAGAATACTGCATCTCCTACGATCCGAAGCAGGTCTCTGACTGGGATTCTCAAACCGGTACCTCTTATCAGGGTTATACTCCGAATCCCTCCTCTTTCAATGTTTCATTATTCCTCTGCTCCGGAAGCTATGTATCACTCTTCATGGATAAGGTCTCAAAAGGTCAGTGCCCATGACCTGTGCGGAAAAGTGTTAGATAACAGGGTTTAATGTTGAATTTATGAAGCATAAACAGAGTTGTCCTGCATGTTCAGGTCATGGTATGATAGCAGATCTGAACAACATCGAGGATATCTGCAGTACCTGCCATGGCAAAGGGTACGTAACATTCAACTATACATCAAAACAGATGGATAAACCTCTGATGCGCGTCGTTCTGATTAGTATTATCGCACTCCTGCTCTTCTATGCTTTCTTTATAATATATATAACTTTCAACAGTGTCAACTTTCTTGAAAGCGTCATAATACTCTTCGCCGGTCACATGGTTCTAGCCACCTCTCTGGTATTATATCTCATATTCAAGGCTCTGAAACAATAGCGGCTATGAGCCCAGACTGGAAAAATCAACGTTTATAATTATCTGTGTTCTCACATATTCGCATGGAGATTATCGAAGAGCTTCAGAAGATGTTTGGTTCAAGCATATTAACAGAGAGAGAAGAGATGCTTCCTTTCCGGACAGATGCCTCGCATTACATCGGGGAGGAACCTCTCGCTGTTGCAATTCCCGCGGATACGAAAGAGGTAAGCCGCTTTCTGGCATTCTGTAACGACAGGGAGATATGCGTCGTTTCCCGCGGTGGAGGGACTTCGCTGACCGGCTCTTCAATCCCGCTGAAAAATTACATTGTGCTGAGTTTGGGCAAGATGAACCGCCTGATACATGTGAGCACAGCGGACAGAATTGCCATAGCTGAACCTGGCCTCCGCCTGGATGAGTTGAACGAGAAGCTCTCGGAGGCTGGATTTTTCTATCCGCCAGATCCTGCAAGTTCCATGGCAGCAACAGTTGGCGGATCCATATCGACGAATGCAGGTGGTCTCAGAGCATCCCTCTATGGTACCACGAAGGAATGGGTTCTTGGCCTCGAGGTTGTGCTGCCTGACGGATCTGTTATGCAGACAGGCGGCAAGGTTCTCAAAAGATCTGCAGGTTATGACATTACAGCGATGATGATAGGCGCAGAAGGCACTCTTGGCGTAATCACAAAAGCATACCTGAAGATACTCCCCAAGCCGAAAGCTGTTGGAAGGATACTTGCATATTTCGATTCAATCGACAAGATCGGAAAATGCATCGTGCAGTTGAAGACAAATGGCGTGACCCCGTTGATAGCTGAATTCTTAGATCGAATTACAATGGACGCTCTCCATGAAGCCAAAGGCATGGATTTTCCAAAGAATGCCTCCTACATGCTAATTTTTGATGTCGCTTCATCACAGGAAAGCATTGTCTCAGATCTCAACTACGCAGCTTCCATCGCCAGGAGCATGAATCCAATATCGCTCGAAATCACACAGGACCCGGAAAGGATGGCCAGGATTTACGAAGCGAGAAAAGGTGCCTATTCCTCTCTCTTAAAAGTAAAGTCTACCCCGACAGAAAAGGTGATAATTGGGGATGTTGTAGTTCTTGTTTCTGAATTACCTGCTGCCCTGACAGAGGTCAGGGAGAAAGCGGATCAGATGGGTATCCGGGTTGCACTCTTCGGACACATTTCAGACGGTAACATACATGCAAACATATTTGCCGATGCGTCCGGGCATGATGGTGAAACCAAAGAAGAGCTCTTCCAGAAGGAGCTTGCCGCTATAGCGCTAAAGCATAGTGGATCCGTCTCAGCAGAACATGGGATTGGCATAGAGAAGAAGGAACTCCTGCTGCAGCAGCTGAGATATACGGAATCGACAGCAGCGTTGGAGATAATGCGACAGATCAAGCATGCGTTCGACCCAAAGAATATAATGAACCGGGGTAAGATATTTGATTGATTCGATTTTGCAGTCGCTTGAAGATGAAACGAACGACTGCATCCAGTGCGGTTTCTGCGAAACTGTTTGTCCAACCCTGGAACCTGCAGGATTCAGCCTGTGGAAGGGTGCGAGAGGACGAGTCATAATGGGAAGAGAGCTCGTATCTGCGGTACGGGCAAATAAGCCAATATCAAACATGGGGGACAGCTTCTATTCATGCGTTGACTGCCATGCATGTCTATCCGTTTGCCCGGCGGGTGTCAATGCAGGTCATATCTCCCATCTTTCCAGGGAGGTGATCACCTCGCTCAACGACGAGAAGGTGGAGAATCCATATGCGAGGATGATTGCAAAGACCACTGTAAAATATATGAACCCGATGGGCACCCGAAAGCAGGCTGCTAGGTGGGCTCGTGACCTGAAATTCGCTGGAAATAGTGATTTCCTCCTATACACGGGAAACATGTTCCAGTTGATGTCGTATACAGAGAGCATGAGCTCTTTGAGGAGGCTGATCGGTAAGCGCCTGTCTCTATATTTTGCGAAGCGGGTAGCTAAACGACCTTGGATTATCAAGCTGGCAGCTTTACGGCATGGAAGGAAGATGCAGAGAGGTATGGACACTTCTCTGCGGAACATTCACAAATTGCTTTCTCAATCTGGGGTTTCATTTTCATACATGGGGGAAGATGAACCCTATCCTGGTACCTTTCTCTACGACCTCGGCTACATTGAAGAGTTCAGGAAGTACGCGAAGAAGGTCTTTAACATGATATTGCAAACGGGAAAGAGGAGGATAATCACTGTCGATCCGCACACATATGAGCTCCTTAAAAATGTGTATCCAAAATATGTAGAAAATTTCAACCTCGAAATCTATTACTACATTGATCTGGTGACCGTTGAGCCAAAGAAAGAGAGGGAGCAGGTCGTATTCCATGAACCATGCCATTTCGTACTCAGGTCTCCGGAATACAATTCTCCGTCTACAGTTCTCAGCAGATATGCAGACATCTCTCTGCCAAAGAGAAGCGGAAGCAGAAACAGGTGCTGTGGAGGGCCTGATGAACTCGCTTTTCCGGAGCTTTCAGAAAAGGCTTCCGAGATAAGGTATGATGAGTTGAAGCAGGTTGGAGATAAGAAGATCGTGACAGCATGTCCGATCTGCTTCGCAAACCTTGCCAAAGAGGATCGCACAGTTGAGATAGGGGATTATATCGCCTCCCGGCTCTGAACTATTTCTTTATCATCGAAGTGGGAAATGCAACAGAACATTGCAGTAATGTGGATGTGATGTTCCAAAATGGTTAATACATATTTTTGATTCATCCACAAGATGCAGTTTGGCTCTAAGCCTGCCGCTGGATAAAGGATGATGTTTTCTGGAGAGGTGGGTAGAAACTGGAAGATGAACGCAGAGCTATTGGCGTAGGGGCAGTTTTCCAGTATTTTGGTTCTGCTTCAACCCTGATCGGTGGTGTCGTGTTCTATCTGTACACGGCCAATTTCTATTCCAGACAGTTGTTTGCCACCATCGGCGTGCTTCAGGCAGTGATGGGTCTGGTCACAACTTTCTTTACCTTTGGTCTGAACCAGACAGTCCAGCACTTCATTTCCAGTCATATGGCCAGAGGGGAGAAGGATGTAGTCAGGTTTCTTTTAAGAAGAATCATAATTCTTACCGTAATTCTTTCAACCGGTTCGTTTCTAACTATTTTCTTCCTCTCGCCAGCATTGATAACAATATTCCTGCACGCAACCGGTGCAGACGCTACAAACGCACACAAGGCAATTTTCTTCCTGAGTCTTGCTTCCGCGGGAGCAATCCTGTCGAACATACTGAATTTCATGCTTCTCGGTTTTCAAAGGTTCAAAACCAATGGCTTCCTTGTTGTACTGAATGCAATAGCCGTGTATGGCTCAGCTGCCTTTCTTCTGTCGCGGTTCGGAACCCCACAGGCGGTAACCGCAGGATGGACCGGTGGTTATTTCTTCATGATAATTGTCAACCTCATATTCCTGACGAGAGCTGCAAGAAGCGCCAGATCAGATACTATTCGGAGCATATCATTCAGACCGATTTTCAGATATACTTTTCCAATACTGCTTGCATCCATTGAGGCATATGGCTCTGTATATGCCGACAGGTTAGTTGTTGCCGGTTTGATAGGTCCAACTCCTTTCGCGGTGTATTCATTTGCCCTGCTGGTGACTTCTAGTGTTGTCTTCTTCGTATCTCCAATCAACAATATCCTCTTGCCAAAATTCTCCGAATATTTCGCTTTTAACGATCCAAACAGCATAAGGAGAGGGATCAGGCTGACCTCAAACGTTGTCACTTTTATATACACCCCGGCAGCACTCTGGATCTCGGTACTCGCAGTACCAATCCTTCTTGTTCTTGCTAAATCTGGATACGTTGGAGGTGCGATACCCCTGGGTATCATTCTTACAATATCTGCTATATTCATAACACAGACTGTCTTAGTGCAGGGACTTCAGGGGATCAGGATAACTTCGATTTTCATTCTCTCGAGCGGCCTATCATTTCTTTCGAATCTCATCCTATCCATATTACTCATACCCAGATTCGGCCTTATAGGAGCAGCTTTGGGGTATTCCTCAGTGAATGTCGTCAATTTCATTGTGATTTATCATTTTGCGAAGCAGAATCAGATAATTTCTTACGACACACGCACAATGGGCAAGATCTGGATTTCCTCGATAATTATGTTATTGTCTATCTTTGTTTTCAACCAGGAGATCCTGCCGCTGAATCCCTTCACATCATTTCTTTCAGGGATTCCAAGATTTCTGGTGTATGGGTTCTATCTCCTGCTATACATAGTTATAGGAATACTTGTCTATGCAGCCTCTCTCCGTGCATTGAAAACAATGAAAAGGGAGGATATTGACTTCTTCTACACCTTCATGCCGGAGCCGCTGAAATTTACAAAGAGGGCAGTAAACATGCTCTTCGTCAGCAGATCCAGAAGATAGTTTTTCAATAGAGGGAATTATCCGTTAAAGTCGAACATGTTGATCATCGGATACAGGGCAGCATGAACCTATGCCTGCTCTATCTTCCTAAAAATCTCCTCGTACATATCCGGTTCCTCGGAAAAGTCGGTTTCCTGTTCAATTACCTTTGCAATCTTGTCTCTTTTGTATCGCCACTGGTTGATTCTCCAGGATTTTCCCTTGATGATGCTGACCTCTTCCCTGTGCGGTTCCAGGAACCCATACTCTTCAAGGTTGTAGAATACGTCTCTCTCGGCACTTGAGAGGACATTGTCGAGGACATAATCCTCGTAACCGAAGAACGAAAGTACAAAGTCGGAGAGTTCCTCAACTTCTCCGTGTGACATACCCTTTGTTCCGTATGTATTGTAGAGAGCCCTTATGAGGAGTTCTCTCGTTAACACGGGCATTGGTGATCCTCAAGCCATATTTTCATAGATATTAAGCCTTTGTAGCGTTAGTGACAATTCAGTTTCGTGTGCCCAGAATTAATTCTTGACCCTTGAAAAAGGATGAGAAAAAGCGGGATACTTTACAGAAGTAAAATCTGACAGTTGACTATAACAATTTACCCGGAAAAAATATTAGAGGATCCAGTGAAGTTGGATGTTCACGGCGCAGGCTTGGAAAATTATTCCCAAATCTATTGCAATGCGCATCGATTACGTATCCTCCAACCTCTACTCCGTAATTATTCAAAGGCCAGATATTAAACGGTTGAAGAACTTCCAATTCCCAATTTTCTTTGTCAACGGTCTATTAGTTCCTCAGCTCCTGAATATAACCCAGGTTGGTTTCTGATTAACTTAATCGTCGCATCCTTAGGAATAACTTTCTCTCCACCTTTAAGCGTGAATTTTAGAGTTCCCTTTGGTTGAAGATTCACAAATGCACCAACCCTCTTCTTTCTATGGAAGGAGACTCCTTTACTTTTCAGATATGCCATCCATTTCGTTTCATCTTCTTTCCGTATATTTACATGGAAAACTTTTAGGAATGGGTTTGGTGAGATTCTATACCTTCCGTCAGTCCATATTTCAACAGCAGTAGAATCGGTCCAGGCATAATGCCACCGTGCGCTGTTGACCACTTCCTTCACCCTATTCCATTCTGTGACTCTCAAATCAGGTCTCTCGGATGGTGCGAATAAACGATACTTACCTCTGTCAACTCTTTCCACTAAACCCCTCATCTTTAAATCTGAAAGGAGTTTAGCTGCTCTGGGATTATTCGTGGCTATCGCTAGGTCCAGAGTTGTGAATTCCCCTTCTCCGAATTTAAGGGCTATGACATCTGCGTAAGTGAATCCCATATTCCGATATATCCGGAATATCTATTTAAATTAAACATATATTACAGCCTGTTAAGTCATAATTAAAAATAACCAGTTTCTACCGCCTTGAATAAAATCGTGAAATTCTATGCACATCAATCATCTTGATCACCCTAACCACGTATGAAACCGTTACAAGAATGCATTCAGCAAAGTTGCAAGGAGACTGCTTGAGATGAGAGGCGCCTATAAATTCACATCACATTTTTCAATTTGCTATGCCATAAAGCTCGGTATGAATAATTTCATTTACGACACACCTGAAATGAACATTAGAGCGAAATAGGGCTAAAAGAATCCGACGCATCAGATTGAACACTTACCAGTTTTTTTGCTGCACAATATGTCTGTAAAGTGTTTTAAACCAACTTAACTTCTCGTTTTGAGGATCTTGAACGGAAGCATCTACGAAAGGGAGCTTACTGGTATACTATCCGGGGACAGCAAACAGGTGGAAAAGTTCTCGAGGGTAGTGCCTTCAGAAATGAAGGAGAGCGTGCTCAGACTCGTTGACTATCCATTCTTTGTCACCAGGTCTGCAGGTTCTCTTGGCGCAGATCTGATTGCAATGCGAGGCGAGTTATCCGCTGTGATAGAGGTCAAGTCCTCGATAAATGAGAACGTGATGTTCACGGAAGCTTCCGGCAAAAGACAGGAGCAGGCTGAGCGTCTTGTCAGGAGATGCACCAGATCGGGGCTGTTCCTGATGTATGCTTTTAGACTGAAAGGTGTAAGAGACGAGAACTGGAAAATTTTTGCCGCTCCTGCTACACCGAAAGGGAGAGCCGCATTTCTCTACGATTTCCTGCCCAAGCTCGATACCACTAAAGGCAACAATTTCTATCTCAAGTGGGAAAACGGGAAACCGCTTTCCCAGTTGATAGATTATGCAAACCGGCTGCAGCTATCAGAGTGACTGTTTTATCGCTGTGTCCAGAGCAGAAATGCCCATGTCTATCTGCTTCTCTGTCACTGTGAGAGCGGGTATAAGGCGTATAGCACTTAGTCCAGTTGAAAGGAGCAGTAACCCATTCCTGTAAGCCATTATCTCCAGTTTGTCCCTGAGCTTTGCATCCGGCTCTTTTGATCTCCTGTCCTTGACAAAGTCGATGGCAGTCATGAGACCTAGCCCGCGGACGTCGCCAATTTCATCGTACTTCTCCTGGAGTTCATGCAACCTCTTCATCAGATATTTGCCCATCTTTGCGGAATTCTCGACGAGTTTTTCCTTTTTCATGGTTTCTATTGTCGCAATTGAAGCCGCACAGGCAATGAGGTTCCCGCCAAAGGTGTTTGAATGCATTCCGGGATGATCGAAATCCAGTCTCGCGTTAATTACGGATGCACCCATGGGTATCCCAGAAGCGATCGC
The DNA here is from genome assembly GCA_046704325.1 of Thermoplasmataceae archaeon. Taxonomy (GTDB): domain Archaea; phylum Thermoplasmatota; class Thermoplasmata; order Thermoplasmatales; family Thermoplasmataceae; genus UBA582. The sequence continues at coordinate 9,545 of JBJKSG010000020.1, forward strand.
TTTCGCGAGTGATATGATCTCAGGTTCCACGTTGAAATGCTCGGAAGCAAAGTATTTGCCAGTCCTTCCGAAGCCTGTCTGGACCTCATCCATTATGATCAGGATATCATTCTCATCTGCGAGCTTTCTCAACTTTGTGTGAAAGTCCTTTGGAGGGACGATATAGCCGCCTTCGCCCTGAATCGGCTCAACCATAATTGCGGCTGTGTCTTCCGGTGGAAGATAAGTTTTGAAAACATATTTCTCTATGTACTCAAGCACACTGTTAACAAGATCGTCTGGATTTTCGTAGCCATCAATTCCGAATGGGTTTCTATATGGATTAGGAAATGGAACATGTTCCACACCTGGCATGCTGGGGAAAAACCCAGATCTCTGAGTAGACTTGGATGCAGTGAATGACAGCGCCCCATTGCTCCTGCCATGGAAACCGCCAATGAAGGAAAGGAACTGCTGCCTCTTCGTGAATGCCTTCGCAATCTTGAGGGATGCCTCGTTGCTCTCGGTTCCGCTGTTGCTGAAGAAAACCTTCTTGTTGAACTTTCCAGGTGAAATCTCACCAATCATTTTAGCAGCCTTCACCTGTTCCTCGTAGTAATAATCAGTTCCTGCGAAGTGCCACATCTTGTCGAGTTGTTCCTTAACTTTGGCTGTAACGTACGGATGCACATGGCCAACGTTGGTTACGCTGATTCCTGAACTGAAGTCAAGGAACACGTTTCCATCGACATCTTCAACAAAGAGACCGCTGGCCCTGCTTCCGACGACAGGCAGAGATTTTGTAGAAGTAACCAGGTACTTGGAGTCCTGCTCTACTATCTTCTTAGCGTTTGGACCGGGGACTGCCCCCTTTATCCTTATCTTATCCAGAGTCACCTTCTTTGCCTTTCCAGAAGTCTTCTTTGCAGTTATCATAAAATATTAATTCAGAGTGTATATATATATTTTTATGAATGAAAATCGCATAATTTCTACGAATTTCGTAGTCAATAATGGATCAAATTTATACTGAATTTCTAATCAACCCTGAGTGGAAGTCAGCGATTTCAAGCGGAGGGCTTCGGAGTTCTATAAGGATGAGATCACTGACAGAGCATTTTATGAATCTTTGTCCAAGAGGGTTGACGATGCAACGTTCAAGGAACAGCTCAAAGAATTATCCAGAATAGAGGATGAACACGCGAGCTTCTGGCAGGACGAGTTGAAGAAGTTATCTTACGATACATCCAAGCTCAAGAAGAAAGGTCTCAAGATCCGGCTCCTCTTCTTTGTGATGCGAATCCTCGGCCCTGCGCTGACCATCAGGATGCTGGAGCATGGCGAGAGCAGAGCAATCGCAATGTACAGGGAGATGATTGATGAATCTGCTGATAAACCAGAGATGAAGACCAGGCTTGAGCACATCCTGGATCAGGAGATCAATCATGAAGGGATATTCCAGAGCCAGATTGAAAAGACAGAGGAGGAGATAGAGCGAAGCAGGGACATAATCTATGGAATGAGCGACGGGCTTGTCGAAGTGCTTGGCGCAGTTGCAGGTTTGACAGCGATCCTCTTCAATAATTATCTCATAGCTCTGGGTGGATTTGTAGTCGCGATCAGCGGTGCAATGAGCATGTCCCTCGGCTCGTATCTAGCGTCAACGACACAGAACGAATTCAAGATACATCAGATTGAGAGGGAGAGCCTGTTCAAGCCTTCTAAATCGCAGAAGGAGAAGATTGAGAACCTTGGAGAAAGGTCCAAAAAATCGGCAGCTACAACTGCAGCATATTACCTTATTGGTGCTGCAATACCGATCTTCCCATATCTCCTGTTTCCCAGATTGCTTGCGGTAATAGTATCCATCTCGCTGGTGGCGATCACCCAGGCTCTTTCTAATGCGATTGTTGCACTTTCGATGAATGTGAGCATTCTGAGATCAGCATCAAGAGCTACTCTTCTCACCCTTATAACCGCCGGAGCAACCTACGCTGTTGGCGAGCTCTTCCACATAGTGTTCAAGGTAAGCGTATTCTGAGACGAAGATTTAATGCATAAATATGCATAATGAGCGACATCTTGAAGGACTACAGCGGCAGAATGTTAGAGATGCGACAGGAAATCGACAGGCATCTTTCCCGCTTTATTTCTGAGAAGAAGGAGAGCGCAATCGATCCTGTTGTTGGAAAGATTGTAGATCTGATTGGTGACTTCACCCTATCCGGTGGGAAGCGTCTCAGGCCAATATTCACAATCCTCGGTTATACGCTCTTCGAGAAAGCGGATCATAGGATATACCGGGCAGCGATATCAACGGAGATTTCGCAGACTTATTTCCTCATCCAGGATGATATAATGGATCAGAGCTCAGTACGCAGGGGAAGGCCGAGCTTCCACATCAATGTGAACGAGCATATGTACCGGGGAAACAGGGATCTTATGAGAAAGGCAGAGAGCGTATCAATCGTTGCCTCTGATCTTGCTGACTCATACTGTCATGAAGCCCTCATCTCTTCTGGTTTCGATTCTGATGTGATAGTGAGAGGGGATTCTCTTCTGACAAGTATCTTTGAAACGACTGGCCATGGACAGCTTATCGACATTTACAGTTCAGATGACGATTCGTTTGCAATCCGCGATATTATTAGAGTGCATCTCTGGAAAACGGCCAGGTACACGATACAGGGCCCACTGCACCTTGGAGCCATACTTTCCAATACAAAAGAGAAGACACACAAGCTAGATCATTTCGGTTTCGCGCTTGGCCTTGCCTTCCAGATACACGATGATTACCTTGGCCTTTTCGGAGACGAAAAATCCTTGGGAAAATCTGTAAAGAGTGACGTGAACGAAGGGAAGAAAACCCTTCTTATCCTGAAGGCCATGGAGAATTCTTCCGAACAGGACCGAAAATTTATCCATGAAGCTATTCGTTCAGGAAATGTTTCGGATCCGGATTTCGCAAGACTGAAGAAGATTGTCGAGACGTCCGGGTCGCTGGATTATTCCATGAACTTTGAGAGGAAATTGGCGGATAACGCCAAGAAATACATCAGAGCCCAGCCTGGCGATGCAGACGTAAGGGAATTCCTGGAATGGCTCGGGGATTTCATAATAAACCGAGAGATGTGATCTATCTATACACCGGCTTGTGCCGTGAATACATTTCCTTCATTGCTGCATCGTCCAGGTGCATGTAGATCTGCGTGGTTGAGATATTCGAATGGCCGAGAATTTCCTGAATGAACCTGAGATTGGCGCCGTTTCTCATGAGGGTCGTTGCGAACGTATGCCTCAGTGTGTGCGGAGTCACGGTCTTAAGGATGCCTGCTTCCTTTGCGAGTCTCTTTACCAACCGCTGAATGCTAGAAGTATCAAACCTGGAGGTCTTTCTGCTCAGAAATAGTGCATTTGTCGCTGCTCTTACAAGCACTCTGGAAGCGAGATATTTCCCTATCGCTTCCGCGCACTCCTGATCCATTATCACAATCCTGTCCTTGTCCCCCTTTCCATGCTTTACTGTAATGATATGCTCATCCAGGTCTATATCCTCTATGTTGAGAGAGCACAGTTCGCTTACCCTGATCCCGGTATATGCCAATACTGAGATAATGGCCAGACTCTTCGTGTTCCTTCTTGCAGCTTCAAGCATCCTTGCCGCTTCTTTATCTGTAAGATAACGGGGTACACTCTTCGGTCTCGTTGGGGATACTAGATTGAAAGGCGGCTGTAATCTCATGCTTCTGTAGAGCAGGCGTATCGCCTTTATGCAGAGATATTGACTGCTCTTTGAATAGTTTCTCTCCTTTACAAGATATTCTTTGAATCTCTCAATATCCTCTTCTGTGATGTCGGCTAATTCTTTGTCGACGAATGATAGAAAAATGGATGTGAAGAAAGAATACTGTCTGACTGTCAGGCGGCTCTTTCTTTCGTTTTCCATCCATCGAATAAAGGTTTCCTGGACATTTCCATAATTCATGCGGGTGAAATGTCAGACAATATAAGTATATTAATATATTGATGTCACAATTTGTTGGTTATGGATGCAGGATCAATAAACCTGGTCTTCCCTGCGTCTTGCCCTTTTCTCCTTTACCCTCTCTATCTCTTCCTGCTCCTCTTCTGAAGGCTCAATCTCTTCCTTCACCGCTGCATGGAAGAAGTCGGAAGGAATTTCCTTGGTGAGGAATATGTCTGGAGTTGCCCTGAATACGGGTTTTCCCGAGGCAACCAACGCTGCAGTGTCAATCTCCACGACTTCCGGGTTATCCACGTGGAATAGGCCGGAAACATATGCCTGCCTGTATGTCTTTGAGAGATGGATCCAGGTTTTGTCTGATGCATTGATGCCGGTTTCCTTGATGAATTCCAGCTCCTCGGATGTTGTCTGGTAATAAAGCTTCTCAGGTATGTCGTCAACTGGCAGATCATCCATATTTACCGGGATCGTGTGACCGTACTTTGCCCGTATCCTCGAATCTCCATCCCATTCGTATCGCTCTTTCGGCTCTGTTCGCACAAAGGCTTCGATGTGGTTGGTCGTGAGCCAGCCGTAATGGCGTCGCTCCATCTTTATCGCAGGCACGAGAGGAAATATCTTGGTCCAGCCATGGTCGTCCAGTTTTATGCCGTATCGCTCCGGAAAATGGCGGAGCATGCCGGCAAGCACCTTTCCAAAGGCATTCACTTCTCTTTCATCCATCAGAAGGCGACCCTGACTGCCGCAAACCGGGCAGCTTTCTCCCCTGAAGGGGCCGTCTTCCCTGCAATCTCTTAACCCTATCATTTGATCAGCTCCAGTAGCTTCTTTCCAACCTCAGCGGATATGTCGATATTGCTGAACTGCGTTTCTATGGTATTGGTCACAGATAGTGAGCTGCATGAAAAGCTTATCGTTTCGTCAGATCTGTTTGCGAAGACGCCATGGATAGCGCATACATATACCCTGCTGACCTTCCTTCTCTTCAGGACATCGATGGCCTGCAGTATGGTGCCGCCGGTCGAGATGATGTCATCGATGATGAGTATATTTTTCCCGTAAATGTCCACAATCTGGTTCATTACGACCTTTACCTTTGAATCGGTTTCGCGCTTCTTGTCCAGATGTAAAGGAATTGCCTGCATCAGCTTCGCAATCTTCTCCGCCCTTGCGAAACCGCCGTCATCCGGTGATATAACATAACTGATATCCAGATCGTTGTAGTGTTTGAGAATCGATTCCCCAATCTCAAGGTTCTGGAATGGTTTGGTTGAATATTCCTGTGTCTCCGGGTCATGGATATCTGTGCTATAGATCGCATCTACGTACGGATTGATGGCATCGACAATCACTTTCGAAGATATCGGTTCTCCAATGTTGTAACGCATATGCTGCCTGGCATATCCGAAATAGGGAGCGTAAAGTTCTAGTCTGGCAGGCTCCATTGCCTTTGCCGCTTCTAGAAGCATCATGAGAGAAACAATCTCCCTTTCCGTCCTGGTGTTCTGAACAACAAGAACTACCTGATCCTTCAGGTCCTCGTCTATCCTGACATATATCTCCCCGTCAGGAAATATCTTCAGCTCAACCTTACCTATAGTCGCACCCATTGCCTTTGCAAGTTCAGTATAAAGTGCTGTGGGAGGAACGGCTGAAAGCATTATCATATAGGTTTTACCCAATGCAGTTGTCTGTTATAATCCTTTTTTGGGGTTTCACCATCGCAGAATGAAGCAATAAGATGACATATCAGCTTAAAATAAGGGTCTGTGGAAGGCAGGTTTTTCGATGCTCTACTCTTCATTGCACTCGCCTCATTCTGGGCGTTGAATTATCCGGTACTGAAAATTGCCCTTGGCTACGATAACCCGTATGCAATTCTCTTCTTCCGGATTCTCTTCGCCGCTGTATCTTCAGCAGCCTTTTTCCATTCCAGATTGAAATTTCCGCATGATTTAGGGACCAACCTGAAGATACTTGGAGTCGGACTGCTTGTCGTTGTATCATTCATGAGTCTCTGGTTTCTCGGAGAGAGCCTGGAACCGGCAGCTCTGTCCTCGATTCTGGTATACAGCTATCCCGTTTTCACTATCCTGCTCTCATGGATTTTTCTCTCGGATCCATATTCAACAAAGAAGGCGATTGCCACAGCGATCGGGTTCGCCGGGGTGGTATTGATCTTTGTCGAACAGATCAGGATATCTTCCTTTCTCGGGGTTGCTTTCTTATTGCTTGCAGCAATTTTTTGGGCCAGCGGAACCATATTCTTCAAGAAATATCTCACACAGGAAGATCCAGCGACTGTCACTACAGTACAGCTGATCTACGGTCTACCGGTAATATTTCTGATAGCTCTCCTCTACAACCCGGCCGGAATTTTCAACCCTGGCATGAATACCATCCTCCTGTCTCTGATAATAGGTATTCCTGGAACATCCGTCTCTTACTATATCTATTTCCACCTGTTTAAAAAGTATGATGTTTCCGAGATATCATCATATCTCTTTGCCATACCTGCTCTCTCAATAGCTTTCAGCTTCCTGATACTGGGAGAAAAGAACACCGTATTCACGTATATAGGCTATCTCTTAATTTCCGCAGGTATTTTTATCTCTTACCACAGCAATGCTTCCTCCAAAGGGAAGGTCTCTCTTAATGTCTAACGATATGACTAATCGTTCTTGACTGGTACAGCTAAGCCTGAAGAAGAGCGCTTTCCTGTTATCCATAAAATTACAATGAATTGGTTAGAAATGCATGAATTAGGTTTACCCGTCTTTTTTCGAGAGAACGGACCATTACCAGAGTAAAACATTGCTCCCGGCACTCCAATGATGACGCCGATAGCTCCTCCGATCCCGAGTCCAGTGTAGATAGATGAGGATGACGAGGTCTTGCTGAATGCAACAGTAACAGTAGCGTTGGAATAGTTGATAGTAACACTTGAAGGAGACGATACTGTGTATCCGGGAGGAGCCGACGCGCTGAAAGCAAACGTGCCATGAGATACTGCAATCGTCGTAGAATTGACAGTGAGATTATGTGCAGATCCGTCGAATGTAAATGTCCACTGAGTACCGGCGGGCAGTCCCGTTTCCACAACAGTGAGTGCATATGAAATCATAGTGTAATCAACGGTTTTTGTGAGCGGGGACCCGCTTAGGCTTATTGTTCCGGTGTTCTGCGAAGAGGTGGTATAGCCGTTTACAGAGCCTATGGAATAGGAATAGGTTCCGTTGGCCAGCAGGCATGAGATCTAAGAAGAGGTCGAAGTGCCGGAATTCCCGTTTAAGGAGACAGACCATTCTGTCCCGGAAGACAGGCCAGTTTCCATGAACGTAACTGAGTAGATAGTGGAGACATATCTCACATTAACGATGAGCGAGGACCCATCCACTGTAAGAATACCGCTTGGCTCCGTAGCCGCGTAACCGGAAACGGATACGATTGAATAAGAGTAGGTGCCATTTGGAAGGAGAATGGGATTCCAAAGTTGCCTTCAAATCTATCAGAAAGGTCCATTCTGGAGAGAGAGTAATGCTCTATCTTGACACGAATGTAATTTTGTCTTATATTAACGTTTCGGATTCCAACCATTCCAAAGCTGTAATCCCAAGGCAGAACTCATCTCTGAAGACTCGAAAATAGTCATGATCCTTCCATATTATGCCATTCTGTTATCTCCAGAGAATTGCGAAACACCCTGCTCTGATCACACATCAAATAATGGCAACCTTTATTCATGAATGATCCAGTGATCAAGACTACAACAGAGACAGGTTAGACTCACTGCCTATTTCCCTCCGTGAACTTGATCTGTGCGAGGATCCGTTCCCCGTGAGTGCGGTAACCTCTTTGCCATCCATGATGGATGAATTCCTGTCCACCAGAAGCCTCAGGCATGCTTCTGGATCAGGAAGGACTGAGATGGCATACGTTCCGAACAAAAGTTGTGCATAATATTGCATAACGTTTTGAGAACTGCTACCTACATCAAAACCCACTGGACATGAAATGAAATTGAGATCATTCGATTAGCAAAACGGACTCACTTTCAAGATTCGCAAAATCCTTATCCTGGGTGATAAGGATCTCGTTATTAGCAACACACAAGCCAAATATTAGCAAATCGCTATCGCTCACCATCTTTCCACTTAACTTCAAGGATTGATAGGCTTTGGCTGCTGCAAGTGCAGCCGCTTCACTTGAATGATGGACCCTGAGATTTCGAATTGCATTTTCGAGATTTCTTCTTCTGTTGTGTTTTAATAACTCATATTCATTGACGAACGTAATAGATAATTCATCTTCTGCATAGCTATCTACTATCTTTACAATATTCTCTTTTCCAATAAGGTAATCTATGACGACGTTTGTATCAAGTACTACCAAAGAATCACATTCTCTCGTAATTGCCGGCTCTGCCCGCTTCTATCTCCTTTCTGAGCTTCTCCAATTCTGCTGCCTGCGATTTCAATGCCCCAGCAAATTTCCTGAAATCTCTTTTGGGCTTGGCATTTTCAACCAATTTGAGAACAGCATCAGAGAATGACATATCTTTTCCCTTAACTCTTGACAGCGCATCGTAAGCAGCATCGGATAACGTAACGGGCTTTGTCATTGCACATATACATAGTGTATACGTATATATAACTATTGCATGAAAGGCCAAAAGAAGCGACATATACTGTGAAAATAAGATGTGCTGATCCGTCAAATAGTTGAACAATATTTAATTTCATTCCTCATTGTTTACATCCTCTATGTTGTGACGCAAGTAGTCCCTGAACGTTTACCTCCCCTTTCTAGCGGCCACGTGCAAGTGATTGGTATGTGCTTTCAACCATCTTGGCACTTTGACTTGGCTGAAAGAGATTGCATTTCATAATGGCTCTGCCCTGTCATCAAACGGACATCCCTGTTCCAAGCTAAGATTCTGTCCATATAGTGGTGCTGAACGTAAGGGGACAAGAACAAAATTCTGTTTTAGTTGCGGTGCGAACTTGGAGGGACTCGAATGAATTTCCATGCATGTGGAACTGATTACACCTGTGCTAATATCTATTCACCGGGTGGAACTGGACCGCGACCTGTATCACTGAAAAACGCCGTGGATGATGCGTTTCCAGATCTCCCTTTGAGACTGCCCTAAGAATGTCTTCCGCCTTTAACTCCTGTTGCGATCTCAACTAGCTCATTCTGGTCCAAACAAACGTCACTCTTGTCGCCTGAGACCGGGATGCTTGTGAGAGATATCGTCCCCGCCTTCTTTATTCCATTCGAATAGATTCTGAACGTTGCTTTTCTGACTTCATCTTCGCCGAGCTTACCCATTTCGACTTCGAATCCCGCAAGCGGCTCCCTCCCTCTTTTATCCGGAATAACGATGTCTATGTCACCATCCTGACTAAGGATAGTATAGCTTTCCCTGCCTTCATAGTATTTTGCCATCATGCTTGCGATGCTGAACTGTATTTCATGGGCATACAGCCTGCTGATGGACCGGAAAAGGCTGGATGCAGGGTGGTCTGGAAAGGCTTGAGAGTCTCCATTTCTGAACCTTGAACCGTTCATGCAGTATTCCTTCCATGCCAGTTTTTCATTTGATGTTTTCATCCGCCGGGATAGTCTGAACGATGTCGGCCTTATCATAGCTTCGCGGAATCCAGTCAAGAAATGGTGTGAAGCAACCCTGCCAACTCATTTACCTGCGTTTGGCCTGGAATCTGAACATGTCTCTCTTTTTCGGTCGAGGTATGTAAGAGATAAGTACCTGCCTTAAATCATCTCGACGCTTGACCGAGCTTAAAGAGATCACAGTTCTTCACAGCTCCTGCCATTTCTCGTCAAGGGGAGCGTCATTCTTCGTCAGGTCAGAGGGTGCAAAAGTCACCAGCAAGTGGGGCGGATCCATGCATCCATATTCCCTGCCTGCAGCAGGCACACCCAGTTCCTCTTGCAACTGGGTACACTTTCCAAGGACGAGATGAAAGCAGGCAAGCTGAAGGTAGTTCTCTTCCGAAACTGTAGCTTTTCCCACCTCATCAGGATAGTTCTCCAGCCTCCTCAGAAGATCACGTAGGGAGTGTGTTCTCTGGTAAGAACCCTCAAGTTTCAGTAACTTGCACTTCAGCAGGAGCCTGCAATGTTGCTGAAGCATAAATCCCGCGAGTTCCTATTTGTCTTCTTCTGCTAGCCTCGAGGATTCTTCCAGAAATTCTTCGCTTCTCTTGCATAGTATCTCCCACTCCTTCACCATTTGACCACCATTTTAACCGAAAAACACTAATTAAGGTTGCTGAAATCGCGAGATCGGATGAAGTTTTTCTTCTACTTTACTCAAGGTTGATGGTTTTGATAGGGCATAAATAGCTGATAACCTCCATCGCTGCTTGTTATCTTGATGCTTTGTCTCGAAGCGGTCATGTATTCAAGACAGAAGATGTTCTGCCTCCCTTAACTACTTCGAGTCATGAATGCTTCCTCTCTGAACTTTCTGAGTGTTTACTCTCTGTACCGCCAGTATTGCTTATGGAAAAGTTCAGGTGGAATTATCCTTCGTTGAGGCCTTATCGTACTTGTTCAGTCTTCTTCCATAATATAACACGAGAAAAGAGATTATGGAACCCATTGTAGCTATGATCACCCAGAATGACCCCACGTCATTTGCGAAGATACCGAGCATATAGGTACCAAGGAGAGGCGCGAACGGGAGAGCGAAGCCTACAATCATCTGGAACGTCCCGAAGTACTGTCCTCTCTTATCATGTGGTGCTAGTTTTCCTATCATCGAATACGATACAGGACTGATTATATTTTCTCCTATTGTCAGGAAGAATACGTCTGCAAAGAGGAACAAGATGTTAGAAGAAAATGCAAGAGCCACAAAACTCGCTGAATACACAAGTCCTCCTATTGTGATCCTGACATGATCTGAAGTGGAGCGGAAAAGCCAGTTAACTGGTATCTGCATTGTCACCACAAAAATTCCATTGACTGCATAGAGCACGCCTATCAGCGTACTGCTAAGATGATCGAATTTAGACCAGAATAGAGTCAGCGTGGTTCCCCACTGTCCGGACACAAACCAGATCAGTGCGAGGAGTATGCATACAATGAGAAATTTTCTATCCCCGCTCGGAAATGACAATGCTTCTTTGGCGGAAGAAGCATGTTTCGGTTCCCTAATATAGACAAGAAATAGCACTAGATCGAAGGCGGAGATAACAGCTGCAGTGACGAAAATGTATCCATAATTTAGGAAAGCCAGAAAACCACCGATTGCCGGCCCTATCGAAAAGCCGATATTCGCCGCGATCCGGAGGATGCTGTAGGCAGCATTCCTTTTCGTTTCCTCTACGGTGTCTGTGATTAACACGTTATCAACTATCATCTGCACGTTGACAAGCGGTTCCAGCGAAATGAAGGAAATAAGTATAAAGAGTATATTGGCTCCAGTGAATGCTGTGTAAGCCATTGTCGAGAATGCTAGTATCAGGAGCGGTGGGATGATCAGTCCGACCTTTTTTCTCCCGAGTCTGTCGACGAGGTTCCCGCCGTATATGCTAACTGGAAGGGAAAGCATCGATGTACCGAAGAAGAGGAGACCTATGTCAAAATACTGGAAATGCCTGAAATCAAGCAGGTATAACGGTATGAATATCCAGACCTGTGACCTGCCGAGAGTTTGCACTAGCTGTGTGATCGATATCACAGAAACTGTCCGGTTGGACAGCAATTCTATGTATGTGCTCCCGGTTTCGTCCGTCTAAATTCAACTCGACCCTCGATGCAGACCGACTAATTAAGGGATTACTGAACCGGCGTAAGATCCTAAAACGAACTTTCTTCCTGATGGATTCCGTCTTTTAGACAGGTTAAGTCTTGCGATAAATTGGTGATTTAGCACACCTGCTTTGTAATTCATTATAACCTCACTGCCTATAACTGGGGTGTGACATCGGGCTACGATTCCTCATCTTATATCCTTTCTATTGACAGCGGTACCAGTGGTTGCAAGGCCTCTATCTGGGACGAAAGAGGGAGGATGCTACAGATACTAACGGAGCCTCTGGGAAGAATTGTACCGAGGAACGGCTATGTTGAGCAGGACCCGGAAGTAATCTGGGAAACGCAGTTGAAGGTTGCAAGGTATGTCATTCTATTAACAGGAATTAAGGTTGAAAAAATAAGATCGATCGGGATCGCGAACCAGAGAGAAACTGTCATCGCATGGGATTCAACAACTGGAAGAGCAGTTCACAACGCAATTTCCTGGATGGATAGAAGGACACAGAAATATGGAAATGCGCTCAGAGGGAAGATCAGGACCAAAATAAAGCAAAAGACTGGTCTCGTTGTTGATCCGTATTTCAGTGCCCTAAAAATGATGTGGCTGCTTGAAGAGTTAAGAAAAAAGCAGGGAAAGAAGGCTTTAGATAAAATAAAGCTGGGCACTGTGGATTCCTGGTTGGTATGGAAGTTAACCGCTGGCAAGGTACATGTGACAGACTGGTCCAATGCGTCCAGGACCATGCTCTTTAACATCCGAACTGGGTCCTGGGATCAGGAATTACTGGACAGATTTTCCATTTCAGAAGATATGCTTCCAGAAGTGGTCGATTCCCTTGATCCTGGGATAAGAACGGATAGGTCGGTATTGGGTGAAGAGATCAGCATAGGAGGAATCCTCGGAGATCAGCAGGCTTCGCTTTTCGGCCAAAGAGCATTTGAAAAAGGGGAGACAAAGACCACTTATGGTACCGGGTCGTTTTTGCTTACCAATGCTGGGAATGAAGTTCCCGAAACCAGAAAATTGATCACCACGGTTGCATGGAAGGTAAGAAACCAGAAACCGGTATACGCCATTGAGGGCAGCTCCTTCAATACAGGCTCACTGATTGACTGGATAAGGGACGAACTAAAGCTACTGCATGATAGCAGTGAATCCGAACTCATGGCACTGTCTACGCCTGCAGATCATGGCGTCTACTTTGTTCCTGCTTTAACTGGTCTGGGGGCACCCTACTGGAACAGCAAGGTTGAAGGGGTGATTTTCGGTATAACGCCAAAGGTAACACAGAAGGAGATAGTGAGAAGTGCACTGGAATCCATTGCCTACAGGATCAGAGACATGGTAGAGTCGATTCGCTCTGAGACTGGAATAACGCCAAAAGAGATGAGAGTTGACGGCAAGCCTTCTGCAAACGGCTTCCTTATGCAGTTCCAGTCCGATATACTGTATCTTCCCGTGTTGAGATATGCAAACAGGGAGATGACGTCTGCGGGTGTAGCCTATATGTCCGGCATTGCGGAAGATCTGTGGGATATCAACAGTCTCAAGAGCTTCAATCCTGTTGATAGAAAATTCGTGCCGGGAATAGAAAAGAGTTCGGCAGACAGATATTATAGGGGCTGGAAGAAAGCGATTAGATCCGCGATCTCTCTCTATTCCTAGGGTGAATTGCATTAGCTGTGAAAAAAATGTCCACGCAGATTCGAAAATACGGTGTCTGCATACATATAGTTGATCCCATCATATCTAAACTTTACTATTTGTGAATCGTTAAATGCATAGATTCATAAAGTCCAATTGATTTCATGAGATATGAAACCATGGTTATCTAAACGAGCTATTGTTACATCCATTGCTGCTCTGACAGTTTTAATGGGGATAATTCCGATGGGGACTAGTTTAGGAAGTGCTCCGCTGTACAACACTCCGTACGCGGCTACAAACAACACTAGTAATACATCGGTCTTTTATCTCGCAGTAGACAGTTATGGATCGTTCACTGCAAATCTGAATCCGTTCAGTGGAATTGCAACGGCACCATATGAAACGACTGCGATTTCTCTGATCTACCAACCGCTAATGTATCTCATGAATGGAGAACCAGCACAACCTGGACTTGCTACCGGATATACTTACAGCACTAATCTGACAAACATCACTTTCACTCTGCGTACAGGGGTTGTATACAGCAACGGAGCTGCATTCAATGCATCCGATGTCCTGTTTTCATTCAACTACATAATGTCAAACTCAAAGATTGACACTCAGGGCCTGACCAACTTCGTAAGTGGAGTCAAGCAGACAGGGACTAACCAGGTCTCCTTCTATGTCACAAACACTGCATATACAGACTTATATGCAATAATGTCACAGCCAATTGTATACCCTGGACAGTGGCAGAACGTCACGGATCCGTACTCAACAACGTTGACAAACCCGATTGGAACCGGTCCTTTTGTTGCCAGCTCAATAACATCTTCGCAATTTGAGCTGAAGTGGAATCCCCACTACTACTACACGGGATCTCACATTTCAACTCTGATCATACCTTCATATCCAACTGTGACAGCTGAGGCGAATGCACTTGCCAGTGGTAACATCAACTGGTTCTCTGGCGGTTTTGACGCAGCTGCTCCAACATGGGCAACACAGAGTCCGGACCACTTCTACTTTTACCCGCCATCTGGTTTCCTGATGCTCTGGACGAACAACTTCGAGTGGCCACTGAATAACTCACTTGTGCGAACTGCTATGTCATATGTTCTTGACAGACAGGTTCTATCCAACGAGTCTCTGCAGCCACCAGCTGCGAATTTCGTTGTGCCCGCTCTAAGCAACTTCCTGCAGCCATCTTTCACCACCAAGTACTCTGAGGGCGCATACTACAACCTCAACCTGACGAAAGCAACAGCACTGATGCAACAGGCAGGATTCCACAAGGGCACGGATGGATTCTGGCAGGCCTCCAACGGCACAGAATTCACGGTAACTCTTTCTGGTAACGGTGCAGCCTCTAATGTTGTAGCAAACCTGAACACCATATCGACAGAACTGAAGAACTTCGGTATACATGCAAACATATACACTCCAAGCGGTGCCATCTTCTACGCAAACGTGTATGATGGGAACTACAGCATGGGCATGGGCTTCCTTGCAAGCACAGTCAACCCGATTGGAGCACTTCAGGTTGGCTTCTCAAACACATACTTCAAGCCTATAGGAACCTCAGCAACCGGCGACTATTCCAGATACAACAACAGCACGGTTACAAGGGATCTTCAGCTGGCAGCCAATCAGACAACGCTAAGTGGACAGAGACAATATGTGCAGTCCGCTGTGAACATACTTCTCAATGACACACCCGCAATCCCGGTAGCTGAATCCATTTCGCAGAACGAATTCAACACATACGGCTATTCTGGAATAAACCAGACCACCTTCAAGAATGCACTCTATTCCAACATATATGGTCTGATTTCGATCGCGGTTCCGTTAGTTCCAGTGCACGCAACGTCTTCCCCGACATCGTCTCCAACCGGTCTGTCCCTTGAAGAATATGTTATAATAGGCGTAATCGCTGCCATAGTTGTAGTAGCAGTCGCAGCCGTAGCATTAAGGAGGAATAAGACTAAAGAGGAGTAGGTCTACACGATCCCAAAATACATAATCAGGAAGTCAATTTTTTATTTTTTTTCATTTTGGTTTATTCTTTTCCTGGACTTCCTGATTCCACATTTAATGCCCGGTAATCCCGTAGATGCGGTTATCGGTTCACTTCAGCAGACCACTACGCTCAATCCTCTGCAGATACAGTCTCTCAAGCAATCCCTTGGATACACGAATGGGCCTATAACTGTTCAATTCTGGCAGTTCGTTGTACATATATTTTCAGGAAATTTCGGTACTTCTTTGCAGTATTACCCGACTACCGCCATTCAAATCATATCTGAGAGTATAGTCTGGACTGCCCTTCTATTCGGATTGGCCCTGATAATCAGTTTCCTGCTTGGAAATTACCTTGGACTTCGATCTGCGCACAGCAGGGGATCTGCAAAGGACGGTGTCAACTCTGTAATAGCGCTTTTCCTGTATTCTTTCCCGTATTTCTGGATGGCTCTCCTCTTCCTCTTTTTCTTCGCGATTGAATTCCATATATTTCCAGAAGCTGGCGCGGTCAACCACTTGTTGTCACCCTATTCAGTTGCTTATTATTTCTCTGTGCTCACGCACATAATATTGCCTCTTGCCACTCTCATCCTTGCGTCTTACGGAACCTGGTACCTCGGAATGAGAAACAATACGATTGCGACACTCAATGATGATTACCTGAAATATGCTGAAATGGCTGGGCTCAGAAGAACTACGATTGTAAACTACTCAAAGAAGAATGCCATCTTACCAAACCTGACGGGTTTTGCCCTCAGCCTTGGGAACATAATAAGCGGAGGGATATTGGTGGAAATGGTGTTCTCGTATCCTGGCCTGGGGTTCGACATATACAACGCCGTTCTAAACGAGGACTTCCCGGTCCTGGAAACTTCATTCCTACTGATCATTATTTCTGTTCTGGTTGCAAACTTTATCATGGATCTTGCATACTACAGATTAGACCCACGTATCAGGGAGGGATAATGCATGGATGCGAACGTTGACCCCGGAGAGTTCATAGAGACAATAAGAACGGATTCGCCGAGCAAGGATGCAGTGAAAAAACTCAAGGGCTTTATTTCCAACAAATACCTCTTCGCAGGCACAGTCATAATTGCCGCGATTGCTATCTTTTCAATCTATGGATACTTTTTCCCGCCCTACGATCCGACTGCGTTCTTTGCAACGAATCTCCCTCCGTCAACGAAGCATTTCCTGGGTACAAACTTCTTCGGGCATGATATCCTGTCCGTTTTCATGGTAAGCCTTGTGCCAACTCTTGAGATTGCATTGCTGGGGGCTGCCCTCGCGCTTGTCGTCGCCGTTGTTGTGGGCCTTTCAAGCGGCTATTTCACCGGGATGAAGAATGAAGTTCTAGCCTTCTTCATCAACGTATTCCTCCTGATACCCGGGTTGCCTCTTGCAATTGTGATATCATCGGGCCTGCAGGCAACACATAGCAATTTAGGGGTTCTGCCGCTCGCACTGGTGATAATTGTGACTGGCTGGGCTTTTGGGGCCCGAACGATCAGGGCTCAGGCCATGTCCATTGCTGGACGAGACTACATACGTTTCATCAAACACACTGGAGAGTCGGATTTACGAATTATTTTCAGAGAAGTCCTCCCATCTCTCCTATCCTACATAGGATATGTGTTCACTAATCTGATCATCTTTGCCATCTTGCTGGAAACCAGTCTCCTGTTCCTTGGCCTGGGAAATGAAACCATCATTTCACTCGGTTCTATCCTTTATTACGCAAACAGTTACAATGCTATTCTGCTTGGAGAATGGTGGTGGTTTATCCCGCCAGGTCTTGCGATTGCAATCATTGCAGTAGGATTCGGATTGATGAGCCTAGGTCTTGATACAATTGCGAACCCCAGCTTGAGAACATACAGATATGCAAAGAAGAGAAGGGGAAAGAACCCGAACCTCCCGAAGGAATTTTTGTTAGACAAAAGCATATCAGACGACTGATTCAAGGAGCTTCTTCGTGTATTCTGTGCTTGGACTGTTTATCACCTGATCCCAGGGCCCCTCTTCCTCTATCTTTCCTTCATTCATCACGTAAATATGATCCGCAACGTACCTGACTGTCGACAGATCGTGCGTTATGTAAAGAATTCCGATGCCAAGCTGATCCCTGAGATCAGAGAGCAGATTGAGGATCTCCGCTCTCACGGATGCATCGAGCATAGAGACCGGTTCGTCAGCAACAAGTATCCTTGCCCCAACCGCAAGTGCCTTAGCTATGCTCACTCTCTGCCTCTGCCCGCCGGATAGTTCATGCGGAAACTTGTCTACGAAGCTGCCTGCAGGTCGAAGACCAACGAGATTGAGCATTCCAAGAACGTTTTCCCGTGCATTTGCTCTGGCACTGACGTGATTGATCAAAAGAGGTCTCTCTATCTGGTATCCTATCTTCTGTATCGGGCTCAGGGAGGAGAACGGGTCCTGAAATATCATCTGGACTGTTCCCCGCAGTTTCTTTATCTCTCTTTCTTTCGCTGTTGTCACATCAATGCCGTCAAAGGTGTACTTTCCAGAAGTAGCGACCTCGTCGAACAGAATGATTTTTCCAACCGTCGTCTTGCCGCTCCCGGAAGCCCCGACGATCGAGACTACCTTGCCCGTATCTACCCGGATATTAACTCCGGAAAGAGCATGGATAAGGTGTCGCTTCGATCCCCTGCCTACGGTGAAGATCTTCTCCAGGTCCGAAAGTTCCACATAATGATTCTCCTTCTTGGCAAACTTTGCTGCGAGATCCTGGGACATTCCGCTTACCATGATCGATTCTTCGCTGATCTTTGGTTCCTTGAACTTTTCAGACAGATCGGTTTTGTACCTCAGGCACCGGACTATCTCATTATTGAATTCTATATCCTCCATTTCCACGCTCTTACATTCGTCAATTGCATAAGGGCATCTTGATCCGAATGTACAGAATTTCTGTGGCCGCATTATCGGGCGGACTTCGCCAGGGATTGTAGTGAGCCTCTTACGATCACTCCTCATCGAAGGAACACTACCGATCAGGAGTTCAGTGTATGGATGCAGCCTCTTCTTCACAATATCGTCCTTTGTGCCGTCCTCTACGACCTTTCCTGCGTATAATATTGAAACAAAATCTGAGAGATAGAATGCAACCGGTATATCATGCGTGATGAGAATCACTGTTGTACCCTTGACTTCGTTTATCTTTCTTATTATATCCAGGATGTTTTTCTGTACTATGACGTCAAGTCCGGTAGTGGGTTCGTCCAGTATTATCACCTCTGGATTAAGCATGGTCGCAATCGCGATCATGACTCGCTGCCTCATCCCGCCGCTTATCTGATTCTGATAAGAATTCAGGACGTAATCAGGGAGTTCCACCATCTCAAGGGCAGAGGCGATCATTTCCCTCTCTTCCTTCTCTGAAAACTTCACCCCGCTCGCCGCGATTATGTCATGTATCTCGTCACCAATCTTCATAACTGGATTGAGTGAGTTCATAGCGGCCTGCGGAACTATTGCTATTTTGGACATCCGCATTTTTCGAAGCGATATCCTGTCTAGCGAGAGAATGTCCTGATCATGGAACATGACAGAGCCCGCCAATCTGATGTTGGGGTATTTTACGAATCCTATGATTGCATTGGCCAGGGTCGACTTGCCTGATCCGGATTCGCCTACAATAGCTGATATCCTGCCTTTAGGGATGTCAAGAGAGAGATTGTCGACCGCTATAACAATGCCTGCTTCACTGTCATACCCAAGTGAAAGGTTTCGCAAACTGAGAACTGGCTCATCCTTAGATAACAATAGAATTGTAGGATTAGAAAGTACTAAAATATTGCGGCTATTTCTAATTCTTCATAAAAATTTTGTATTCTGAATCTTACATGACTAAAGAGCGGGGATAAACCAAGAAACAGCGGCACCGCCTTTTCTTTTGCAATTGAGGGAATGAGTTCAATGTTAAAATATCTTAAAAGGCATACTTTCACGGGTTTTCTTAGCAGCTTAACATCCGTCCTCGGATAATGATTACCGGTTCCGCTTGAAAGTTTAGAAAGATCCTGAAAATTTCTAAGTAAAAAGACGTAAATACGATGACATTTTTCCCATCTGATGAAAAATCTAAGCGACTTTGAAATATCAACGGTTTTTGCTAATAAATCATACAAGGGTCTGGGAAGTATTTCCAGTCAGACCAGAAAAGAGGAAGCTTTGCGCTTTAACACACAAGGCTATTCTATAGATATCCTGCAGCTGAAGGGATTTGGTCTCAAGATATCATTGAATGGATCCGGTAAAGATAATGGGCTATCAGTTCCGCATGAAGATCCATCAGGTGTGCCTGGAAACGGAAGATTCGAAGTTGAATATCCGAAAGAGAATGAAAGGTTCCA
Source organism: Thermoplasmataceae archaeon (assembly GCA_046704325.1). Lineage (GTDB taxonomy): Archaea > Thermoplasmatota > Thermoplasmata > Thermoplasmatales > Thermoplasmataceae > UBA582. The sequence goes on from JBJKSG010000020.1 coordinate 29,352, forward strand.
AATCAGGGTGTCTAAGGACGGTAAGACAGTTCTATCGCCATATGCACCTGGAGATCAGCTGGGTTTCCACAGCATTGGTGATGAATTCTATGAAATGTTCAGCACAGATGAGAAAAACGGTTTCACAACAATCTCGCTGAGAATCCCCACTGAGTACGGAATCTACGGTCTCGGTGAGAATTTCACAACTTTTAACAAACGTGGTAAAACAATTTACACTTTCCCCAGCGACAACTATTGTCTGAACGCTGATCTCGTGTACAAGGGCATACCTTTCTTTCTGAGCAATTCTGGAGTTGGCATAGTCTTCCCAAGGTACGAACCTATAAAATTCGACTTTGGGTCTTCTGTCGATGGACTCATACTTATCACAATTCCGACAACGAGCTTCGAATTTTACTTGCTGTTTGGATCTCCAACCGAGATTGTAAGATCTTTCGTATCGATGTTTGACAAGCCGCAGCTGCCTCCTGACTGGAGCTTCGGACTCTGGTGGAGCAGGTGGGCAGGGATTGGCCCAAATTCGCTCAAAGAAGTAGCAAACTATGTTGAAAGATTCCAGAAAGAGGGAATACCACTTGATGTCGTGGTCATAGATCCACAGTGGCTCGTGGACTATGTTGCAGGTGTCACGCAAGCCTGTTCATTTGACTGGGACCATAAAAAATTCAAGACAGACAACGAGGTTGGAGACTATCTGGAAAGCAAGGGAAAGAAGCTTGCCCTGTGGATTAATCCTTACATGGATTCCTATGGTACTGGAAGAGAGAAACTCAATAGCTGTCTCCTGCTCGATAGATCAGGAAAAGTAGCGCTGGTCCCCAATCAGGATCATAATCCGAAAAAGCCAAACAGAGGCATGGTGGATTTCTCTAGAGCGGAATGTAGCGAACTTTACACAGGTCTTGTCGCTGATCTCATGAAGAGATCACACGCAAGAACCGTAATCAGTGATTTTGGAGAGACAGTGCCACCAGACGCCACTGATGAATTCGGAAACCAGGGTTTCATGATAAGAAACAAGCTAGGCGATCTGTACCAGATATCGGCCTTCGAGGGTGTGAAGAAGGGCACAGGAGAAGGTATGATATGGGGACGCTCCGGTTCTCTCAGGAGCCATAACCTCCCGATAAAGTGGGGAGGTGACTCCAACTCGACTTGGGAAGGCATGAAAACAGCTCTGAGAGGAGCTCTCTCTGCAAGCATGAGCGGGGCACTTTTCACAGCTTTCGATATTGGTGGTTTTGCAGGAAAACCGGACAAGGAATTATTCATGAGATGGAGTGCTGCAGAGGCCCTGTTTTCATTCTTCAAGCTCCAGGGAACCACAGAACGGGAGCCATGGGCATATGATCAGGACGCTACAAAATCATTCAGGGAGCTTTCTGAATTGCGTTACAGTTTTATGAGATATATTCTCGCAGAAGCAAAGAAGAGCGTTGAAGAATCTGTTCCACTATCGAGGCCTCTGGTAATGCTTTTCCCGGAGGATCCAAACGTTATGAACATAGATGATGAATTCATGCTGGGCTCTTCTCTACTTGTTGCACCTATATTGACTGAAGATGGAGAGAGACGCATCTATCTTCCCGAAGGCAACTGGATTTACTATTATGATGGGAAGGAACATTTGGGCAATAGCTGGTTGGTGAAAAAAGAGGGATTGAACAGAGTTCCTTTCTTCATCAAGAAAGGCAGCAGGATAACAGTATCTGAGGGAACCGCGAATAATGTTGAAGAATATTTGTCACTTCCTACAAAGGTGCGGGAATTTTGATGCCCTCTAAATTGACAGCAGAGCTACGGGTAAAGAATGCTCTAGAAAAGAGCTTAATAACAGGAAAAGATGATAAGCAATGAAAATAAAAGAGATCAAGACTTATTTTGCAGCAGCTGTTTGGCGTAACTTTTTCATGGTCGAGGTCACTACAGACGAGGGTATCAAGGGATATGGTGAGGGAACCCTCGGAGATTTCGAAAAGACGGTGGAAGCTGCAGTCAATGATCTGAAACCTTTTCTTGTGGGAAGGGAGATAGAAATCACCGAAATTACGGATTTCTTCCTCAGGCACTTCTTCTGGAGAAACGGTCCTATTCTTTCGACTGCACAGAGTGCGATTGAACAGGCGTTATGGGATGCAGTCGGAAAAACACTCAATAAGCCTGTACACCTGCTACTCGGTGGGAAAGCAGTCGACCGGGTGAAAGTCTACGGTAATGGTTTCATCTCCGGGAATGCTTCAGCGACTGAATTTGGAAAGGCAGCTGCTCAAACAGTAGAACGGGGATTTTACGCGCTCAAATTTGATCCCTTTGGCGGTTCCGGCCCGGGGATCACACGGAAGAACCTGGATCTTGCGAAGGACCGGGTTGCTGCGATAAGAGATTCTGTTGGTGACCAGATTGATCTGATGGTTGAGGCACATGGTCGTTTCAACACACGAACTGCATTGAAGATTGCTGGCGAACTTGAAAGATATGACCCATTCTGGCTGGAAGAGCCAGTTCCTGAGGAAGATATAATCTCGATGAGTGAAGTGCGGAAGGGTTCACAGATACCTATCGCTACAGGTGAACGGATAATCTCGAGAAACCGGTTCTGGGAGCTTCTCGCCCAAAGATCTGCAGATATCATACAACCCGACGTATGTCACATGGGAGGCATTCTTCCGTTAGTTGAGGTAGGTTCCATGGCCAATGTGAATTATGTGACAGTCGCACCGCATAATCCGAATGGCCCTGTCGCTACGGCTGCATCCTTGAACGCTCTCGTAACAATGCCCAATGCCCTTGTACTGGAATTCTGGCTTGATGCCGACACGGTCAGGCATGATCTTATCGAAGAATATTTCACGCTGAAGGATGGTTATATCTACCCAAATAACAAGCCGGGCTTGGGGATAGAAGTCAGAGAAAAGGCGCTGACCAAATATCCTTATCAGAAGATGCACCTCGAATATTTCAGCGAAGAGTACAAGTATCATGGAGACGTGAAATGAAGATCACCCGGATACTCAAAGGTGCCGGGATTAGAAGCAGTTACGGAACAATGGGGGCAGCTTCCGTAACCCTGGTGGAGGACGATACTAGGGTTCTTGTTGATGCTGGACATTTTGGGATCAGGGATGCCCTGCTCTCAAAATTCAAGGAGATTGGACTCAGTGTCAGGGATGTTGACTCTGTTGTGCTCACGCATCTGAACTGGGATCACTGTCTGAACGTGGATCTGTTTGAAAATGCTTCCATTCTGCTCGGATCATTGGAGTTTCAATCAGGCACCCTGACAGGCGTGAAAGACGGGATTACTGATTCATTCAAGAGGTATCTTTCCAGCCTGCGTTACACTCTGGTCGAGGATGGATATCAAGTTTCAAAGAACACATCAATTCTCGCAACGCCAGGACACTCGCCCGGTCATATTTCGCTAAAGGTGATGGACGGCCCGAGGGTGATAGTTGTCTCCGGAGATGCAATACCGAATATCAGATCATACAGGCGTGGTACTCCAGACTTCATTTATCACAATTTAGAGCAGGCCAGAAAGAGTATTGCGAAGATAAAGGAGATTGCGCCATCTCTGATATTTCCAGGTCATGATCCTCCGTTCAATGATAACGGATATGTGGAAGAAGACACAGTTGACATCATTCTGCGGAATGAAACGGAAGACAATACAGTTGTAGCGATGCACAAATCAGCAGCTGAGAAACCGGTGGTCTTCAATGGTTGATCTTATAGTGCCAATTGTGACACCCTTTACCGAAGAAAATAAGATCGACGGTAAGAAGCTGCGTGATCATGCGGATTTCCTCCTGAAAAATGGAGCTGAGTTTCTCCTGCTCTGTGGCACAACCGGCCTTGGACCTTCAGTCAGTTTTGAGGAGAAAAAATACATCATAGAACAATTCAGCGACATTCCAGATAAGGTGATAATGCAGGTAAATTCGCTCAACCTGGACGATTCTCTCTCGCTTACAAGACTTGCAAAGAGTTCAGGATTCAGAGCAGTCGCGAGCCTGCCACCTTATTATTATCCAAGGTTTCCAGAGGATTGGTATATCAGGTTCTATTCTGAGATTTCGAGGGTCTATCCAACCATTGTCTACAATTTCCCACTCACAACAAACTATGACGTGCAGCCTTCTCTGGTAAAGAAGATAGTGAAAGCTGGCGGAGAAGTCATTGGGATCAAGGATACGACCACAGATCTGAACCACATGCTGAACTTCAAGTGGGAGTTTGCAAACGACTTCGTTGTCTACTGCGGACCTGATCCCTTGATTTTCTCTTCCCTGAGATCCGGTCTTGACGGTGCTGTTGCGGGCACTGCAAATTATGCTGTAAAAAGAGTGAGATCGATATTCGACAATGCGGGATCGTCAAAGGGGATGGAACACCAGAAGGTCATCACTGCTCTTTCGAAGATAGCGCAGAAATATGGACAGTGGGCAGCAAACTACAGCATGGTCAAGATAATATCTGGGCATGATGCGGGCCTTCCAAGACCCCCTGTCTTTCCGCTTTCTCCTGAAGTGGAAAAAGCATTGAGCTCTGAAGTCCATGCATTATTAGGGGAAGGGGATTAGGATAGAGAAAGTTCTGATCACTGCCCCATGGTTCACCCAGAAATACCTGGATAAACTGCGGAAGAGCTTCCATGTCGATACAAATAGGAGAGAACGCTGGTTTTCTGAGAAAGAGCTTATTGCTGTGATAGGCGAATACGACGCGGTAATTGCAGGCCTCGACCCGTTTTCATCCGAAGTTATCAGGAAAGCGAATAAACTAAAAATCATCGCGAGGAGAGGCATCGGTTTTGATAAAGTCGACCTGGAATCCTGCAGAAAGCGGAATATCTTCGTAACAAACACACCGATCCCTGAGGAGCATCAGGCGGTAGCGGAATTTACAGTTGGATTGATATTCGATCTTATCAGGAACATAAGCAAATCTTCTCTTTCGCTTAAAGGAGGATCTTGGGAGAGAGCGAAATTCCTGGGTGAAGGTATTCAGGATATCACGATAGGAATTATTGGCCTTGGAAAGATAGGGGCAAGAGTAGCTAATCTCCTTTCATCCTTGGGCTCGCATGTTATCTATTCAGATCCCTATGTCGAAGATCCCAGGTATTCAAAAGTCGATTTATCACAGTTGTTCAGAAGTGCTGATGTTGTGACTATCCACACGCCCAAGACCAATGAGACTTTCGGGATGGTGAACAGAGACCTCCTGAAACTGATGAAGAAAGGTAGCTGCATTGTGAACACAGCCAGAGGGGAGGTAATGAACATGCAAGATCTCTATGAATACATGGAAAATGGGACTATCGATTCAGTAGCAATGGATGTCTTTGAGGTTGAGCCTCCCGAAAACATGTCAAGAATGAAGGATTCACGATTTTTAACCACCCCGCACATCGCAGCTTATTCAAGGATCTCATTCGAGAGGATAGATGAAATATGCTACAATAACGTCCGGAAAGTTCTTCTGGACGCTGCTTTGCCAGAATTCGTGGTTTCCTGAAAACAAAGTATATGCTGTTATAATCTGAGACAATGCCTCCAGGTTTCCGGAGAATTAACGGTTTGAAGCGCTGCGAACCCATTTATCCTTTCCTCCAATTACGGATAGATGAAAAATCTAGGGGACTTTGACATCAGGAATTTCTTTGAAACTGAATCTTTCACGGGCATTGGAGAAGTTGAAGATATAATTGAAAAAGATGGCTCTACGATATACAAAACTCAAGACGCACTGATTGCAGTTACAAGATTCGGAAACGCAGCACTTCGTGTCTCTTTCTCCCCAAAAGAGGAGGGAGATGAGCTCAAAGTGCCGCATGCAGAACCAAGCAGGGAGGAAAGAGATGGGTATGAGATAATTCTGCCTGGTAAGGGTAACAGGTTCTCGATTTCAGCGAAGCGAGAGGATGAAGAGATACTGTCGCCATTCGCTCCTGGAAGCCTCCTGGGTTTCCTGAACCTTGGAGACGAGTTTTACGAAACCTTCACCAGATCAAAGGAGAAGGGCATGGTTCGAACTGCGTTGAGGATTCCCTCCGATCATGGTATTTACGGACTTGGAGAAAATTTTACAACCTTCAACAAGAGGGGGAGAGTTCTCTACACATTTCCTCACGATAATTACTGTCTAGGTGCTCGCCAGGTCTATAAAGGGGTGCCATTCTTCATGAGCGATTGTGGAGTAGGAATCGTATTCGAGGAATATTCACCCTTGAAATTCGATTTTGGGGAAACAATGGAGGGCCTGATCCTTGTGACTTCTCCCAGGAGCACTGTCTCTTTCTATATATTGCTTGGAACCCCTGCAGAAATCTTAAAGCAATTTTTCACGATGTTTGGTCTTCCTGAAATGCCCCCGGAGTGGAGCTTTGGAATGTGGGTGAGCAGGTGGGCTGGAATAGGGTATAAATCAGTTGACGAGGTCTCTGATGTCCTCGCAAAATTCAAGGAAAATCAGATTCCACTGGATGTGATCAGCATGGACCCCCAGTGGTTGCAGGATTATGTGGCCGGTGTGACACAGGCTTGTGATTTTCAGTGGGACAGAGCCAACTTCGCCAAGGATGATGACCTCGGCAATATGTTGAAAGGAAATGGAAAGCGCTTATGCCTGTGGGTCAATCCATACGTGCTCTTGAATGGTAAAATTGCGGAGTCAATGCAAAGCTGCCTTTTGAAGGATTCGAGTGGCGAAATAAGTCTGGTTCCGAAGCAGGATAGGAATCCGTACAAGCCGGATCGGGGAATGGTTGACTTTACGAGGAAGGAGTGCTTTAACAGTTATTCTGATCTTGTAAGGGATCTGATGATACGGTCGAATGCAGATGCAGTTATGACAGATTTTGGGGAAACAGTTCCGATCGATTCTGTCGACACGAAGGGGAATGAGGGATTTATGCTCAGAAATCTGTTGGGAGATCTCTACCAGGAGTCAGCTTATGCAGGTGTCAAGGCTGCTAGGGGCAAGGGAATGATCTGGGGGAGATCCGGGTCCATCCTTAGCCATAATTATCCAATACAGTGGGGCGGAGACTCCAATTCGACGTGGGAAGGGATGCGGACAGCTTTAAGGGCAGCTCTTTCGGCTAGCATGAGCGGCACTGTATTCGCAGCCTTTGACACTGGAGGGTTTGCAGGTATGCCTGATCCTATTCTTTACATAAGGTGGGCCGCAATGGGGGCACTTTTCTCGCACTTCAAGCTTCATGGAACTTCCCCGCGGGAGCCCTGGACCTTTGATGGCGAGATTGTAAAAGCATTCAGGGAGTTAGTTTGTCTCAGGTACTCGCTTATGCCGTACATAGTGACGCAGGCAAAGAAATCAATCGAAAGCGGGAAACCTTTGGTCCGGCCACTTCTTCTTGAGTACGATAGTGATAAAAGCTGCCAGCAGATAGATGACCAGTATTTCCTTGGGGATGACTTGATGATCGCACCGATATTTAATTCGACGGGGAAGAGGAAGGTATACTTACCGGAAGGTGAGTGGATCGATTATTATGATTCGACAACGAAGGAGGGCGGTAGGTGGATTGAGGTCTCCCAACCGATATCAAGAATTCCAATCTTTGTCAGGGATGGTGCTGAAATTGAGATTGTTACAGGGTCGCCAGATAATGTTGAAGAAGCTCTGGCACTGCCGAGGACGAAAAAGCTGTTCGGAAGATGAGACACGCGTTCTGCCTGAGGCACCTCCCGGTTATCGATCATGCGACCGGGAAGACATGCTTCTGCATGGAGAAATGAGAGCACTGCTCTTACGAAAGATAGATCACGACATCTTGTAGACAACTATCTTTTCATTCGTCAGCTCCCGCATTGAGTCGGGAACGCTCTCTCTTCCTATACCGCTCTTCTTGACCCCGCCAAAGGGTAGACTGTCCCATCTGAGCCTAGTTGTATCATTAATCATGACGGTACCGGTAACCAGGCTCCTTGCAATCCTGTATCCTCTTTCGAAGTTACCTGTAAAGATGGACGCGTCGAGCCCAAATTCGGTTTCGTTGGCGCGTTCTATCGCTTCGTCATCATTCTTCACCGGTATTACAGGTATAATCGGACCAAATATTTCACGCTCAAGAACCTTGGCCCTGTTATCCAGTCTTAGTATCGTGGCGGGGAAGAATCTCTCTGAATCAGCAACTTCTCCCTGGTATACAACGCTCCCGCCGGCTGCTTTCAACTCACCAAGGAAGCTGTGCATCTCCTTGAGTGCGGAGCTGTTGATCATCGGTCCCATCATGGTGTCTTCTTCCAGTGGGTTTCCAACATTCAGAGATCCCATCTTGCCGGATAATATATGCAAAAAATCTTCGACTACGTCTTCCTGAACAATGAGCCTCTTTGTTGCATTGCAGAACTGGCCTGCGTAATCGAATCTCCCGATTACCACCGCGTTTGCAGCTTTCTCAAGATCAGCGTCATCTAAAACTATCTCTGGATCGCTACCTCCAAGTTCCATTACTACCTTCTTTCCGTTCTTAACTGCTCTTGACGCGAGGTCCAGGCCAACACTCTCTGAACCCGTAAATGATAGAGCAGCTATCTCTTGATTCGACACAAATTCGTTTCCAACTTCCTCAGAAACTCCATGTATGATTGCAACGCTCCCTTCAGGGAAACCAGAATCCATAATTATCGAAGCAATCTCCATCTGTGTAAGCGGAGCAGCTCTAGCAGGTTTATGAACCACCGCGTTCCCGACTGCGAGTGAGGGGGCAACTTTTTGAGCGAAACTAGAAGCGGGGAAGTTGAACGGTGTAATCGATCCAACCACGCCAACGGGTTCACGCAACACCATTGCGATTCTTTTGTCGTTTCCAGGAGGGTGAACATATGCACCCAGATCCATGAATCGTCCCTCCAGTGCATGAGGCGCTTCTGAAGCTGCAATCTTGAAGATTTCTGATGTCCTGATTAGTTCCCCTCTGGAACTCTTTATAGGTCTCCCTATCTCCTTTGACATAAGGAGGGCCAGCTCATCCTTCCTCTTCGTAATCGCTGTTGCACACTCAAGCAGCATAGCGGCTCTCTCTGCTACGCTTAGTTTAGCCAGCTTTGTTTGAGCGAGCCTCGCCTCGTTAATCTTCCTCCTGATCTGCTGGATATCCATGAAATCAATTTTACTCAAAACTTCACCGGAAAAAGGATTCCTAACTTCAAAACTCTTTTCAGTCATGATGCATCACACCTGTTCAGATCCACATCTGAAAAGCTGATATTAACATTCTTTTCTTTGAAAATTCTTGCCAGGATAAGTTTAATACCAACCATCAAGAACCTGATCTAATGAAATTCGCGGATGCGAAATGCAATATCGCTCGGAAACTCCATATTGAAGCCGTTTTCTGGTTGTTAATGAATTCTCTAATGATTTCATTTTAGAATGAAAATGACAAACGAGATTCACAACAACTTAAATATAACATGATGGTTAAGGTATCTGATGGAAAAAGGGCAGAATCTAAAGAAAACTGCCTACGATCACATTGTGAATTCAATTGTAAATGGGCCGCTAAAGACAGGTAGAATTGTAGACATAGACAGAGTGGCCAGAGATCTGGAGATAAGCAGGACTCCAGTAAAGGAAGCACTCATCGCCCTGGAAGGAGAAGGATTTATTAGCAGACGGGGGAGGTACTACACTGTCTTCATGATGTCCGAGGAGGATATCCTGAACCTGTATGAGGTCAGGGAGGTTCTTGAGGCACAGGCCGCGAGATTCGCTGCTGTAAGGGTTACCGCGAGAGAGCTGAAAGAGATGGGGGAATTAACTTCCGCTATCACAGATATGAGTTCACGGAAGAACATCAATGTGGTTCTTCTCTCTGAGCTCAACGGTGATTTTCATAGAACTGTCGCGGAGGCCAGCAAGAATGATTATCTAGAGAGATTCACCAGAGAGATAAGGATGAAGTTGAGGGTGGTTCGTGCATCCCTCTTTACAAGCGCAGACAGGCTAAAAATGGAGGTAACAGAGCACACAGAGATCTATAACGCAATAGCAAATCATGATCCTGAACTAGCATGGAATACAATGATGCAGCACCAAAATAATGTTATGAAATATATAAAAGAAAAAGGCCTGGAAAAAATAATTTAATTTTCAGGCAGATATGTATAGTTTGGTTGGACTGAATTCCACATGTCTCAGGATCTCAGCACTTGTCATTCTCCCTGAAGCTGTCCGGACCATAAGGTCATAGAGCCTCTTTCCTGCTTCCTTCAAATCGAATTTGAAGCTGAGAAGACCGGAAACGTCAAGATCTATGTGCTCACTCATCCCTGCAACAGTCTTCGGGTTGGCGGAGATCTTTATAACCGGCTCAATAGGGTTCCCGACTATGTTCCCCTGCCCGGTGGTGAATATGTGAACCACAGCCCCTGCAGCAGCAAACAGGGTTACTGCTTCAGCTGCAGCAGATGAAGTATTCATGTAGTTCAGACCTTTCTTTGTTGGCTCATCACCGTAGTCCAGGACATCTATAATGGTCCTTGAGCCGGCCTTCTGCACATTTCCATATGCTTTTTCTTCAATCGTTGTCAGCCCACCCTTAATATTTCCCTGTGTTGGCTGCGATCCGAGTAAATCAGCACCATGCCTGGTAACCTCTTCCTGATAGTCATTGAATATCTTCATGAATTTATCCTTGACCTTCTGATCCTTTATCTTCCTCACAATCTCTGATTCTGCACCGGTAAGCTCAGAGGTTTCGCCAAAGATGGTGGTCGCTCCCTCATCCACCAGCCTGTCAAAGAATACTCCAACAGTAGGGTTAGATGCCAGTCCAGAAGTTGTATCAGATTCTCCGCATTTAGTGCTTACGACCAGATTCGACACATCGAAATCTTTCCTGTGAAGATCAGTTGCTTTCTGCACCATGTCCTTTGCAGTTCTGGAAGCTTTCTCCATCGCCTTCAGGTCGCCCTTTCCTTCAATACTGACCGCTTCTACCCATTTACCTGTCTTTGCGATCTGATCTGCAATCTTGTTTGTCCAGTTATCCTCTATTCCGATGACAATCGCGGAGTGAACATTGGGGTTCTTCCCGAAACCAGCAAGTGTTTTGAACGTCAGATCCAGGTCGTCTCCGAACTGCAGCCTACCATATGGATGAGGTACCGCTATTGTACCTCTGATCAGACTCTGTACTCCTTCGGATGCGCTGTTGGAGAGATCGTCGACCGGTATGACAAGCACATGATTCCTGACGCCGATTCTTCCATTCTCTCTTTCATACCCTCTGAATGTAGTCATCACGCCCACCTCTTTGACTTCAAGTTGTGCGTATGCACATGAAACCCTGTCTTTATCTCGTCAGATACCCTTCCAATGACATTCTTGTATTCGATCAGATCATGATCTTTCTTCATGTCCCGCAGAGCTATCTTGTGACCCAAGGGTATGTCTTCTTGGACTTTCACCCTGACTCTTTCATTTGTATCCAGGAAAACACCTTCAGCCTCGTTTCCCTTTACTAAGTCCAGCGTGGCAACACCCACGTCGTCTTCCTTATTATGGACTAAAAATCCGACTTCCATGAGACAGAATCATTAAAATAGATATTAATATTGCGTGCTAGAAATTTCCATTTAACAATATTTAAGTATATATAGTCAATGTATAGCACGGTGGCAAACATAGAATTACGGAGAACGGGAATGATCAAGATTGCTTTATTAAAATACTGTATCTTAATCCTGGAGAAAAGAATTTTGAGATACTCTTGCAGGTACGGTTTTTCATGAAGAGCAGTATCTCGAACTCATCCGACGAAAACAGCAAAAATTCTCAAACTCCCGATGAAAAGAATGGAGGTAATCCTCATAACATTGTTATGGATATCGGTAATTCCGTGGCATTGATCAGAAAAGTGGAGCCGATAAAGGCATCCATACCGTTAACTGAAACTTCCCCTGAACAGATGTGGGTCCAGCAATGGAGCAGGCAACTTTATGTCAAGATTGTTTCTGATGGATCAGCTGGCTGGGGCGAGGTACTCGCAACCGCAGGGAATGATCCCACCCCATACTATGAGATGATTAGGACACTATCTCCAGTTGTAGTTGGAACCGACGCGTCCGATCCGATGAATATCTGGAAGACTCTTCAGAGATATGTTTTCTCTGGAGGGTCAGGCATCACAACCGGAGCTATTTCTGGAATCGATATAGGGGTGTGGGACCTCAAAGCTAGGGTTGCAGGTCAGAGCCTTTATGCTATGCTTGGTGGACAGGGAAGGAAGATCAAACGATATTTCTCTCTATCGAGATACAAGCGTTCAGACCTGGTTGCCGCTGTTAGGAACCTGCTTGACTCTGGATACAGATCGATCAAGATACACCAGAGCCCAGGTGATACCCTGGAAGGTGTAAGAGAAATAAGGGAGCAGCTGGGTTACGAGTTTGACCTCATGGCCGACATAAACTGTGGCTTTGGACTGAATGCTGCAAAGGCTTTTGCCACCGAGATATCCAGATTCGAGTTGAAGTGGATTGAGGAACCAATCTGGCCTCCGGATGATTATGATTCGTTGAGTTTTATAAATAAAATTATCCCGGTTGCTGCCGGAGAGAACCTGTTTACGCTTAATGAATTCAAGAGGGTTGTTGAGATGGATGCACTTACATATTATCAACCGGACATTACCAAAGCGGGTGGAATTACCGCTGCACTTGATATAATTAAATTGCTGCGAGACGCTGGCAAGAGCATATCATTTCACTGCAGACCATACAACGGCTGGGTAGGCATAGCCGCAACTGCACATGTTGCTTCCGCTCTAGCGCCTGAATCATTGCTTGAAACACCACCAAACTGCATACCTGACGGTCTCTTTGAAAATACAAACGATTGCGAGAAAGAATTCTTCTTGCCTCAGGGTCCTGGGCATGGTGTTACGCCTAGGGAACCATTGCCTGAACTTAACCAGGGAGGGCTCCTGCGATTCCATGACTAACGGTGCGGTGATCAAGAAATGAGCAATAGAACGTATCTTGTGACCGGTGGTACCGGAGGAATTGGCAGGGAAATTGTCAGGTCGCTGGTGAAGAATGGAGCGAAGGTAGTCTTCACCGGTAGATCCGTGGAACGGGCAAATGATCTGCTAAATGAACTTGGAAAGGACAGAGCTATATTCTATCCCCTTAATCAGTCATCCGTTCCCGAAGTAGAGAAGTTTGTTGGCTGGATCAACAAGGGCAAATGGAGGTTTGATGGTCTTGTCAATAATGCCTCCAGGAACTCAAGGTTCGGGATACTTGACATCAGTCTGGCGGACTGGAACGATGAGATTAACCTTGTGATGACTTCAACGATGCTGATATCGCAAGCGGTTGCAAGAATAATGGTAGATTCAAAGATAAAAGGGAAAATTGTCAATATTGGTGCTGTTCAGTATCTTTCCCCGTTGCAGAACTCTTTCGCGTACGCAGCCACAAAAGGAGCTCTTGTCTCTATGTCAAGAAGCATGGCTGTGGATTTGGGAAGGTATGGTTTACAGGTAACAACACTTATTCCGGGACCGATTTATTCTAAGGATAAAGAACCACCACCGGAACTGGATAGAAGCGCAGCAACACTTCTGGGCCGATATGGCAGGATGGATGCAGTGGTTAGCTTGGTTGAATTCCTTCTTTCGGATGCAAACGCGTTCATGACTGGTAACGAGATCATAATAGACGGAGGGAGACTCATAAGCAGGAAGGTTGACCCCGATGAGGTCTCGTCAGGAAAAATCTGATCCTGCGATTGTTCGTTGTTGTGACATCGCATAATATTTTCACTTCGCTTTCATGCTTCAGAACTATAAGGAGATCGATTTATCCGTGCGCATTGGATATCAGGTAACTGGTGGCTAAACTGGAGAGGAAGATGTTGTTGGATTACCGGGGCTTTGAAAGCATTGTCGAAATGAATAAGGGACTACCGCATTTCAAGGTATTTGTCGGTGGAGATTGGGTGATGTCTGATACCTTCGTCGAAGTGAAGAGCCCACTAACGCTCAAGACCATAGCCATGGTTTCCAGGGTAGATTTGGAGTTGGCCGATCGAGCGCTTGAAAGCGCTGCAGCATCCAAAGATAGAATGAAATCCCTGCCGGGTGTTACCAGAATAGACATCATGGAAAGAGCAGCCAAGATTCTGGAAGCCAGGAAGGAAAGCATTGTCGAGGCGCTAATCAACAATGTTGGAAAGCCCAGAGTTGAGGCCGAGGGTGAAGTAAAGTCAACTATAGATAGGCTGATGAACGCTAGATATGATGCGAACAGGATCAAGGGCGATCTCATTCCCGGGGATTGGGCGAACCAGAACAGAGGCAAAATAGCAATTGTAGAAAGAGACCCGGTTGGCGTTGTACTTGCCATTTCCCCGTTTAACTATCCACTTTTCATATCATACACAAAGGTGATACCAGGCCTGATTGCGGGAAATTCCGTAATACTCAAACCGCCATCTGCAGTTCCAATCCCTGCCCTCATGATGGCGAAGATACTGGATGAAGCAGGTATACCCAAAGGATGCCTGAGCAGCATTGTGGCATCCGGTGACATTGCGAGTTACCTTGCAACTAGCGATGATGTGAATATGGTGACTTTTACCGGAAGTACCGCAGTAGGTTTGGGTTTAAGCAATATATCCGGAATCAAAAAGATTCATCTTGAATTGGGAGGAAAGGCATGTGCTATAGTGACGAAAAATGCAAAAAATATCTCAAGTGCAGCTAAATTGATAGTGGATGGATCTTACAAGTTTTCTGGGCAGAGATGCGACGCCATAAGCAGAGTTCTGGTTGAGTCAAGCATCGCACCGCGCCTCACAGAGAGCATAGTTGTAGAAGCAAGGAAATTCCGTCTTAATACCCAGCAGGAAAGCAACCACCCAATCGGACCTTTGATAAATGAGGATTCAGCGGAGCGGGTAAAGGGTATGATTGACGATGCCGTATCCAAAGGTGCAAAGCTTCTGCTAGGTGGCAGCATTGAAAAGAATTATGTTGAACCCACTGTTCTATCTGAGGTACCGCTAAGTGCAAGGATAATGTGGGAAGAAACGTTTGGACCTGTGATTCCAATACATCCGTATTTTACGGAAGAAGAGGCAATTGAGATAAGCAACAGGTCTGAATACGGACTGGACAGCGCGGTCTTTTCAGATGATATTACAGAAGCACTCAGGATAGCGAGAAAGATTGAAGCAGGAGAAGTCACAATCAATTCATTCCCTGCACATGGCATTGGATTTTTCCCGTTTGGTGGGGTAAAGCAGAGCGGTTTCGGAAGAGAAGGGATAGGATTCAGCATTGACGAGTTCACAAATATGAAAACTATTGTGATCTCCTCAAATGAGTAGCCTGGAATCAGCTTCTATTGCATAGGTAAGTTAGACTCTGAACCAAAGGAGAATTGCCTCCAGCTCTTGGTCAGAGGGTCACAAACCTTGTGAAAATCCATGTATTCTTTGATATCTTACACTCTAGACATCGAATTTCATTGCTTCTGAGATGCGGAAAAATCTTTAAGGGAAAGTAATCAGCTACAGGAAGAAGGAATCCTGGATGGATGGGGGCAAGCACTTGAGTGAAGAAGAAGTTGGTTACAACCATTTCCTGCATGAATCATTCACTGCTAGGAGATCGGTAATACTTCTTTGCATAGTCTTTGTCGCCCTAGAAATATGGATTGTTTTGCAGCCGTATAACGTGATGACTATGGATATTGCGGATGCTACGACAAATTACATCTGGGTACCACATTATGCACAGGGTGTTTTTGCAATTCCATACAGTCAATGGACTGGTGGAATAACACAGAGTGTTGTCGTGCTATATAACGGGCAATACATGGTTCTAAATGAGAAAGGACCGGGGTTCTCCATGCTCATCGTTCCGTTTTACCTGATACACGCACAGTGGTTGTTTGCCCCTCTGATAGTCCTGCTCGCAGTTGTTTCCACCTATATGCTGGCGTTTAGACTCACAAACTGGAAGGTAGCATTCATTGCATCCCTCACAACAATGCTGAACCTTTCAGTCCTGATAATGTGGGCTCATTATTACTGGACTGACGCAGCTACCATGCATCTCCTGGTATGCTCCATATGGCTCCTAGTTGAGTCTAACTATAGAATGAATGGTAGATCATCAGACCCGAAAAATCCAGGAACTGTATCGCTAAAGGTAAATGTGGCAGCAGTTGTTCTTTCTCTTTTATCCGGTCTTGTCTTTGGTGCCGCAATATCAACAAGATATCCAGTAGCCCTGATTCTTCCGGCAATATTACTTTACATGTTAACTTTCTATATCATCAGATACAGAATCTCGAGATCCGATCCTAATGCGAAACATTCACTTTCAAAGGGATTTATTCTTAGTGCTGTTTTCCTCCTTGGCCTTTCTGTCGTCCTGATACCGCTGATGTATTACAACATGACTTATTTCGGAGGTCCGTTCAATTCAGGGTATGATGCTACGTCGCTTGTTTCATTCAGCAGCACTCACTCGATCAACTTGCGAAATCAGAGCCAGAACTGGTTCGCATCTCCTCTTTCTGATCTGGCATATGCTGGAAGGAATTTCGTATACCTGCTACCGCTTTTGATATTCAGGATGCCAGCTCTGCTTCTCCTCCCTGCAGGGCTTTGGTACGTGAGAAAGAACAGAGCAGCCTTAGTCCTGCTGTCATTCTGGATTTTCATTGCAATGATTACCTATCTGTCCGTATACTGGGTAATAGATTACGACGTTTCAAGAACCTATATTCAGACTGTGTGGGAACCAAGATATTTCATGCCTGCAATTCCCCCTCTTTCCATATTTGCGGGTATTGCCCTAGAAAGGTTCAGTATTGTGAAACGGGACGGTAAGGCTAAATCGAGAAGTCTTCCCTTCCTGTTGTTCATGGCTGCAATAATACTTGTTAGTCTCATACCACTTGCCCTCTTCTTCCTGCATGGCAACATTATTCCGTCACCGGTAACCCACAAGACAGCCCCATTTCCAGGAGCTCCAGCTCTTTCCACCTTTGGCAGCATTATTCAAGGTGTGTTCCGGCTATAACCACCGAGAAAGTGAAAGATGGAATCCCAGTGATATAGACAGATAAATAAGGAAAACCTGGAAGCATATACTGTGATAAATACGCACTCGGGAAATTGCGTCCATTACAAGAATTTGCAAAAATAGGGATAAATGGGGTTGACCGGATTTGAACCGGTGACCTCCCGGTTATCAGCCGGGTGCTCAAACCAAGCTAAGCTACAGCCCCTTGAGAACGAACAGAACAGCGGATTGTTGAAATTGTAATAAATTTTTGTGAAGAGTCTCAAGAATCATCTGCCAAACCTTCAAATCAGGTTGCTCTGCTCGAGATTCTTGCATACTGAGCATATTTCATATTCAGTCGGATTACCGCAGATCCTGCAGTTTGTGAGTTGTCCTGAAATGCCTAGCTTCAGAGCTGCCTTTGTTGAGTCTCCAAATTTCGATACTGCATACATGGTTCCCGGATGCCTTTCCTCCAGATCGCTAAGTATCTCCCTGACCTCGTTTCGCTCTGCCCGCGCGTAATAAGGACATGAAATTCTATCTTCCTTTATTCCGTTAAGCATTGCAAATAACATCACCTCTTTCTCTGGTATTTTACGAAGAGGAAGTATCCTGGGTACGAGGCCCGATCCAGATTGATCATGGGGAGCCATCCTCGCCATCCTATCTGTATCTCCTTTTATGACATTCATCATTACAGACTGAGAATAATCGTCCAGATTGATTCCAAGTGCAATATAATCTGCATCTACAGAAAGAGCTAACTGGTTCATTACCTGCCGCCTCATTGGCCCGCAATGCGAGCAGGGAATAGCATCTGCATCTCTGGAAACAATTTCATCCATGGTTATCGAGTATTTTTCCCTGTATGATAGTGTGACATGCTCGATACCCAGCAGAGCACAAAGTTTTGTGGCTGAGATCATCTCCTTATCCCGGTAACCGGCGATGCCTTCATCTACAGTTACTGCGAAAAGCTCCAGGTTTCGCCTCTCACCGAGGATCTTTTGCAGCATAAAGAGCAGCACAGAGCTATCCTTCCCTCCAGACAGAGCAACTGCGATCCTGTTTCTTGATTGCTTGAAGCGAACCTGTTCCCTGATCTCATGCTTGACCCTCTTCTCAAAGTTCTCTTCAAAGTGTTTCCTGCAGTAGTTCATTCCACTGTATCTTGCACTGTAAATCGCCTTAGAATTGCACCTGCTGCATTCCATTCTGCCTTCGTATTCGAGAAGTATATATAATCTTGAATTCGGGCTAAAAGACAGAATCAATCTGTAAGCATGTATTCTATGTACTTACCGCCCTTTATTGCTCTGTAGAGCTCCTGACCTGTGTCGCTCGTCATTTTTATTCTAATTGTCCCCTTAGAAGAACTCTTCGCCATTAGAACAAGGAGATCGTCGATGTATAATTTCACGTTCCTGTTGGGAGTTCCAACGTGAATGTAGATTATCCTGTTTCTGATCTCGAATTCTGCCTTGTCTCTGTATTTTATGGAAGTCGTCCCCGGTTCTACCTCAAGCTTCAACCCAAGTTTTCTTTCAAGTTCGTTCACAGTTGCCCCCTTTCTTCCGATCAGTCTTGGAATATTTTCTTCACTTACCCGAACCACGGCCTTTTTCCTGTTTATCAGGGACACCTGTACCGACTTGACGCCCAGGAATTTTGAGATTTCGTCCTTGACTCGCTCTTCGATGAAGCGGTTCATCGCATCCTCTTCCACAGCAGACTCGACAGGTACTACGACTACCTGCTCTCCAAATGAATATATCTCATAGAGAGGCTTTTGTGTGAAGAAATCCTTGACGACTATCACTGGTCGTGCAAGATCTTCCTGGCTCATACCTGCAGGTACCTTCACAACATACTCGGTTGTCAGAACTGATTCAATCTTACCAGCCGAAACATAAAGAATAGTGTCTATAATCTGCGGTATCAGACCCAGCTCTACTCGTCCTATGAAGCGCTGCATTGCATCGATCGCTTTGGTTGCATGAACAACGCCGATCATCCCGACACCGGCAAGCCGAAGATCTGAATATACCAGAAAATCTGGGGTGACTCTCATTTCGTCAAATACCGTATAGTCGGCTCTCACCAGAAGGAGAATGTCACCGGTCTTTTCCATAGAACCTTCCAGGCTCGCATATTGAGTTATCTCCTTGATCAGTTCCAGATCCCTGGGTTTCTCCATAGTCTTCACAATCTTTCCCTTGCCGGCTATAAACTCTGCCAGTGCCTGTACGAAGGTACTCTTACCAGCACCTGGGGCACCTGCAACCAGTATTCCATGTATCCCGCTTTGCATCCTTTCAAGGAGCAGTGGCTCGATCGAATAATCTTCAATCACAAGTTTTGTGATCGGCCTGACCGCTGTGATCTCAAGATCGTCTGAGAACGGAGGCCTCGTTATGACAATACGCATGTTTTTCAGCTGTACAACCGTAGCGCCATGCATGTCCATCTCAACGAATGATTCGTCCTCAAATCTACCCCGCTTCACAAGATTGCTTGCTATATTCTCCAGTTCTTCCCTGCTAACTTTATTCTCCAGTTTCTCGAGCTTCACGGAACCCGGGGCTCCTACTTTTACGAACGGTTCTGTATCTGGCTTCAGGTGCACTGAACTTGTAAGATCGGAAAAGAACTCTTCTATATTCCGGACCTTAATCTCCAGCGGGTCCAGATAACGCACAGGGATGCCTTTGATCTCAGCGATCTCCTTCTGTATCTGATCACCTGTCACTAAGGTCGCATTTGTCTCCTGCGCGCATTGTCGTATCATCTCGTCTATCTCTCCGGATTTGGCACGTTCGATCTGCCACTCAGAGGGTCTCTTCCCATAGAAGTCGAGAAATATTTTCTCCTTGGAATGGAGATCGCGAAGTGCCTTCAATTCATGAATCGCGGCAGAGCCGATGGAACGTCCCTCGTTTGCCTGGTGTTCTATCTCCGCAACAAGTGCTTCTGCAAGTATCACATGTGATCCATGATGCTTTGCGATGAAAGCGGTGAATCTGCCATCTACTATGACAGAAGTATCTGGAACATAATCCATGGCTCATAAGATTTCTCTGTTAGATAACTGTTTCCAAGAAGAGTTGACTGGGGCTAAGACAGGAGTGTGTTAAGACACCAGTTCCACGGTAACTTTGTCCCGGTTAATTGTGACATCATAGTACTTTCCCCTGAATTTTAGTCTCTTAAGAGAGGCAGAATCCCAGTGATCAGGCAGGTTTGCGTGAATGTTGCTCTCAAGATTAGCTCCATTCGCAAAACCGCTTATTCCAAAGACCCCTTCGATCATGCACTGGATGAAGAGACTGGAAGACCAGCCCTGGAAGAACTGTCCCTCAGGATGGATATATTCTGGGTTGTAGACTTCATTTATCCTTCCCGGGTCCTCACTACCGAATGCTATCTCTGGAAATGAGCGGAGAAGTTTGAACGCCTCTTTCGGGAACGAATTGTTGTACAGCGAGATAACCATCCACCCGGTCATCAATGGCCAGACAGCACCGGTGTGATATCCTGCATCATATTTGCTGTCAAGAGTCGAAATCGACCTAATCCCCCATGGTGATATCATGTCAGGTTTGCTGATCCACTCAAGGCCCTGTCTGATCTTCTCTCCTGCAAGGTACATTCCTGGAACGCACTGCATAGCCCCCTTTATCCATCTCTTCTCCTTTCCATGGATTGAGTCAAGAACGGTCATTTGTCCATTTTCGAAAGAGTAGAAAGTATCGATGAATCTTTGTACTTTCCGCTGCAAATCTGTGTCCGTGCGTCCAGGATACGCAAGTCGCTGAGCTTCGAGCCACCATGCATTTATTTCGACACAGATGCCGTCTCGCTGATCTGCCCAAGATTCCGGCCATCCAATGAGTTTCTTTGAATAATCGTTCTCAAGGAATCCATCCTGATCTGAGTCACAGGATAGGCAGAATTTATAGACTTCTTCAATCCGTGCATCCCTGTCATAGCCAGTCCAGGATTGAAATCGAAGCATGCAGATTATCCAAAGTATAGAGCTGTCAATAGCCATGAACTGAGTTTCTGGAGGAGAAACTTCGACCAATCTATTTCCTACTGAGTTCTTCTCTTTCTCCAGACAGGATATCTCATGCGGTATCCTGCCTGAATCAGAGAAACGATAGAGCAGGTCCATGCTCTCCTTAGCCATGTCCTGCAATCCGCATTCTATAGCCGCCATGCACATCCACTCTGAGTCTCGCCCGAAGAACCATGAGAAGGTAGGCATCCCTGCGTAGAAACCTGAACCGAATTCAGTCTTGGTATACAGCTCAATCAGGTCATGTTTGGCCCACAGGAATAGCTTGTTTAATTCAAATGATGGGGTCTCAAGCTTGCAAATTTCATTTATTCTATTGTGGAAGTCTTTAGTCTTTTGGAAGTCACCGTCTTCTGGCTCTTTCCCGTCACAGGTTATAGTAAGAATGAATGAGCTCGTCTTGGACAACCTGGCATGATAATTTGACCCATCAGTATTGACCCTGAAATCCCCAGCCCCTGTTATTGAGATAATCGTCTCAGCAATTTCGCTTTTGAAGACTGTTTTTCCAGGTTCTTCTCTGACTCTATACGTATTTGCAATCTCTTTAGAGGGCCAGGCAAGAGCGTGCTGTATCCCGATTTCCAGCGAAAATGCCGACGCCTGGTTTGCCTTCACTGCAATTATCAATGAAGATTTTCCGGGAGGTATAAAGTCCAATCTTTCGTAATCTCTGTATTTTCTGTATATATAGCCAAGCCCCCTTACATAAGAAATAAAGTCATCTTCACCTTTTGTAGATTCGGAGTTCAACTCAAATGAAGAGATATGCTTCGTATCGAGATCCCAGAGCCCGATTCTGTTTCTCTGTGATCTTCCTGACTGAAGTGACCCATTCTGAAGCGAGATGAAATGAAGTCGGTCTGTCTTGAGCGCGGAAAGATAATTTCCCTTCTTCACAGAACCGCTATTTTCAACTATCCAATGATATAAATCCTTAAAATTGTCTGAATCATTCAGTTTGCTACACATTCTCATGGTACTGTAAACTTCTTGAGGATCGCGCATTTTCAACTACTTTCCTAATTCTTCATGAATAAAATGAAATAGCATGTATTTCAATTTTTTCCATTAAATACTAGAGCGCATCAAAATTTATTAGTGTTTATGCACATTATCTTTGATATGGATAGCTCCCCGACCCATATCACAAGTTCGCCAGATCACATGAAGTTTCAAAATAGAAATGTGAGGAAGAACTTTGTCTATTTCCTGTTTGCCCTTCCGGCTATTGCCTATGTTATCGGACTTTCCATAGTACCTGCTCTGACGGTTGTTTATCAAAGTTTCAGGTCAAATAATGCCTTCACCCTGAAAAATTATACAGTGCTCCCGAGTCTTGGCCTCTACAAAGCGATCATAAACACTCTGATTGTAAGTATCGGAGCTCTAGCGCTGCAGCTTTTCCTTGCTCTTGCAATTGCTATGGTACTTGTGAAACCATTCAAAGGAAACAGATTCTTTTCTACTATAGTGATAATACCATTTGGCATCTCTACAGTGGTCAGTGCATTCATTTTCAGCGCCATTTTTCAGCCGATTGGTGGGTTTGCGAACAGCGTAATCGTCGCGTTTGGATTTCATCCGATTGAATTCCTGACTACATATCCATCAAGACTTGGTGTGATAATGTTTTCGGATTTCTGGAAGAACACTCCACTCGTTGCCCTCATCCTTTATGGTGGTTTGTCTTCTGTTTCACCCACGCTGTACGAGGCTGCGTCAATGGATGGTGCGGGACCGTTCAACAGATTTACAAGGATAACGCTGCCTGCAATTGCTCCGCTCATGTCGATAGCTCTGCTAGTTCGCGGAGTGAGCGAATTCAACATATTCGCCTTGCCGCTAGTTCTGGTGGGATATGAACCCCCGATTCTAAACACCCTGATATTTCAGAATTATTCCACGCTTGCAAACAGGCCTATCTCCTACGCTGTATCAACCGTACTTTTACTGATAATCATGGTGTATGCAATCTTTGTCCTGAAGATAGGAGGTGCTAAACAATATGCCGAATAAGACCAGCATCTTGATTTACATACCGGTTGTTTTGTTGGCTGTACTCTTCTTTTACCCGATCTGGGTGCTTCTGATATATACGTTCATGCCAACGATATACACCTTCGGGCAGATCTATCCTCCACAGATTCCATATTCCATCACTTTTGCAAACATTATAAATTCATTCAAAGAAGTTGACCTTACCGGCCCACTGATACGGAGCGTCGAAGTTGCTTTCCTTGTCGGAGCGATATCTCTTGGCCTCGGTATTCCTGCAGGTTATGGTATGTCCAAACTACCCTCAAGATATTCTAACAAACTCATTGCGTTTATGTTCATAGTAAACATGATGCCGGGTCTGGTTATCGCAATCCCGATCTCCAGCTATTTCATTTCAGGAATACCGCTTCCTTCGCTCCACCTGACATCCGGAAGTTTTCCCATTGGTTTCTATATCTATAAGGCAACGCTCCAAAACACGGTGCTTGGTGTTGCACTTGCACAGGAACTGGTAGTATTACCGCTGGTCACTTTTATCATGGTAGGTGCTTTCAGGGGTCTTCCTAAGGATCTAGAGAATCAGGCAAGAGTTGACGGCGCATCTCTCAGGTCTACATTCGCAAATATTCTCCTTCCTCTGGTAAGGGTGCCTATAATGATCGGATTCATCCTTGCCTGGATGACTTCCTGGGATGAGTTCACATATGCACTGATAGTCGCACCTATAGTGCCAACTTACTCAACATTCCCGGTTGCTCTCTATAATTACGTGTCCAGAGATTTGCCTATAGAATCTGCAGTATTTGCACTCTTGGCCACATTACCCATCATTGTCTTGGTAGTAATTTTCCAGAAATATCTGAAAGGACAGTACCTGTCAGGAGGTTTGGTCGGATGAACGTGAAAATGAGTTATGAGAACATATACAAGGATTATGGACAGACTAGAGTGTTGGACGATTTCAATCTTGAGATTTACGAAGGAGAGTTCCTCGTAGTCCTCGGACCATCCGGGACTGGCAAAACTACTCTCCTCAGAGTGACCGCTGGAATTGAATCCGCGTCATATGGACGCATAATGATGGATGGAGTGGATGTGAGCAGACTCCCTCCACACAGGAGAAATATAGCGATGGTATTCCAGAATTATGCCCTCTACCCGAATATGACTGCTTATCAGAACATAGCTTTTCCGCTGAAAATGTCGCATATGCCTAGTGTTCAGGTCAGAAAGAAGGTTGAAGAGATCGCTGAAACTCTCAAAATAGCGCATGTCCTTGCAAAAAATGTAACCCTGTTAAGCGGAGGCCAGAAGCAGAGGGTTGCACTCGCTCGGGCTCTTGTTAGGGATCCAAAGATTTTCTTACTGGACGAGCCACTGAGCAACCTGGACGCGAGAGTCAGGGTAGTAGCCAGAAGCGAACTGAAGAAGATTCAGAGGGATTTAGGCCATACGTTTGTCTATGTGACACACGATCAGAGCGAAGCTGGCAGTTTATCGGACAGGGTGGCTATCATGAAGCAGGGCAAGATAGAACAGATCGGCCCTTATGAGGAGTTGCTCTATGAACCTAAAAGTACCTGGGTCGGAGATTTCATTGGAGACATACCGATGAACTTTATCCCTGGTGAGGTTTTGGGACAGAACGGGTCGATAATAGGATTCAGGGATTCATGGGCTACTGTCGGGGATGGGCCTTTTACAGCTAAGGTTCAGCTGAGCACGTTGAGAGAAGAGAGCTACCAGGTACAGGCGAAATTCGGAGCGGAAGATGATGATTCTCTTCCTGTTGATGAAATACCAGTGCAGCAGCATCCTCAGCTTGCAAGTAGTGTCCTTACGGGGTTTGTCAACCTTAAGTCGAAGGAGAAATTCGATTCCGGCGCAACAGTCAGTTTCAGACTCGACAGGTACAACATATATGACGAGAATGGTGATTTAAAGGAATCTGTCAAGGATAACAGGTAGAGGTAAAATAGCATTCTAAGAACAACTGCGTCAGAATAAAAAGTAGAAAATTAAAAAAAATAAAAAATGTAGATAGAAAATTTTCTATCTATACTGATACGGGTTGGAATACGCCGTTATTATATTCCTGAGCTATCGATGGTCCGTAGAAAGGTCCGGTCGTATCATTCAGATAGTTGAACATCTCTGCGTGCGCCCCAGCAAGTATTCCCGGGATGCTGCTATAAGATGTGGTACCATGATCTACAACTATCGAGATAAACGCCGTGTCAATGTATAGCTGCCACTGGTTTATCCAAACTACAGGCGATCTGAGGAAAACTCCACCGTTTATCGCAGCGAGAGACTCATTCAGTGCCGTGTCTGAATTATTGTAAGGCTTCATTGAGAGCTTTGTCAGGTTGACGGAGCCTGGCCACTGGTAATACATCATTGTGTATGTGTTTGAAGCAAGCCCAGTGTAAGTCGCCCAGTATGAGGTTGTGTATTCGGGGGACAGATATGGGGACATGTTGTATAGGAACTCCATGGCCTTTATATCACCGGTATCGTTGAAAACCATCGGGTTGCCACCGAACTGGACCATCCACTGATACAGCTCAGTTGCTGTGCTTGCACCGCCGTGTCCCTGGAAGTTTATCTCACCGACACCATACTTGTTGTAAAGAGTCTGTGCATCAGCAAAGAGCTGTGTATATGTTGTTGGAGCCGCGCTGATTCCAGCATTCTGCAGTGCAGTGTAGTCCATCCAGACTAGCGGGATGTTGACCAGCTGGGTCAGGAAGTAGGTTCCTCCAAATACATTTACCTCATAGTTGTTGAGGTTCGCTATCGAGGATAGAACTCCAGCACCGGAAGTCATTGCTGATACAGAAGACGTCAGGTTTGCGAGGTATCCTTCATAGAAGAGGGTACCAACATCCAGGTTGTCAATTGTCATTACAATGTTCTGGTTGTTGCTTGATGAAGACTGCTCTGCCTGTATTGCACTCAGGATACTTGATGCGCCAATGTAACTTGCCTGAACGTTGATGTTCGGATACATTGTGTGGAAGGTCGCAAGTTCACTGTTTATGAAACTCTCGTCTGCTGTGCTCATACTGTTGTAGTATGTTACGGTAACAGAAGGCATGCTACTTGCATATAGTGTTGGCACTGAACTGCTCGGAGAGGATGAGAATGCACCCTGGTCGACAGGTATAAATCCAGTGCTCTGCTCAAACTGCTGCTGAACTGCAGGGTTTAAGAGAAACGCTACCAATTGTTCCGATGCGGTAACTGCTGATCCGCCGTGGGCTATTGCTACGACACATCCGCCTAGCAGATGGTTCGAATTCTGGCTACCACTCACTCCCGGATACACATATAAAGTCTGTGGCCCGGAGGGAGACGTAGTATTGCTCTTGAACAGGTTATGGTAGTCGAGGCCGATAAATGACCCTACAACAACGACTACAACCACAACTACTGCCACTGCAATCCACGTATTTGTCTTACTTGGTTGTTTTACGGGTTGTTTGTCCATACGTAATTCCAAATGAATTTCAGTATTTAAACGTTGCTTGGACAGGAACCAAAAATACAGAGGAGTATATAAACTACATATTTCATTAGTTAAGGGTTATGTTTATAGCCACAGTTGTATTTTGGCTAATTATATTGCAATCGAGATTTAAATAATATTTTATCTACATCATTGAATAATACAGACCTCATGTATTTAAGTGTTTACCATTAAAGATCGCTTTGCTGTTGCCGCTATAACTATTAGAGAAATTGTGCTTATATAACACTGGAGGATCGTCCGGTCTGCAATGGAAACTGAATCGGTCGGAAAGGATATTGAACTCCTGGTAAAATGCCTGAAAAGAGCCGCCGCATCCATTCCTGAAGCTTCGGCAATTGCGTATTCCGGCGGTCTCGATAGTTCGATACTCTTTCATTTATCCAATGCGTTGAAGGCTTATACCTTCGGCCTTGCGGGTTCGCATGACATACAGTCTGCAAAAAACCACTCTGCTCTACTTCACAAGGAAGTTATCGTGAAAGAGGTGTCAAGGGATCTTATTGCCAAGGCCGCGGATATAGTAGTATCGATAGATGCAGACATCAAGGCGAACGAACTGGGGTATGAAACTCTACTATGCCTTGCGTTGATGCATATTGAGTCTGATGTTCTCGTAACCGGGCAGGGTGCAGATGAGATCTTCTATGGCTACAAGCGTTTCATGAGCAATGAAGAAAACAACGAAAAAAGCATCCAGAAGCTGTTCGACGTAACACTTCCCAGAGAGAAGAAGATTGCGCAATACATGGGTAAAAGACTAATCACTCCGTATCTAGAAGGTGAAATTCTGAATTTCGCAAAACTTCCAAAGAGTGCGCACATTGTTGAGGGTACAAACAAGTTCCTGCTGAGAAGGGCGGCTGTTGTTTTGGGTCTTCCCGTTGAGATAGCAATGCAACCAAAAAAAGCTGCACAGTTCGGCTCTGGATTGGACAGGGTTATCCGTGGGCTCTACAAAACTCACTGATTAAATATACTCAAACTATGCACTCTTGCTTGGACGGAAAAAAATGATTAAAATAGGCATTATTGGAGGCAGCGGTCTATATTCACTTCTCGATGAACCTAAGCATGAAGATTTCAATACCCCCTATGGTAGGCCTTCTGCTCCTATTGACATCGGGAAGATTGGCAATGTGGAGGTTGCCTTTCTTCCTAGACATGGAAAGAAACACACAATTCCACCACACAAAGTGAATTACAGAGCGAACATCTGGGCATTGAAGCACCTTGGAGTCGAAAGAATATTGACTGCGAGTGCAGTCGGTTCGCTCAAGGATGAACAACCTCCTGGGACTATGTTCATTCCCGATCAATATATTGATTATACGAAAAGGAGAGAGCTTACCTTCTATGACGGACCGGAAGTCTATCACATTTCCACAGCGGATCCATTCTGCCCGGAGATAAATGGAATTATGACAGAAGTCTCCAGGGCTGCAGGTTATACAACAACCCTTGGCGGTACCTATGCCTGCATAGAAGGACCGAGATTCTCCACCAGAGCGGAGTCCAGAATGTTCAGGCAGTTTGCAGACATTATTGGAATGACACTTGTTCCGGAGATAAACCTCGCATGCGAGCTGGCTATGTGTTATTCAACTCTTGCAACAATAACAGATTATGACGTATATTCTGACAAGCCGGTCGATACAAAGGAGGTTATACGGATACTCAAGGAGAACGAGGACAAATCTCTTAATATTATTAAGCAATCAGTGAAGCGACTTTCTTCAGAAAGGAATTGCAACTGTGCAAAAAGACTAGACAACGCAAAGATTTGAAATTAGGAGATTTTCGATGGAAATTAAATTTTTAGGAGGAGCAGAAGAAGTTGGCAGGCTTGCCATAAAGATGGACTTTGGAGATGTTTCGGCAATGGTGGATTACGGTTTGATACCTGAAAAGCCACCAGAATATCCGTTGCCCCCAGAGAAAGTAGACGGTGTTTTCCTGACGCATGCGCATCTTGACCATGCAGGTTCTCTACCAGTCTACTTCAACAAATATGACGCCAACTTCTATGCGACAATAATGACTGCAAATAGTATCAGGCCAATGCTTGAGGATACTGTAAAGATAGCTAATCTTGAGGGATACATCAAGATGTTCAACCGCGATGACATCTCTCAACTCTACACGCACTTAGTGCCGATGGGATACGGAGACGCGGATTCACTGAAAGACCTGGACTTCCAGGCGTACAATGCGGGACACATCCCTGGATCAACAATGTGGAAGTTCAGCAATTCAACGGATCTTCTTGTGACAGGCGATCTTTACACCAGAGATACGAACCTCCTGACAGGAGCTTCGCCGGTTAAGTCGGATAACCTGATCATAGAGAGCACATATGCTGGCAAGACACATGAGGATCGCGATAAGGTCATTTCCCGCCTTCGCTCGAGAGTGAAGGAGGTTGTAGGAAACGGCGGAAAGGTGATTCTCCCAACATTTGCTGTTGGCAGAACCCAGGAACTTATCATGATTCTCGCAGATCTTGGGTTGAATCTTGCAGTAGACGGCATGGGGAATTCTATCACGAGTATCTACCTGCATACGCCGGGTTTCTTCAGGTCACAGAATGATTTCAGACGAGCGGTGAAGAAAACCAGACCGGTTCGCGGGCAGAGAGAGCGGATGGCAGCGATGGATGCAGAGGTCATAATAACCACTTCCGGAATGCTTGACGGTGGTCCGGTTCTGAGCTACATTAAGAATTCGCTTAACGATGATAGATCTGCAATCTTCATCACCGGTTACCAGGTCGAGGGTACAAACGGCAGGAGCCTTATGGAGACCGGAACACTGAACATAGACGGTGCATCCGTAAGGCCGCAAATGAAGGTGGAATTTTTTGATCTTTCAGCACATGCCGGGCATGATGAGCTGGTAAAATTCATTGACGGGGTCAATCCAAAAAGGGTGATTCTCTGTCATGGTGAGAACAGGGAGAAGCTGCTCGAGGATCTCTCCAACTATGAGGTTATACTTCCAATGAACGGAGAACCGTTCGAGATTAAGTAACTGTAGATTGTTTATCTGAACCGGAAGAGGCCCTGTAAAACAGGAGCAACGGAAGCGTTGCCGATGTGATTATTCCCAGGAATATCCACGCAATCTCGTACCCAAAATCCAGTATAAATCCAAAAGTACCGACGATAGCGGAACCGATCAGTATCTGTATACTGTTGAACAGACCTGAATTCAGCGCCACGTACCGTGACTCCCTCTCATTGAAGACAACTGTAGCATATTCCATTGATGAAATCGAGACGGTGAGCATGCCTACGACGACAGATGCCATCCACATCCCTGACACTCCGAAATAGGGTATCCAGAGCAGAGCCGCAGTAACGAATAAGACAAGGACGGCTGCCACCCTCACATGATTCTCCGCCCTCACCCTTCCTGATACGAAGGAACCCAGGACTCCAAAGAAAAGTACGCTCGATCCGAGGGCACTTGCATAGTAGAGTGGGAGTCCGGTGAAGGACGCATAATTCTTCATGTATTCGGAGAATGCATAGCCCGACGCCCAGAATCCGGAGAAACCAAACGCAAGGATCCATGTATTCCTGCGTTTTACTGTTTTCTTCAACCTGGAGAAATCAATGTTTCCCTGGTAAGCTTCCTTCTTGATTAAGAGAAAAATCGCAAGAACTGCAGCGAATGATATTCCAGACATCAGGAGTTCGTTTGCTTGTAACCCGTATGTTGAGGTGACGACTGAGAAAAGCAGGATCGATGTGCCACCTCCGATATCGAAAAACGCGTTGTAGTATCCGACATATGTAGATAATTTCTCAGGGAAAATGTCATTCAGCACAGCTACCGCGGAAGAGAAGAAGAATGCTGCCCCTATTCCAGACAGGAATCGCAGGGCTATGAAGAGTGCGAATTGATTCACGAATATCTCTGCAATGCCTGTTAGAGCCATCATGAGGAGACCGAGCATGCAGTTCGCTTTAGCGCCTATCCTTGCGGCAACGATACCCGCAGGAACCTGAAAAATCCCGGCTCCGGCCAGGAAAAGTGAAAAAACCAGGCTTGCCTGGCCAAGCGATACGCCATAATGCGTATCGATCTCGTTGAGAGCAGGTGCAAGGTTGTACCAGTTCATTGAGTACACCATCCTTGTCAGGAGGAGGGTTACGATTGATGCGTTCCTGCCGGGCATTCATCCATGATATTAAACAGAAATAAGCGTTTTTTTTGAATCTCTGGGAAAATAATTTATGAATCAATACGCTCTATCGTAGCCCATGGAGAGAAGCGAGCAGATTCTTGAGTGGCTGACTGCGGGAAAAGAGACAACCGGCAGACTCATTGATCTCAAATGGAAGATTATCAAGGACGAGAATATTTACCTGCTCGAAAACGAGAAAGTACCTTTCACCCTAATCATGTATTTCGTTAACAACAAGCTAATGGAGATCAAGCTGGACACCTCTATAGAGACTGCAACACAGCATAGCAGGGAGAGGTTGAGCACTTACAGGAGCCTTCTCATTATGAATAACCAGATAGCGAGGGTGAAGTTTATGCTGGATGGGATACAGGAGAACATAGTCGCACGTGTGGATCTCGACATGCAGACTCTTACGAAGAATGAGCTGGACGATGCTCTGAACACGCTCCTGTCCTCTCTATACATGATGGTGAAGACCCTGAACCTTGAGGAGGAATTCAACCAGCAGATTGTTGAAAGGATGGTGATGCTCGTCAAGGACATGGAATCGGAGGGGAAGAGCAGACAGGAGATCATATCATTTCTTGTCAACAGGATCGGCTTTAGAGATGAGGATGCCAGACGGATAGTTGGGGAATTCCTGACCGGCGACCTGAAGGATAACGAGAGACTTTATGGATAGGTGTTTGAAATAGCGATAAAAGTGGATAAGATATCAGAAGAGACGAAAAACGAAACGCTGGTTGTAAAAATTCTGTCCCTTACGGAGAGGGAGACAAAATCTGATCGCGGTGAAGGAGTATATCACTTTGGCCTGATGGGAGATGATTCTGGAACGATACCGTTCACTGCGTGGACCATGCCAGCATCGATAAGGGCTGGTGATGTCGTGGAGCTGAAGAATTTCACAGCGAGGAAGTATAACGAGTCATTGCGCGTTTACATAGATGCGAAGACAGATGTAGTCTTGAGGCCGGATGACAAGATCGAGGTCAAGCGCGTATACAGAGAATACAAGATCAAGGATCTGTCCCTGAAGGATGTATTCGTCGTTGTATCCGGAAGGATTGAAGACCAGCTGGAGAAGGAATATGAAAAAGATGGGTCTACCAGGAATGTGACACACTCTACCCTGACTGATGATACCGGGTCTATCCGTCTCTCTCTGTTCGACAGGAAGCTGGAGGACGGTTCTTTTTACCGTATAGAGGGGGCAAAACTCTCCGAGTACAAGGGGAAATACAGGCTCACAGCTGGCGAAAAGACACATATCGAAAAGATAAGTGAATTTGCAACTCCAGATGAGAAGCTCTACGACATATGCGAACTCTCCAGACCGGTTGATAGCATTTCGATAACCGGGATGGTTGTATTCCTTGGTGAAAAAGGCGGTCTGGTGAGAAGGTGCAGCGAATGCAGGAAGACCACAGAAGACGTAAAGTGCCCGGATCACCCTGATGCCGATCTCTTCCTAGATCTATATGCATATTTCACTGTCGAGGATGGAACTGGAGATATACAGTGCAACGCTGGCAGGGCACCTCTTATGTCTGTTCTTGGGTTAACAGAGGAGGCTCTGGACATATCCAAACCAAAGGTGTCCAGAGCAGATGTAATGCGAAACCTAAGAGAAAAGTTGTTTTCGGTACCACTCTTGCTTCATGGAGACTGCACTCTCGGTCCCAACGGTCCATCTTTCAGAGTAAGGAAAGTAGAGATGGTTGATGAGCAGAGACTGAAGAAAATTGGAGAAAACATGCAGGAGGAAATACTATGATTCCAAGGAGACGGGAGAGTTCCAAGTGGATCTTTTCCAAGGAGCTGAAGGATACCACCTTCGTTGAAGAGTTACCGGAGAACGAGAAAGGAAAACCGTTCATAGTGACACCGCTTGGAACAAGGGTGAAGCGTATACTGATAGCAGGTATAGTTACATCCAAGAATACGGAAGAGAATTTTACTAAACTGACGGTTGCAGACGCACTTGGTTCCTTCTATGTTACAGCTTTTACAAGCGAGTATCAACCTGAGGTGAAAGAGAAAGCCGATTCTCTCGAGATAAATGGAAAGGCTCTCATCATGGGAAGGGTAAACACTTTCAAGACAGATGACGGGGTTCTTTATGTCAACATAAACCCTGAAATGATCCTTACAATTGACGGAGTTGCCCTGAACTACTGGTTCAGCAGGACCAGGAGGATCGCCACGAGGAAGATTATTGCAATCAAGGAACTTCTTAAACTGGAGAAACCGGAAAAGAGCAGCCTCATCTCAATGGGATACACTGACGAGGAATCGGACTGTGCGATGCGCTACTTAGAGCATTATAGGACTTATGACGTACAGAGCATGCTCGAGAGTGTCTCAAGCTCATCGAAGGTTGCAGAGACAAACCGGGAAGAAGCTTCCATGAAGGATGAGATCCTTGATTTTATAAGAAAAAATGCGGACCCTCAGAAGGGCTGCAGGTACGAGGATATAGTAGCACATATGAAGGAAAAGAATTCTGAGCAGGACAAGACAGACGAGATTCTCAACCTTCTTGGCTCTGAAGGAGAGATTTACGAAATCGCGCTTAAACGGTATAAAGCAATCTAATTTCGGATATCACAGGAAGCGTATATTTCAAATGTCAGCCCTTTGTGTCTCTAACATTAAGATAGATTAGAACGCGGTAGACTCAAATTAGAACGGTCAATGGTCGTTATAAAAACATCGCGACTGTTAGCACTATTGGGAGTTAATGCAAGTTGGATTTCCAGCGAACTATTTGCAAATTTGTGTTAGCCCACGCACTTTCGCGAATGAAGGATCATATGATGTTAGCGGAAGATTACGAGCCATGTCTCGGCTGCCATCATTCGATCGAGCAATTCTGGAACTGCAAATTGAATGAATGATTGTCAGGCATCTGATCAAACGAAGTACATCGGTAATTCTTGATCTGGTTGGTGAATCGAGTAGGTCGAAATAGGAATACGCTTTAGTACTACTTTGCTATACGTAAATATGGTGGAAAAGACAACAGTATCCGCGAAGATTAGCAAGGAGTTGCTGAAAGAGATAAGAGATAAAAAGATCGATATTTCCTCCACCATCAGGAAAGGCCTGGAAGAAGCTTTGAGGCAGAAGGAACTGAAAGAACTGGCGCAGTTGTTGCGAGATATTCAACCATTAATTAAGAAAGTGGGAATTGCTGAATGGACAAAAAGCATCAGAGAGGATCGTGAATCCAGATGAAAGTCTACGATGCTTCCTCAATTTTAGATCTGATGGAAGAGGGAACTATTCCTGATTTTCTCGATGCAAGCACCACCTCGCTTGCCATCTTTGAGATAGGTAACGCTGTGTGGAAACAGGTACACCTGACAAATAAATTAACGGAATCGCAAGGTGAAAGAATATTCTTGGCAGTATGTTTGTTGATTCAGAAGATGAAGAATGTGATACCTGATCCATTGCCTGCACTAAGATTGGCACTCAAAGAGAGTTTGACCTATTATGATGCATCGTATTTGCAATCTGCCATTGAGGCAGGATCAGTGCTCGTCACTGAAGACAGCAAACTCCGGAAGAAAGCAGAGAAATATGTTAAGGTTTCGAATTCATCCAGTTTGTTGAGATAGTAGAATGATAGTTCACTAACTGAAGGACGTTTTGATGAATCGTCGAGGGCATAAATTATTTGATCCCATCGCGTGAACTGTGAAGCGTTCTACAAATGTTAAATCATTGTTAACACTGAACTTTCGATAGCCTCTATTCAGATAACAGTCATGGACGGTCATTAGAGCCGTTTTCCAGACGCCTTTATATGAAAAATATATTTTTCATCTCTTTAGAATAAGATCTCTGGCAGCTTTCACATCGTCGAGCCTCCTGCTTGCTGTGTTCAGGGGATGTGTTGCGAGTTTTGCCTGATCCTCATGTACAGAGGCTTCTATCACGTCGACGAAATTGTCAAGATCCCTTTTCGTAACAGTCTCCGTAGGTTCAATCATCAATGCTTCCTTAACGATTAGAGGAAAATAGACTGTCGGAGCATGCATTCCAAAGTCTATGATGTATTTCCCGATGTCAAGTGCCCTGACGCCTGTCTTCTCGGAAGATGCGACCACCTCATGCTTCTTCAAGCCCTTATGCGGTACCTCGAGAATGCCTGACAGGCGCTTTGCAAGATAATTTGCATTTAAGACCGCTCGGTATGAATTCAGCTTGAGACCGTCTGAACCGTTCCTCTTGATGTACGCCCATGCACGTAGAAGGACACCGAAAGAACCGTAGAATGAAGCGACATTCCCAAGTTCCAGATTATTCCTGTCGAGATGATAGGACGCACCATCTTTCCTCACTATTGGCGATGGCAGAAGATGGGCAAGATGTTTCTTGACAGCTACTGGAGCGGCTCCAGGTCCTCCACCGCCATGCGGTGTAGCGAATGTCTTATGCAGGTTGAAATGCACAATGTCAAAGTTCATGAGGCCAGGGGAAGTTATGCCTAGAATTGCGTTAAGGTTGGCACCGTCGTAGTAGAGCAGAGCTCCTTTCGAATGCACTATCTCTGCTATCTCCTCTATCTTTGGATCAAAGATGCCCAGTGTATTCGGATTAGTAATCATGAATGCCGCAGTTCTTTCAGTCACTGCAAATCTCAGCGCCTCAATGTCTATAGTTCCGTCCGCATTAGATGGAATTTCTACTACGTCAAAGCCTCCCATGGATGCTGATGCTGGGTTCGTACCATGAGCTGAATCTGGGATCACCACTTCCCTCCTCGTAGAGAGCTCTCCTCTATCCTCGAAGTATCGTCTCACTATCAGTATCCCTGTGAGTTCCCCTTGTGCACCGGCGAGTGGCTGAAGAGAAACCTCGTCCATATCGGATATCTGCTTCAATGCTTCCTGAAGTTCGTGCATTATCTGCAGGTTTCCCTGGACGGAATATTCCGGTCTCAGGGGATGTGTCTCTGTGTATGCTGGAATCGAAGCTATCTTGTCTGCATATTTAGGGTTGAATTTCATAGTACATGAGCCAAGCGGGTAGAAACCTATGTCAACCGAATAATTCATCTGTGAGAGCCTTGTAAAATGCCTGACGACATCGTATTCAGCGATGCTCGGCAGATTCGGAGCTTCAATCTTCAGGCTTTCGGGCACTGACGTGGAGTCCTGGTCTCCATCAACTGTTTCGAATGTGGTTCTTGATTGTAGATCCTTAATGAAAGGCTCTTCGTATGATGCCTGTCTGTAGTTCATTGGAGCCCCTCCAGTGATTCACGCAGCTTATTGATGTCAAGAGGAGTGGTCTTCTCCGTCACCGAGAAGAAATATGCATCTTCAAGCTTTGTATAACTGTTTTCCATAAGATCAGATAACTTTAAACCGCCGAAAATGAGATCCTCTCGTAACCTCTCCTCCAGGTGCTTTCTCTCCGTCGATATGCACAATGGGACATCTGAAAAGCTGGTCCCAGAGAACAGATCTGTTTCAACACCTCTGACATCAGATAAAGCAGCTTTCAGGGCTTTCGACCTGTTTATCGTAGCAAGCGCGACTTTCCGCAGACCTTCTGAACCCAATATGCTTAGATAAGATAGCGCAGCAAGTGCCATTAACGCCTGGTTAGTGCAGATGTTGCTGGTTGCCTTTTCCCTCCGAATGTGCTGCTCTCTCGTCTGCAGTGTCATAACATATCCTCTCTTACCGGATGAATCGACTGTCTCTCCGATCAGCCTGCCTGGGCTCTTTCTTGAGAGATCTTTTCTGAAAGTGAAAATTCCAAGATACGGGCCACCGTAATTCTGATGTATACCGAGTTGCTGACCTTCGGCTACTGCAATGTCGGCGCCATATGAGCCTGGATTCCGGATCGCGCCAAGGCTTATCGGATCAACGTAGCTTATGAGCAGTTGATCTTTGAGTTCCCGCTTGACCTTGAGTGCGTTTTCGTCCAGTATACCAAAGGAGTTTGGATTCTCTATTATCACTGCGGATACAGAGTCATCCACCTTCGATGCCAGATCGTTCAGGTCAAGCATTCCTGTGTCCATGTCGAATGCGTATGTTTTGAATTTTATTCCGAGACCTGCAGTATAATTCTCCAGAATACGCCTCTTGTTCCTGTAGAGATTGTCTGGAAGCAGGATCGTGTGCTTATCATTTACCCTCACTGCCATTCTCACAGATTCGCCGAGAGCGGTAGGTCCGTCATACATGGAAGAATTCGCAGCATCCATTCCAAAAAGATCTGAAATGATGCTCTGATATTCGAAAAGCGACTGAAGCATTCCCTGTGATATCTCCGCCTGGTATGGCGTGTAAGCAGTCAGAAATTCGCTTCTTGAAATTATTGAATCAACGGAAGACGGTATAATCCTGTCATATACGCCACAACCCAGGAAGTTGGTATATCCTAAATCTGTATTCTTCTCTGAGATCGATAGAGCCTCCTTGATAAGGCCGTATTCACTGTAGTGTGTGTTGAGAGCAAATTCCTTCTTCCTTATGTGCGCTGGAATGTCAGCAAAGAGATCTTCGTAGCCGGAAAAGTTCAGGTACTGAAGCATTGCCTTATCGTCTTCCAATAATGAACACCTACGACGGTATCGTAGAACAGCTTATTTATTTTTAAAAATGTAATTGGAATATGAGCATTAAAAATCAAAAGAAATAAATTTTTATGATTAGTCTCAACAAGATTACTTGTACTTGACTTTGCTTGATGCTCTGAAGACAAACTTCTTCTTTGACGGGACGTCGATTATCTTTCTGGTCTGTGGGTTGCGTGCTTTGCGGGCCTGCTGGGTCTTGCGTTCAAAAATTCCAAAGCCAGCCAGGTTTATTTTGGAGCCCTTGTTGGCTTCTGAAATAACGTTGTCCAGAAATGTCTTGATGACTCCTCTGGCCTGCTTCTGCGTGGTGTTTGTCTTCTTAGATACCGTCTTGGAAAGTTCGCTAATGCCTACCATTGCCGTACCTCCTATATGTGTATGTACAAATTACTATTAAAATATTTTGATACGATTTTTACTGGGGCCGCTGAGATACGTAGTTCAAGCATATTCGAATATTTGCATAAAAATATTTACATAATTACTGATGCTCAAAAATGTTAGTTGTAGCTTAACCGAAATGAATTCGCTATCTCTATTTCTCTGTGTTTTAGGGAATAATCAAACATTCTGGGAAGCATGACATGTATTGTCAGTTTAACCGTATATTTGAGGCAACTCATCTCACAAGACGGATTGGATTAACAGGATTAAGGTTGCGAAACATCTTAAATAGAGAGAGAAGATCAGTCTTTGTGAAGCTCATAGAAAACTGGTTTTCAGAGCGGTATTCTGATAATCTGCAGCTATCTTTCAGGGTCAAAGATCAGCTTCTCTCTGTTCGGACAGATTTTCAGAGGATTGATCTATTCGACACTTACGATTTTGGGAAGCTCCTTGCAATAGACGGCACTGTACAGCTTACGGAGAAGGATGAATACATCTACCATGAGATGATCACAATGCTCCCATTTCACGCATTCAGCCTGAAGAAAGACTCAGCCCTCGTTATTGGAGGAGGGGATGGTGGCACTGCTACATCACTCCTGAAACTTGGATACCGGAAGGTGACAAATGTCGAAATTGATTCCCAGGTTGTGGAGGTCTCGAAACAGTACTTCCCTGAGATAGGAAAAGTCTTTTCAGATAAGAGATGCAAACTTTTGGTGGATGATGGTATCAAGTTTGTCAAGACCACAAAGGAAAAATATGACTTCATAGTGGTGGATAGCACTGACCCCGAGGGCCCGGCTGTTGGCCTGTTCTCTCCTGAGTTTTATTCTTCTATTCATAAGGCATTAGCCAGGGGTGGCGTCGCTGTTACGCAGTCCGGTTCCCCGCTATATCAACCCAAGGCGCTCAAACTTGCAACTTCTGGAATGAAGAAGGCTTTCAAACATGTATACACGTATTGCTGTTTCATCCCAACCTACCCAAGCGGGTTCTGGTCTTTCACCATGGGTTCAGATTCAGAGTTGAACGTTGCAAAGAAAGTGAAGAAAGGCAAATACTTCAACTCCGAGGTTCTGGAAGGCTCCCTTAAGCTACCCCAATTCGTCAGAGACCTGATTGACAGTTCATGACTTATAATTCCATCTGTCCTTTGCTTCCTTGAGTCTCTGGGAAAATACCGGACCGAGTCTGTGGGCAAGAGTTTCCAGTTCCCTAACATTCTTTATAAAAGTCTGTTTGCTGCTGCCTGAGACTATTCTGTTGAATTTTCTCGTATCAGACAAAACCTTCATGAACATATATAGAAAAATCAGCAGAGAGAGCATGCTTACCGTGAATATCCAGTAGTTCCAGGTACCGAGAGATGTGAAGGTTATACCCGCCTTGAGGAGAGAACTGTTTCCGATAAGAAGGTCATTGAAAGAAATGGCGAATATCACGATGGATAAAGCGGCGAAGGTGATGAATATGTATGACTGCATCTGTCTCAGGGAAAACTTCATGGCTCACACCTGAACTAAAAATCATATTTTAAACTATTTCATGATTGTAGACGCACTCGCAATGACGAGTTCTGAGCATCTAGTCTCAACCAATGAGATACGAGATGAACCTCGATATCGCTCGTGCCCTGTGTGACGTAGAATTCTTCTCGTCGATCGACATTTGACCGAGCGTTTTCTTATAACCGGAAGGAATGAAGATGGGATCGAATCCGAATCCTCCTGATCCTGAAACTTCGGTCGCGATGGAGCCATTCACGATACCACCAAACTGTCTAACTTTAGAACCATCAAAATAGGAGACAACTGTTTTGAAGGTGGCTCGTCTATCATCGTCAAGTAGACGGAGAATGCCATCGTTTCCGAGTGTTCTGCTTACGTATGCGGAGTATGGCCCAGGGAAACCAGATAATGCATTTACATACAGACCGGTATCCTCAAGGAAGAAGCTTCCTTTTAACGCCTTTGATAGTTGTATACAGCTTTTGAACGAGATCAGTTCTGTATAGTCCTCCTGCATCTCGTCGTACCGCATCTCTTTCCATTCCAGCTCCAGCCCGGATGCCTTGAATAGATGAGATATTTCCTCAAACTTATGCCTATTACTGGTTACGAATTTCATACGTATCTTCTCCTTTTCTCGATCTCTGTCAATAGAGACAGAGTGTGAGAATGTCCGCTTCCTGATTGTGAATATCTCTTCCTGAATAATTCCCAGAGCCCCGGGATGTCGCCATGCATGCTGGAGAAGGATTCTTTCAGGAGAAATAGATCCTGTGCAAGTGATTCCTCCTCTGCAGGGTATTCTCCAAGGCTTCCATCTATCAGGTAAAGGCCCACGTCACCATTGAGAACGTTGCTTGTGGTAAGGTCTCCATGTGCTATCCTGCCATCATGCATCTTTGATATAGAAGCGGATAGGGATGCAATCAGCTCTTCTGCGTCATTCCTGGTGACTAGTGCATCTCTGAGACTCTTGCCTGGAATATATGCCATGGTAATCATCTTGTTTGAAAAATCGATGGAATATATCAGTGGAGTGTTTAGACCTGCATTGTGAATCTTTTCAGCAATCGAGACTTCGTTCCTCATACGTGAAGATCTGATTTTCATGTCAAGTTCGACAACCCTGTATTTCTTTGGGATCCTGCTTTTTGTTATAGTATCCTTGTTCAGGAACTTCGCCATTCGCAAGGTCGCCTCAGCACCCTTCAATTTTGTCTCCTTGTTTCTTGAATGAATCCATGGTACTTCGACGTCGTCTATCCTGTACCGCTGCTGGACGGAGGTTTCATCGATAGATTGCCTTGCCCCGTTTGCATACATAAGTTGGCCTGCCCTGGCTATCATTGCCCCATTGTCCATGCAGTATTCCGGGTCCGTGAGATGGACGACCGCGCCTGTTTCCTCTGCCATAATAGAGAACATTTCCCTGAGCCGGGCATTCCTCGCTACCCCACCTGCAAGCAGTACCTCATCCTTTCCGAGATAGTCTAGGGCTCTCTCAGTCACTTCGACCAGCATAGAAAAAGAGGTTTCCTGTAGACTGTAGCAAATGTCCTCTAATTTCTCACCTTTCTCTCTATACCTCTTGGCAGCTGTGTAAATTCCTGAAAAGGAGGTATCCATGCCCTTTACAGAGTAAGGGAGGTCAAGCAGTTTTTTTCCAGATCTCGAGAGCGATTCAATCTTCGGTCCACCGGGGAAAGGGAACCCGAGATCTCGTGCTAACTTGTCAAGCATGTTCCCCAGCCCGATGTCGGTGGTCTCTCCGAATACCCGATATCTGCCGTTCTTGTGTGCTATTACCTGAGTGTTTCCTCCGGAGACATAGAGCATAACGGGGTCATTGGCCCCGCTCAGGAATCGCCCTATCTCCACATGACCTAGAGGGTGATTCACGCCAAGTATCTCCTTGTTGTGGGAGATTGCAAGAGCTCTGGCAGCTGTCGCAACTACCCTCAAGCATGGACCCAGCCCAGGCCCCATCGAAAAGGAAATAAGATCCACGTCGCTGATCGAAACATCTGCTTTCCGAAGCGCTTCGGAGATCACAAGATGGGCATTCTCTGAATGATGGACTGCTGCCTCTCTAGGATGTATGCCGCCGCTCTCCGGTCTGTACACAGAGGTAACTGAAGAAAGCACTGATTTGTCATCAACAACTCCGGCCCCGATAGTGTGTGCCGTCCCCTCAATGCCCAGTACCTTCACAAGCTTGCATTGTAATGTGGATAAAATTGCTTTCCCATAACTTTGTGAAGCCAGATTCGGGGGCAATATCCCTTCATGAAAGGCACATAATATTGTTTATAAATGTAGCTAACATACCTGATTCCTCATGAGCAATTTCACAGGAGGAATATAATGGCTAATGCTACGGCAATAATATCAGATCCAAAATCTGGAAAAACATACAAGAAGGAGGTGACGCCCGAAAACCTGGGTTCACTCTCCGGAAGGAAAATTGGCGAAGAGCTGGACGGCATATTCTTCGAACTGCCTGGTTACAGATTAAAGTTGACGGGCGGAACTTCAATTGACGGTTTTGCTATGCGATCAGACCTGCAGCTTGCCGGGAAGAAGATGATACTGAAGACTTACACAAAAGGAAAGAAAGGCAAAGACGGAAAGAGGAAGAGGGTCACTGTTAGGGGAGCTATTGTAGGTACCGATATAGCTCAGCTGAACCTTAAGATAGTGCAGTACGGCCCAAATCCACTGGATTCTGAAGAGGAGAAGGTTAGCCAGTAATGGGTTTGCAACCAAGCGTGAACATAGGGATGGTCGGTCATGTCGACCATGGTAAGAGCACATTAACCAATGCCCTTACAGGAGTTCGCACAGATACACATTCTGAAGAGATAAAACGCGGTATTTCGATAAAGCTTGGTTATGCAGACGCAACGATTTACAAATGCAAGAACGATAACGGTGAAATTTTCTACACAAGGTCACCGAACGGTGATGGATGCAGCGTTTCGAGAGCGATCTCGATAGTAGATGCACCAGGCCATGAAACGCTCATGGCGACGATGCTTGCAGGTTCATCCATAATGAATGGGGCACTTCTCGTTATTGCCGCTAATGAAAAATGTCCCCAACCGCAAACTAGGGAGCACCTGACCGCTCTCGAGATCATGGGCATAAAGAGTATTGTCGTAGCTCAGAACAAAATAGACCTGGTCACAAGGGACAGGGCGGTCGAGAACTATAATGAGATAAAACAGTTTCTGAAAGGCAGTATCGCCGAAGCTGCGCCTGTTATTCCTGTTAGTGCATACCACAACGTCAACATTGATGCCCTTCTCAAGGCGATAGAAGAGAACATTCCAAGCCCGGTATTCGATCCCACTGTAGACCCGATGATGTATGTTGCGAGATCATTCGACGTCAATAAGCCAGGCACGAAACCAGAAAGACTGGTTGGAGGTGTACTTGGTGGGTCTCTTGTAAGGGGTGAACTCAAGGTAGAGCAGGAGATTGAAGTGACCCCAGGTCTTCAGCTTACGAGAGGAAACAAACAGACCTGGGAAAACATGGTTACATCGATAACCGCCCTGTATGCAGGAGACAGTTCACTGGATAACATCAGACCTGGTGGCCTCGCTGCAATCGGCACTAAGATGGATCCTTTTCTTACAAAAAACGATTCCTTTACGGGCAGGATAATTGGCAGTGTGGGGAGAGCACCACCTATGGTATCGGATGCAACGGTGGAGACACATCTTCTTACAAGGGTTGTCGGTTTCGCAGAAGAGCAGAGCATCTCACCGATAAAGAGCAAGGAGAGCTTGATGCTGACAGTCGGAACTGCTAACACTGTCG
The DNA here is from genome assembly GCA_046704325.1 of Thermoplasmataceae archaeon. Classification (GTDB taxonomy): domain Archaea; phylum Thermoplasmatota; class Thermoplasmata; order Thermoplasmatales; family Thermoplasmataceae; genus UBA582. The sequence continues at coordinate 72,559 of JBJKSG010000020.1, forward strand.
CCGTGGTTTCATCTGCGCGGAAGGATGAGATTGAAGTCAATTTAAGGTACCCGGTCTCCGCAAATGTTGGGGAGAGGGTCGCTATAGGCAGGCGTATAATGAACCGCTGGCGCCTCATTGGCTACGGTGAACTCAGGACCATTTCATAATTGCAGTCGTTGCTTAAAGGACAGCCATTGCAGGCTGGTGTTTTCATGCAGTATTTCTTTGCCAGTTCAACTAAACATGCATGATAATTCTTCAGTTCTTCCACTGAGAAAGAATCCTCTGTTACCGATTTTCGTATGAACTCGTCCGTCACGCTATCCGGATATCCGATTCGATTGAAAATCCTCCTGGTGTATGCGTCTACAACGAAGGTTCTCCTGTTGAACAGGTAGAGAAGGATCGAGTCAAGTGTTTCCCTTCCAACGCCTCTTTCCGCGGAGAAAAAGGAGATCAGTTCCTCGGTGGAAGATGAATGCATCTCAGCAAGAGAGTGATATTTTCCTATTATGGATGAGGCTATTTGCTTGATGTAACCAGCTTTCTGCCTGAAGTAACCTGAGCTGCGTATCGAATTTTCCAGTGTCTCTTGTTCTGAGCAGGCAACCCTCTCCAGATCGATAAGAGAATTTCTTTTCATTGAGAGAATTGCCGTTTCCACATTCTTCCATGTTGTATTCTGTGTCAATATTGTTCCAAAGAGGATCTCAGCTTCGCTATCTGCAGGCCACCAGTGCAGATCTCCAAACCGCTGCAGGAGTTTCCTGTAGATTAATTGGTTATTCAACACATCACCATTTTCTGAGTTTAGAAGAACTTTCTCATGCTTTGAACCGCCTATGTATTCATAATGTCTTAAAGCTGAAGATTGCGGTCATTTGAAGCGGTTTCAGGAGATGTTAGCTGGAACATTTTATAACAGCGATGCAATATGAGAGAGATGAGTGAATTTGATGCAATAGTGGTTGGTGGAGGGCCTGCTGGCTCATCTGCAGCTATCAAAATGGCATCATCCGGTTTGAACGTTCTTCTGGTAGAGAGAGGCGATCCACCTGGAAGCAAGAACGTTTCCGGAGGGATCCTGTGGGGAAACGATCTCGCAAAGATTATACCTGACTGGGAGAAGAACGTCCCGGTCGAGAGATTTGTATATTCCAAGGGTACAGGTCTCCTGACAGAGGATTCACTGGTCTCGATCGACTTCCGGAGCAAGAAGTTTGAGGGTGTAAAATCCGGATATTCTGTACTGAGAGCAAAAATGGATCAGTACCTGGCCAACAGGGCAAAGGCAGCTGGTGCCACGCTTGTGACCGGCGTAACAGTCGATAAGGTCGCTTTCAAGGACGATAAAGTGATAGGCGTTGAACAGGATGGAGATGTAGTTACTTCTGATGTTGTGATCCTTGCAGAAGGCGCAAATCCCAGAGTTGCAATGGAATCGGGCCTGAGAAAACCGATTGGCGACAAAGACATTGCCATTGGGATAAAGCAGGTTGTCAAGCTGTCCGAAGCCACGATAAATGAGAGATTCAATCTCAGGGGAAGCCAGGGTTATGCAGGTGAGTATGTCCTGGGCTTTCTTGAAGGCGGAGTGAAGGCGGGCGGTTTTTTCTATACCAACAAGGAGACTATCTCTCTTGGAGTCGTGATAAACATGGGCGACCTCAGAGCAGACAATTCCGTCTATTCCTTCAACATTATGGAGAAATTTGCCACGCATCCTTTCATAGCCCCATATCTGGAAGGGGGAAAACTGGAAGAATACAGCGCTCACCTGGTCTGCGAAGGCGGAATCGATTCCATTCCAAAGCTCAGCGGTAACGGTTACATGATTGCAGGGGACGCGGCTGGACTCGGCTTCAGCAATGGTCTCGTGATCCAGGGAATGAATTATGCCATTTCTTCCGGCATCGCTGCCGCTGAAACTGCGATAGATGCCAAACAGAAAGGGAACTTCTCCTCAGAGATGCTGTCAGGATATCAGAACAGACTATCTACACAATATGTCTTAAGCGATCCGAAGAATTTCAGGGGGATAGAGAATGTTACCTGGAGCAACCTGATGCACAAGGCGCTTCCCAGAATAGCAGAATCCGTACTATACAACATGTTCTTCGAATCTGGAGAGCCAAAGAGACATTTGATGTCAATATTGATGGAGTCTGCTTCAAATTCAGGAATGTCGAAGTCTAAGCTTTTGCTTGAGGCTTACAGAGCTGCAAGGAGGATGTAAATGGAAATAGAAGAGAAATTATCAGTAATAAACTACAAGACGGACAAGAGTTACGAACATATTACAGTGAAGCCGGAGATTTGCGCTGTTTGCCCTGATCACTTCTGCACTTTTTCGTGCCCGGCAAGTTGCTACACCCTGATAGAGGGCAAACTTAATTTCAAGTACGAAGACTGCGTGGAATGCGGAACCTGCTTCGTGGCATGCTCTCATGGCTCTGTCGCATGGTCCAACCCGAAAGGTGGTCATGGTGTTAAGTACAAGTACGGGTGAAAATATGCCGCTTCACATAGTTCTAATGATCAAGCAGGTGCCGGATGCAGAGGAGATTTTCATTGATCCGGTTAAGTTTACTCTTAATCGAGCAACCGCGAGGGGTATTATCAACCCTGCCTGCGAGAATGCACTTGAAGCAGCACTTCAGATCAAGGACAAGAATGACGCAGAAATCACTGTAATTACGATGGGACCTCCCGCTGCAGAAGCTGCATTGATTGAGTGCATGGGGAGAGGTGTCGATAGAGGTATTCTTATCACTGATAGAGCCTTCGCAGCTGCTGATACATACGCAACTTCACTCACTCTCGCTGCCGCCATAAACAAGCTCGGAAAAGTTGACATGATCTTTGCAGGGGAGAGCACCACGGATTCAGGCACAGGCCACGTCGGTCCCGGAGTTGCCGAATTCCTGCACATGGATCAGGTAACATACACGATAAATGCAAAGATGGACGGTGACCACCTGATTGCAGAGAGGGAACTTGAAAATGGGATTGAGGTTGTTAGCACAGTTCCACCGGTACTTGTCACCGTTCTTATCAATGCGAACGTTCCAAGAAGATCGAAGCTGAGACTCAAGATAGACGCACTGAAGAAGGGTATCGAAAAATGGGACCACGATACGCTGCAGCTACAACCTGAATGGATCGGGATTCGCGGTTCACCAACTATAGTGGGTGCGCTCAAGATACCAGAGGAGAAGAAGAGGGAGGCAAAGCCAATTGCATTGGATCTAATACCTGCAATGGTTGAGGAACTGGTCAAAGCTGGGACCATAAAGAAAGGGGGAGAGGAAGAATGGTAGAACTCGTTCCCTGCATTGCACCGGAAGATCTCTCTCAATACAAGAATGTCTTCGTATACATAGAGCATCATGATGGAAAGGTTTCCCGTGGCGCCCTAGAAATGCTCGGCAAGGGGGCAGAGCTGGCACATAAAGTTGGAGAAAAGGTAGTCGGCATCGCGATAGGCAAAGATCTGAAGAAGATTGCTGCGGAGGTTGAATCGTTCGGATGCGATATCTTCCTTGGAGCTGAGGTTTCGGATTTCACCGGTTTCTCCAGCGTTGCGTATACAGAGTTCATCGCCAGCTTCGTAGAAGAGTACAAGCCGAACATCTTCCTGATTTCGGGAAGCAGAGAGGGACGGGATCTTGTCTCGAGGATTGCAATTCGCACGCACACTGGTGTTGCTGCGGATTGTGTGGAACTCGATATCGAGGCAGAAAATCGTTTGCTCATCGCATGGAGGCCTTCTTTTGGAGACAAGACCATTGACCAGATCCTGTGCAAAAAGCACAGACCCCAGATGATTACATCTAGACCGGGCAGCTATCCGATGCCTGAGAAAGTGAAAGGAAACAGTTGCGAAGTCAAGATCAAGAAGGTCAAGATGTCTCCCTATGCCGGAGAGCACAGGACTGTTGAGTTCAGAGCGAAGGAACGTCTTGATCTCACTTCATCCAAGATAATAGTATCAGGTGGCCTTGGCCTGGGAAAGCAAACAGGTTTCAAGATGATTCAGGATCTGGCCGACGCTCTTGGCGGAGAAGTTGGAGCTTCGAGACCTGTGGTGGATCTGGGATGGATTCCATATGAACATCAGGTTGGACAGACTGGACAGACAGTTAGGCCTAAGCTATACATAGCGGCGGGGATCTCGGGCAAGATACAGCATATAGTAGGCATGAAGGCTAGCGAGACAATCATTGCTATCAATACAGACCCTGAAGCGCCTATACGCAAGTATGCCGACTATTATGTGAATGCAGATCTCTACAAAGCGATACCAAAGCTCACCGAGGAGATCCGGAAAGTGAAGGGTTCTGTTGCAACGCCAGCGTAATTAGATAGTCTGGTCCGGCGATCTTGTTTCGATCTCTCTCTCCATATCTGAGAGGAAGGCATCGAGCTGCATAGATTTCTGTACGTTCTTCCTGTTTCTAACAGTTACAGAATCGGAAGATTCCTCTCTTTCACCAAGCACTACAATATAAGAAGGCCTTTTTTCGCGTATCAGACGCAGCTTTTTGTTTAGCGTTTCAGTGCCTGTATCCAGTGACAACCGTATGTTATGAGCCTTGATTTTTGATGCGACCTTCCCTGCATAGGCATTGTATTTCTCACTTACCGGGGCAATGTATACCTGGAGCGGTGATATCCACGTAGGAAGATGCCCGGCAAAACTCTCAAGCATGATTGCAGTGAATCTTTCGTAGCTTCCGAATATACCTCTGTGCACCATTACAATGTCCTCTTTTTTACCCTCTGAATTCATGAATTTCAGATTGAAGTTCAGTGGAAGGTTGAAATCCACCTGTATCGTCGTACACTGCCACATCCTCCCTATCGCGTCTGAAACATGCACATCTATTTTTGGCCCGTAAAAGGCGGCTTCACCTGGCAACTCCTGATATTCAAGTCCCGATTTCGAGAGAGCTGTGCGAAGACTCTCCGTTGCTCTTCTCCATTTCGATAGATCCGGTTCGACCTCGAAGGATGAGCATGAAGGACATTGCAGTTCCTCTTCCGATGCTACTCTCCTCGCTTCAAATGATGATCCACATGATCTGCACTTATAACTCACGAGATAATTTTCAGGATGATTCTCGTCCATTATGCTCAGTTCAAACACCAGTTTCGGTTTGCCCAGCAGGTTGAATGTCTCTTTAGCCATTTCGAGCAGATCTATTACTTCATCCACAATCTGATCTTCCCGCAGAAACGCGTGGCCGTCGTCGATTGTGAACGTTCTGGGCCTTGTCAGGCCCCCTACCTCTCCCGATTTCTCGTAACGGTAGACCTGGCCGGGTTCCGACAGCTTAACAGGTAGATCCCGGTAGCTGTAGGCCTGCCTCTCAAAGATTGTGATGTGCCCGGGGCAGTTCATAGGGCGAATAGCATAACCTGAACCGTCCGGGAGTGTGAATATGTACATATTGTCCTTGTATTTTGCAAAGTGCCCGGACTGTTTCCACATTGTATCTCTGAATATATGCGGTGTCGACACCTCCTCCCAACCATACTTGCGGTTGAGATTTCTCATGAAAGTGATCAGTTCATTTCTGATCACTGTGCCGTTAGGTGTGTAGAGAGGAAGACCAGGTGCCCTCTCTGAATTGAAGACAAAGAGGTCCATCTCCTGCCCTATCTTCCTGTGATCCCGTTTAAGCGCCTCCTCTCTCATGATGAGGTATTCCTTGAGTTCTTTGGCGGACGGAAACGCTGTCCCGTAAATCCTGACCATACGCTCCCTGTTCTCGTCCCCCCTATAGTTTGTAGCGGAAGTTGAGAGCAGCTTTACATTCTTCAAATAGCCTGTGGATGGGACATGAGGGCCCGTGCAGAAGTCCTTGAATTCGCCCTGTTTGTACATGGTGGAAGATTTTCCGACTGGAACGTTATCCATTATTTTGTCTACTTTGAACCTGTTCCTGCCGAATTCCTGGAGCAGCTCGTCTCTAGAAAGCACATGCCTTTCTATCTTCAGATCTTTTCCTGCCAGTTCCTTCATCCTCTCTTCTATTCTTTCCAGATCTTCAGAGGAGAGGGAATCCATCATTATATCGTAATAGAAACCTTCGTCCGTAGGCGGTCCCGCGTTGAGCAATGCATCAGGATAAAGCTGAAGAACTGCCTGTGCAAGCAGGTGCGCAGATGAGTGCCTGAGAATTGTCATGCCATCCTTAGAATGCACATTGATCCGCTCAAATGTGCCGTCTCCAGGTGCCTTTGTTGCAATATCGAAAAGAGTGCCTTCGAACCTTACAGCTACGGTCTCTTTATCGCCAGAGTCAATTAGTTCGGCGAAACTTTTTCCTCCTTTTATTGCTGTTTTTTTAGGTTCTTGCGGCATATGGGTGCAATTTCATGCCCTATATATATTTTGACGGCTTAGCCAGTAAGTCCTTCAAGCTCTTTTCTGAATTCGCCAGATAGAAGCATGGTGGATATCGCTTCTATGTCCGGAGATAGATAACGATCCTCGTCAACCTTATTTACCCGGCTTCTCACCAGGGCATGCATATCTTTCCCAGGATCAGAGAGCTTGGCACCTGATAGATCGACCCCCTGACATGCTACCAGGAATTCTATCGCGACTATATTCCTGAGGTTGTTCACGATATCCAACAGCTTTATCGCGGCATTCATCCCCATACTCACATGATCCTCCTGGTCAGCTGAGGTTGGTATCGTATCTGCCGATGCGGGATGCGATAGAACCTTGTTCATGTTGCACAGAGCAGCAGCTGTGTATTGTGGTATCATGAATCCAGAATTAAGCCCGCTATTCTCTGTAAGAAACGGTGGAAGGCCACTCAGATCCCGGTCCGTGAGTCGGAAGATCCTTCTTTCGCACATATTCCCAAGGTCTGTGAGAGCGATTGCAAGGAAATCGCAGACCAGGGCAACTGGTTCTCCATGAAAATTGCCTGCAGAGATAACATCTTCCTCATTCAGGATAGGATTGTCTGTAACAGAGTTTATCTCATCTGTCAGAACTTTTTGCACATAAATCGCAGTGTCAAGCACCGATCCATGAACCTGGGGAATGCATCTGAGAGAATACGCATCCTGGACTCTCTCCTTCCTTGGGATATATCCTTCAAGAAGGGTACGCATGTTTTTGGCAATTTCCGACTGGCCGGAATGTTTCCTTGTCTCCACAACCCATTTGGCGAACGGCTTTGGAGTTCCGCTTAGTGCCTGGATAGAAAGAGAAGAAGCCGCGGTTGCTGCTTTGGTAAGGAATATAGCCTCATGCACGGAAAGGGCAAGCAGCCCGGATATAGAGGATGTGCCGTTTGTGAATGCAACGCCCTCCTTCTCCCTGAATCTATGCGGATCTAATTTGCATATGGAGAGCGCTTGTTCAGTAGGCATCTCTTCGCCTTTGTAGAATACTTTTGACTCTCCCATGAGGCAGAGAGCGATGTGTGCAAGTGGTGCAAGATCGCCTGAAGCACCAACTGAGCCATACCTTGGAACATATGGTACAATATCGTTGTTCAAGAAGGCAACGAGTGTCTCTATGAGATCTATGGTGACGCCGGAATACCCTTTAGTAAGGGAGTTGGCTCGTATCAGCATCATGGCCCTCACAGATGCAGGATCCAAAGGATCTCCAACCCCGGCTGAATGGCTTCTAATTAGATTCTCCTGTAATCGGAGCATATCGCTATCCTGAATTCTCACATCCATCAGGCTGCCGAATCCGGTGTTTATCCCATAATAGGTCTTACCAGTCGCAAGAAAGGATTCAAGGTTCTTCCTTGACCGCTGTATTTGCTTTTTTCCAATGTCAGAGAGGCGCACTCTTTCCCCGTCTCGAGCAACCTTCACTACTGATTCGATGCTCAGCGAAGTTCCATCTAGATCAATCACTGCACAATATTATCTTGAGGAAATTTAACGTTTCCTCTAATTCCTCATCTGTAGAGAGGCATCGGAAAAAGCTTAATGGAATATGCTATAGGAATTTATGAAAATGAAGAAGCTGGGCAGGACAGGCATGCTCGTTAGCGAATTATGCCTCGGAACGATGACTTTCGGCTGGCAGGCGGACGAGGAGATGAGCCATAAGATCATGAACAGGTTCATTGAACAGGGGGGCAACTTCATGGATACTGCCAACGTCTATGCCTCCGGCAAATCAGAGGAGATAATTGGAAAGTGGCTAGTTGGAAGAGACAGGGAAGCTGTTGTTATAGCGACGAAGGCGAGGTTTAAGTCGGGAGATCATGCAAACGGAATTGGCCTGTCGCGAAAGCATCTTTACGGCGCTGTCAGGGGCAGCCTCTCCAGGCTAAAGACAGATTATCTGGATATACTGCAACTACACGCATGGGATCCACTTACTCCACTGGAAGAGACCTTCGGTACACTAAATAACATGGTAGACGAGGGACTCATCAGGTACATAGGAATTAGCAATTTCAGGGCCTGGCAGTTTGAAAAGGCACTCCAGCTCTGCAGATCTAGAGGCTGGCACGAACCGGTGAGCCTGCAGCCGCATTACAATATTCTTGTCAGGGCTACTGAGTTTGAGTTGCTCCCGATGGCCCGCGCCGAGAATATTGCAGTCATTCCATGGAGCCCACTTGCCAGTGGTATTCTCACTGGGAAGTACAAGGGCGGATTAGCCGCAGCGCCAAAAGGAACTAGAGTCGGAGATTCGTCATCGCCGGATGCATACAAGAGGTTTGAGGATGAGAGAACCAAATCTTCTCTTGAGGCGCTGGAAAAGATTTCTAAGGAGACGGGCAAGACTATGGCTCAGGTTGCACTGAACTGGGTGTCATCCAACCCTGCTGTCACTGCACCCATTATTGGTGCCAGGAACACAGAGCAGCTCGATGATAACATTGGTTCGGCGGGGTGGAATTTGTCTGCTAAACAGATCGAGGATATCAACACTGCGAGTGAGTTGAAGGTAACATACCCGTATGACAGGAGAGCGGAAGAGCAGCAACAAGCTGGCAGGGAACTATAGAAAAAGTTGAAGATTAGCGGTTATCATTTCTCTTGCTTACTGGCTTGAGATGTATCATCATCGGTTCTTTTCCAGAGAGCCTGATGATACCGTTATCGCTTTCGAGTTTGGGGTCTCCATCCCTGTAATAATGCAGTGACGTACCAGGAAAAATAGAAGCGTTTGCCAACCTGGAAAGTAAGTCGAAGTCTTCGAAAACCACCCTCTCAAGGGTGTAACTTCCTTCAGATAGCAGAAGGGCATTTTTCGTGCCTCCGTCATTGAGAACTGAAACGGGATTTCCATGCGGACATGCTTTAGGAAAACCAAGATGCTTGTAGAGATTTTCCCCATAATTACCTGAGAACAGGTGCTCAAGATCCATAACACCCTTATGCACCTCTTCCCATGGTATTTCTAGAATCTTCTGGGCAAAAACCTCTGCTATCCTGTGCGCCCTTACCAGCGGTATAGTGAATCTTCTGCCCGCTTGTGTAAAAACAACTTCTCTTGACTTCCTCGCAGCGAGACCCATCAACTCAATCTTCTTTATGTATTCATTAACTGTTGGAGGACTGACCTTCAACCGCTTAGAAATATCACTTTCCCTTACCTTTCCGAATGATTCGCAGTATTCCCACATTACTAGGAGGTAATCTTCAAGGTTGAGTGTCATATTGGATAGTTAAGAGCAGATTGGTTCTTACCCTTTGTTATCTGCTGGATTTCTTTCGTCCTTTCCTACGTGCTGGAAACCCGGGTATCTCTTTTGATTCCCACGAACCATCCAGATGCCTCTGATAACCGGACTCATAGTTTGCCATCGAATCTTCCAATCCAGACGCTGCCTCGTCCGGTATCATCGTATCCCACCCCTCACCAAACAAATCCAATTCTCCATGGTCCGGGTAGTGAACCAGGTCCTTTGATCTCTTATCAATGTCTGGCCAGATTTCAACGTCAAGTATCCTCAACTCTGAACCCATGTCCGCAAGAAGTTGAGTGGGCATGTCCGGGCCAGTTGGCTTGGAAATTAAATCGCCCTCAACTATCGCTACTTTGTGCCCTCCAACCCTTGCACTCCCTTTTCCCTTTACAACGTAATAGAATTCCTCTCTTATGGAGTGGCTGTGAAATCTTGCAAAAGTCTTGCCTTTTGGGATCAGATAAGTTCTGATATTTGATTTAGCGGACCCGAGAATAGGAGAGATCAGAGAGTGAAAAGCACCATGGTGATCGGATGATATTTTACCCAGCAGGGTACTCTTTCCAGGAATATCTATAAGATTAACTACAGGTGGGTGCCATAAATTCTTCTTTATCTCCCTTCCACTAGGTGTCGACATTAAGAATACTTCATCGCTCCAGAAGGAACAAGTTCGAACGATAAATTCTAAACCCGCTTTCGTTGTTTCAGGGATTATCACCTTGACGTTAACATCTTTCTTACTCCGCATGAAACCCATGTTCTTACCCAGTTGCCTCCACAGCCAGTTCTTGAAAAGTTCTGAATCTGACTTCCATGTATCCTGAATGTCTCCAACGCAATCTGGCAAAAAGAGTTCCCAGGCTTTATCTGCGTGTATAATACTTCCTTCAAATTTTTCTCCAGTTTTCCCGTAAACTAGTGTTATCATGATTCAAGATAATGCCGTTTTCCCTATATACAGATCGCGGAATTAAGAAAATGAGAACTACATTTGTCTATTGAAGAATCCTTATTCAGTTTTGGGAGACTTGATCTCCTGTCGGGGCTAAACACATTGAAACCATTATATTCAATTTAAAAATAGCGTCGGGCTTGGGTCTGTGGGGTAGTTTGGTATCCTACCAGCTTCGGGAGTTGGCGACCCCGGTCCAAATCCGGGCAGACCCATCCTTTTGACAAATAGGCCGAGTCAGTCTCGGTTGGAGAGTGGATTCTTGATTTTTATGCCAGGGATCCGTGCAAAATCCTTTTCGTTTTCAGTTGTTATCTGGTTTATTCCATT
>JBJKSG010000021.1:0-31377 GCA_046704325.1 Thermoplasmataceae archaeon
AAAGGCTTCACTCAATATTCTACACGACAAAGCTCAGGAAGAAGAGCTTCCTGAGGGATGTTCCTGATATGTTGGAGAAAAGGAACCCTCATCCAGGGTGATGAGCACACATGACTGACCTGTTACCGTTTAAGCAAAGGATAAAGAATCCAGTGTTAATAGCGGAACACACTTATGGATTCCTCCGAAACGCGGGCCAATTTTATGTTACCGGTACTTGGTTCTTTCCTTGGCTGGCTGATGGACGGCTACGTCACTATCTCTTACCTGATCCAGGAAAGCAGTATTGTCCCGCTATTCTTCCCGGGTAGTCTGTATATCGGCTACTTCTTCCTGTTCGTTGTGAACGGCATCGCAAGGGCGATCGGTGCGATATATCTGGGCAATTTCATCGGAGATCGCCTGGGACGGCAGAGAATGATGGTCATCACAATCCTGATCTTCTCACTGTCAAGCTTCTCACTCGCATTCCTGCCAACATATGCGCACATCGGCGTTGCAGCCCCGGTAATAATGGGTATCCTCCTCTGCCTGATGGGTCTGTTCGCAGGCGCAGAATATGGGGGCGGAACTGCTCTTTCGATGGAGAGCGTCCCAAAGGAAAGGAGAAACCTTATAGGTGCATTCGTGCAGAGCGGTTTTGGCATTGGATACGCAATTCTCTCCTTTGTGTATTTCCTCCTAACCTCTTATTTTGGTTCTCACTACATCGAGATAGGATGGAGGATCTTATTCATGACAACCATCATTCCCGGGCTGTCAGCATTCTTCATAAGAACCATAGTTCCGGAATCGAAGGTGTTCGAATCCGCGGTCAAGAAAAAAGAGATCGAAAAAGTTCCGTTCATGTCATTGCTAAGGGAGAGATGGCAGCTCATTCTGATCACACTCGCGATCTCTGGTGGCCTGTTATTCGTAAATGCAGGCACCTTCAGCCTCTATCCGGTGATCTTTGAAGCGGTGAATGGATTTTCAGGTCCAACAACAGGATTCTGGCTCACCATCATAAACGGTATATCCATCGCGGGTGTGATACTTGGAGGAGCAATAGCAATGCGATCCCTGAAGCGGCTCCCCTTTATGCTTGTATATACGCTTGCATTCATCGTTGTGACAGTGTTTGTGGATCTGTACCTTTTCTCCGGTGACCTGAGTTCCATAATAGTGGTCTGCTCGCTCCAGGTATTCTTCGAAGCAATGATCTTCTCAACGCTTCCCGCATTTCTGGCTGAATCGTTTAGCAAGAGATACAGGACCACCGGGGTCGGTTCGGTATATAACATAGGATCTACATTTGGATCGCTTTCTCTAGTTCTGATACCCTTCTACGCTGAAGCATATGGCTGGAAATCCACATGGTTGACCATAATCCTGATTGGAGCTTTTGTGCTGCTAACAGGAATTGTTCTTGGCGGAAAAGTGAGCAAGGCAAGCGTCGAGGACGAAATTTCCCAGTGATTATTTATCTCTTTATGTGCATTGGGTCTACAGAATGAAAGGTTCTGCAATCAGGAAGAGATACATACTTGTCAGGGGGACGGGCACCGACGAGATGAAACCCTCTCTTGATGCAATTCTCAGTAGATTTGGTGCTAGAACAAAGTATACCGCTTCCGGTTACGCTATCCTCCTCACTGATCAGTATCAGAAGGATTCCTTATGCAGATACATTGAGGAAAATATCCCTTCTCTTCATGTGATTACGGTAAGTGGCACCATCAAGAAGTGCAAGAGCTATATCAACAAAGATCAGTGATTCCTTCCAGTAAGCACCGCTGCTTCTGCTTCTGACAGATTGAGAGCTTCCGCTATCGTTGAGAAAATAGAGCCATGGTGGCGGGCAAGGTTCCTGAAGAACCAGAGCTCGCTTGCGATAAGCTCAGTTGACGCATGATTGTATCTGGAAAGTTTTAGTAGAATTGACTTCCTCTGTTCTCTGGCGTCTCTATGCGAAGACATCCTGCTCAGATATGACGGGAACTGGAACTTGATGTAATGCTTGTCAGAACTCTGGATTGCAGCTCCTGTCAACGCAGCTATCTCCTGCGAGTATCCCTGGAATGCATAATGCTGTTTTTTTATCACATATCTATCGTAAAGGTCTGCAAGGGAAAGGTTATTGTATGCACTATCCAGATCCGATTCATCCCGAACCGCCTCCACAAGATTCTGATCCATCCAGAGAAGCAGCAGATCGACAGTGAAGTCCTTATCTGAAAGTAGCCGGAAGCTCATCTCAGGGTCCCGATGATAAAGGATCGCTTCAAGCACCCTGAAAATGTTTGACGGTTCATCCCTGCCTCCGGAAAGGGTACCGTCTGTCACAGATGCTGCGGCTTCTACATCATTGAATATTGCTCTGATATCGGTCTGGTTTCTCTCAAAGATATCGTTGAGTCTTTCAGCGCTCAGCTTCTTGCCCTCCAGTGCAAGAACGTCTCTGACACGTTTCAGAAGCTTTAGCCGGAAGCTCTTCGCGTTGTTGTCATTTCTCCTGGCATACTGCTTGAATTCTATCGATTCTGATAACGATAGAACGGCATCCGCCCCATTCTTCCTCCTGAATGTGTAATAATCATTCATGGTCAGGATTATCGGGTTTCTTGAATCCCTGATGATACCTGCGAGTTCCCGGATGCCACCGGAATCCGGGCCATTTCTCCCCTCGTATATGTTGTCTGCCTCGTCTACAAGTATTACCTTATCCGGTCTATCCTTCGCAGATGAATAATCATGAAAAAGATCCCTGCTCACAGCTGCGTTCCCGGCGATCTCCCTGATCTTCTCAGCATTCCTCTGCGAGGAACTGTTCATCTCGATCACAGGCAGTTCAAAACTCTTTGCAATGCAGTATGCAGTGGTGCTCTTTCCAGTTCCCGGCAGACCGTGGAGAACCAACGCCTTCTTTTGCGGAGTACCCTGCATCCATCTTTCGAGCCATGAGTAAATCTTAGTGTACAGATCATCGGTTATCACGAGATCCTGCAGGGTAGCTGGCCGGTATTTCTCACTCCATGGCATCTCCTCACCATGGATGCTCCGTATATATTTTGTACCATGAGACAAAGGTATCTTTATTGTCGGATTTCAATACGGATACGTTGTTCAAGACCAGGAGCCCTGTGCTCATAGTTCAGAATTTCGTGAATAGCGTGGTCGGCCTTGTGGGAATATTCTTCCTCACGAGGTATTACGACGCGTCTTGGGGCATACTAGCTTTTGGCATCGGTTTTGTCGGAGTGCTCTCGCTGGTGACAGATCTCGGGGTCTCTACAGCGTATGTGAAATTTATCAGCGGAGGGGAGGACGAAGGTGAGGCTAACACCAACTTCCTCGTTATAAAACTGGTTCTTGGAATAATATTCGTTGTGCTCACAATTTCTGCACTGGAATTCTGGACAAAGGTACTGCACCAGGGCTTTCAGACACCCAGCGAATACTGGGTTGCCCTGTCTCTGATACCATACTACCTGTTCGTCAGCCTGGGTTCGTTTTCACAATCATATTTCAAGTACCGGTTACATTCTGCGAAATACGCAATTCCGCTGATTGTAGATGCTGTCGTTCGAAACTCAATCTTCATAGTTATGGGACTTCTTGCAGCACTTGGGATTGCAGTCCTTGCGAACGGAACTGCAGCCATCATGATGGCAGTCGGCTTCGACATATCCTACTGCATCTACTTCCTGCTGTCATACATGCTTGGCAGGCCCTGGACTTTCGGAAAAGTCGATTGGACCATAATCAAGCGATACCTCGCCCTCGCTCTTCCTCTTTCACTGTCAGCTGCTGTGAGTACTATAAACAGCAACGTTGACAAGGTTATAATCCAGTACAACTGGCAGGACATCGCTACCGGTGCATTCTATCTTGCACAGCGCCTGGCCCTGGTGCTGAGCAGTCTCGGCTCAGCTCTCACATTCTTCTTCCTGCCCATTCTGTCCAAGCTGCATGCACAGGCTGATAGCGAAGGCGTGAACAAGCAGGCTAACGAATTCCAGCGTCTCGTAATAATCTTCATCCTGCCCTTCGTTGTGATCACATTCTTCTTGAGTTACTACATAATGAGGATATTCAACGCAAGCCTGGCCGTGGGCACATATCCCATGATTCTATCCACCCTTGCTCTGAGTTCGCTGTTCACAGTTCTCATGGTCCCTCCAAGTTCAGTCCTGATCTCAAGAGGAATGTCAAGACCTGTTGGCCTGTTTACAGTGATCTCTTTAGTTGTCAACATAGGCCTGAATCTCATACTGATTCCAAAGTCAGTATTCGGGATCACTTTCCTTTCTCTCGGCCCGGTTGGAGGTGGAGTTAGCTCTCTGATAGCGAGCTTCTTCCTGTATATCGCACTTATCGCCGTTGTTACCAGGCGTACAGGCGTAAGATTCGAGAGGAAAACATATTACCCTCTCGCTGCGGGAGCAGTCGAGGCGATTTTTCTCTATCTCCTGACAATGTTTGTCAACGTGCAGAGGATATTCTTCCTTGTACCTACAATTGCGGCCTCTGCGGCAATCTTCGGTGCTGTACTCCTGATTACGAAGCAGATAGAGTGGAAAGATATCGTATCATTCACAAGGAGCCTGATCAATCCATTCCACATGACTGAACGTCTCAAACTGGAGAAAGAGGAGTAGATTATTCCAGGTACTCTTTTCCTAGCGTCTCTCTGGCAATTATGACGCGCATGATCTCCCTGGAACCTTCAGCAAGCAGGAAAGATCTAATTCCCCGAAGAGCCCATTCCTCCGGGCAATCTTTTGAATACCCATATGCGCCCTGCCACTGCATTGAATCATTGACCGCATCGAATGCCCATGTTGTTGAGAGGAGTTTTGCCATGGCAATTTCCTTGCTCACCTGGAATCTGGAGAATCTTTTGCCCTCCTGCTCGAGGCCGAACATCCAGAGCGCCTTGTAACCAAGGTTCATCGCCGCTTCCATTCTAGCTACATGATCTGCAAGCTGGAACTGCAGTCCCTGGAAGTTGGCCAGTTTCCTGTCGAACGCGACCCTGTTCTTCATGTATTCAACTCCATTCTCGAGAGCCTTTATCCCAGCAGCTGCAGATATGACCGATATCAGGCCCCGTGCAAACTCAAATCCCTCATGAATGATGCGGAAGCCACCATTCAGTTTTCCCAGAAGGTTTGCCTCTGGAATCGCGATGTCATTGAACTTGAACGCAGCCCATGAAGAGCCTTCCCGTCCCATTTCCTGTAGATAAGTGACGTCGAATGATTTGTCATAAGGCATATAGAAAAGTGAAACACCGCCTGTCTTCTTAGCAGTATCAGTCTTAAGCACCGTGACGAAGCCACCGCCGATCTGCGCAATATCTCTGACGAGACTGATGTATGATTTTTCACCGCTGGCGAGGTATCCGTTTGGCCCTTTCTTTGCATATGAGTTCATTGATCCGATATCTGATCCGAAGTTCGCTTCGGTGGATGCAATTCCCACGATGCTCTCACCCCTTGCAACCTTTGGTAGCAGTTGTTCCTTCAACTCTTCAGAACCATATCTAGAAATGAGGTATGACCATGCATTGTCGACCAGGAATAGAACGGGGATAGAGGCTGTTGGATCTGCCCTGGATATCTCTTCTGCAACGATGCCTGTGGATATTGGATCTGCACCGATTCCTCCATATTTCTCTGGAACGTTCATTCCCAGGAAGTTCATGTCAGCTAGCTTCTTCACGAGAGATTCGGGCATCTTGTGCTCTTTTACCATTTTCCTCACGTTAGGCACAATCTCTCTTTCGCAGAATTCTCTGGCCGCCTGCCTGAGCATTTCCTGATCCTCTGTAAAACTGAAATCTAGCATTTCTCTCCGTACGGAAATGAAAGGAAGATATATTTCAGTACTCGCTAGATCGCAGAAAAATCTATCTTGGCCCTGGAAGGATCTTTACAGATCAGGGCGACCCTGCTCTCCCTTCTTTCCGCTGTGTAGACATATCCAAGATTATCTGCAAGATGATGCGAGAATTCTACAATCGAATCATGAGAGGGCATGTTGTCCTGGCTCAGGTTCGCGATTGATGCCCCTACATGGACATAGCCCTTCGATTCTATAAAATCCGGGGAGGCTCTTCTATCCATCTCCGTATACGCATCCAGATAAGGGAAATTTACGTCCTTCACCAGTGTGTGCCTGATAACTTTTCTCGTATCAAGGGAAGGCAGCAGATCTAAGGTTTTGTTGAAATTCTCCCAGGCATTTCCGATCGCAGGGTTGAGAACCTGGTTGAATATCTCTCTTGTCGGGCCAGCAACAGTAACATAGAGCTGGGTAGGCAGCGGATCCAGATCTTCAAGGACCATCGGGAGTGTTCCATTCGTGACTAGAAAGGTCGATATTCCTCTTTTCCTTGCCAGATCTATAAATTCTCCCAATCTTGAATAAAGGGTTGGTTCACCGGTGAGCGATATTGCAATGTGCTTTGGATCCTGTGACTCTTCCCACTTCTCTTTCGAGACTTTCGGGTTACCTTTGAATCCTGTCAGGAGCTTCTTGTGAGCTTTTATGCTCTCCTCAAGTATGAATGCGGGATCATCCTCATCTGAGATATGCATCCCATCGAATCCCTGGAACCTCCAGCAGAAAGTACAATTCTCAGTGCAGGAGTTCACCGCAGGAGTCATCTGTATGCACTGGTGCGATTTTATTCCGTAAAAAGTGCCTTTATAGCATCCCTCACCGCCTCTAAGTTCTGCCTTTGTCCAGTGACATACCTTTACAGCTGAATGTTTGCCAACAAGTGAATAGTGCTGTTTCCTGTATATCTGCTCGTATTGAGATTCCACAGTTGTGAAAGTAAGCTCTTTATTTATGCTTAATGGTAAAAGAGGAAGCGTCCTTATTCGTTCGGATGCACATGTATGAGTGGGTTTGGAAACATCAATTGTGACGGCGCGGAGACACTGAAACCGGTTGAATAATGAAACATGTTGGTCAATACAGATATTGATATATTTCACATTAACATTGAAGAACCTTGTGAAAGGAACTGCTTTCCTTCTTTCAAATACAAGTCGATATACCAAAACGATTATTATTAATATTACACTATAACAATGCACATGAAGAAGATATCGGTCTTCTCAATCCTTGTGATTTTGACCTTTGCTTCTATTTTGCCTTTTGCTGCATCGAGTAACGCGAAAGCTGAGACGGCAACCGTTCCTGCTTCACAGATCGCCGCGAATATTTCGCCTTCGTCCCTTCTTTCCGCTAGTGTAGCATATTGTGTCGCTGTCGGCTCTCACCCTGGTGGATTAGCGTATGATGCTTCAAATGGGTACATTTATGTTGCCAACTCCGCATCTGCCAATGTTTCAGTGCTGTCACCCACTGATCATGTCGTAAATACCGTAAGCTTTGGCGATAGTCCTTCCAATATAGCATATGACTCATACAACACCAATATTTATGTGACTGACAGCGCCGCTAACAAGGTTTATGTATTAAATTCCACAAATCAGGTATTGACTAACGTCAATGTTGGGATAACTCCCATGGGCATAGCATCAAACCCGAACAATGGAAACATTTACGTTGCAAACAGCGCCTCTGACAATGTATCTGTGATTTCTCCATCAAATAACTTGACTCATACAATTGCTGTTGGAACTAATCCCGTTGCAATAGCTTTCAGTGATGCAAACTGCTACATATACGTCGCCAATGCAGGTTCAGATTCCATATCGGTAATCTCACCAGGCGATCTCGTAATTGCCACGCTAAAACTGGGATGCTCTCCTGACGCGGTTGCCTACGATTCAGTGAGCGGTAACATATACGTTGCATCCAATCTGTCGAGTAAGGTGCTGGTGTTCTCTCCGGAAAACCAGCTAATCTCAACAATCAGTACAGCTTCCGGGGCCACCTCAATGGCTTATGATTCCGGAAGCGGGAGCATATATGTCGGTACAGATAACATTTCGATAATCTCTCCCACAGACCAGCTGATTGGAGCCCTGAATTCAGGAATTGCACCAGGTGGTATGGCTTATGATCCTGAAAACGGGAAAATATACGCATCCATAGCCAGCACAAACAAAATCATGGTGATATTTACAACAGATACTGTAACCTCGTGCGTTAAGGTTGGTGCTCATCCTGCTTCGCTGGCTTATGACATGTTAAACAACAATCTGTATATTGCGAACCTGCTATCGGACTCTGTATCAATTTTATCGACTTTAAACAATACGATCGTGAACGAAAGCGCAGGATGTCATCCAAACATGATTGTCTACGATCCGGGTAACAACAATCTCTATGTAGATACATCCGGTATAATTTTGAAAATTACTCAGGGACACAATATTACATCTATCTCAACTACATCGGGGCTTCCAAGCGGTGGGCTAACTTATGACCCAGCAACCTGTACTCTCTACATCTTTGCGAATAATTTTACCAGTGGTGGTATTTTCCCGGGCGTCTTTCCATTTTTGCTGTCCAATTGTACATTCAAGCAATGCGTTTCATTATCTGGGATCCCTTTCTCAGTTGCATATGATTCAGGAAGCCATGATCTATATGCAGCGCTGCAGGCATATTGTTCCGTAAAAGTGTTATCACCCGCGAATAAAATTATCGCCAACATAAGTGTGCCTGGAGAACCGGATGCAATAACTTACAATCCAGGCAACGGAAACATGTACGTAGCGAGCTGCCTTTCCAATATAGTCTGCGTCATATCTCCATCTAACCATGTCATAGCGACTCTCAAAGTCGGAACCCACCCCGATGCAATTGCATATGATCCTGCAAATGGCAACATATACGTTGCTAATTCGCAATCTGATAATGTCTCGGTCATTTCACCCAACAACAGGGTTGTCAATTCAGTACCGGTAGGGATCCATCCGGATGCACTGACATTTGACCCACAGAATGGAAACATGTATGTGGCCAATTCCGGGTCAGATACTGTGTGTGCGATAGACACACTGCAGAACTTGACACTGTTCACCGAAACCGGCCTACCCGCCGGTGCCTCATGGAACGTAACTATTGGCCCAGCGACATATACATCAAATTCCAGCACGATCGCACTTTCGTTACCATCTGGGATTATCCCTTACAAGGTTTCATCCACCAAATCAGATTATGCCCCGGCAACGGGCACTGGTGTGATATCTACATCAGGGCCATTTACCCAGGAGAATGTTGTCTTCTCACCCGTAAATTATGCAGTGCAGTTCAACGAGACCGGCCTGCCTTCTGGTTCCGCATGGACCGTAACGATAAATGGTTCCAGCTCGACAACAACCTCGTCGAGTATAACCTTCCACCTCATGAATGGTACTTATGATTACTCCATTTCATCCTCAGACAAGGCCTATTCTCCTGCGGTCAGGTCTTCCGTTGTGGAAGTAAATGGATCTGCTGTCTTTGCAACCGAATATTTCTCATCAGTAACATACAATATCACTGCGCATGAAACAGGCCTCGCATCAGGAACCGCATGGTCCATTACTGTTGGAAAGGTTCAGCAGAGTACAAGCAATACAACAATGACATTTGCAATGCCAAACGGTACCTATGCATACACACCTGGTGCGGTAAACGGTTACCATAGCTCGTCTTCCGGGCTCATATCCGTAAACGGGTCATCAGAAAATATAACAGTAACTTATACCCGGGATACTTACACCCTTAATGTGCTGGAAACGGGACTCATTGCAGGAACAACATGGACATTCTCGATCAACCAAAACTCATACAATCTTAATGGGTCCAGCCTTTCAATACAGCTCACAGACGGAACATACACAACCAATGCGACCGGTCCATCAGGATACAGTGTAAACATACCATCAAGCATCACAATAGACAATTCAAATGCAAGTCTCTCCGTAGGGTTCTCCAATGCTAATAACCATCCATCAAACCATACTATTTCCTCCACTTCGCAGTATGAGTACCTTGGTGCTGGTATCGCAATCGGAGCAGTGGTGGCTGCCGTAGCTGTGATGTTATCCAAAGGAACTGGATTCTTCAAGGGAAGAAAGGGAAAAGGCAGGCAATAGTGCTTAGAACTCCGTCAATATTACAACCGGATCTCTCTATATTCATAGCTGGATGGTATAGATTATAAACTACTTTTAGCTACTTTGACAATGAAACGGGCACTGACCTATGCTATCCTGATGCTTCTGTTAGCAGTGCCTGTTATCACATCCATCACAATATTGACAGAAATTCCAGCTCGTGGAACGGATTCTTTCATGGTCTCACCTTCTTCTCTGTATTCGAACAACGTTTCAAACACAATAACCGTTGGAAAAGGCCCGATGGCTGTAGCATACGATTCAGGTAACGGCAATCTCTACGTATCAGAGTACAATTCGGACAGTGTCGCTGTTATCTCTCCATCTGACCATGTTATCGCATCAATAAGTGTTGGAATGTTCCCTACCGGAATAGCTTATGATCCGGGAAATGGGTATATATACGTTGCAAACTGCAGGTCAGATAACGTCTCTGTCATCTCTACTTCGAATGAGGTAATCACCAACTTGAATGTTGGATCAGCCCCTGTCGGAGTATCTTACAGCCCGTCAAACGGGAACATTTACGTCACCAACTATCGTTCAAACAACATTACTGTTATCTCACCGTCCAACAGAGTGATTGCCAGCATATTTGCACCTTTGCTCCCTACCGGAATAGCTTATGATCCGGGAAATGGGGATATGTATGTAGCTAGCGAGGGTTCAGGAACTGTTAGCGTTCTTTCTCCATCAAACGATATAATCAAATCACTGCAGGTAGGCTCTTCACCGGAAGCCGTGGCATATGATCCCGGAAGCGGGAACGTATACGTCACAAACGAGGGTTCTGACAACGTTTCCATAATATCACCGGCATTTGACGTAACCGGTTCAATAAATGTTGGTGCTTCCCCAAGAGGGATAGCTTACAACCCCGGGAACGGCAATATCTATGTCTCAAACTGCGGTTCCAATAATGTTTCTGTTATTTCACCAGCGAACCATGTAATCGCTACTTCCCAGGTCGGAGTGAATCCAAGAGGATTGGTCTACAACCCGGGAAACGGTAATGTATATGTCGCAAACGAGGGTTCTGACAACATTTCCATCATATCGACAACGAACGAAGTTGTCTCCACAGTATATCTCGGAAATAATCCGGAGGGGGTTGGTTACAGCCCCAGGACCGGGGACATATATGTTGGTCAGTTCGTGGATAATCTATCTGTAATCTCTCCGTCAAATCAGATAATCACTAAGTTGACGGTGGGATACTTTCCATACTGTGTCGCGTTCAATCCTGAAAATGGATATATCTACGTAACCAACCTTGCCTCTCACAACGTTTCAGTCGTTTCCTCATCGAATACCGTGGTGGCGACAATAAATGTCGGCTCCAATCCGAATGGAATAGCTTACGATCCGTCAAACGGGAATATGTACGTTGCGAACTGCGGTTCAGGAAACGTTTCTGTTATCTCACCGACAAATCATGTGATCGGATCAATAACCGTTGGTTCTAGACCGATAAACGTAGCGTACGATCCCAATAACGGTAACGTGTATGTTACTAACTGTCTCTCGAACAATGTCTCAGTAATATCCACTGCAAATCAGGTTATTGACTCGATCAACGTTGGAACCGCACCCGAAGGTGTTACTTACAACCCAGGGACCGGTAACATGTATGTCGCGAACCGGGGTTCTGACAACCTATCTCTCATCTCGCCTCTGAATGCGATCGTTGGAGAGGTGAAGGTCGGATTGCTCCCGCAGGGACTGGCCTATGATTCAGGCAACGGTAACATGTATGTCGTCAACTGCGGATCGGATAACGTTTCTGTTGTTTCCAGCACGAACAAGGTAATTGCAAATGTGAAGGTCGGTTCAGTACCATACAGGGATGCCTACAACCCTTCAAACGGGAATGTCTACGTAACAAACTATCTGACAAAGGATGTTACAGTAATCAATACAAAACAGAATTCTCTCGAGTTCGACGAGAGCGGCCTTCCCCATGGAACACAATGGAAGGTTGCTATCGAGTCAGAAAACTATACCACCAATTCCAGCACTATTGCCATTTCGTCTCTTACCGGTGATTTCGTATATTCAGTATCGACATCAAACACTGAATATGTCCCTGCAGTTGGAAACGCAACCGTGGCTGTCATCGGTAGCTTTGACCTGGTCAACGTTGTATTTTCACAGGTAAAATACACCGTGGTTGTGATCCAGAGCGGTCTTCCAGCGGGTACCCCATGGAAGTTCACTTTAGGGGATTTAACTGAGACTTCACCATTTTCAACCATGGAATTTGAGGAACCGAACGGAACCTATGCATATGCAGCTGGTAATATTACCGGTTTCCAGACATCATCTTTCGGGAATATCACAGTCGATGGCCAGCAGTTAACAATTGAGGCCAATTACACCGTTGAGAAATCTTCACAGGCGTCGATTGCCCTGATGGAAAGCCTGGGAACCGGAATAATGATTGGCGCAGCCTCGGTCGCTCTTGTCCTGTTTTTTGCAACACGAAGCTTGATTTTTGACAGGAAAAAGGATAGATAGAACGGTTCTGCCGGTAATCTGACGAGAAATCTCCTCTGGAATAAGGTTCGCTCTACCAAATCGGGATAGCGGGTAATTGAGTAAGCTCAGGATCTCTCTATCTTTCTCTTAAGCTCCTTTATGTCTTCCTGTAACTGTTTATTCAGGGGACTTTTTCTGGCTCGCTCTTCCAGTTCGGCGAGTTTATCCTCAAGGCTTTTCTTCTTCCTAGTGAGATCTCTCTTACCGAGGCCCATGAGAGTGGATAGCAGACCACTATTAAATCAATGTTGCTTTAATGCGTAATAAGCGGATGCAGCTATGCATCTTATTTTGAAATAGAAAGGAAGTGCTTGATCAGCCGGGGTGTGAGTCCGGTTATTCGCTCGTAATAATTGATGCCGTATTGATCAATAATCGACTTCGCCTCCTCCAGCGCCTGAGTGGACTTGGTGGATTCAACCCTGTACCACTCGGGGAACACGTCGCCATCCTCCTTCCCATCATGGGCGATGAGGAGCTTACTGAACTGATCGAACTTTCTTGCTGCCCCCTGAACATCACCAGCAGAAATCAGGTCCACAACACCCTTCCCTGCCTTCCGGATCAATAGGTGATCTGAAAGACAAGACCTGATCGCTGCCCTTACTGGAGACTCCTCCTTTATCGACGCATCTATGAAGGGAAATATCGCGTTCTCCTCTATCTCAAAATGGCATTCAGCTATGAAACGGATAATACTGTCCATTCTTTCAGGTCCCTTCTGCTCCTGCTTGAGCGCAGTCTTCTCGAGCATGAAATGGTCCAGCATGAGAAGACCAACTAGATCCGCCATAATTTACGAAAATTACAACATCAGAATTAAATTTAATCACTAGAAAATAACCCTGAAAAGGCAAATGAATGGATCTCTGCGTTTTGCCGTATTGTGCGCATAGAAAGCCCGTATAACGGAAGTTAGTTTAGCATGGGCTGTATCCACAAGCATGAGAGATCAGGTACTCGATGACTACTTTGATCAGAGAATACCAAGCACAATTTCCAGAAACCAGAAGACTGGCTACATCGCCTACAGAACTTCAGCCGTAACGCATGAAAAAGGAAAAAAGACGGATTGCAGCATTGTTATTCTCGATGCTAATCTATCTAGAAAGAAGGTCATTCATGAGAATAATGCAGATCTTTTTAGCCATGAGATCAGCCCGGATGGCAGGAGAATCGCGTTCTTTGAAAAATCGGATCTCAGAACGCTCCTCTCTGTGAGAAGCATTGATGGCGACTCGCGAGAAGATATCCTGATATCAGGAGAGCCACACCTGCTCAAATGGGTTAATGATACAGATATTCTGTTGCTTGCGACGGAGCCTGAGAGCCAGGAACTTAAGGCGGAGAAAGAAAAGGGCAACGACGGCTTCTATTTCGAAGAGGCCTCGCTGTATCGATCTCTCTACCTATACAGCCCAGGTTCGGGATTCAAAAAGCTGACATCGAATCTTCAGGTCTGGGACTTCGATATAGCCATGGACAGGGTGGCACTTATCGCTTCAGCTCAGGATAATGAGGCTTCCTGGTACAGCAGCCGCCTCTACACTTTTGAGATAGGAAAAAATTCTCCATCAGAGATGTATGATCCCGGTTTCAGGCAGATAGGAAGACCGAGGGTCTCACCAGATGGCATGAAGATCAGCTTTCTTGAATCCATCATGAGCGATTTCGGCGGGTTTTCAGGCGATGTTCTGGTCACAGATATTGTATCAGGAAAGACAGAGAACGCTACGCCAGAGAGTGACAGATCATACCAGGAGACAGGCTGGCTTGATCCATCGACCCTCTTCGTTGTATGGACGAAGGAATGCGTCGGCGGGATATCCAAAATCACTGATTCCAGGATGGTTGAAATCTGGTCTTCTCCCGGGACGATACTGCCATCATTCTGCCCATCTATCAGTAAGATGGAAAGCGGTTTCATATTTCCATTCCAGGATGGAAGTAATCCTGCGGAAGTATGCATCCTTGACAATGCCCTGAATCTCAGGAGGATATCCAAAGAGAATTCCAAGCTCCTGGAAACGGAGGCACCATCTCAGGAGGTAGTCAGGTGGAAATCCGAGGACTCCCAGGAATGTTATGGAATCTTCAGGTCTGCTGGCAAGGATAAACCGGTGGTCGTTTTTGTCCATGGAGGACCCACCTCATATTCACAATTGACTTTCATCAGCAATACAAGCTATCTTGTCAGATCCGGTTTCTCTGTTTTCCTGCCCAACTACAGGGGGAGCATAGGAAAGGGCAGGAAGTATGCAGAGGCAAACAGGGGCGATATGGGAGGAATGGATCTTCAGGACATCCTCACAGGCATGGATTTCCTGAAAGAATCTGGACACACAGATACGGATAAATGGTTCATAACCGGAGGCTCATACGGAGGCTTCATCACTTCTCTCGCCGTAACCAGAACGAACAGATTCAATGCTGCAGTTGGACTATTCGGAATCTCAGACTGGGTCAGCTTCCATGGAACCACTAAGATAGCAGACTGGGACCCGATTCACTACGATCAATCACCATACGCTCATGATATCCATGAAAAGTATTCAGCGCTCAACTTTATCGACAAGATCCGGACACCGGTTCTCCTGATGCATGGAATCGAAGATCCATATGTCCCTGTTGGCCAATACCTGCAGTTCTACCGTGCATTGAAGGATCAGGGCAAGGAGGTCCGTCTCTTACTGTTCCCGAGGGAAGGTCACGGATTCTCGGAGACGCCGCATGTAAGGCAATGGATGTTGGAGGCATTAGAATGGTTCAGAAAATTCTCCTGAAGAATCAGCTACAAAACAATTTAATCCTTTACAGGGTTAATGCTATGTGCCTTCGAAAAGACATGGCCTGGGCAAAATCGGTTTAGCGGTCGTTGCCATAGTTGTAGTATCTATTCTGGCAGTCGCGTTCATCCTACCATCAGCACCACATTACGGCTTTGTCTCGGAGAATCAGGTCAATGCTGATACTGGGCATAATTATACATCGTCGAATACGACATCAAACCAGACCAACGGCTATTTCCTGTCAGGAATGAAGAGCGACAGGGGGGTCGCATATGGTCTTGGAGGTTCTGGCCTGGACTTTGTCTTTCTTGTGGAGGCTGACTTCAATACGAGCGCGGACGCCTCAAACGTTTACGTAAACCTGACGACATCGCTTGAACCTCTTGCATTCTACGGGGCTTTCACTGGATCCCCCAATTTGCACAACCTGACTGCCCATGGATTCACAATGACCTATGTGCTGCTGAATCTATCCATCGTCCTTACGCATACATTGTTCTTAATTTTGGGTGTCGATGGGAGCTACATCTTCATGGCATACGGAACCCTAAGCGGAAACAGCAGCAACGTGGCCGGACTAGCCCAGGGAGAGGCTGCTGCAATGACCTCTTTCTCTCTCTGATTTTGCATAAGAATGTCAGCGGGTTTCTGAAAATCATTTTTTAAATCAATGTTAGGATACCTACCGGATGGAAACTCTCCAGGTAGCTCTGTATACAGATACATACCTCCCTGCACGGGATGGTGTGGTTACGTATATCCAGATACTCAGGAAGGCTCTCCAGGATGCCGGTCATGAGGTCATCGTGGCCACTGTTGCCAACAGGAAGTATACTTACAGGGAGAAATCCGTTTTCTATGCCAGGGGACACCATTTTCCTTTGTATCCGCAATACCAGCTCAGCCTGCTGCCATTCTCGATGAACAAGGAGATAGAAAAGCTGCATGTTGATATAGTGCATACCCAGACACCATTTGCGATCGGCTTCGGTGGTCAACGCCTCTCTTCAGTCATGGGGATACCATGCCTATCGACATTCCACAGTCTTGTGTTCGATAACTCAGTGCTCTCCGCGTATGTATCACAGAACCCAAGGACAATCAGTGCCGTTGGAGGCATGATAAAGCGATATCTTCGTTGGTACTACAGGAGATGCAACCTCGTGGTTTCTCCGTCTGAACACGCAGCACAGGGTATTTTCAAAGAGCTCGGTATTGAAGCTAAGGTAATCAACAACGCAGTTGACATAGAGAAGTATTATGTTTCAGAGACTAAGGAGTCGGCCAGATCCAGACTTTCTCTGAACCAGGAAGACCGCATAATACTGTTTCTGGGACGGATAAGCAGGGAGAAGAATCTTGAGGTCCTGCTGCAGGCAGCCAGACTTGTTAGAAATGAAATCAAGTTCATCATTCTCGGTTCCGGCCCGCATCTGCAGTATTACAAGGATTATGCTTCAGATCTTGGCTTAAATAATGTAAGATTCATGGGCTTCGTCGAGGATTCTCTTGTACCTTTATACCTAAGATCGGCTGACATTTTCTGCAACCCATCAAATTTTGAAGTACTAAGCACAGTGGACATTGAGGCCATGGCTGCAGGTACCCCTATACTGGTGCCTGAAGGATCCTCGCAGGAAGAGCTAATCTTCAACGGAAAATCAGGTATGGCATTCAAGAATTCGGATCCGGAGGATCTCTCTGCCAGGATTGAGGAGATGCTTTCCTCCGATTCTACATACGAGACGGTGAAGGCTTCAGAGCGGTTTTCACCGGAAATCCATGTGAAGAAGCTCCTGGAAATATATCACAATCTTCTCAGATAGGGTCAGATACCGAGATTATCCATCAGCACGTGAGCTGCTGCAAGGTCTTCCAGGCCGATGCCCATAGTTTTGAACACGCTTTTTCCGAACCTGCCCGTATATGATTCCCTGCCAAAGAGATCTCGAATGTCCATCATGCTCCTGCCTGGAAACTTCTGCATATACTGTATTATCTCGCCTGATTCCAGCTTCGCCTGTTCGATACTCTCAACAATCACAGCATCAGCATTTGCAAGAACATCGACATCAGCTTCGCTCCTGTAGGGAAGGTTTCCACCTGCTAGATTGACATGGTATCTGTCCCCAAGATCTGCCGACGAGAAGATCGGATCGTTCGAATTCGTTATCGCCGAGATCAAAGTTGATCCATCCAGGGCGTCATGCACATTCTTCAGTGCCTTTATCTTGATGCCATGTATCTCGGATTTCTCAGCTGCAAATTTCTCTGCTCTCTCATAGGTGCGGGAATATATCCTGATTTCTGCAGGCTGAAACATGGATAGAATGCCATCAAGCTGTGTCGCAGCCTGGTAACCTGCGCCTATCAGTGTGTAGACTGGATCTTTTTCCTGAACTAGCATGCTGGAAACAAGTGCAGTTACAGCTCCGGTGCGCAGCTGGCCAAGCCTGCCAGCCTCAATGACGCATCTCACTTCATGCTGTGAAGTATCCATAACCACGACAACGAACTTTCCTCCCGTTGTCGATGCGTAATATAACTTCAACCCGGCTATGTTCCAGGGATCGACGGCTGCTGGCATCGTGTTTAGGACTCCCTCAGACGCGGATATCCTGTTTCTTGGCGAATATCTTGCTGTACCGAGGGCGAGGTACTGGAATGCCTCCCTCAGGCTTTCGATAACATCATGCATCTGGAGATTCTTGTCCACCTCGTCTTCAGAAATGTAGCGCATGTTTTCTCATACCGGTAAAGTATTTAAGTTCCCGCATTCATAAATACGGTGCTGCAATCGGTCTCCATGGACAAACCCTCAATTCAGAAAGAGAAACTTCTTGCATATATAGATGTGAACAGGCAGTTCACCATCGATTTCAAGGGAAATGATGTATCGCTCCATTTCTATCCAAACACCCCTGAAGCAATACAGCACTTTCCAGACGGGAATGAGGTGGAACACATAATGGTCGGGGTCCTCGAGGGGGACACCATATACTTCAACGAATTCGTGACAAGGAGCAGCCTAGGTGAAACCAGGACCAAGCTGGAAGGGGTCGACGATCCTGTAATGGAATGGCTCAAATACGTCGACTAGAGCAGTGCTCCTATCAAGAGAGGAAGGATAACTGTCGCGTCACCGGTTACGTTGACAAATTCAGCGTCCTCACGCATCTTTTTCCAGGAAATCGCCTCTTCAAGCTTCGCTCCTGACAATGAGCCGTCAAACTCCTGTGCAGTGGTAATGTATACTGCATAGTCAAGGCCGCCACGAAACTGGTTCCACCATATTGTGTGATGTTTCGAGATTCCGCCGCCAATCATGAGAGCGCCGGTCTTCTTTGCATCGAATATCAGATCTGACAGCTCATGCTCATCCTGCAGCATATCCAGCTGGAAGTCGCGATTTCTCTCATAGAAAGACCAGAGCTGGGACCCAAACGAGCCATCTGTCATTCCCGGAACGAAGATGGGAATATCGTTCCTGGCTGCATTATACAGGATTGACGAATCATCTTTCATGGTCAGGCCAAACCTCTTTAGCAGCTCCGCTCCTCCCCAGTGCTTCTTCTCTCTGTGCAGCGACTCCAGGAATGGCTGTACCTTCTCCTCTATGATGCTGCCATAGCTCTCATCCGGCACAAAGACATTGCCCAGGCGATTTATCCCAAGTTTCCTCAATTCTATGTCGCTAAAGTCAAATGAACCGGAATAGTAGCTCATGTAAGACCTCGCGATATCATGATCCAGGGTGCCATTTGTCGTTATGATTACATCAACCAGGTTCCTCTTCACAATCTCGTTGATCACCCCTCGAGCACCGGTTGCAATTATGTCTGCAGGGAAAGACAAGAACGTGGTGTTCTCCTCCGCAAACATCTTTTCTAAGATATGGAAAGCGGTGGCAACCTTCGCTGAGGTGAAACCTCCAGATCGCGAGAAACCCTTCATCAGATCCTCTAAAGTTGTGCTCTTTGATACAGAGAGATCGAGTACTTCATCGGAAAGCAAATCTTTCCTGTCCATTGTTAGGGATAATCCATGCGTATATGGAATTGACCGTTCTCGTCTCTGATCCTGCACATAACGCATGGTCAGTTCAGCATAGCTGCAGAAGAATCGCCATCTTTCTTCTAATGAAGACGCCTGGTCTCGCTTCATGCTCAGAAGGATATGGATAAATGCTCATGATGGAACTTTAAATCTTCAATGCATATTCAGAATAATGGAGTCTCTCCTCCTGGCTGCCCTGCTCTGGATACACATCTTCTTCGCCATAATATTCATCGGTGGCTCCTACTTCATGTGGCTTGTTCTATGGCCAGCTTCCTTCAAGGTAACTGACGATGAGAAGCAGAGGACCCGTTTTGTCGGATTAGTGGCAAAGAGATTCGCATATTTTTCGCATACTTCGCTCCTTATTCTGATCGTGACGGGTCTCGTCCTGGCATTTGGCTGGTATCTTCCGTCCCCGGGTGCACTCTTTGATACCGTAGGAGGGAAGATACTGCTTTCAAAGATGATAGTTGTCGCAATAATGATAGCGATAGTCTACGGCAATAACATTTACCATGGCAAGAGGATAATGCGATACAGCAGGGAAGGGAGAACCGAGGAGTTGCAGCGGCTGCGCAAAATGTCCCATGCACTGAGCTACGTGAGCCTGATCCTGATGGCAGTTATCGTAGTCCTGGCCGTTGCACTGCAGATATTTTGAATGGATAAAAAAAAGATTATCTTGCAGAAGCAGATATTCTCTCTATCTCGTCCTTCCTGTTGACAGCGAAGGATCCGCCCTCATTCTTTGACGCAAGCATCAGCTCATCAGCAAGGCAGTTCTCTATGCTCTTCTTGTGTTTGAATGAAGCCTGAGTTGCCCCAAGGGCTATGTTGCGTAATGCAACGCTCACCCTTCTCGACGGAGCGACATCGACAGCCTTCGGTACAGCAACACCGCCGTATTTCAGCCTTGTTACCTCTTCTCTCGGCGCTGCGTTCTCAATCGCATTGATAAGTATCTGGATAGGGTTCTCCTTCGTCTTCGAAGCAATGATCTCGAAGGAACTTCTAAGAACGCGATAGGCACTGTATTTCTTGCCAGTCCACTTCTCAGTGCGCATAAGGTTGTTCAGCAGCCTCTCTATCGTATTTATGCTCTTTCCGACTGGTGACTTGCTGTATCTTGCGCCTCCATGCAGGTTGAGACCCGTTGTGAGGTTTATGTAACGGGCAAGGCTCTGATCATGGACGGCGACATCATTCACCGGGTATAGCCCGAAAATCAACTGATCCATTATCTCACCGTCTTCTCCTTCTTGCCCTTGACAAGTTCATGCAGCGAGATACCGTTTACCTTTACCACTTTGTATCGAACGCCGGGGATATCCCCTTTGCTTCTCCCCATTCTGCCGCCGATGCCTTCCACAACGACCTCATCATGTTCGTCGATATAGTTAATGGCACCGTCGCCCGGAGCGAATGCCGTGATCTGCCTGCCGTTCTTGATAAGCTGGAGCTTGACACATTTCCTTATTGCTGAATTGGGCTGCTTGGCTTCAATGCCGACTTTTTCTATAACGATGCCCTTGGCCTGTGGAGCTCCCTCAAGCGGATCGCTCTTCTTCTTGAGCTGCAGGACTCTCCTCTTGTAGTCCCTGTCCGACCATCGGAATCTTCCCCTCGCCTTGGATAACTTTTCGCCTGCATTTTCACCATTAGCCAATGTATCACCTGTGATGTCTGTAAAGCAACATCGGCATATTTTCATAACTATTTAAGGTATCCATGCGCATCTTCTTCGCATGGAAACCCTATCCATACTTTTCGAATAATGGAGTATTATTCTCTGCGGATTATCTCAATATGGGCTTCAAATTTCACCTTAGATCCGAGGAGTACTCCACCGGTTTCGAGGATGCTGTTGTATTTTATCCCGAAATCTTCCCTCGTTATCTCTCCGGATACGGTTACGCCTGCCCTCAGGTTTCCGTATGGATCAACCAACTGACCTTCAAAGGTTCCATGCAGAGAGACTTGCCTGCTTATTCCCTTGATATGTAGAATGCCAGATATGTCGTATTCGTTATCTGAAACCTTCCTGATTGAGGAGGATTGGAACTTTATCTCCCTGTATTTCTCTACACCAAAGAAATCGTCAGATCTTAAGTGCGCGTCCCTCTTCTCTTCTCCGGTATCGATAGAAGAGGCATCTATCGTCACCGATACCTCAGAATGCTCAAGATCTCCAAAATCCCCATGGAAATCTATTGAGTACTTTGCGAACTTTCCCCTCACGTTTGCGATCATCATGTGCCTGACGCTGAATTCAACTCCCGAATGAACCGGGTCCAACTGCCATGTTGCCTCTTCCTGCATCTTTTTCACCTATGTAATTACCTTTTGTAATCAGGTATCATACATACATTAAAATACTTAATGTTACTTTAGTGTCACCAGGTGACATGAATGAAAGCTAATCTCTCTACGCAGAAGGACGCTGCCGATAGATGCCCGATTGTGGAATCAGTCAAGAGTATAGGCAACGTATGGAATTTCATAATAATCCGATACTTATCCGATAAGGAGAGTGGATTCAACGAGCTACTGAGAAACGTGGAGGGTTTGAATTCAAAAACCCTATCCAGGGTCCTGAAGGGACTGCAGGCATCCGGTATCGTAGAGAGAACCGTCCTCGGTACACAGCCGTTCTCCGTGCAGTATGCTTTGACGCAGAAAGGACGGGATCTCAAACCGGTGCTGGATGCTCTCCGTACTTGGGGAGAGAACTGGGCTATGTCTCCAGAGCAGGTCAGTGGTTCCGGCTCTACGCCTTAGCGATTATTCTGATCACATCGGAATCTTTCAACACATGATCTTTACCGATCACCATCTTGGTTTTGCAGTCAATCGCCCTGATGAACCCTTCCCCGATCTGGGTATGCACCTTGAATGCGAGATCCAGGGGGGTATCGCCCTGGTGCATGAAGAATGCATCCGGCAGGATGTTTCCTGACTTGTCTGTCCACTGTGCCTCGTCATAGACTGGATATACAACAATCATCTGCAGTATATTCTCAACAATATCGTTCAGTATATCGAACGGCCTCTCTGCAATGCCGCTGGAAATAAATGCCTCAATCTTCGCGAGAACGAGGGACTGCTTCTCTGAGATCCGGTCAGTCTGCTTAAATGGAGGCATCCTGGACATGATCAGGCCATGTGAAAGCGCTTTCTGTAGTGCGAGCTCATATTCTGCCGAGATAATCCTTACCTCAGGTCTCTCCCTCTTTATCTGCTCCACCTGCTCATGAGACAGGAGGTCTGCCTTGTTCCCTACAATGCTCAGCGGCTTGACCCTGCTGAATAATAGATCTGCAAAACTGTTGAAATCTGAATCTCCCCAGGCAGAGAGCTTCTGAGGGAGCGATCCGGCCTGCATTATCTCATGTATCTCCTTCTCTCCCAGGCCAAGGGATCCAGCCTTCCTGAGGATCTGCCTCTCTACACGTTCCCCAGATATGTCTGCCTTCTTGGCAAATCTCTCCCAATCCCTCGAGAGAAGGGAAGAGAGCCATTTCAGGAGTTCTCCCCTTATATCTCTTATCTCTGTGTCCACAGCTTCCGCTGCATTCTCTGAGGAGAAAGCCTCATGGAGATCTATAACCAGGATGAGAGCATCCGCATCCATTATGCTCTGCAGGAACTGGTTACCCATCCCCTTGCCTTCGCTGGCTCCTTCGATAAGCCCAGGGACATCGACTATCTGAACGGGGATATATCTCATGCCGTCACTGCATGACCCATGATTGGGCTGGCACTTCTTTGCGATGAGCTTCTCCGGGCATTCTCTTATTATGAAAGAGGTCCCCTCATTTGCCTTGATCGTAGTGAAGGGATAGTTTGCTATCTCCACTTCGGTTGCCGTTATGGCGGAAAAAAGGGTTGACTTGCCTGCATTTGGCTTTCCAATCAGGCCAATCTTGAACGTCATCTCTTGTGAATCATGAGGTGCTTATTCTTATCTTTCTGATATCTAGACCACGGGGACATTCCACCTTTCCCTCGACTTTCGAGACGGTTACCTTTCTGCCGTCCTTGTGATGCATCAGGTTGCACGTTTCTATGTACTCACATGCGATCTTCGTGCATTTCATGGACTTGGTAGTTATAGTGGAGCCTTCCTGGAGGGCCCTGCTGTTCTGCATTGTAAGAACATCGTCGACCTCATCCACCTCGACTGTCTTGACCTTGTCACCGTTGAAGACGAAGCAGTTGTTCTCTTTATCCCGCACCCTGGCTATCCGGTAATTCTTTCCCGGTTCGAGGTTAAAGCACACGTTCTTTATGTTGCATATGGAGCATCCTACAAGAGGGCCGACAAACCTGAATTCCATCCCTTCTTTTGCGAGATCCTGACCTATTAACGAAATCTTGCTCAATATTTCACCCTATTATTCCGGTGATCTGCAGCGCCTTTTCCGCTGCGGAGTAGCTGAGATCCATGTTTCCAAGGATAGTGAGCCTTTCCGGCCTTATGGAATGTGCGTGCATCAGCGAATTGATTGCAACCTTGTCTGAAATGCCATAATCTGTCGCCCTGATGGAGAGACCTATCTTTTTGTATGTATTAGCGAGAAGCTGCCAGTCCCCGCCATGCAGATACATGGAGGGAAGAGAACCCATTGCGCACTGCTCCCCATGCATAGCAGAGCCCGGGCCGTTGATCTCCAGCGCATGTGCAAAGAGGTGCTCAGACCCGCTTGCCGGTCTTGACGAGGAGGCGATTGCCATTGCTGTCCCGGAAGCAAGTATCTGTTTTGTTACTAACCAGACCGACTCCTCAACCCCTGCAGAGATGAGATGTGACTTCTCTATCAATTCTCGAGATGCATATTCAGCCAGAGCAGCCGCCGAAGAAGAGAATTCCTCTCCATTCAGGCGGTTAGCAAGCTTCCAGTCCAGTATTGCTGTGATGTTCGAGATTACGTCACCAGCACCTGCTGCGAGATATCTGTAAGGGGCCTTGATCATTATTGCGGTATCAGCGATGATTGCTATGGGCATTGTTGCAGCCTGTGACAGCACGGATCCAGGGGACTTGATCGTCGCCCTTGGCGAAGCTATTCCATCGTGACTAGGGGTGGTTGGAACACTCACCATGGGAACGTGCAGCCTGTATGCAAGTATCTTGGCTGCATCTATTTTTGACCCGCCGCCGACCCCGATAACTATTGCGATTTTCTTGTCCTTAAGCTCGGAAAAGGCCTTCTCCATGTTTTCGTCCTTCACCTCACCGACCAGGACGGTATGAGTCTCGAACTTTGCATCGTTGAGGTATTTCTCGACCTCTCTTCCCGCCAGCTCGTAGGTATGCTCCCCGGAGATGATCGCGACCTTGCCCCTCTTCAGTTCCCGCCCAATGACTTCAGGTATGACATGCAGAACTCCATGTCCGGCAATCACGTCCCTCGGGAACTGCATTGTCTTTACTTTGAGGAATTCCATTGGCTCACAACATGTTATGTCTATACTAATACCTTCTTCATTGTCTAACGGGAGAAGGATCCAATCGCCATAGGCTTGTTGGAATAGTACTCCATCTCATCTGCTGAGACGGCGATTGCACCGACGGAGCCCTTGAATACGCTCATCCTGTCCATCAGGCTCTGCTTCAGCGTCTTCGTTCCAATGTCATTATAGATCGAAATGCAGAGCATGTGGCTGATGATCTCCTCGCCCCAGCCGGTTGCGACTACTGCACCCTTAGGACCGCAATATATTCCTGCTCCCGGTAACGGGCTGTCCCCGACGCGTCCGCGGAGCATCGGTGCTGCGCCTCCTGTCGAGACAGCAGCGGCAAACTTTCCGCCTATCCTGGCGACTGCACCCACCGTGTCGCATGGTTTTACGAGCTCTGATATATCTCCTAGGGCCCTGATGGCCTGGTATCTCGGCTCTTTGTTTCCATCCGGTTCCAGTAACTCATTGACAACCTTCTCCCTGTGCTTCCTAGCTTTCTCCGTGTCTGGATTGTATTCCGGATATCCAAGAACCCGGGCAAGCCTTTCCGCTCCGTCTCCTGCCATGATCAGATGCGGCGTCTTCTCCATGACATCTCTTGCTAGAAGGATCGGGTTCTTGATATTCTCAACTGCAGCGACAGCTCCGAATCCTGTCTCTGTCATCACAGCAGCGTCCATCTGCACGCTTCCGTCGATGCGTTCATATGATCCAGTGCCTGCGTTGAAGATCTCGTTATCCTCCATCTTCAGGACAACACGCATCACCGATTCGAGTGGAGACGATGGAACAAAAGATTCTTCAGCATACGGGAAAAGTATTGATGAGAGGGACTCGTCAGAGCCAACTCCGCCATGAATGAGAAGGCAATCCTTCATAGTGCGGGATTTCTCGGGCAAATAAATCTTCTCGCATCTCCAGAGCGGAGAAAAGTAAAGAATTAAATCGCTT
This sequence comes from Thermoplasmataceae archaeon, assembly GCA_046704325.1. Taxonomy (GTDB): domain Archaea; phylum Thermoplasmatota; class Thermoplasmata; order Thermoplasmatales; family Thermoplasmataceae; genus UBA582. The sequence continues at coordinate 25,874 of JBJKSG010000021.1, forward strand.
CTGCCAATACTGCGAGCCGGTAAGCAAAAGGGCTCGTAGTCTAGCGGTATGATGTCTCCCTGACACGGAGGAGGTCACCGGTTCGAATCCGGTCGAGCCCACTTTTTAAGAATTAAGAAAGACACTTTTCCCTGGTTAGAGAGTAAACTCTTGCGATGAATTATAGTTAACATGCTTAAGAGGGTCGGAGATTTACAGACAGCTTCAGGATCTTTGGATAATCACTGGCAAACTAAAATATTCAAGAATTTGATCAGGGCAATGTGATAAAAGGAAAACTTGCTGAAAATTTCCTGCTCCCCTTGATAATTTCTGCAACCGTTTTCCTATTCATTAGGCCCTTCAACTTGTACCTTTTTGGTCAAGATGCTATCCCATTTTTTGGGCAATACTCGTATTACCAAAATCCAATGTACTCATTTAACAATGGAATTGAAATGATTTTTTTCACGGCAATCACAGAGTCTTTTGACATGGCCATAAGGGACGTTTTAGTTGCTCAAAGGTTGTTGATATTCATTGCCGCATACATCGCCTCAATTGGTTTCTTTGATCTAATCGATGTCTTGTTTTTCTTTTCCAACAACGTTCACAGGAGAGTTTCTAAAATAGTAGGTCTATGTTTCTTTCTTTACAATCCGTTTACTCTCTCAGTGACGTGGTGGCACTTTGCTGCGTGGTCGTTGCTCCTTTTGCTTTCTCCATTTTTGATCTCCTTTTTGGTTGATACCACGTATAACAGAGGTAGCATTCGGAGATTCTCAATTACTAGCGTTCTAACAATCATTTTCTGTGGAGGGATTATGGGCGGGTTCTTTCCTTTCTTTGCATTGACAGTAGGGTTATTTCTTTTAATTTTGATTCTGCGAATGATAACTAATTGGCATAATAGTGATATATTCAATGGCTCTTTACGTGCCCTTTCTTATATTGTTTGTTTTGTAGGCGTTACGACTTTATGGGCACTCATACCACTTTACTATTCTACCTTTGTCTTAACTTCCCCTAATTATTCCTATGGATATCTTACCGCATTCATGAATAGTGAATCCGTGTATACAACACTACCTAAAGTCCTCATGCTAACTGGATTTGGATGGCTCTACCTGGTACCAGATGCCTATCCCTGGATAGGGTCACTTCAGACTATACAAACTGCCTCTTTGTTTATCGTGATGTTAGTTCCGTTTTCCTTGGCAATGTTGAGAAAATATCCTAAGCTTGCTCCGTTATCGCTCATTGCCCTTTTGGCAGTGGTATTTTCTACCGGGTCAAATTTCCCATTTGATTTTCTGAACAAGTCTCTTTTAATGTTTGGGGGGCCATTTTTATTTTTGGTTAACCCATACTATTTCACTTTACAATTCTATGTGTTATTTCTTTCTGTACTTTTATCCCTTATTATTTCCATATCGCTCTCTAAAATCAGCATCCAGAAAAATCAAGATGCTAAGATTATTAATGTGACAAAAATTATAAGAAAGAACTATACTCAAATAGCTGTTCTAGTCGTGATTTTCCTCATGGTTGGAACATTCGCTTACCCGTTCATAAGTGATCAGGTATACCAGAACAATGGCCAAAATATAGACGCCATTAATCTTAATAATGGTATATGTGAACTGTCGGGTTACCTTCACAAAAACTATTCGTCTCCAGATTATCTGACCTTAATGATACCGTTCAGTACAATTACCGCTACCTACTTGACTTATAACAACAACAGCACATTCGCAGATTCCAGAGGACTCATCAGCACTATGGATCCGTTTCCGCTTATATGGCAAAACAATAGTTATCTGGCACAAACGATAGAAAATATCTTCTCGTCAAATAACCTTAGCAATTTGGGTGTCGTAATGACCTTCCTCCATGTCCGTTATATAATCTACACTTCTCATTTTGATCAAAGCACTCCGTTTATGACTCGTAGCCCAAATGGAAACGCATACAATTTTAGCAAAATTATAACGTCCTTAAAAGCATCTTTTGGCGAACCATTTCATGCTGGGATCTATGATGTTTTTTTTAACCGCAATGCTGAGCCTGTCGTAGGCTTGGTAAATGATCCGGTCTACGTAAACGCGTCTCTTCCAAGCTATCTTTATTTTCTTTCGTCTGTGAATCAATCACTCGCTTCGCTGGCTCAAACTAACCTACTCGAAAGCGCTTTTGTTTCACGACCAAATCTAAACTTTAGTAATATCTCAATATTTCCTTATAAACAGCCAGAGACTCTACGGTTACCTTTCAATACAACCCATTTATTGATGAATAATGGCAGTATAGTATCGCCTGGCGAAATTGGAATCAACTCTATAGATGGTAATGCATCTTTCAATTTACTGCCATCTGTAAACTTGACCAATACCTCAACGTTTAGCACAACAATGCATAAGAAGCAAAATACCTTCTACTCTAATTTCACCGCTAATATTACTTCTATCGCTGATATTTGCTCTCCTTCTATTATTTACTTTGATTTCAAGATAAGTGAAGTCCCTTATAACGGAAGAAGTTACGTTGATTTACTTTTTGGAAATCTTACAGTCAGTATTCAGTTTCTAAATTTGTCTCAAGGAAATGGGATGGACACCCTTTCGATTTGTGCCTTTTATCCAAACAAGACTCTTTACGCTTGGGAAAATACGCTTATTCCTAGCTCAATATTTTTTAACAACACCACTAATTTAAAAGTAGAAACATCAGAAAATAACAGCTTGGCAGTGAGTTTAAGTTCTGGTTCGTACACCACCCTAAACCCCATATATTTCTACTTTGGCACTAAAAATTACAAACTCAATCCTGGTTACAACTCTACTGGGTTGGGATCATATGCTAGCGTTCCAGATGAATATAAGTTTACATATTTAACCGGTGGAAGTTTTCCAACAACTGTATCTAAACTTGCAATAACCCACTTGCTCCCTATACATTATATCATAGAAGAGGATTTTAGAATACCCCCATCTTTTATCAATGTGGCACCAAAAGTAACGGTTTTTGGAAACTATGAATTGCAAACAAACAATGTGATGCCAAATGTCTATGTTTATTTTTTCGGTTATCCGAGTGGAGATTGGACTGCCCATTCAGCTCATTTAGGAAAAGATTTACCTCTCGTAAGTTCGAATAATTTTACTCTAATTTTTTCTGACAGCAATTCTTCACTAAATGGGACTATCGTGCTTCAATACAGAAGTATTCAACCAATTAGCATAATTCTCTCCATAGGAACTGTTATCGTTCTTTTGAGTTTTATAGTCGTTGGACCTACGATGTACCAGAGAATGAGAAAAATGCGAAATGGGCGTGCCAAAGGTCCATAGTTCTATCTTCGCAGTTACACCTTTTTATTATTCTACCTTTCCGTATGTTCGTTCATCATATTCTCGTTTCAAAACTTCTAAGAACTTTAGATAAACCTGGGCATTTGTAGGGAAGTCTGGTAAGCAACCTGGGCCAGAAAGCGCTAGCTTAATCGCATTAGTCAGACTCCTAACATCAACGGCAGTAAAAAAGATGCATTGATTGTGCGGCATATAAGAATTCTTGGTCATTACTACATTCTTGCCTTGTTTTATGGCTTCAACTGCCAGTAAGGGTGTTCCTTCGAAGAAAGACGGTATTACAATGAGAGCAGCTGATCTCAATAATTCGAGCTTCTTCTCTTTACTGACTATTCCTAAGTATGAAAACTTCTTGAAGTTTTTTCTCTTACAGAAACTGATCAGTTCTCTAACGCTGCCTTGATCTTGTCCAGCAACTACCAGCTTAATATCTAGTTTTATAGCTGCCATCAATAGCGATATCAGATTCTTTCTAGCATCTACGCGTCCAATGTAGCACAGAAATGAGTCTTGTCTACTTTGCAGAATATGGTAATTATTGGTGCCCCCTTCTGATTCATCTGAAAAAACCTCCAGTTCAGAGATCTTCTCTTTTCCAATAATAAACATTTTCGATAGGTCTTCAGTCTCGGTATTTGATAAAGTGAATATCTTCTGGAACACATTCAAAATTCTTCGCATAAAGATACGGTCAAAGATCCTTTTAAAAGTGAGATATTTGGTTTTTGATCTCCTCCTTAAATCTCTTCTTCGATTATCTAACAAATAGAAAGATCCATGTGTAAACAAAAACAGAATACCGTTAAATTTTGTAAATGCTAACCTCAAGAGTTGAATGCGGTGAATACCTTCTATGATCACAATTTCATGGTTCTTTATAGACTTGAACCACTTGCCTCTGTAGTCGAGAATTTCCACTTTATTCCCGTGGGATATCAATAGTTCAGACAAAATGCGCGCGTGATTCTCAATCCCTCCTTTCGTTTCTTCAAAAGAGTCAGCTACGATTGCATAGGACATGTGCATTTTATCCTTGCCCCACATACTTCCACACAATAGTCATAAGAGCATCCACGTTTAACATGGTCTTTGAAACGGCTTCATCAAGGTATGAGATTATTTCCACTCAATTGTTAGGTATATATTAAAGGGTCCTGTGAAGTAAACGATTGAAAAATATACTGTAAAATTTCGGTTGATAAATAACTTTTAAGGATCACTTTAACATTCTGGGGGCAATTTCAATCCACCTGCCACCAGATAGATGATCGTGTCTCTGTATTCCTGAGCCTTGAAACCATAGGAACGCTTGAATGCTGTACGGATCTTGTTGTTCAGGCCTTCCACAACAGCTGAATTTATTCCAGATCTTATTGCCTCCATGATGCCATCAAGGTGTCTCTTCATGGTCTTTCCCAACCTGATGATATCGGGCATCCGTGACCTGGATGCCCATGATATCCATTTCCTCAGATATGATTCCGCAATGGACACATTCACCTGCCATAATCTCTGGAGTGCGATCTTGAAGTGATATGCATGTGATGTCTGGAGATCAAGGGATTTCACTGACATGAGGCGATCCCTTTCCTTCTCTGAGAGATCAGAGGAATTCTTCAGCCAGTCATACCTGGTGTGCTTGAGGATCTCATTGACCCTGGCCTCTTTCCTTCTTATTCGATCAAGAGTGTCATTCATCATCTTGATGACATGGAAGTGATCAAAGACGATCGATGAATCGGGGAAATATTCCTTAGCGCCGGATATGTATGAAGGATACATATCCATGGTGATGTGCTCTATTCCTGAGGGATCAAGGAAGGGATGCTTCATGATGAATTTTCCAAACACATCGCTTTCTTTACCGTCCTCGATGTGTATTACCCTGCTGTTCTTTGAGTCGTAAAACAGTGTCACATACACATGATGTTTCTCCACTGAGAATTCATCAATTCCAAGCACTGAGAGATCGGAGAGGTCCTGATCCTTTCTTGCCTCATCCACATAGTGCCTGAGGATCCTCCACACCGAATCCTCGTTTATTCCCACGATCCTGGCAACAGCAGATACCGGCATCTCTCTGCCCATCTCCACAATCATTGCCTCAAAGTGCAATGAGAAGCCTGATCCCTTCCGAGCCCATGGAAGATCAAC
>JBJKSG010000022.1:0-67458 GCA_046704325.1 Thermoplasmataceae archaeon
AAACGCATAGATTACGCTACCCCTCCATTGCTGTGCGGGTACTCGCTTTCGCTACGGCTTCTTTCTACAATTAACCTCGCCACCTGTCGAAACTCCCTGGCCCGTTCTTCAACACGGACAATAGAACGCCGGTCCACCGTAATTAACGGCATCATCCCTTAAGCGCCCTATAAGTTTATCACTGTCTGGTTTCAGGTACTTTTCACTACCCTTCCGGGTTACTTTTCAGTTTTCGCTCACGCTACTTGTTCGCTATCGGATTTGAGGAGTATTTAAGGTTGGATGTTGGTGCCACCCATATTCCCGCGCGAATTCCGACGCACGGTACTCTGGATACTTTCTCTCGTAGCAACTATCCTTGCCCCTACGGGACTATCACCCTCTCTGGCAGTCCTTTCCAGGACGTTCGGGTTCAGATAGTAAGCATTGGAAAAAGTCCTAACTCCACATCTACTCTCTCTTTCGAAAGAGTATTCGGTTTGCCTTATGCCGCTTTCGATCGCCTTTAGTAACGGCATCTCGTTTGATTTCTTTTCCTCCGGGTACTAAGATGTTTCAATTCCCCGGGTTCCCTCTCCTTACGGAGTGTCTAATGACAGGAAGTCCCATTCGGATATCCCTGGTTCAAAGGCTCCATGCGCCTAACCAGGGCTTTACGCAGCTTGGCACGTCCTTCTTCGGCTCTCAAACCAAACCATTCCCCAGACAGTTTAGCAGTTTACACAATCAATCTTACCACATATTACTATTAACCGGCGTCATTGACCCAAACGGGTCTCACACCCTTCCCCTTTAACATGTAGATCAAAGGGTGCATCAAATTTGTGCGTAAAGTGGGTATAGGATCGGGAAATATAACCGTTTTGGTGAAGGATGCGCTTTGAGAGGTGCATTTCCACTGGAGATATTTGTATAATAAATTTGAAGAAAATGTTGGATGCATTACAGCATCCGTTCGAATCACCAGATAGTTATCTTGGCTCTCTTTTTGTTACCTTTGGCTTTATCATTTCCCTTGAAGACTTTTTCAAAATCTGAATGATTGATTACAGGGAGAGTGGCCCGCAGCTCGTTTGGAGAATGCGGATCGATCGCGAGACGACGCTTCTTCTCATCCGGTGTTACGTTACCCCGCCATATCTGCGCCCAGGATAGATAGAACCTCTGCTCTGGTGTGAGACCGTCTATGTTCTTTTTAAGTTTAGGGTTAGCTTTCAGTCTTCTCTGAAGTGCTTCGTAAGCGATGCTGACACCGCCAAAATCGGCTATATTCTCACCAAGTGTGAGCTTGCCCTGAACACTATGGCCGGGGAAAATCTCGAATGAACTGTATAGATCAACTACGGCATCAGCGCGCTTAGTGAATTCCTTGCGATCTTCTTTCGACCACCAGTTCTTTATGTTGCCGTCAGAATCGTACTGACTCCCCTGATCATCATAGCCATGAGTGATCTCATGAGATATCACTCCACCTATGCCACCGTAATTCACTGCGTCATCTTTGGTGACATCAAAGAAGGGAGGTTGCAGGATTCCTGCAGGAAAGACGATCTCATTATCCGTTGGTGAAAAGTAGGCATTTACGGTTGGCGGAGTCATGAGCCACTCATCTCTGTTGACCTTCTTTCCAACTCGCTTAACGAGTCTGTTTGCCTCGAAGTGTGTCGCAGATAAAACGTTGTCAAAGTATTTTGCGGGATCAGTCTTTATTGAGGAATAATCTCTGAATTTCTTGGGATGTCCGATTTTTGGACGGAATTTATTGAATTTCTCTACCGCTCTTTTCCTCGTTGCGGGGCTCATCCATGGAAGCTCCTTGAGTCTATCAAGAAATACAGCCCTGATGTCGTTTACCATGGTCTCCATGCGTTTTGCAGCATCCTTGCCGAAGTATTGCTTCACATACAGGCTTCCAAGAGCTTCGCCTGCTAGCTTATCTATCACGTGGACAGCCCTCTTACCCCTCGGTTCTGGTTCTTTCTGCCCTGTAAGTTTCCTGTTGAAGAAATCAAAGTGCTCATCTTCCGCCGCGGAATGCAGATATGGGGCAGAAAAGTTGAGAACGCACCATTTCATGTAAGTCTTGATGTCATCGAGTTTAAGCTTATCAACAAGCTTTCCAGCTGATTTCAAGAATTCCGGTTGCCCCACAACAATATAGTCAGCTTTGGGAACCGAAAGTTCTGAGAGATATTTGACAGGCTTAAATTCAGGGAATTCCTTGTCGAGATCTCTGGTCTTTACCTGGTTGTAGTTCTTCTCCACATCTCTGAGATCTGCCTGCTTTCTCGAATACTTCGCGAGTTTTGTTTCTATATCCAGTACTGATGCTGCATACTTGCCTGCCTTCTTCCTGTCGCCAAGGTATAGGAAGAACATATTCTGCACATGCTTCTCGTACGCTTCCTTCATCTTTGCAAAGTTCTCTTCAAGGTAATAATCCCGGTTCGGTAGTGAAAGACCACCCTGTCTTATGTAAAATGAATAGATGTCACTCTTCTTCTGGTCGCCCCTCGAAAAGGCGACGAAGAAAGAGGGTATTCCATGACTGTGAAGGTATGCGATGCATTTGTGAAGATCCTTTTTCGATTCCACGGAATCAATTCTCTTCATAAGCGGCTCTACAGGTTTGAATTTCAGTTTTTCCAGTGTCTTTGTATCCATTGCAGATCTGTACAGATCAAAAAGGAGTTTCGTTACCTTATCAACCGGCTTCTTTGAAGAGACTTTCTCCAGAATTCCCAGAAGTGCATTGTCGTTTGTTTCTCGAAGTTCGTTGAATGAGCCCCAACTGGTCTTGTCTGATGGTACAGGGTTACTCTTGACCCATTTTCCATTTGCAAAGAGATAGAATTCATTCAATGGGTCTTTCGTTCTGTCCATATGCTCTATCGAGAAACCTGAGCCCTTAACTTTACCTGACGCTTTCTTCGTCTTCTTAGCCTGCGTTCCCTTAGTCTTTGGCATGCTACCTATATGCAATAGCGATAATATAATTATTCACTCTATCTGCAGCAACGGCCACCTTCGGATCGACTAAAATAACAAAAATCGACGAACTGCTGTTTGTCGGCGGATATCAGATAGCTTTTTGCAATCCACTCTCTAGATCCTTCTTATGTCCTCCGAGAAGGCCTTTGGCTTTGGAAGCTTTGGCTATAGGTCTGAATGCGTTTCCGATCGCCTTCGCTCTTGCTCCACCCTTGTCCGGGAAGACGCCAGTTGGAAAGTAGACAACCTTGCCATTATCTCCCCACGCTGCATCCCCGACGATCAGGAAGTCACCGAACTGGACGGCCATCTCGCTGATCGCGACCTCGCCTTTGTTGTAGGTTGCGTGAAGTGTATGCGCCTTCAAACCGAGTGGTAGTTTTGTTTTCTCGTTGTATTTCTTTGCATCTTTGAAGCTGTCATCCAGAGGAGTGGCGCCTTTCCGGTTGTTCGCTGATGGATCAGGAACAAAGAGCGGGACTCCCATCATTCTGGAAAGGTATGGAGCTCCTCTTCTGTGGTGCGTGGTAGTTAACAGAACAGCTTCCGGTTTACCGAGAATTTTCACCATTGGGATTATGTTACCAAATGCTGGCGGATCGATCAGAACCGCAGACCCATCCTTAAGCAGAAGATGCCCGACAACAATCTCACCGTATTCCTGATCAGTCATTTCCCATCTGAACACATTCCTCGTTACAGGTTCAAACATGTAACTACATTGGCTTCGTCTTATAAGTAATCTTTCTCCAGTGAATGGAAAAAGCACTATATCCGGCTATTGCCATATCTCCATATGAAGAGAAATCTCCGGATCCTTGGCATAGACGATTCCCCTTTTCTGAGGGGAGATAGATCCTGTTATCTCATCGGGGTGGTTATGCGCCTTGATCTATACATTGAAGGAATGATAATGTCGGAGATCACTGTGGATGGAACCGACGCTTCGGATAGAATGGTGGAGCTTGCATCTTCAGATCTAGGAAGAAGTTGCAATGTCATTCTCACACAGGGCGTGACTTTTGGCGGATTCAATATGATCGACCCGGATTTCGTATATGCTTCATCTGGAAAACCAGTGCTAACTGTGACAGACAGGAATCCGGACCTGCTGACAATGAAAACAGCAATAAGAAAGCACCTCAGGAATGAAGCACTTGTAAATCTGCTGGATAAGCTGGTTCCCGAGCAGATCACCTTGCCTGATGGTTCCGTATACTACGTGAACAGATCAGGGATAAGCCGCGAGGAGACAAAAGGTCTCCTAAGAAAAACGCTTATCCGCTCAAAGGTTCCCGAGCCGGTGAGGATTGCTCACCTAATTGGAAGGCTGCTGAAGACAGGTAAGTCCAGTTAGGACTTATTCCTGGTACATCAGTGGTTCGAGTTCTGGAACTGCGTTGTTTACTATTTTTGGGAGATTCTTCATGACGTCGTCGAACTTTTCTTCCTCGACAGGGATATACTTCATCCTCCCCTTTGACATGAAATACGATCCTGGGCACAGTGTCCCTTCCTTAACGATTATCGCATCCGCTGAGAGTGTAAGGATCCCTGCCATTGCCCTCTCCTTGCCGCCATGCATCGCTCCAAATCCAGGATTCTCATATTCCTTGATCTCCTTTGTGCTATCATCGATAAGCATTATTGAGCTTCCGAATTCAAGTGGTGTGATATAATTCTCCTCGTCTACTACTGCTACGAGCTTCATGTGCTATTAATTACCTTTAGAGATATAAATGTGATCGGATTCTTCAAGCGACAAAGCGGTTATCAATAATAGCCATGGAAGTTGACTTCGAACTGGGGCACTTCTATGCCGGTTCCTTTCTCCACATGCCCTATCTCCTTCACGGGGACCTTTCCCCTCAGTGCAGACACCAGATCGCGTTTACTGTCTTCGTCTGTCACTATGATAAATCCGGTACCCATGTTGAATGTCTCGAACATAGTGCCGTAATCGAGATCTCCTAGCGTCATTAACTGCTTGAACACATTCTGAGGGTCCACGGGACTATCTATCACATACTTCATATCCTTGACCCTGGAAACATTCCTGATGCCTCCACCCGTAACGTTAACGAGGCCCTTCAGGTTGACTATATTCAGTAGATCGAGTATCTCTCTCACATAGATGCGAGTAGGTTCAAGCAAGACTTCTGCAGTTGACTTTGTTTCACCCGGAAACTTGTCGTTAACCTTAATTTCGTTCTTTTTCAATATCTTTCGAACCGTCGTGAAACCGTTGGAATGCAGGCCACTGCTCCCAAGAGAGAAGAGCAAATCTCCGTCTTCGATTCTCTCCCCGTTGATAATCTGGCTCTTCTGCACGATGCCAAGTGCTGTGCCCGCAAGATCAATGTTTGTTACCAGATCGGGAACTACCGCGGTTTCTCCACCAACAATGGTGAGATTGGCCAGTTGAGCCCCTACGTTCAATCCTGTTCCTATCTGTTTTGCAACGTCAGCGTTCATCTCCCTCAGCTGTATGTAATCTACCATTGCAATGGGCTCTGCTCCGCTGGTTATTGCATCATTGGATGACATTGCGACACAATCCACTCCTATCGTGTCAAATTTGTTTGCCTCTTCAGCAATAATCGCCTTAGTTCCAACATTGTCCGTGTTGAAAGAGATTGCAAAAGTTCCTAGATCTATGAGCGATGTAAAACCACCGAAGCTCCCGATGGTCTTGAAGTCAGATCTCTTGTATTTTAACTGTCGGATAAGGTTGCTTACGAATTCCCCCTGTCCCTTTCTGTCGACAAGTAACCCTGGCGATACCATGAACCGAGATTACAAGAGCTTACATATATTTACTGAACCCTCCATAGATAAATTAAAAAAGTTCCAGACTACGCAAACGCGTGCCAAGAGACCCTTGCCTCGTTGCTGACAACCCTTTGAGGTGATTCTGGCGGAGTAACTATCACTCCATTTTTACTGCTACCAACAAGAGAAGCCTCAATTTTTCTAAGGACATATGGAACCAGAATAGCCTTTCCAGAGCGATAAACTCTCATTGGCGATGTAAAGAAATGGTCCATGAATATCCTTGGAACAAGTCGACTCGGCATGCACGCAAAGTAGCCGAGGGTGTTTGCACCTGAATACTCACTGAAGCCCCCCCAGTCTGAGGTCATCGGGACCGTGGTATTCATGGATTTTAAAGTGAATTTTACAATTTAAGGTTGCCCTATTAAATCCACACTTTATCCAGGAAATGTTGAAATTACTGACTCCAAGAGTGGAGGCTAAAATTTTAAGATGCTCTTTCGTCAAAATATTACACACTCGGTTCACTCCCCACGCATGCCATGTTCAAGCAGAGCATTCAAGAGAGTTCTGAATTTCCATCAATTAAGGTAGAGCATTGAGATATCGGACCGTTAGATGCGTAAAATAAATATCCGCGCTGTATGCGTGCTAACATACAATTAAATAGTGATAAGATAATTTCGGATGTGGTGATTAAGTGGTCAAAGTCGAGACCTTAGATTTTAAGCCTAAACCAATTGACGAGAACTTTCTGGAAGATAAAGACCATTATCCGGTTACAGGGAAAGACCATGAGCATGAAGTGCGGGCTGAAGGCGTGCAGAGGATGGACGCAGACGGAAAACCTTACCCGACTAAACTCGGAATTCATGGAAGCAAAGTTGCGGTGGATTGGGACGCATGCGTGGCAGATGGTGCATGCATGGATGTCTGCCCAGTGAGCCTTTTTGAGTGGAGGCTTAATGAGGGACAGGCAGGTACTGATAACGACAAGAAGATCGATAAGGACAAGTCCCTTTACGATACTTACAGAACAGACAAGTGCGACCCAATTAGGGAAAATGAATGCATATTCTGTATGGCGTGTGAGAGTGTCTGTCCCACAAGAGCAATTAAGATTACACCATAATCGGATTTCTTGATGGCCGGTAAATCGGGTTTATGGTTTATCGGTAAATTTATTCTCTTTATTTCCTCGTTTAAGGAAAGATACTTGGCTTTGCAGCGGTATTTCCCGGGACACTTGCGAGGTGAAGTGGGCAGTTGCTGATTGTAGATTCAGTGGTGATGGCAATAGCGGTCGCAACCCTCGTACTCGCGGCGTACGAGGACATAAAGAGCAGAGAGATAGACAAATTCATGTTTGTTCCTCTCGTTCTGGTTGGTTCGCTAGGTTCCTTTTTTGACGGGATGCCTCTTCCTGCGATACTCTTTCCTGCTGTCTTGTTTGCTTCTCTCTTTGTAAGATTCGTTCCTTGGTTGTACGCTCTCATTGGTATCGCTGCATTCGCAATCACATTCTATCTGTCGCCTCAGGGTTACTTCCTCGAGCTTGTTGTAGTCGCGATTATTTATTTTCTTGGAATGGGAGAAAAGCTCTTTGGCATAGGTGACATCAAAGCGATGATTGCCATATCACTAAGCTTCTCTTCACCGTTCATATACAACTTCATCCATCCAAGCTATGTTCAGTCTCTATTCCCATTCGATTTCTCCTTTCTCTTCTCCGTGTCCATCCTCTCGTTAGTTTACATTATCTACATGCTTGCCAGTAACGTAAAGAGGGGTGAGAAGGTATCACTGCTCTCCCTCTTCTCCTTTAGATACAGCAAAGAAGAATTCGAAAAGAATCCCGAGAAATATACGAGGAAAAATGTAATGGGAAAGGAAGTGATGGTTTATGGTATACCCTTCATACTACCGATATTTGCGGGCCTGATCATGGTTTCCGCTCTTGGTACATGGTATCTCCTGTAAGGTGATCAAATGAAGTCTGTTTTGCTAAAGAATATAGGTCAGGTAATATCACCTGGAAAGAATGAATTCCCACTTCGAGGCACCGATCAATCGAAGCTCACCGTCGAAAATGATCTTTCGATCCTGGTAAAGAATGGGAGGATATATCTGGATGGAGCTGGAGAATATACCGCAGACACCGTGATTGATTGCAGGGGAAAAGTGGTGACTCCGGGCTTTCTGGATTCGCATACTCATATCGTATATGCTGGGAGCAGGTATGAGGAGTTTTACCAGAAAATCTCTGGAGCGAGCTACCTGCAGATACTTGAGAGTGGAAACGGGATAATGAGAACAATCAGAGAGACTGAGGCTGCCCCGGTTGAAAGGATTTATCAAGAGACCATGGAACGGGTAAGAAATGCCATATCTCATGGTACTACGACCATGGAGATGAAAACTGGTTATGCAAAATCTCCTGCAGGAGAAGGGAGAATGCTTGACGTAATGGACATGATTTCCAGTACGGGGGAGATAGATGTTGTCAAAACGCTTCTTCCTCTTCACGCAAAGTCCTATGCTGCAGACGAGAAAGAGCATCTTGACATAGTTCTTTCAAAAGTGATTCCCGATCTCCTTGGCAGGGCAGACTTCGTTGACGCATTCTGTGATGCTGGAGCATTCACTCCTGCGAGCACAGAAGCCTTCTTTGCCTCTGTTGGAGACAAGGGGAAGAGGCTTCACTCTGATGAGATACAGGATATTGGATGCCTCTCCCTTGCTGAGAAGTTTTCTCTAAGCTCTGCAGATCACCTGCTTAAAACCGAAAATTCTGGTGTGGAGAAGCTTTCAGTATCTGGAACCACAGCAAACATACTTCCTGTTACCGCATTCGCTCTCGGGGAGCGATACTCAGATGCACGAAGGTTCATAAATTCAGGGGTACCAGTAACCATCTCAACAGACTCTTCTCCGCTTACAAGGAACCAGGACATTGTTTTTGCGATATATCTGGCTATCCGGTTCTGCGGAATTAAGGTCGAGGAGGCTTTTAATGCGATAACTGCAAATGCCGCCCATTCGCTCGGATTGCAGGGTAGCAAGGGTTCAATTACCGATGGCAAGGATGCAGACCTTGTAGTCTTCGATGTGGAAGATTACAGAGAGATTCCGTATGAATATTCTAGCGGGGTTGTGTCCATGGTGATGTCAAGAGGTAATATCTCTTTTCAATCTGGGAGAAATAATGATTCAGCAAGGTTATAATTCAATAGGCAATGTCAGCAACCTTCAATGAAAATCAGGCAAGATGAGTTGCTAAAGCAGCTCCGTGCCATAGGCGCGAAGAAGATACTTCTTATGGTACCGGATGGGTTAAAGCCTACAGTTTTTGACCTATTCAACCTTCTTTCTAAAGAGTTCGGCATAATCATTTCGAGCGACCCTTTCTTCGGGGCATGCGACGTGGGCACGCCTGACATGTATGATAAGGTGGACTGCATTGTGCAGCTTGGCCATTCAATCATCCCAAACGTGAGGTATCCTAAGCCGATCATTTTCGTTGAACATGTGGAAGACAGGATCCCTGAGATTTCCAGCGTCCCTTTCTCTTTAATTGGTGATCATGGTTTTAACAGGATTGGCCTGCTTTTCTCTATACAGTATGCCAAAATTGCCGATAAAGTCCAGGAACATTTAGAGAAGATTGGTTACAAAGTTGTTAGAGGAAGGAACGACTCGAGGCTGCAGTATCCAGGTCAGGTGCTGGGTTGCAATTACAGCACAGGTCATTCTGTCGAGGCGAAAGTGGACTGTTTCCTTCTCGTAAGCACCGGCAAATTCCACGGGCTGGGAGCCCAACTCTCATTAGAAAAAGAAGTGTTCCTGCTCGATGTCAACGATCTAAGTCTGCATTCACTGAAGGAGGAGACAGTGAAGCATATCAGAAGGAGATATGCTGCGATATCAAGGGCTGGAAATGCGAGAAAGATCTGCATTGTTGTTGATACAAAGATCGGTCAGAAAAGAGGGCGGTTGGCAGATCAACTGTTGATGCAGGCACAAGGCCTCGGATTAGAAGCTGTTATTGTTCACAGCAACAATGCAAGTCCTATGGATTATGAGAACATGAGGTGCGATGCTGTGGTATTCACCGGATGCCCACGAGTAGCAATAGACGATCAGGAACGATATCCCATGCCTATACTCACTGCCCCTGAATTCCAGGCAGCTTTCGCCATAAAGAGGCAGCGCAGATATGTCATGGACGAGATTGTTGCTGTTGACTGAATCGATCAGGTTTTCCAATCAGGTAAGTATCCGAAGAGTCTACAATCTCGCATTCTAGCTCTGAATATAGAGGCATCAATCCATCTATAATGACAGGGCGGTAAGCGCTGTCCCTGCCAACCGATGTGCTATTCTTTCCATGTTCTGTTATCATTATTCTACGAAACGTCCCTACGTGCTTTTCCATTGCTTCTCTAGTAATCGAATGATGCAGCTCAGTCAGATCTCGGGACCATTTCTTTATCTTGTTTGAAGGGGGAATCTTCTTGTCGTAATCATGGGTGAATGGTCTTGGTGAAAAGCGGGTTATGTTGATTATTTCTGGCCTGGTTCGCTCTATCATCCTTACCGTTGCGTCGTAAGAGGCTTCATCATCCCCATAATATCCGGTGATAATGTCCGTCGAAAGGGTAGAATCCCCGTAGCTTTCTCTATAAGCGGAAACGATATCCATGAAGGTCTCCACAGTGTATTCTCTATTCATCATGGAGAGGATACGGTCGTCCCCACTCTGCACCGGCAGGTGAAGGAATTTGAATACTTTCTCGCTGCTATACGAAGCTAGAAGTGGCTGCAATATCTCATGCGTGTTCCTTGGTTCCATCATTCCTATTCTCAACATGAAGCGATCCTTGATTCCAGTGACAGAATTTACAAGATGGTTTAGTCTGTAGCTGAGGTCTTTGCCATAAGCTGCCGAATCCAGTGACGATAGTCGGACCTCTCTTATTCCTCTGGCCAGCTGGAGTTCTACCTGCCCAACAATCTTCTCAACAGGTCGGGATACAAGCTTTCCCCTGGCAATGTGCGAAATGCAAAAGTTACAGCTTCCTGTACATCCCTGATTGATCGGTATCCCAGAGAATATCGACGGATCCCTGATATCGATCGAGTCGAGGGCGCCTGTATAAAACTCCAATGACTCCCTCTTTTGCATTGGGATTATTCTGTCCGAGGCTATCGTACCGGCGCTGATTGGGGGCAGACAGCCCATAACCTGCACCTTTCCATGAGAAGAGAGATCTGAAATCCTCCGGAGCATTTTCTCCTCCGTATGCTGTATAACCACACATGTACCAATAATTCTCAGATCCGCATTATCAGGTGACTGTGTGATCTCATTTCCCTCAGAAAGAAGCCTGTTTACATAGAGCCCGGTCTCAGATTTATTGAGAGTGCATCCATATGACTCCATGTAAATTTTCATAATTCCCAAATCATACGGGATCTAATTTATTTTCAGTCTGTCGGAAGATCAGAAATGCCTTTCGATAAAGGCGAGGAGTATTGAATTGTATTCATCGCGATTCTCCCACATTGACAGGTGCGAGCAACCTTTCATCACAACAAGCTCTGATCCTAGGATTCCGTCATGAATCTGCTCTGCCACATTCGGTGTGACCTCGTCGAATTCCCCCACTGTGATTAGTGCAGGGATCTTTATCTGTGGAAGCAGATTGGATATGTCAAAATCCTTTATCGTGCCTGTAATCGTGAATTCGTTAGGCCCATTCATTATTCGGTAAATGTTCCTCTTCTCGCCGAATTCAAGACTTCTGACAACATCTTCGGGCATATCGTCCATTCTGAGGAGATGCTTTCTATAGAATGCATTCACTGCATTCAGGTAATCAGGGTTGGTGTATTCTCCTGCAGCCTCGTACTTGTGTATGTTTTCCGAATATTCCGGTTCGAGATTTGATATTAGCCTTTGCATCTCTATAACAGTGTAAGGAACGCTGGCAAGTCCGCCTGTAACGATGAGCCCCTTAAGTCTGTTCTGATACTTTAGAGAATATGCGAGGGACAGAGCACCCCCATACGAAGAGCCCATCAGGAATGCCTTCTCGTCACCGATTAGTTTCTCTCTGAGTTTCTCCGCTTCTTCCACTCCATAGTCGATAGTGAAGTTGGAACTGTTCTTAGGTTCCTCAGATCTGCCGCATCCAAATTGGTCGTAGAAGATTACTGTAATACCATGTTTTGACAAGTCCGCGAGAGGGAGAAGGTAGTCATGAGACATTCCAGGCCCTCCGTGCATCGTTAGAAGTTTCGCCCTCTCTTTATTTGCTTTGAATGTCTTGGTGTAGAGCTTAATTCCATTGACCTCGACAAACTTCTCTTCGGGCTTTTGAGACATATCGGGGCTAATTGAACTAAGAATTTAACTCTTTTTCGGTTTCCCGCATATTATTCCTGGCTGCGTAAATCAAGAGACATAAGGACCTCGTCGACGTAGTTTCCATCTATCAGTGCCATTCCCCTTCGAACACCGTCGACACTGAAGCCAGTTTTCCTGTAGAGAGAAATGGCGGGCTCATTGACTGACCAGACCCCCAGTATTATCTTTCTTAATGTTTTGACAGACCTAGCCCAATCGATTGCATTTTGCACAAGAGCCATGCCGATGCCGAACCCCCTGTATTCTCTCAGCAGCCAGATCCCAAGTGTCCTCACATGATCTATTTTCGGAGAAGATGAATCCTTCGTCAGAGTGATACCGCCTATTATCGTACCTGAAAGTCGAGCAACGAGGAATAGAGAATTTACTCCATTCTCACTCCAGCCTGCACTCCATTTGTCAATCTCATCTCTGGTAATCGACTCGCGAAGCAGGAAAACTCTCTCTGCCACAACTGACCTGAATGACTCGTAAGCCTGCTCTGTTTCAGAAGGGTTGAATAATTCTATCGAAAACTGCCGTCCATCCTTGGTTTGTAGAGAGCCATTCACTCTTATCCGGTGGTAAGAAATCTATCCAATAATAAACTGTGCGCACATTCAATGCCCAAACAGAACTATATAGAAATATATATGCCACATTATCTTATATATAGTATATTCATCTACATTCTATCAATATACCATGCATGACTGAAAATGTTGAAGACGGTCTGCTCCAGAAGATAGACCGGGCGCCTACAAACAGGTTCCATGCCAAGGCTGTTGTTGTGGCTGGGATGGGTTTCTTCACAGACGCTTATATTCTTTTCATCACCGCAACTGCGCTCCCAATCATAATGGTATACTTCTCGATAACTTCTGGCAACAACATATTTGGTTCAAGCACAATTTTTGGCCTGTCTTCAGCAAGCTTCGAAGAAGGATTGATCGGCTCTATGGCACTATTTGGCGCGTTTGTTGGAGCGATTGTCTTTGGGGTTATTGGTGACAAGTTTGGAAGGAAATACGCTTATGGAATGGAGATGATAGTGCTTGTTGTATTCACTATAATCAGTGCTTTTTCGATAAATCCACTGATGCTAATGATCTCAAGATTTATCCTTGGAATTGGGGTCGGTGGAGATTATCCGATTAGCTCCACAATTATGAGCGAATATTCAAATGTAAAAAGCAGGGGCAAACTTGTCCAGTCTGTCTTTGCAATGCAGGGTTTTGGCCTGCTCACCGGAGCTCTAGTTGGACTCATCGCCATTCATGTAATGCCGCTAAATTATTCATGGAGAGTTATGCTTGGCGCAGCTGCTATACCTGCTGCTTCTGTGATATATCTGCGGCGAAAAATAAGGGAATCTCCGAGATATTCAATAGAGATTAAGGGAGACGTATCAGAAGGCGCAAGAGCAGTTTCTGATGTCACAGGAGTGAAAGAGTCAGGGCCGCTTACAGCAAGCAGTGTCGCAGCGTCAAATATCACCTTGAAAAGATACCTGCTTCCATTGATAGCAACTGCTGGATCATGGTTCCTCTTCGATATGGCGTTTTACGGAACTACGGTTAACAACGGTGCAATTCTTGGAGCGATGGGTTTGTCAAGCGGTTCAGTTCTTTCGGTAGCTTCGATTGGAAAAATTGCGATCGGGAACGTGATTCTAGCACTGGCTTTTGCTGTGCCGGGATACTGGATAGCCTTTGGCCTGTTAGACCGGGTTGGGAGAAAGGCACTGCAGTGGATTGGCTTCACTGCAATGGCGGTTGTCTATTTCATTTTCGCATTGGACTTCATAGGGCTAAAGAGCGACATATACCTCCTCCTCTCTTTATACGGTTTATCTTACCTATTCGCAAACATAGGACCGAACTCGACTACATTTATTCTACCTACTGAACTGTTCCCTACCAAGATCAGATCCACTGCACATGGAATATCTGCATCTTCTGGAAAGATGGGAGCTGGAATCTTCTCTCTGCTTGAGCCAGTCCTGGCAGCAGCCTATGGTTTTGGACTCATATTTGCTATGCTTACAGTATTCTCCGCGATAGGGGTCGTACTAACACTAACGATCATAAAAGAGACAAAAGGAAAGAGTCTGGAGGTGTCTTCTGCCATAACTGACTCAGATGTTGGCAAACCAACCGATTCGCTGTTAAGCGGCAGGCATTGAATCCAGCTTTTTGTCGCAATCACTTCTATTCCGCTGGCTCATCAGTGGATAAAATTTCCAATCTACGAGGGAACACCCTTTTTCATTATTTCGTTGAATTGCGATTCTGTCACCTTTCCAGTGCGGATAGCAAGCTCCTTTATGCTCTTTCCAGAAGTCAATGCCTCCCTGACGATCTTTGCAACGTTGTCGTATCCCAGAACCGGATTCAGCAATGCCGCAGAGCCAAAGCTCCGTGACAGATGTTCCTTACATACTTCATCATCCGCTTGAATGCCGTCAATCAACTTTTCCCTGAACATCACCAGCCCAGAAGTCATTATATCGAGCGAACGGCAAAGTTCAAAGTCAATGTTCGGCATCATCACGTTAAGCTCTAATTGGCCTGCCTGAGCCGAGAGATTAAGCGCCTGCTGTGCCCCCAGGACGGAATGACATATCATATTCATTGCCTCGGCTATTGAAGGATTGACCTTCCCAGGCATTATTGAGGATCCCTGTTGAACCGCGGGTATCCCTATTTCATGAATGCCAGCCCCCGGCCCAGAATAAAGTAATCTGATGTCGTTGGAAATCTTGGTTATGTCAATGGCAAGGTTGGCAGTTGCATTCATCATTCTTGAAAAGTCAGTCATGGACTGCATTATGCCCATGAGGTTTGCAGATGGCCTAAAATTCAGGGTAGTAACGGTAGCAATTTCCTTTACCACGTTCCGCTGGTAATTTGGGGAAGTATTGATCCCCGTACCGACTGCTGTTCCCCCAATATTAAGTTCGAGTATCTTGTCAAAGGCCCATTCCAGCTCCTCCAGATCGTTTTCTACCGAGTAAGCATATGCTGCGTATTCCAGACCAAGTGTAACAGGAGCAGCATCCTGAAGATGAGTACGCCCCGGTTTAACCGCATGTTTCAAATCTTCAGCCTTTCTCATAAACGAATTTTTCAATGACTTGACCTGCTCTATCAGTTTTAGAGCCTTCTTAGCTGCAGTAACACGGATCATCGTTGGGTAGACGTCGTTGGTTGACTGACTCATGTTCACGTGGTCGTTCGGATGCAGGAATTCATACTGTCCAGGTTTTTTGCCCGTTGAAATCAATGCAATGTTTGCAATTACCTCGTTTGCATTCATGTTGAAGGATGTCCCTGCCCCCGCTTGATATACGTCAATCCTGAACTGGTCATGGTGATTTCCGGATATGAGTGAGTTGCAGGCGTTAACTATTGCGTCCTTTTTGTCCTCAGATAGTTTTCCTCCAAGATTGTTTGCTATTGCAGCGGACCTCTTGATCTGCGCCATAGAAACGATGTGATCAGAATCAGCCTTCAGGCCTGAAATCGGGAAGTTGTCTATTGCACGCTTGGTGTTGACACCGTAAAGGTCGGAGTCGGGGATCTCCACTTCACCCAGTACATCAGCTTCTTTTCTTGACATAATAGAGGATTGCAAAAGCGTATAAATGGATTGATAAATTGGGGTCAAGATATTATTTTTTGATTTGCATTGAACACGAATATTCATGTTCAGATGCTGCAGGAAATCAGCTTAGATGACGCCAGTTTGTACATTCATTTTACCGTTTGTCAGAATGGTTGAAGCTGGTGTGATATAATTATATTAAGCGAAATAATACACCAAAAAAAGAGAATGGTTTGAAGCAACATATCTATTCTATATGGTACGGTGAATGAATGTCAACAACTAAGCAGATAGTTTTACCGGGTGATCCGGTAGAGGTAGCCAACCTGAAACCAAGAAATGGTGTATACAGATGCGGAGAACAGAAGTACTGTTCAGAGTATTTCGGGGTTCTTCAGGAAAGTGATCAGTTTGTGGATGTGGTACCCTTTTCGGGTAGATACTTCCCGCGCAGGAATGATAAAGTAATTGGTAAGATAATCGAGATAACACCATCGATGTGGGTGGTCGATATCAATTCCACTTACACGACTTTGCTACACATGAATGATGCCCCATGGAGGGTCTCTTCCGGGGAGCTGAAGCGATACATGAACGTGGGAGATTATCTCTACGCAAAGATTCTTTCCATAAACGAGATCAACGAGAGCTGGCTTACCATGAAGGATGTTGGCCTCAAGAGACTTGAAGGAGGCACAATCGTTAGTGTACCTGCTCCCAAGGTACCGAGAATAATCGGGAAGGGAGGCAGCATGGTTAACATGATCAAGGATGCCACGCATACAAGGGTAATGGTTGGGCAGAACGGCACGATTTGGGTAGATGGAACCCCTGAAGAAGCAATGGTTGCAATACAGGCGATAAGGATGGTAGAGCGTGAAGCTCATACTGTTGGTTTGACCGACAGAGTAGCGAAATTCCTTGAAGAGAAAAAGGTGAAATGAATTGGGAACTGAAAGTGACAAGAAGTTATTTGATGAGAATGGACTAAGGCTCGATGGTAGATCTCCTGAGGACCTTAGACCGATAAAGATCGAGACAGATGTACTCGAACGGGCAGATGGTAGTGCGTTCATAGAATGGGGAGGAAACAAGATCCAGGCTGCAGTTTACGGACCGAGAGAAGCATACCCCAGGCATATGCAGGACATAAACCAGGCATTTGTAAAGGCCAGGTACAACATGGCTGCTTTTTCAGTAGATGAGAGAAAACGTCCTGGACCTGATAGAAGATCAATGGAGATCTCCAAAGTGGTATCAGAAGCACTTCAGGCAGCTGTTATGGTTGAGCTCTTTCCGAGAGCTGAGGTGGATGTCTTTATAGAGGTGCTCCAGGCTGATGCAGGCACCAGGATAGCGGGACTCACAGCAGGTGCAGTAGCACTTGCAGCCGCGGGCGTCCCGATGAGAGATCTTGTGGTGGGATGCACAGCAGGCAAGGTCGACGGAAAGATTGTGCTAGACCTTTCAAAGGAAGAGGACAACTTTGGTCAGGCGGACCTTCCAGTTGCGGTAATGCCGAAATCCGGCCGCATTGTTCTTATGCAGATGGATGGTGACCTATCTATCGATGAATTCAACCAGGCAATATCCATGATCTTCAAAGCGACAGAGCGTATCAACCAAATTCAGAGGGATGCGTTGAAGAAGAAGTATTCAACAGGCGAAGCGGAGTGGGGTGAGTAAGAATGCCTAGAGACGAACTTGACGTAATGTCCGAGATTAAGAGAAATTACATAATGCAGCGATTGAAAAAAGAGGGTCTGCGGGGAGATGGTAGAAAAGCAGATGATTTCAGGAAAGTCACTGTTCAGACAAATTTTGTCCCCAGGGCACAAGGATCCGCGATGGTCACTCTAGGTAGAACCAAAGTTGTGGCAGGAATCAAGATAGAATCAGGAGAACCTTTCCCGGATACCCCTAATCAGGGGGTATTGACAACGAACGTGGAACTCCTTCCAATGGCATTCCCAACTTTCGAAGCTGGACCGCCAAGTGAGGATTCGATCGAAGTTGCAAGAGTCGTGGATAGAGGAATAAGGGAGTCCAAGATGATAGACCTTCCGAAACTCTGCGTAGAACCTGGAAAGAAGGTTTGGATCGTCTTCATAGATATTGATGTTCTGGATTATGATGGTAATCTGATAGATGCATGCACGCTTGCAGCAGTATCTGCACTCACAACCGCTGTTGTTCCCGGTTCCACGATTGGGGGAACCGATGCAGCGCTACCAGTCACCTGCAAACCTGTATCTGTAACTATGGCCAAAATAGGTGAATTTGTTGTTGTAGATCCTGACCTGGAAGAAGAACAAGCTGCTTCAGCAAGGGTGACCGTAACGACAGCTGAGGACGGCCACATCAAGGCGATGCAGAAGGGTGAACCTGGCTTCTTTACACTTGAAGAAATCCAGAAAGCTATAAAGACATCAAGTGATGTAGGTAGCCAGATCAGGGATACCTATCTGAAGTGATTGCATGGCTAGAAGAACTGTCAAGGTTGGAGCTGCAGGCCGTTTTGGGCCAAGGTACGGAGTTACGATCCGAAAGGAATGGAACGAATCTTACAAACTGAAAATATCGTATTACATATGCCCTTCCTGCAGGCAGAAGAAGGTCAAGCGTGTTGCAAGCGGAATATGGGAATGCAGACACTGCCACTATCGTTTCGCAGGCGGTTCAAACACACCCGAATATTCCAAGCAGGTATCAGAGCAGGTGAAGGAAAGTGTATAAGTGCATCAGATGTGGGAAACCGATTGAAAAGTCGATTGGAACCGCAGAGATAGAATGTGAGTGCGGTTCCCGCGTATTTCTTAAAGAACGCCCCCCAATAGAGAAGACTATCACAACGAAGTGAGGCTGGATCATGACCGGCTGGCAGGATCTTGAATTCCTGTCTAATTCAAAAGTTTGCAAAAGATGCACAGGCAGGATGTTTGCAAAGGTTGGTCATGGTCTCACCAATGAGGAGAGAGGAGAGCATATCCTCTTTACATTGAGATCTCTCTCGATGGATTTTGCTTCGGTACCGGAAGAGGAATGCTCAATCTGTGGCGGGCTGTTTCTAAAATTGAGCGCAATTGCAGATTCTCTGGCTTCAGATCTGGAGAGATATCAGTTTAACACTTTTCTGGTTGGATCCCAAAGCGGCTCAGCCATGAACGAAATGGAATTACGATACGTGGAGAGGTTCAAGGAGGCAGAAAGCATCAAGAAAGAATTCAACAGGGAGTTCGGAAAGCTTCTTTTTGCAAGACTCGGCCATGAAGTTGATCTGAAGAATCCAGATATAATAGTCACAGTTTCCCTGGATTTTCTCAACTACAAGCTATGGGTAAAACCCCTTTACATTCATGGAAGATACAGGAAACTCGTTAGGGGGATACCTCAGACCAGGTGGGTCAAATACGACAGAACTGGGTCAGTCGAGGAGACGGTTGGAGAACCGGCGTCAAAGCTTGCAGGAGCCACTAATTTCTACCTGCACGCGGCCGGCCGCGAAGACGTCGATGTCAGAATGCTAGGAGACGGTAGGGAGTTTGTGGTTGAATTAGAAGCCCCGAAAACCAGAAAGATCGATCTTGCTGCTCTCAAACAACAGATAAACGCTTCGACACAGGTTGAGGTGTCCGATCTCGATTTTGTTTCCAAGGAGATGGTGGAGAAAGTAAAGAACAGCAGACACGACAAGACTTATGTTGCCACTATTAAGACGGAGGGGCCAGTTGATGCAGAGCTAATGAAATCCGCTGTCGACGCGATTAGCGGCAAAGTTATTTATCAGAGGACTCCATTAAGGGTGTCCCGGCGTAGAGCAGACCTGATCAGAGAAAGAACTATCAGGAAAGCAAAGTTGCTGGGAATAGACGGTCAGGAAGCCCGGATAGAGCTGAAGACCGAAAATGGAACATATATCAAGGAGTTGATTTCAGGTGACAATGGTAGGACCAATCCGTCCCTTTCAGGACTGTATGGATCCAGTATCGTTGTGGAAGGACTTGACGTCATGCAAATAGATCGGGAGGAGCAATAATGTCAAAGATGTCACACGGACCCAGAGCCGGGTCAAGAATGAAAATGAAGAAATCCCTTAAGGAGAGAGGATTCCCCAAGGTTAACGATCTGGTAAAGAAGTTTGAGGCAGGGGATTACGCTGCGGTCACGATAAATCCATCCATCCATGATGGTATGCCTTTTCACAACTTCCAGGGGAAGACTGGCAAGGTTATCAGGAAACAGGGCGACTGCTACATGCTTGAAATCCACGTTGGGTCCGTCAGGAAACAGGTGCTTGCTTCTTCTGCGCATTTGACCAAGATTGAAGTCGGAAAAAAATAAATTCCAGTAAAATATATATTAGAAGGTGCAAATTTGTCTGAATACGAATATTTAACGATCTCTGAAGCGTTCGATCTGTTATCAAAGCTAGAGTTAACTACACAGACAGAGAAGCAAGGTCTTGAATATGCCGAGAAGTTTCATACCGTAAAGGCGGCTGGCGTCAAGAAGGCAAAGAAAGAGCTATCGCAGGTAGGTGGTCTCACTGAAAAGACCATTACCAAAATAATAGATCTGATGCCGAAGTCCCGCGAGCTCCTGATGGTTGTCCTTAATTCGAGTTCCCTGAATCTCCCGGAAGAAAAGGTCACAAAAATCATAGATATTATAAGGGATCTGGCGGAGTGACCTATGTCAGAGATGGAGGAGTATGCCTATGTCCTCGATTATCTTGTATCAGGACGACCGGAGGAGAAGGCGTACCATAAGAGCCCTCTTGTGCTATCGATTGGAGAACAGGAATTCAAGCTTCTCGAACTGATTCCCAAGAACAATGCGGTTATATCTGTCGGCGAAAGGGTCTATATCGGAAAGACGCCTGAACTGAGAACTAAGATTCTCTCCGTGAAACGCAGGATCTCGTATCGGGATCTAACGAACGCTGCCGAGAATGAATTGCCTTTCATCCTCGAGAATATTATAAACGATAGAAAGAACTACTTTGTAGACTTCTTTAACAACGCCCAGCCGATAAATGCAAGGATGCATTCCCTTGAGTTATTGCCCGGCCTGGGAAACAAAACAATGTGGTCCATTATTGAGGAGCGGAAGAAGAAGAAATTCGATACCTTTGAAGATCTTACTGAACGCGTCAAGACGGTTCACAATCCTCAGAAGATGATCGCCTCCAGGATCACTGTCGAATTGAGCGACAGGTACGAGAAGCACAAACTGTTTGTTTCCCAATGAAGAGACCCAAAGGGTTCGCTAAGAAATACGGACAGGTATTTCTCAAGGATAGAAGCGTCGCTGAATTTGAGGTGGGTCAGATCCATTCAGACGCAATTCGTATACTGGAGATAGGTGCAGGAACCGGTTTTTTGACGCGCTCGCTGCTAGAGCATGGGTTCAAAGTGGATGCAATTGAGCCGGATCACGTTCTGTCCTCGATTCTATTCTCAGACCTGAAAGGGTGGGTTGACAATGGTAGCTTATCCATAATCACTAAGAGTTTCCTGGATATAGAAAGCGGAAATTACGATGCGATTGTTGGAAACATTCCTTATGTGCTGAGTTCAAAGATAATATTCCATATCTTTGAGTTCAGTTTCAGGGAATCTCTCCTAATGGTTCAGAAGGAGTTCGCAGACAAGGTATGTGCTTCCCCCGGTTCCAGGGATGCGAGCAGGATAAGCTATTCTGTCAGGTTGTATTCCGAAGTCCAATACCTTAGAACAATTCCTAGGATGATGTTTACGCCTGTGCCGGCGGTTGATTCAGCATTGATCCGGTTCACCCCTACCAGAAGAGACCATGTAGACTTCGAGTTAGCGGAACGTCTTCTCAGAAAGATTTTTTCCGCGAGAAGAAAGCGCTTATCCAGCATTTTCCCAGGCATACCAGACAGCTACGCCTTGAAAAGAGGGGAGGAATTGACTATGGATGAATTCCTTGAACTCTGCTCAGTTTTGAAGGATTAACTCTTTGCGGGGGTCTTTTTGGGAGCGTCATTGCCCTCGGCCACTGCCTTCATTCCAAGGGCGGTCATCGGTGTAAAGCTACCAGCCTGCATCGCTTCGATCGGAATCATCATTAGTGTGCCTTTGCCTTCAAGTCCTATTTCGTAAAGAATGTTCATCCATCTGAGCTGGAAAGCGATCGGGTTCGTTGCATACTGGTTCGAGGCTTCAACCATTTTCTGAGCAGCCTCGACCTCAGCCAGTGCAAGAGTAACCCTTGATCTTCTCTCCCTCTCTGCACTCGCCTGTCTTGACATAGCCTCCTGTAGGCTCTGTGGAACCTGGACATCTCTGATTTCCACAGACGAGACCTTTATTCCCCAGTGCTCTGTTTTCTCGTCAATAATTTCTCTTGCAGCGCCAGCGATCTTCTCCCTCTCTGACAAGACTTCATCGAAGGTGTATCTTCCGACAACCTCCCTTATTGTAGTCTGTGCAGAAAGGTTGGTTCCTGTAATGTAATTCTCTATGTTCAGGACAGCTTTCTTCGGGTCTGCAATCTGGAAATACATAACAGCATCGATGTTCACAGGAACGTTATCCTGGGTGAACGACGCCTCTGTTTTGAAAGCAACAGCCTGAATTCTTGTAGACACTCTCTGAATCTTGCTGATTATAGCCCAAACGAATATGACTCCTGGTCCCTTAATACCGGCGAATCTACCTAAGGTAAGCACAATTGCTCTTTCCCATTCCTTGAGAACGTGCAGACTCGAGAGAGCGTAAATTGCAATTATTATTATCACGAAAAATAACAATATCTCTTCTGCCAAAAATGGAGTTGCCATACAGATGTATATGCGAGACGCGGTATTTTACCTTTGCACATTTATTTAAGATTCCATCGAAAAATTAAGAATCTGCACTGGAGATGCAGGCAGATTATTGTGCCTTTATCCGGGCAGGATAGCACTGATTTCTTCTCTACAAAGACAAATGAAAGAATTTATTAAATCGACAATAGGCATCAGGGGTTCATGCAGTTCAGGGCGAAGCTAGTATCCTGGGAGGAGATTACAGACTGGTGCCTGATCCTACGACATAAGATCATTGAGTCATACAGTCCTGACATGATAATTGGTCTCTCCAGAGGGGGCCTGGTGCCTGCTCGAATGCTCTCCGACTATCTCTGGATAAAGGATCTCTACGCAGTGAAGACAGAACACTGGGGCATAACTGCTTCAAAAGATGGTGAAGCAAGACTGCAGACCCCTACCAATCTTCCTATCCGAGACAGATCCGTTCTTGTTATAGATGATATTACAGACACAGGAGGAAGCATGAAACTCGCATCCGACTTTATCAAAGCGCAGGGCCCCGCTGATCTCAGGACCGCAACCATGCTTCATATAGATCATTCCAAATTTGTCCCGGATTTTGTCGCGTCTGAAATAAGTGGAAAGCAATGGACCTGGTTCATCTTCCCATGGAACGTTTACGAAGATCTCCTAAATCTGATAGGTAAGTCTGTCTCCGGATACTCTACCGCTGAAGAAATTTCTGAGACGCTTCGGGAAGATTTTGAACTCGCAGTTCCCGAGGATACACTGTCTCAAGTTCTTGAGAATTTCACTGCTTCCAACCGACTGGATCATTCTGGCGGGAAGTGGAAGCCTCCCGGCTTATGAAATAGGCATTGATAGGGCAATTGCTCCTCTCGAAGGCATTTCTTTTGTGTTTGCAGTTCAAGATCCGGAAAATTATCTAACAATGCAGAGATACACTTTCATGCAAGTTGCACACACCCCGGACCCTGATGATTCATTCATGTTTTATGCTATGTTTGAGCACAAGATCGAGACGCATTTTGAGTATGACCAGGTGATTAAGGATATAGAGGCGCTCAACCAGGATGCTCTTTCTGGAAAGTATGAGGTGACTGCAATGTCTGCCCCAGCTTACGCCAGAGTGAACGACAGGTATTACCTGACGTCAGCTGGTGCCAGCTTCGGACTAGAGTATGGTCCTATTGTTGTTTCAAAAGAGGACATAAACCTA
This sequence comes from Thermoplasmataceae archaeon, assembly GCA_046704325.1. Classification (GTDB taxonomy): domain Archaea; phylum Thermoplasmatota; class Thermoplasmata; order Thermoplasmatales; family Thermoplasmataceae; genus UBA582. Next base: position 23,800 of record JBJKSG010000022.1, read on the forward strand.
GAGGGAGCAAGGATCGCAACACCGGGCGAACTTACTTCATCTCATACCCTCTATCGAATGTTCGAACCTCGACCCTCTGAGTTCGTAGTGAAGAGGTTTGATCAGATTGTCCCATGTGTTCTCAGCGGAGAAGCAGACGCAGGAATTATCATCCACGATGAGCAGTTAACCTATCAAAACAAGGGTCTCGTAAAGGTTGCAGACCTTTACTCCCGATGGGCAGAATACGCTCCGGGCCTCCCTGTCCCGCTTGGATTCAACGCAATTTCTAGATCCCTCGATAGTGACGACATCCATGGTTTCATGGATGATTTTAGGAGATCAATAGACTATGCATTTGAACATGAAGATGATGCTCTGCGCTATTCCATGAAATACGCTCGGTATTCGGATTTTGAGCTTGAACGAAAATTTGTAAGGATGTATGTAAATCCGCTTTCGAAGGATTTTGGAGATAAGGGTAGAAAAGCGATTTCAGCATATTTCGACCTTGCACTGAAGAAAGGTATTCTGGACAAGGTAGATCTCAAGGTCATCTGAGCTTTGAACGAATCATTCCTTCGTCTCTTCAGGTTCTTCATCTAGTCCGCCATACTGGAAGCACGCGGCAAAATGTGCTGGTCTCACTTCCAGGTACTTCGGAATTTTCGGTTTTAGTGTTTTTATGATCACCATATCTCCGGAAGGTGGGATTTCAACGTTGGCAATGGCCTTAAGCGGTACTCCGCCCTCCAGCAGGGTGCGACCCTCAATTAGCCGATTAAGTTCCTCAACGAACTCGAAAGAGATTTTTGCCCCACCGAACAGGATTTTGATTGTGTTTTCGGTGTTATCAGCTTCTACTGTGGAGTATGGGGGGAAGAGATTCAGGCTCCCTCTCCTGTTGAAAGTTAATATCTCAGAAATTAGAGGGGCTATCTCTGAAGGAGCCCATCCGCAATCCTTGAATGCGACCGGACACCTTGTGTGGAAAGCGCACCCCCGTGGAATGTTGGGAAAAGCAGGAGACTGATCGTCAACCGATTTGTCTATCAATTCCCTGCTGTTTTCAAGAGTCGCTGACTTTGAGATCAGCATTTTTGTGTACGGGTGGAGCATTCCTGAATAGATGTTCTGCATGGTGGAGAATTCCACAACCCTTCCCAGATACATCACGGCCACTCTGTCTGATAGGACACGAACAACGTTCAGGTTATTCGATGCAACTAGATACGACATTCCCCTGGAATATTGATAATCCCTGAGGGTGTTGAGTATCTGGGCCTGTGCAGAAACATCCATGTTCGAAGTTGGCTCGTCAAGTATCACCAGTTTAGGCTCAACGGAAATTGCTCTTGCGATGTTCACAATCTGCATCTCTTCAACGTTTAGATCCGCAGGAAACTTTACCAGGTCCGATTCTCTCAAGCCAGCGGATGCAGCAACTTCCCTTACCTCCTTGTCCACTTCGTCGGATGTCAGTTTTTCTTCCCTCTTGAATGATTCGGCAATCGACTCAAACACGGTCTTCTTTGGATCCATTGCAGTCTTGGGGTCCTGAAAAACGACCAGGATCTGTCTCCTCTGCTGAGAGGTGCTCCTGATGGACTTGCCAATCATAGAGTGTGCTACCCTGACCTTGTGTAGTCTCATCGCATCATCCTGGCGGTAGGAGATATCAGACGGATCTGCTCCTGGAGAGAGCATCGATCCCAGTTCCTTTTCGAGTTTTATCGCCAGATACATTGACTCTGGTGGTATTTCGAAATATACTGCGCCTGAGGTGGCGGGAACAAGACCTAGGATAGTATGCAGCAGGAGAGTCTTTCCAGACCCCGATTCGCCTATTATTCCAAGTGTTTCCCCATCAAGGAGTTGAAGTGTAATTTCATCCAGCAACCGGATCTTCTTGTCTTTTGCACCTGGGACAGCCGCTATCTTTGTCAGTTTTGAAACATATAGCAGTGTCGTATCATCTATTTCGGCTCGGTCAGTCTGTTCTGTCATCGTTCTTCCTCCGTGGCTTCCGAATACAGGAAGCATGCAACCTTCTGGTCTATTGACAGTGGAGATAAAAGTGGCTTTTTCATGGAGCATAGATCCATTCTGAACTTACATCTCGGGTGGAAACGGCATCCCTTCGGAGGATCCACCAGGTTCGGAGAAAATCCAGTTGTGAATTCCAGTTTTGATGTCTTCTCAGTAACACGTTCGGCAGCCTCAAATGTGTTTATGAGACCACTGGTGAATGGATGTTTGGAATCTTTGATTATCGCTTCTGAAGTTGCCTCTTCGACTATATTACCTGCATACATTACTAGAACACGATCGGAAATTGCTGAAAGGAGCGCGAGATCCTTGGAGAAGATTACCATGCTCAGGTCACCTCTCGCCCTGTGCTGCTCTTTGATGAATGAGAGTATTTTCAGTTTTGTATTTGGATCAAAACTGCCCGCGGGCTCGTCAAGAACGATGATGTGCGGAATTGCCGAAAATGATAGAGCGATTGCTATTTTCTGCCTTATCACGATAGATAGGTCACCAGGGATAGAGCCCATGACTTCCCATGGGTTTTCAACTCCGAGTTCAGCAAGAATTTCAGCAGCCCTGTACAACGCAGTCTGTCTCATAAAACCATATTTAGAAGACTTGAGAACATTATTCAGCAGTTTCTTGTATGTTCCCGCACCTTTAAGACGCATCTCTGTCACATTGAGATCCTTGGCTAGATCAGTAGCAAGTTCTGGGTCCTTTTCGTCATTCGCAGCAATTATGTCCAGTCTGAGCGATCTGCTCCTCCTGTAAAGCAAAAACTGATCCCTGACAGTTTCCACAATTGAGGTGTCGATGCCGCTCTTTTCCATGCTTGCGATGTTGAATACCTCTTCTGCAAGGTCTTCCTGACCAGCTTTATACTCAAAGGCGTTGGTTATCAGCTTTCTCTTGGAGAAGATGGCATGTTCAGTCATCCACCTCCGTATCATCCTGTTCCTACCAGGAAGATCGGGCTGCTGTTCGACCAGATCGGCCAGGTTTGTTACCTCTTCAAGCGTCAGGTTTTCCCTGTTTATAATTGAGCTTGCGATCTCTACAGAACTCTGTGCAAGCATTGTCTCCAAGAACTGTTCCCTTATCTTTAGCATGGGGTTCAGAGAGGCATGAGCATCCTGCGTAACCATGCTGATTGTCTTGCCTCTAAGACTCTGCATTATCTCTTCCTGTTCACTTATTGCAGAAATACTGCTCTTTCTCCCCTTTCCGGAAGAGATATCAGCCTCAAGCCTGGCCAGTTTATTGACTTCCCTGAATATGTTAAAACCGTTTACAAGAACGGATCCACCGACTGTATATCCAGGTACTCGGATAAGATCGAGGAGTGCTAGCGCTGTGACGCTCTTGCCACTCCTGCTTTCACCAAATATACCGAGGATCTCACTCTGCTTTAGTGTGAATGACAGCTTGGGGAGCACCTTTACCACGCCGTCGAGTGATATGTAGTAGACCTTCAAATCTGTCACAACCAGAGGCAGTTCCGAGAGCGGTTCCCTGTTGGAAATTGCCATCAGCGATCATTCCTCCATCTGCTCGCCCTCACAGCCCGATTTGCACCTATTCCAAGGAGACTTACTCCAAGAATCAAGACGACAAGGAAGAGACCAGGGATGACGAGAGGCCACCAGTCTCCCGTACCAGCAAACTGGTATCCCCATGCGAGCATGTTTCCAAGCTCGGGCATATAAGGGGAGGTGAATCCAAGACCCAGGAAATTGACTGTTGCCAGGATCTCTACCAAGATTCCGATATCCATAAACATACGGATGATGAATTGAGATAGAACGTTTGGAAATACGTGCTTGAAGATGCTAGTGGTAGCGGAGTCTCCTGAAACTATGGATGACGTGACAAATGCCTTCCTGCGACTCGCCTTGACCTTGTCTTTTATGATTACAGCCGGGTATGGCCACCATACTACGATGACCGCTATTGCGAACCCAAACAGACTCTTATCTAAAATCAGAGCAATACCTATCGCAAGTGCTAGCATGGGTATTTGAATAAAAAGCTGGGAAACCTTGGTTAATGCCCTGTCTAGATAACCTGCTGAAAAACCTGCATAAAGTCCAACCAGCAAACCGATACCGGAACCAACTAGGGCGACAAAAAGACCGAAAGCGAGATCGAATTTTAAGGAAGCCAGCATAACAGGAAGCAAAGGTAACGCATATAATGTGCCTCCAAGCACATTCCAACCAAACGAAGTGAAAGGATACGGAGCTGTTGGTCCAGACGTAATATTTCCATTGAAAGCGATAATCGCGTTCGACAGTGAACCGGAAGTTCCCAGATACTGCGGGAAAACCCAGTCCAAGAGACCGATGACAAGATACACAGCGGTTATTACAGCTCCTGTGAGGGCTGCCCTGTTCACCAATGAGATCTTGATTGATTTTGTCGCTTCTCTTGATTTCAGTACCATGGTTACAGTTGGTGCTTCCATTCTCTCAGGCTGATCCATCACGCACCACCTGTGGCTTCTGGGTCAATCCATTCCCTAATGGAACTGGCGATGAACTTACCTACAATTATCGACAGACCAAAGATGAAGAATATATACACAATTCCATAGTAGCTCTCTGTTAAGAACGAGTGGTATAAGGCCCAGCCAATCCCCTGATATGAGAATACAGCCTCTATTATAATATCGAAACTGAAAAGAGTTGCAAGGATTACCGTAACCTGGCGCAGAACTTCAGATGTTCCCTTGTTAAGAAGATATTTTGAAGTACGGAGCCAGCGTGGTATTCCCATGGACGTAGCAGCAGTGAGATATCTCTCTCGTCTAGATTTTAGAATGCCTCCTCTGTAGACCCTCAACAGGAGGGTAGAGGCAAAGAAAACCATGATAAGGAAGGGAAGGAGGAGATGGTATAGTGCCGATCCTGCGATTTGCATGTTTCCGTTTATCAGACCATCGAGAAATGGAACGTGCGTCGGAAAGCTCACGTTTGGAGCGTTTGCATAAGTACCAGATATGGGTACTGAAGTGTTGAAGAAGAGGAATCGGAGTAGTGCTGCGACAAAAATCACAGGTAGAACGAGACCAAGGGTTATGTAAGTCCCAACTGGAGCACTGGTCGCAGTGTGAGGCTTGGAACCATATTGTATACCCAGCAGGATGACTATCGGCACAGAAACCAGAAGAGATATGGCGAGATAGAAGGAAGTAACTGGCAGTGTGTATGAGATCATGGCAATTACAGTATATCCACTCATACCGGGAATTGAAGTGTCGTTCCCCCAAGACCCAGTAAATGTATTCATCAGGAAATAGAAAAATTGAACGAATGCGTTCTGGTTCATACCAGATATAGAGAGGGCATTCGCCGCGCTGGAAAATTGGGAAAGAACCGCAGTCTTATCCCTGTATTCTGCTCCGTAAAGTATGAGATACACGAAGATCAGGAGCCCGATAAATTCGACGACTGCCCCAAGGACTCTTCGTCCAAGATAACTAGTTTCACTCATTATACAAATCTTCATTAGTAAGTTGTAATAAAACCTTTTTATCGTATCGCGCGAATACTTTCAATAGTTTTCGTTAAAATAGAACTTCAGGTTTGGTAGACCCATTATCGATTCAGCCGGCTTGATGACCCAGAAAAACCTGACAAATTCGGTATCTATTAATAGATTCTTAAAATACGCTTCCCTGAGATTGTATGAAAGTAGACGATGTTATAGTCAGAGTAGGTGGAGCAGCTGGAGAAGGAGTTCAGTCTGCTGGTCTCATAGTTGCAAAATCTTTTTCAAGATGTGGACTGAACACTGTTACCTATAATTATTACCAGGATATTATTAGGGGAGGGCAGAGCTGGTACCAGATCCGTGCCTCGCATAATGCTGTAAGGAGCCAGGGAGATGGCCTTGATGTCTTGATTGCGCTCAACATGGATGCACTGACACGACATACGAATCCGGAGATTAATGAAGGAGGGGCTGGCGCCCTTGAGGGAGTCGCAATTTACGATTCATCCCTGAAGGACTTCAAGCGTGAATCGAATATTCAATACGCGGAGATGCCGCTTGGTGAGATAGCAGCCAAACATAGCAAACTTTCACTCCTCAAGAATACAGTTGCAATCGGGGGAGCAATGGCCGCACTCGGAATAGATTTTGAAATACTGGCTGCTGTAATAAGAGATACATTCGGTGGGAAAGGCGAAGTAGCTGAACAGAATGTTAACGCTGCAAAGGAAGGCTACGACTTTTTCAATTCTAAGTATAAAGCGCTTGAGAAGCAGTTGAATTTGAAAAACAAGAAGAAATACCTGATAAGCGGTGGTGAGGCGATTGGCCTTGGAGCTGTAAATGGAGGGTTGAGAATGTACATAGGATATCCAATGACTCCAGCTTCTTCAGCTCTTCATTACCTTGCTTCACACGCGAAAGAGTACGGTCTGTTTGTAAAGATCCCTGAAGATGAGATTTCAGCAATAAATATGGCGATTGGCGCGAATTATGCAGGTGTTAGAGCAATGACAGGCTCATCTGGAGGCGGGTTCTCCCTTATGGTTGAGGCCCTCGGTATGGCGGGAATGATGGAAGTCCCGCTTGTTGTGTATGAATCGCAGAGACCTGGGCCATCCACCGGTCTACCTACGAAGACAGAGCAGGGCGATCTCAACTTAGTTCTTGGAGCTTCTCAGGGTGACTTTCCGAGGATAATACTTGCTCCTAGGACTGTTGAAGAATGCTTTACCCTCACAAGAGAAGCGATGAATCTAGCTGAGAGATTCCAGACCCCGGTCATCGTCATGTCAGATCTATACCTCTCTGAACATTATGAAACCGTGAATGACTTCAACTTCGATTTCAAGATTGATCATGGTGCTAGGGCAAAAGACAACGATCCTGAGTTCAAGAGATACAGGAACACAGACTCCGGGATCTCTCCTCGTGGTATTCCAGGCCAGCCCGGGTTGACTCATAACGAAGATTCAGATGAGCACTGGGAAACAGGAGAAGTGGTATCAGACGCTGAGACCGACCCAAAGCTCAGGGTTCTGATTATGGAAAAGAGGATGAGGAAACTTGATACTTACATTAAGGAAATGCCCCCGACAGATACATACAAGATGGATGACGCTGAATTTGCGCTGGTTCAATGGGGATCTACTGCCGGCGTTGTCGAGGAGGCAGTTGATATCCTGAGATCTAAAGGGATAAAAGTTGGGGTTGTAGAGATAAGCAGGGTATTCCCCCTGAACCCTGACATTGCAAAGATTCTGAATGGAAGAAAGAAAGTAATCGTAGTCGAAAACAATTATACGGGACAGTTCGAGCGTCTCCTGCGATCAGATTTTCTCATTGACACAGGTCATGTGAGGAAATTCGACGGCGAGTGCTTCTTTCCAGAGGCTCTAGCGAAAGAGATAGAGATGGAGATTAAGAGGTGAATTAAATGGTAACAGTAGCAGATTTTAATGGAACAGTAAAGCCGGACTGGTGCCCGGCATGTGGGAATTTTGCACAGCTCTCTGCGATAAAGTCAGCTCTTGCTGAACTTGGTGTGGAGCCACACAACACAGTTGTTGTATCCGGTATAGGTTGTTCGAGCAACTTGCCGGAGTTTATCAAGGCATACGGATTCCATGGGATACATGGAAGGTTGCTTCCTGTCGCTTCAGCAGTAAAATGGGCGAATCCAAAGTTGACAGTTCTCGGATATGGCGGAGATGGAGACGGTTTCTTTGAGGGGACTCAGCATTTCTTCCATACTGCAAAGAGAAACGTGGATCTTACTTACGTAGTTTCAGACAACCAGATCTTTGGACTGACCACGGGACAGGCTTCACCAACTTCTGAAATTGGATTCAAGAGCAAGACCACACCTAGCGGCAATATAGAGCCACCGCTTAATCCACTAGCTTTCGCCCTTGCGGCAGGTGCAACATTTGTCGCAAGAGCCTTTTCCGGGGACCCGAGACACCTGCAGGATCTCATAAAGAGAGGAGTGCAGCACAAAGGTTTCTCCTTCATCGATGTGTTCAGCCCATGCGTAACCTTCAACAAGGTGAATACCTACGATTACTTCAGGAAAAGAGTATACAAATATGAGGCGAAGGACCCTGGCGATCTGCATGCCGCCTTTTCAGCGGTACAGGAATGGGGAGATAAGATACCGATTGGTCTTTTCTATCAGAAGGAAGCCCCGTCATACTACGATATGGACCCGGTAGTTGGAGATGTCTCGATCGCTGAAACCCAGCCGGTGAGACTCACTGAAAAACATGTTGAGGAATTCCTCTGAATATTCACTAAAGCCTGGCAAGTAGGAGGATTCAAACGAAACTCTCTGCGGTAAACAGGAGAACTCTCGAACAAGAGTTCTTTGAGTCCACCGGTATATCGAGAGTTAAGAGAGCTGTCGCATCATCTGACAGAGTGGGTGCAGATCCTATTGCATTCCTCAGGGATCTGCAAGGTATTTTAAAGCGAAGTGCTAACGAGTTAGCTGCTCTGGTCTCGGCGGATACTGGGAAACCTGTAGAATACGCATATGCTGAAGTGGAAAGAACCGTTACTGTTCTGAAAGCTATATCTGGCTACAAAAACCATCGTGAGCGAAAGGGTACTTCCATAGTGATAGGTGACCGATGGTCTCCGCTTCTATCCGTTGTAGAGAAGATTATTCCTTCCATGCTGACCAGGGAACTCACCGTGATTTTCCCGGGGACAGAAACGCTGCGTACCTCCACCTTTCTTCTAAAGACAATGGAAGAGCATGAAGATCTGTGCAATGCAGTTGTGCATATAGATGGTGATTTAAAGCCGGTTTTTGAAAGCTTGAAGGATCGCATTGTGACGAATGTTCTCTATTCTGGTACGGCGCCGGATTCCCTGGTCCCACTTGCAGAAAAAGCTTATGTTTCCGCGGAGTGCGGTGAAAGATACGCTGTCCTGATAACAGAAGACGCGGATCTTGACAAGTGCTGTGAGGAACTCGTTCGTTCTGTTTCAGATAAATCTTTGCAGCCATTCCGAAGAGCAGGCATAATACTTGCAGAGAGCAGTATTGTGGAGTATCTTAAGAACCGGCTCCTTGGAGAATTTGAAAAACTTCCGGGTTATGTAAAGAATTCGGAAGAATCCCGGAAAGATTTTGTGGACGATGAGGTTTTAGCGAACTTCTATACTGGAAAGCTGCTTGAAAGCAGGGGAAAGTACTTCGACCTGGTTGGGTGGAACGGTTTTGATGGAAGGATTTTCACTCCAGCACTCCTGCTTGACGTTCCGGATGGGCTGGATATGAGGTTGCACGGCCTCGATGTCCCCGCCGTAATTTTGAACAAGATAGAATCGATTGCACAAGCCCATGAAAAAATCGCTGCGTCAGGAAATTCTATGTTCGCTTCAATATGGTCTGCCGACGAATATCTCTTTGAACAGGCTAAAAAGCGCCTTGATATCTCTTCAATATTTTACAATAGTTTTTTAGAGAACCCGCCTGAAATATATCACAACCCGTTGGTCAATTCGAACCCAGTTGGAAGCGCTTCTGCTATGATAAAATGGATGTCCAGAAAATCAGGATGATGGGATCATTTTAGCAACTACTTCCTGTCCGAACTCAGAGCATTTCAATGCCTTTATGCCAAGCATTCTAGCAATGTCCTGCGTTACCCTATTCTCTTCGTAACACTTCATAAGTGCAGCCTCAAGAATGTCAGAAGCCTGGGTCCATCCTATATATCTGAGCATCATACTTCCAGAAAGCAGAAGTGAGGTTGGGTTAGCAACATCCATACCAGCGTATTTCGGCGCTGTACCATGAACTGCTTCGAAAATCGCATGAGTATCGCCTATATTCCCGCCCGGAGCAAGGCCGATACCGCCGACCTGTGCCGCAACCGCGTCAGAAAGATAATCACCGTTGAGATTGGTTGTTGCGATAACATCGTATTCGTTAGTTCTGGTCAGAACCTGCTGGAACATATTATCAGTGATTCGATCCTTCACAACAATCCGGTCTGGATACGCTTCTCTATTCTTCAGGTACTCTTCTTCTCTCACTGTCTGATCCTTGAATTCGCTTTCAGCTAACTGATAACCCCAGTCCTTGAAAGCCCCCTCAGTATACTTCATTATGTTTCCCTTATGAACAAGGGTAACACTCTTCCTCTTGTTTGCCACCGCATATTCTAGCGCTTTTCGGACCAGACGCGTGGAGCGGAATCTACCTATCGGTTTGATTCCGATCCCGGTATCATCGGTCAACTTTACGCCGAATTCTGTGTTCAGGAACGCACGAAGCTTCTTTGCCTCATCGCTGTCATATCTCCATTCTATCCCAGAATATACGTCCTCTGTGTTTTCACGAAATATGACCATGTCAACCTGTTCCGGGTGCACAACTGGCGACGGTACGCCTGGGAAGTATTTCACGGGCCGTATGTTAGCATAGAGATCAAAATACTGCCTCAGGGAGACGTTGAGGCTCCTGAAGCCTTCCCCGACCGGCGTTGTGAGCGGCCCCTTGATTGATACCACACAACGCTTCAACTCCTCAAGTGATTCCTGGGGAAGATGCTTACCGGTCTCCTCCATCGCCTCATCTCCTGCAAGAACCTTCTTCCACTCAATCGATTTGGCGTCCTTGTAGGCTGCTTCAAGAGAGGCGTTTATGACCTGGATTGTTGTCTTTGTAATGTCCGATCCTATCCCGTCCCCCTCAATGTAACCGATAGTTGGATTATCCGGTACTACCAGGTTAGTGCCCTGCTTAATCTCGATATATGCCATTGTATCTTGTTGTCATCGTTTCAGGTCTGATTATATTTTTCCTTTTCATATCTGTATAGATACAGGAATGTGTAATTACGAAGTGTCCAAAATAATTTAATGAGTGAACGCATTCGTGAGAGGAGTTTTCTTCTTTGAGGGGTGTTACTTATTTCCGCTAAGAATGAAAAGGGTACGGCAGCAGTAATAGTTGGTCTTCAGTTTGGAGACGAAGGAAAGGGAAAGATCACTGATTACCTCTCCAGTTTCCATGATGTGGTGATTAGATACAACGGTGGTGGTAATGCAGGTCACACCGTCGTGACAGACAAAGGGACGTTTAAGTTCCACCTGATTCCTTCAGGAGCGATACAGTCTGATACCGTGATACTGAGCAACGGGATGGTGATAGATGTTGTAGCTCTCGTCGAAGAGATCAAGAAGATCAGGGATGTGAATCCATCCCTGAAGATAGAAGTAAGCAGAGATGCGCATGTAGTAACAGAGCTACACAAATATCTTGACCTTGCTGAGGAAGATGCAAGAGGTGCACTCCGCATCGGAACGACTGCGCAGGGAATAGGACCTACTTATGAGGATAAGTACGGCAGATCCGGAATTAGGATTTCTGATCTTCTGGATAGAGAAATACTCCGTGAAAAGCTACTCACAATTACGAGAATGAAGAGATCTCTAATCGAGGGCTCAGATTACATCTATGAATCCAAGATCGATGATCTGGTTCAGCATCTCTATCAGGCAGGTGTGGCGATTCGGGAATGCATAACCGATACCAGGGTTGCAATTAACAGTGCGTATCAGAGCGGTTCCTCTCTCCTTTTTGAAGGTGCACATGGGGCGCTTCTTGACATTGATTATGGTGTGTATCCTTTTGTGACGTCATCAAACACGATAGCTGGAGGAATATCTCACGATGCTGGATTCTCTTTCAGGAAAGTAGACATCGTGATCGGAGTCGCCAAAGCATACACATCCAAGGTTGGAAACGGCACTTTCCCTACCGAGATCAAGGGTAGAGTTGCTGAATCACTTCGCCAGTGGGGCGGCGAATTTGGTACGACCACGGGCAGACCGAGGCGAGTAGGGTGGCTTGACATCACTGCGTTGAAATATGCTCTGGAGATAAATGATGGTGACTTCATTTCACTGACAAAGCTTGACACTTTGGGGAAGATGGAAAAGATATCGATAGGTTCAAGCTACACATTGAACGGAGACACCCTTGAAGTTTTTCCGAAGAATTTCCGCATGCTTGAAAAGGTAAAGGTGGAGTTTGAGGAGATGGATTCTTGGGGTGAACTCGATTCCGGGTTACAGGAAGAGGTTACAAGAAAGGGATACTCCGGATTCCCGAAGCAGCTCAGGGAATACGTATCCAGGATTGAGAAACTTTCCGGATATCCTGTGAAGATCATATCTTACGGCAGCAGGAGAGACCTAACCTTCGATCGAAGCACTTTCGGTGCCAAGAAGATGGATCAGCTTATTTAAGCCCGAATATATCCTTACAACATGTTGAGGGAAATAAGGGCTCCGACAGGTAAGGAGCTGCATACCCATGGTTGGGGTCAGGAGGCTGCACTTCGACTACTCATGAACAATCTGAACCCTGCGGTGGCGATGGATCCTGCAAACCTCATTGTTTACGGTGGCAGGGGTAAAGCCGCAAGAAACTGGGAGGCGTTTGACAAAATTGTAGACTCTCTTAAGTCTCTTGAGAATGACGAGACCCTCCTTATACAGTCCGGGAAACCGGTTGGAATATTCAGGACGACAAAAGAATCTCCAAGGGTCATAATATCAAACGCGCAAATCGTCCCCAAGTGGGCAACCGATGATGTATTCTGGGACCTGGAGGCCAGAGGGCTCACTATGTACGGGCAGATGACTGCAGGCAGTTGGATCTATATCGGTACCCAGGGAATACTTCAGGGGACATTCGAGACACTCGCGAGCATTGCAAGGTTAGATTTTGGTGCCGATGATTTGTCAGGAAGATGGTTTCTTTCTTCCGGACTTGGTGAAATGGGTGGTGCACAACCACTTGCCGCAAAACTGAATGGTGCAGTAGCAGTGGTCGTGGAAGTGAATGAGGACAAGATCAGGAGAAGGCTGCGTGATAAATACCTGGACAGGAGCGTAGAGACCGTAGACGAGGCATTAAAGATAAAGGATGAGTTTATAGCTGAAAGGAGGCATGAATCCATAGCTGTGCTCGGCAACGCCGCTACAATCTATTCTGCTCTGGACAAGAGAGGCGTGATACCTGACATAATATCGGACCAGACGGCTGCACATGACATTAACGTTGGATATATTCCTGAAGGATACAGTGTCGAATCGGCAGCTCAATTCGGAAAGAATGATCCATCAGGGTACAGAGCGAAAGTGTACGAATCTATAGTGAAGGAGACAAAAGCGATAGTGAGCATGATGGAGAAAGGTGCCCATGCCTTTGATTATGGTAACAATCTTAGAACGAGAGCTTCCGAGGGTGGTTACAAGGATGCCTTCAGGATTCCAGGTTACGTTCCTGCTTACATCAGAGATCTATTCTCTGTCGGATCCGGACCGTTCAGATGGGTTGCCCTCTCAGGATCCCCGGATGACATATTTAGCATTGATGACCGCCTCGTTAAGGAGCTTTCGGATGATAAGCATCTTGCAAGGTGGATTAAGTTGGCCAAGGAACATGTTCATTTCCAGGGCCTTCCAGCCAGGATCTGTTATGCAAGATATGGAGAGAGGGAGAAGATCGGCGAAATAATTAATGAAATGGTTTCGGATGGAGAGCTCGATGCTCCAGTAGCTATCGGCCGAGATCACCACGACACCGGCTCCGTTGCATCTCCATACAGGGAGACTGAGAACATGAAGGACGGAAGTGACGCGATTGCAGACTGGCCAGTGCTGAACGTTATCCTCAATGCAGTTTCAGGGGCCACCTGGGTATCAATGCACCATGGCGGTGGTACCGGAATAGGCAATGCGATACATTCTGGTTTTGTGGTTGTGGCAGATGGAACAGAAGAAGCAAACCGGAAAATAAAAAGGGTTTTGAATGCAGACCCCGGGCTTGGGGTGATCAGACATGCTGATGCCGGATACGAGAAATCCAGGAAACTCATCAGTGACGGAGTGAAGTTCAGGTCCCCTTATTTTCACTGATCTCAGCAGACCGGAACTTGCTTGGAACCCCGGAAAGGAAGAAGAGCTCCGTCCCATTCCTGCAGTCCAGGTTTACCGAGGTGTCGGGAATAATGATCTGATCCTTCATCACTGTATCATGACCGGATTGCACCCAGCCTTCAAGTACCAGGATGCAGATGAATCTGTTTTCCTTCTGGAAAGATAGAGAAGCATGTGATTTGAATCTGAACAACGAAGCGTGGAACGCTTCACCAATGTCGAAACCGCCCCACTTTCCGGAGATTCTTGTCTCTATTATTTCGTCCTCTTCATAGATCGGTATCTCATGACTTTTCACAGCCCCCAGATCACGTAGCAGCTTATCCGCATAGAGAAATTCTATGATTAAACCATCAGCCGAATTAGCCGACACGGGAACAGTGACTGTTGAAGAGTCTGCATTCCTGAAAGTCGCGGCAGTTCCCTTCGGGAATACAACTTCCTTAGAACCGGACGAAATCATCATATCTCCATTCCTCAAGTAAACTAGCGATACTGTTCCCTTCCCGGATACCGGGAAAATCTGCCTGGTGGTATCGGAAAAAAATCTATCCAACCGGATAAAGGGGTCTGTAATTTCCCGGGAAATGTTCGGCTTCATTCGTGGGAAATACCGGAATGTCCGAATGCGATCTTCGTTCGCAGAAAGTGGAACGGAATATATCACGGTTGAAGATTTCCGCTGGATATTTTAACTATCTTAAACCCTTACACGAAGAGGGATCAATCCTTAACTGTCTGAAACACTGCCATTGTCTCAGTTTTTTCTATGCCTTCAAGTTCCCTGAGCCTGTCAAGGACCAGATCTCCGACTTCCTTCAGAGTGTTGCCCCTTACCTTTACCAGGAGGTCCCATTCACCTGTAATTATATGCACCTCAACAACTTCTCTCAAGGATGCAATTTTTTTTGCAAGGTCACGCTGTAGCACCTTGTGAGTTGCATTGAATCCTACAAAGATAAAGGCAGTCATCTTCTTGCCAATAGCCTCGTAATCCGGAATCGCTGCAAACTTTCTTATAATCCCCCTCTCGACCATTCCCTGTATTCGTTCATGCACAGTGACTCTCGGGATATCGAGTTCTCTGGATATCTTGGAAGTTTTGTCTCTCCCGTTTTCAAGCAGATAATCAAGTATTCTGGAATCCTTATCGTCCATAGAACAGAATGTCTATTTTTATTATAAACTTTGTCGTAGTGTCTAAAAATATAACCAAGTTTGTGACATATATGAATGATTGACGATTGAATTGCGTCAAATGTTAATATACATATATGAATCGGAAGATATGCAAGACTCGGAAATAATAGATAGTCTGGAAAGACACCTCACCGATTCGAACGTGAAGAATGCAATAGAGATGCAGAGTTATATACGCGGCCATATTGGGAACTTTCTTCGCGGAAGGGGATATGTCGAGATCCCTCCCGTAATAATTTCCCCGATCACAGATCCATTAAACCACCCCCATCTTGACCCGTCGATTGACTATTACGGGTATAAGTATGGGCTCACAAAGAGCATGATATTCCATAAGCAGATTATGACCAAGCAGCTTGGTTCAATATTCATCTTTTCGCCTAACATCAGGCTTGAAACACCAGAGAAAAGAGACACTGGAAGACATCTAAGCGAATTCACACAGGTCGATGTAGAAAAGAGAGGGGCAAGCAGGGACGACATGATCTCGCTTGTTGAGGACATGGTAACTGATCTTCTGGAAAAAGTATTGAAAGATAAGCAGGAGCTACTGCTCTCATTCGGTAGATCCCTCAAAGTACCCAAGAAGCCCTTCAGCAGGGTCAAGTTTCTTGAGGCAGAAGCACAGTACGGAAGTGAATTTGAGTCTATACTATCCAGAGAAGCCAGGGAACCTTTCTGGATTGTTGACATTCCTCTACAGAAAAGAGAGTTTTATGACAAGGAGAAGGAGGATGAACCGGGAATTCTTGATGACATGGATCTAATCTATCCCGAAGGTTTTGGTGAAGCCCTATCTGGAGGTGCCCGTGAGTATGAGATAGAGAGGATAAAGGAACGGATTAGCAAGAAGGGACAGTCTGAGTCTCAGTTCAAGTGGATACTGGAATATGCAAAGAAAGGACTGCTTCCAAGCACAGGGTTCGGGATAGGTATAGAGCGACTCACAAGGTACATTTGCGGACTGAAGAGGATCGAGGATACACACCCGTTCCCGAAGGTTCCGGGAGAACTGTCGATTTGATCTCAGCATATTGTGTAATGGCTGATAATCTGCAATACCCTGCAAAATAGATAAGCAAGCACATGATACACCAACCCGTTATTTCTAGGGTGATGTTGTATCATAGAAGCTGTTGAGCTGAAGAAAGTTTACAAGGGTAATATCACAGCCCTTGATTCCGTTTCATTCGACATAGACAAGCGTCTTGTTACATTCATAGGAAAGAATGGTGCCGGTAAAACTACACTCCTGAGGATACTTTCAACACAGCTAAAGCAGACTTCAGGGACTGCAAGAGTCGCTGGTTATGACGTACTTGCGGATCCTGAAAAGATCAGGAGGAAAATAGTAAGCATACCACAGGAGGCGACAACTCTTGGAGTACTTACACCTATGGAGCATCTCAAGCTCTATCTACTTGCAAGAGGATTCTCAGTCATACAGGCGACCCAGAGTGCCAATTCCGCCCTGAAGGAGCTTGAAATGCAGGATGCGAAGAACAGGCCCTCTGATACGTTATCAGGAGGGATGAAGAGAAAAGTTTTTGTTGCGATGGCCCTCGCATCCAATGCAGATCTCACTTTCCTTGACGAGCCAACTACAGGACTGGATCCCCTTTCTAGGTTTGAGGTCTGGTCAGCAATAAAGAACCTTTCAGGAAACGTGGTACTCACGACCCATTACATGGAAGAAGCTCAGGAGCTATCCAATGAGGTTGTCCTCGTTGATTCGGGCAAGATACTAGAAAGAGGAGAGGTCAGTTCATTGCTCGCGAGGTTCAAGGGCAAGGTGAGGGTGGAAAGCCTGGTTCCGGGCTCAGGTGATTATCAGATAGGGAGAACTTTTGTCAAGTACGTCAAGGAAGATGACGTGGAAGATTTCGTCAAAAAAGGTTACAACGTGAGGAGAATCACTCTTGACGATCTCTTCGTTCAGAGAGGTGTCCAGATTGAACCTTAAGTTTTCTCTTGCTTTTGCTTGGTACTATGGGTTTCGAACGATTAAGCGGGGACCATCTTATGTAATCGCATCGCTCAGTTCACCACTAACTCTTCTTTTCCTTGTATACATACTGAGCGATGGCTCGCTCATCAAATATGCAGTAGTTGGTGGCTTTCTGGGCCTGGTAGCAAGCGTTGCTTTCCAGAGTGTTGCAGATGCTGCCTTTTTGAGAATACAGCTCAGGATACAGGATCTCTTTGTTGCAACTTCGATTGGCCCTACAGACTACACCCTGGGTCTGACCATGAGTTATCTCATATTCTCGCTCCCTGGAATAGTTCTTTATGCCATCATAGGGGAATTCCTTCACATTTTCACCCCTGTCGATGTCATTGCCCTGATTCTGATCCTAATTGCACTCACTGTTAGCATATCTGGACTATCCATGAGCATAGGCGGCGCCATACATCATATCAGGAATGTGTGGGGAATTGCCGCCATCCTTTCAGTAGTGCTTACTGTGCTCCCTCCTACCTTCTACCCATACACAAAACTCCCGACTTACATCATCTACATCCTTTCCATATCCCCGACTACTCCGGCAGCGGTGTTGGCGCAGGGCTTCTTCAATTTCCAGCCCCTTGTGTTCAACATGATCTATATACTGATAGCAGAGACCGTAGTTTTCTTCTTCCTTGCGCAGTACTTGACAAGATGGAGGGAAAATTAGTAGCAAAGACATCTGAGTGAATTGTATATGAATAAAGCGCTCTTCATAGATAGAGACGGGACAATAAATCATGACTGTCCTTATTGCAAAGATCCCAGGGATCTGAAAATATACCCTGATGCTGTAGCTCTCATGAAAGATTATCAGGAAAAGGGTTTCCTCATAATAATTGTAACAAACCAATCAGGAATTGGTAGAGGATATTTCTCAGAAAAAGAGATGCAGAAGTTCAATGACCACCTGCTTGATGAGTTATCCCGGATGGGTGTGGAAGTGGATGCAATATATCACTGCCCTCACATGCCAGGTGCATCTTGCAACTGCAGGAAGCCAAAGCCAGGTATGATTCTTGAGGCTGCAGAAGACTTCGATATTGATCTGAATTCATCGTTTATTGTGGGTGACAAGGACTCAATAGAAGGTGAGCTTGCCAGGACATTGGGAATGCAGTACACTATACTCAAAAGAGAGGAATAATTTATCCCTAGATCCAGTTCCACACGCTCTGGTCATACTTCCTCACTCCGGATAGAATGAAACCTCCTGTCTGCACCTTTTTCTGAGTCTCAAAAATTATTGACATAAACTCAGAAGTCATGGCCACAGGGATAAAAGCATGTACACGCAACTTGTTACCCTTTGGGGTTGCAATTAACGCAGCCCTTGGCACATATCTCTGGTTTGTTGCCTTCCACACCTCAATTAGAAATGGAAAGGAGAACTCGAACTTGTAGATACCTTCTTCTTCTGATATTGCGCTACCGTAGATCCTCTGTTCCTCCTTGTAATCGTAAAAGGCTAGTGCGGTGATTCCAGTCTCCTCGAATGTTGCATACTTCGCATCAAAGTAAACTGAAGGCGTCTTGTAAGCAGTATCAGTGCTATGTATTTCGAACTCGAATGTCACTACTGAAAGATTAATCCTGAAGTTTATCTCGTTAATCGCGTTGATAGCACCAGGATCGGGTCCCATGTCACTTATTCTGATGAAGTTCTTCTGATCGATTATGTTTCCGGCTATAGCCGACATATCTCCAATGTCGGCATGGTGAAATCTGAACTCAGCGAATACGTTGTTCCCTGTGAAGTAGAAGCTGCTCGGACTTGCTGTACGAACCCTTAGTATCTCCTCTACTGCACTCGTGACCGATGAAATCTCGTCAGCATCGATCCTTATTACTGAAAGGTCTCCAAGTTTGGTGGTGTTGTATGATGATGCAACGCTCTCAATCTGCTTGTTCTTTGTTTGAAGAAATACTTCTATGTACGGTTTTTCCTTGTACGTGCCTATGTGCAACGGAACGGAGTCAAATTCTCTCTGAATTATAGAGAGAAGCGGGTGTTTGTGTTCCATTGAGACACTGAAACTCATGTCCAAGCGGTTCTCAACGTCACGATAGAGCATTTTAGATCCCCCCTCGCGGGGATTTTAATAATATCCTTAAGCATTGCGGTTTAAATCTTATTTTAGTTGATTGGAAGAGTGTGTCATATCCAGTCCCAAACTGTTTCAACGTAATCGGAGTATGCATCCACGGTTACCCTCGTGTCCTTGAATTCCCGTGAGACTTGAAAAATCTGCCTAACATATTCGTCTGAGGTTGAAGATGGGAGAAAGGAAGTGACCAGTATCCTATTAGAAAACTTCCGCATGTAGACTGAGAAACGCGGGATATGAAGCTCATTGGTTCGTTTCCTTATCTCGGCGAGCAGCTCGTTCTTAATCGTGTAGCAGTATATCCTGTCCTCCGGAGAAATGGTATCCAGAGTGAGAGTATCTTGCTTCGGCAAGTCCCTGGTAGAGTAAATCAGAACCTTGAATTTTCCACCTTCGTCGAGTCTAAGGTTCTGCAGCTCAGTAACGAGACTGTACTTATCCACTACTTCGAGTTCATTGGGATTCAGCACATTAGCAGGTATTGAGTAAGAGACCAGATGTAATGGAATTGTCTGGTTCAGCCTGTTAAGAACGCTTCTAATACCCGGTGAGGGACCCAGATATTCGATGCCATTCTTTTCATGACCCTCCATGAATTCCGAGAGGAGTGCCGATACATCTCCTGTCAGAGAACTGTGAAACCTGAATTCAAACTTAAGTGTTGATGCTGTGATGTAACTTCCATTTGATATGACACCTGGCATTCTTGATAGTTTTGAGATTATGTTAACTCTCTGTAGATGGTTGATGCGCTCCTCAAATACATGGTAGCCAAATTCGGTAGATCCTCCCTGCTCGTTTCTGAGCTCCCTAACATCTATTCGATTATAGATTTCTTCAGATACAAATGCCTGCAGTATAGTCTTTCCGTCCTGTTCATATATGTATACAGGGAGCGTCCAGTTATGGCTCTCAGCGAGTTTGAACAGGGGTGAGTCATAATAAATTGAAAGTATGCAGCTTCTGTTGAGCTTCCCTTCGATCTCTTTGATCAACATATGTTGTTGCCCCTCTTGATTTCAATACCTGCGAATTTAATAACCTTTTGCTGAAATAGTTATCTCCATTCATTTACGGGTTTGACGTGCTTATGATATCATAAATGTCAATCCTTGACTGTCATTTTTTGTCGTTGTTGACTATCTAATCCCTGAGTTTGCTTCCTAAAATATAACCGAACATGGTAAGAATAGATTTTGCTGCTGGTACGACATTCAGAAAACTTGCAAAGCCGTGTATCAAGCCGTTTACTCTAAGTCCGGTCGCGGGCACCCCTGCAGCCCTGAGTCTGGCGAGATATGTTTCTCCCTGATCTCTCAGAGGATCGTACTCTGCGGTAATTACTACTGCCTCGGGGAGTCCAGAAAAGCTGGAGTTCATGAGAGGAGAAAATTCTGGGTTAAGGAGGTCTTCCCAAGACCTTAGATACTGCTCTCCAAACCATCTTGACTGCTCTTCGGTAAGGAAATAGCCAGTTCCGTACTCCCTTTGAGAAGTGGAAGTAACGTCATGGCCTACAAATGGGTAAAGGAGACCCTGTATCCTTGGCATTTTCACACCCGAGCTCCTGCATCTGAAACATGTTACCGCGGATAAATTCCCTCCGGCACTGTCGCCACAGACAGCGATTCGAGATTTGTCTATACCCAGATCCTCTGAGTGCTCTACTACCCATTCATAGGATGAGAAGGCGTCGTCTACTGCGGTTGGAAACTTACTTTCCGGAGCCAGACGGTAGGCCACGGACATAACCTTGCATCCTGAACTGTTGGCTATCCGCCTGCAGATACTCTCGACTGAGTCAATTGAACCAAATACGAATCCGCCGCCGTGGAAATATATGATGAGTTCATTTCCAGAGTCACCAGGATCGTAGAGACGATAATCGTTCATGTATCCGGCGATCTCGATCTTCCCGTCGATGGAGCTGTGGATATCCTCCATGGGACGAAGAACTGGATTAGTATCCATCATAAGTCTGAGCTTTTCCACGTCTGTTTCCTTGGAAGGGTTGGGCTCCATAGAGTTTACCACGTCCAGAACCATCTTCATGTCGGGGTCAAGAGGCATGGCAATCTATGTTTCGCTAAATTATGTATCTTTGGATTTTTCCTGTTTTGCTATCTGTGCAGATCCTCCTGTTATTCAGTCAACGCGGAGATGCAATACATCCCGATATAGAAGATACATACGGGTTGCGCTCTTTCCATTCCTTCCCATAAGCAGATCACAAAGTAATGTCTTGACCCGGATTTAGGGTTGGGACTGTGACTTTAACTGTCTGCGGGTACTTTATCCCAGTGCCCGTATTAAGGGCCACCACCTTTTCTCCCGGATCTATCCATCCATCCTCTCTCAGTAACCTGATGGCAGAG
Source organism: Thermoplasmataceae archaeon (assembly GCA_046704325.1). Classification (GTDB taxonomy): domain Archaea; phylum Thermoplasmatota; class Thermoplasmata; order Thermoplasmatales; family Thermoplasmataceae; genus UBA582. The sequence goes on from JBJKSG010000022.1 coordinate 45,459, forward strand.
ATAGTAGACGCCCCTTCGGGACACATGAAAATTCCCTCCTGGGATGCAACCTGTTTCTGTGAAGCGAGCAGATCCTGATCCTCTACTCTGACAGCTTTTCCGCGCGTTTTGTATAACGCGTTAAGAACCAGAAAGTCTCCCAGTGCCTTTGGTACGTTTATTCCAAAAGCGACCGTTTTCGAGTCCTTCCAGTACTCGCTTTCCTGCCTACCATGATCAAAGGCCTCCACTATAGGAGCGCATCCAGCTGCCTGAACAGCCACAAATCGTGTCTTCGCATCGTCCAAAATACCGGCATGTTCCAGCTCGTTCATTGCTTTATACATTCCAATGATGCCTACCCCGCCACCGGTAGGGTACACTATAACGTCCGGTAATTCGTGATCCATCTGCTCGAAAATCTCCAGGAGCATGGTTTTTTTACCCTCAATCCGGTATGGTTCTTTCAGGGTTGAGACATCAAATAAACCGTGAGCACTTGACGCCCTTTTGACTATCGCACCTGCGTCACTGATGAGGCCCTTTACCAGATAGAGTTTCGAGCCTGTTGAGTAGCATTCGGCCCTGTTTATCAGTGGGGCATCCTCCGGCATGACAACTATCATTTCAATACCAGCTCTTGCAGCATAAGCTGCCCATGCGGCCCCTGCGTTGCCGTTTGTTGGCATACTGATCTTTTTTATGCCCAGCTCTTTGCATTTTGATATTCCGACGGTTGCTCCTCTCGCTTTGAAGGTGCCGGTAGGAATAACACCTTCATCCTTTATCATGAGGTTATTCAGCCCGAGTTCTGGGCCCATCTTATGTGCGCTGATAAGCGGCGTAAATCCCTCCCCCAGTGAAACGATGTTTTTTTCTCTATTAACGGGAAGGATCTCATGATACCGCCAGAGTGTCTTTTCTCTCGTTGAGAGATTGTTGTCGTTGAAAGAATCCTTCAGCTCATCCAGGTCGTAATGTGCCAAAAGAGGATAGCCGCATTCGCAAGTCCCGATCACCTTATCATGCTGATATATCCTTCCACATTTGGAGCATACCAACTCTTTCAGCAGACTGAATCGTTTAGCCATCTGCTATTCATCGGGCTGTGGTATTAACTTTTTTCCTCATCTGAAGGAAGAAGACGGGCCTAACTTTGCCTCATCCTGATTGAGTCGCAGATTCTCTTGGCTTCTCCAGATTCACCGTTCTCTTCAAGCAAAGATGCCCGGTATAGTGGCTCTACATGCTGATAAAACTTAACTCTTTCCATTAGGTTCCTGTCCTCTCTTCCAACTCTTTCCATTATCTTTCTGTTTTGCGAAATACTGAAATCCACACCCAGAGCAGCGACATCTAGGGCGTAGTCTCCGATCACGGATTCACCCCAATCTATGACACCGTTCATGGAATTCATAGTATCGCTTATCAGAACGTTCTCTCGGTAGAAGTCTCCATGAATAAGGTTGAATGCTGTCTCATCCGTGTTTTCGAGTGTGTCATGCAGTTTGTCTATGGAGGACGTGAAAAAATCAGTTCCCAGATACTTGACGAGTTTATCCTGGAAATGATTCAAGATGGATTCTTCTCTCTTTACCCACGACTCTGGGCCGAATATTTCAATTCCCGTGTGTTTCAGAGATGATTCATTTTTATCTGCCATGTACAGGATGCTCTTATGCATGTCATTAAGAAGAGGCAACGTAAGCAGGCGAGCACTGTTGAGGGGGTTTCCATTGATCGCTGGGTACATCGCGAAGTATGGTTTTTCCTTCGAAAAGTAGACGTAGTCTGGTACCTTGAATGGAAAGTCCTTGATGTATTGAAGGAGTTTCACCTCGAACTTTAGCCGTTCCAAGGAAGCCGGGGTTTTCGGAAATCTCAGCACCCACTCGCTGTTGACAATCGCAACAGTATTGCTCCAGCCGCGATCTATGAGATTTATTCTATCAGCAGGTAAATCAGGCAGCTCGGTTCTGATCCGATCTTTGACTGCATCGATGCTGAGGTGGAAAAATTCTCGCATTTTGCTCTAGATTAGAGATTGTCATCTCAGCTTATAACAATACCTCAGGTTCCGCAACACTATAATCTAAATGACATATCACATATACATGGACCTAGGCCTGAAATCCAAGAACGCATTGGTGTGCGGTGCTAGCAGTGGGATGGGATTTGCAATTGCGGAGCAGCTTGGGAAAGAGGGTGTTAACCTCATAATATGTTCCAGAAACCAGCAGAGAATAATGGATGCCGCGGAACGCATCAAAAAGAGCACGGGGGTCAACCCAATATATTTTACCGCTGACCTCTCCTCTAGGAACGATGTCGAGTCCCTTGTAAACTTCGTCAGAGATAAGTTTACGCGTCTCGATATCCTTGTAAATAATGTCGGTGGACCATCTCCAATGAAATTTATGGATGTAACAGATGCATACTGGTTCGAGAGCTTCGAGAGTATTTTCATGAGTGTTGCAAGGCTTGTAAAGGGTCTAAGACCTTCAATGGCTGCCGGCACATCAATAGTAAATATTCTTTCCAGGTCGGCGAAAGAGGCGCTTGCAGATCTTGTAGTATCGAATGCGTTACGCCCTGCAATCGCTGGCCTCGCTAAAACCCTGGCGACAGAGCTCGGACCTTCCGGGATCAGGATCAATAACGTGTGTCCTGGTCTGGTCAAGACGGATAGACAGGTGGAACTCCTCACACACAGAGCGGAAAAAGGTGGTGTGTCGGTAGAGGAGATTGAGAAGCAAACAGTGGCTGCAATACCGATAGGTAGGATAGGAGAGCCTGGAGAAGTTGCTTCTCTGGTCGCATTCCTTTGCTCCGGTGCATCTAGTTACATAACCGGAGCAACTTATCTGATCGATGGTGGTGCTGCAAAATCAACCGTTTGAGCCCGAATTTCAGGTTAATTCCGCTCAGGCATTCAGTGTTGACTCAGTAAATAGAGACTCCGGATCTGCTTTCTTTGAAGTCAAACCTTGATCTGTCGAATATTCGATGAGTTTCTCAATCGCCTTCTTGTTTTTAGCAAAACCATAAGGATACTGATCTCCTCCGAATATTTCTCTCTCCTTCTGCCAGTAGGCATATGCAAACACAAGGCTCGACCTGATGAGTCGATCTATTCTTGCGTAGCAGGCTTCCTTAGATTCCTGGAACGCTTTGTATAAGTTCAGTGCCACCCATGGATATTTCTGCAGGACATCATCCCTGACGATCACGACATGGTTGATATGACTGAAACCATTCTTTTTGAAATACCTCGTACCTTCGGCTACAGGATCTGAGAATAATGGCATCACTCCAGGCATGGTTGAAAGTCGCAATGAATCAGTTCGGTTAAGCATAGAGCGCATGCCAGGGTAAGGGCTTGGCATCAATGCGTCAATTTTTCCTTCCGAAAGCAGATAAGCCATGGTCTGCCCTTCAGGAAGGCGCTCAACGCTGACTCCTTCTGGTGGCTTGAAGCCTGTTTCGCCTCCGTGACTCATGTTCTGCCTTCGCTCAACATACCACTTGATATCTTTTGGTTTTACTCCAAATTCATCTTCAAGAGCTCCTCGCATCCATAATGCGGCAGTCACCTGATATTCAGGTACAGCGAACTTCTTTCCTTTCAGGTCTTCTGGTTTCTTGATGCCGGACTTCTTGGAAACATAGATACTTGTGTGGAAGAAAGACCTAAATGGGAAAATGGGAATGCCCATCCAATGATGGCCTTTCTCTCTGGATATTAGGAACGTAGAGAAAGACATCTCCGAGGTATGGAATTCCCCGAATCGCAGCATCCTCCAGAACGTTTCCGACGGAGGAGAAATAACGTACTTGAGATCAATTCCCTCTGGTCTGATTGTTCCATCCATCAGTGCTCTTGTCCGATCATAGTCTGCCATGCCTAGTGTAAGTTCAAGCGGTGCCATGTTTGGAGAAATATAGGATGCATTTTACATTTTTCCTTAAAGTCAGGTCACGCAGGTTGAGCTCTTGATCCGGGTTTTGTCCTCCCCGGTAGCATCGGCAGGAGAGCTAGAGATGCAATGCCGAAGACGAACATTATCCAGAAGGTGTCGGCTAGCGAGAAGGAGTAGAATATCAGCAGGGAGACGATCCCAATACCAGCTGCGCCGCCCAGGATCTGGCCACCACCCCACACCATTGAGTTCGCTGTTGTTGAAATTCTGTCAGGAACCACCTGGCTTACATATCCAAGAAATATAGAAAACCCGCTGAAGTTGAAAAATGCGAATAAGCAATACGCAGCTCCGAGAATAAATACATTTAATCCAGTTAGCAGAAAAACAGCAAAACAGATCATAGCGGTTGCAGTTGTCAGAATAGTCGTGAATTTGCCACCTCTTGACGCTGTTATGCTACCAAATATTGGTTGACCGAACGCGGACATCAAAAGTCCGGCTGTTATGATAACCGTCATAATGGATTTTGAACCTGTTAGTATCTCTACATACAGAGGTACGTATGTGGCGATCCCTCTGGTCAGCATGGATCGCAGGAACACAGCTGAGGTGAGCAGAATGAGAAATCTCCTGTACTTGCCTCTGTCTGTCTTATCCTGAAAATCATCTTCACTTACTGAATTTGCAATTTCCCCACTTTTCCTCTGTCTGGGTGAAGCGGTACCCTTGTAAAACCTGAGCCCGATGAGTATTATCAGAGACGCTGCGAGCATGTATGCAGCATCGACTTCTATGCCGTATTCCATTCCAAAAATGCTGATTGACACGATGAGTACCGCGGGCATAATTGCTCTACCAAGACTGCCGAAGGAACCATTAAATCCAAGCATTTTCGGCGCCGATTCTTTCCCAAAGGTCTGTTTGATCATACTCGCCCCAACGGGGTGGTAGAAAGTCTGCCCAACTCCGAGGATCACTGCAGCAATGGCAAGACTCGGATACATCAGTGAAGGTAAGATGAAAGGTGTAACGAAGATAGCAACTGCGACTCCCTGTAAGAAGATGCCGAGGGATAAGAAAACATGGTATCTGCCCACCTTATCTATATATGCACCCATGGGCGTACTCAGGAAACCGTTAACGATTTGGTAGATTATGCTCAATCCGCCGAGAATTGCGAGATTTGCGCTTGGGATCAGGACATAGTATGTCAGAAGGAACGGGTAAACATATGTATTTCCATCATTAGAGAAGTGAGCGAAGCTTGTAAGAAGTAGGGTCCTAATCTTGGTATCCATGAACCCGACTTAATGCCTGCCCCGATAATTAAAGTAGGCCATCGCTTCTGTTTCTTTTTATGCACATGCTCACCGTAAAATATCTAATGCCTCTAATGGGCTGATGATAGATGCATATACACACATAATGAGTGGAAAATACCTCGATCTGATGCGTGGGTGGAAATCGGATCGAGCACGGGCAGCTGCAGAACACATTTCCCGGTTATGCACCGAAAAGAAGAACTTTATTGATTTTCATGAAAGAGTCCTGGATATGGGTAGATATGGTATATCCAGACAGGTGGCGATGATACACAGCATTGTAGAGCCAAACACTTTTGACGTTACGGATGATGAAAGAATATCGGGATGCATGTCAATTAACGATGATCTCTCGTTACTCCCGGACCGGACAGGAGGAATGATTATACCTGTAGGGACAGTTCCACTCTTACATGATGGCAGCTTTGACAGGGATGAGGTTGATCGCGCAATCAATGAACTCGACCTGAAGGGGCTTATGCTACCAACAAACGTTAATGGAAAGCCGATAGATGAATATGAAAGTCTTTGGGAATACTGTGCAGGTAGAAGAATTAGTCTATTTCTGCATCCTGTGGATGCAATCCCATTAAGACCCTATGAGGATCAGCTAGATCTCATGCATGTGCTGGGATGGCCCTATGAGAGCATTCTGGCAATAATGCGTCTAGTTCTAAGAGGTATAATTCGCCCTGGCGGTAGGACCAAGCTCATCACTCACCATCTCGGCGGAGGCATCCCTTTCTTCATGGGTCGAATACTCGAATCGTATGACAGGATGGCTTCAGCTGTAATCAGGACGCCTAAGGAGGAAACTAAACTTGATATCACTGCATCACTGAAGGAAATATACTATGATACCGCGATTGGAGGGAACGATTCAGCTATTAGGAGCGCTTTTGAGGTTATAGGCGCAGACAGAATCATATTCTCCACCGATTATCCATGGGGTCCAGAATCGGGGAGACGAAGGCTGGCAAACTATCCAGATGCGGTGACGAGATCCTGCCCAGAAGAGGATATTGATGAGATTATGCATGGTAGAATAGAAAAGCTGTTGAACCTTTAGATCAATTGCTTTGCTCTATCTACTCATCCTTTACGGTGTTGATGAGTTTTCCGAGTCCTTCGATCTCACAGTCTAGTGTGTCGCCGCCTCTAAGGAACTTACCTGTACCTAGACCCGTACCCGGAGGAGTACCTGTGGATATAATGTCCCCCGGCCTGAGCGTTATACCATTCGAAACGTATTCTATTATCTGCGCAACGGTGAATATCATGTCCGCGGTCACAGAGTCCTGCCTGGTCTCGCCATTAACGCTCAGCTTCATCCTTAGCGCCTGCGGATCTTTTATCTCATCCTTGGTGACTATCCATGGACCGTAGGAAGCACCGACATCGAGGCTTTTTGCATGGAGCCAGTTCGTACCATATCGCTTCGCAGAGTGGAGTCTTCTATCCCTGAAGCTTATGTCGTTGAATATAGTATAACCAAAAACATAATCGAGGGCATTTTTACGTGAGATATACTTTCCCTGTTTTCCTATTATAACTGCGAGTTCCAGTTCGTGATCAAATTTCTCGATGCCTTTAGGCCTCAGTATACTCTCGTTGTGACCCGCTACAAGATCACTCAGCTTGATGAAAACGTATGGTTCACTGAGCCTTTCGCTCTCTGCTTCTAGTGCGTGTTGAAAGTAATTGACTGCCGTGCAGAGTATCTTTCCAGGATTCAAGATCGGCGCATGGAAATGGATTTTAGAAGTCGGGATGACTATAGACCCTGCAGATTCAAGTGTTTTTGATTCTGATATCGCCTGTATATGTCTAGAGAGTTCTTCCCAGTTCGCAATAATATCCTTTACACTACGCATGAACCATGGAGGGCTCCTTCTGTGTAGAAATCTGTAAGCTGACACAACATCAATTACTGAATCTCCCTTGAATATTCCTGGCCTTGGCAAGTCCCCGCTGAAAAGGGAAAATGTTCCTAGCTTCATGGTTGCTGATATTTTTATGAAATAATAATTCTCTCCTGTGTAATCGATCGCCTATTTACATAGCGAGAAACGCACTTTTGTGGTATAACTGGTAATTGATATCATGTATCTATGCATGCTTCAAGCCAAAGTTTAATAGAACGGAAAAAATTTGACTGTATGCAGTCTGCATTGCAAGATCTTTTGGAAGAACTCCCGAAAAATAACTTTAACACATATTTCCAGGCGACAGCTGGTAAGGGAAAGGTGCGCTCAGTCTTTACCGACTCTCCAGTCTCTCTTGCTGTACCGTACAAATGGGATTTCGAGACAGCAAAGAAGTTTCTTTACAGGGTCTATGGCGTTACGTCACCTGATGAAGCTGAGAGGGTTAATGTTCAATTTGAAAACCCTGCGTTGAAAGACATGGTGTCGGCAGCTACTTTGCCCACCCTCAGAGGAGGTATACAGCTGCTCAGGCCTGGTGGCAGGGCACCAGCTCACCGGCATTCACCCAATGCATTTAGGTTTGTTTTAGAGGCCCCAGAGTCCGGTGCATATACTGTTGTGAACGGCATAGAACTAAAAATGGGCAAAGGTGATCTGCTGCTGACTCCAAACTGGACTTGGCATGATCACCACAACGAGAGCAAGAGTGATGTTATTTGGTTTGATGGCCTGGATGTTATATTGACCCATTTTATGGGCGCAGTCTTCTATTCGAAACCTGAGTCCGGAAGCGATCCTAACCAGGTAGTGGCAGACCAGAAAAGGAACCTTTCCAGGTTTGGAAAAGCTGTATACCCTGTAAGCTCTTTCACAAAAATAGAGCACAATCCACTGTTCTATTATCCTTATGATGTCTCAAGGGAAGCCCTTGAGAATGATTCAAAAGCAAAACCTGGATCAGCAGAGACTGTTGTGGAATACACGAATCCGAATAATGGAGGGACCGCATTCCCTACAATGAGTCTTAAGCTCAGGAAGATTGCTGCCGGGAAAAAGACGAAGGAGGTTCAGCGAACCGAGAATGCTATTTTTATTGCTGTGGAAGGAAATGGCCGGATTTCAGTAAATTACGACGGTAAAGATTCAGTATTTGATTTCAGACCACACGATGTGATCGCAATACCTTCATGGGCAAGATACAGCATAGCTGCAAGTTCTTCGAAGGAAGCAGTTCTTTTCAGCTACTCGGATGAGCCAGTATTCAGGGCCCTGAACTGGTTTAGAGAGAAGGTATCGTAAACAATTTCGCGGTTTATATTCTCAATATATCTTTATTTTAATCTATAGCCATCCGTTTCTGACCAGGAAATCGGAGATCGTCAAGTCGTAGAATAATGGATCATCGAGAAAGCAATAATGTGAAGCATTTTTCATGACAACCATCTCGGATCCCTTTATTTTATCATGCATCTCATTTGATCTTTCCACTGGTGTGAAGGTGTCCTCATCACCAACTATGATAAGCGTTGGTATCTCAATGGAAGAAAGCATAGGTCGATCATCCACTTTGTTTATCATTGCCTCTAGGGTTGCTGCAATCGAATCAACATCGCCTTCGAGGCTGAGGGCCTTCATAAAGTCGAAAGTCCATGGATCTTTCTCTAAGGTCTTCGAGGAGAGGCGCCTGTTTATCCCGGAAATGAAACCGGATAGGCCATTATTCCTGAGTTCAGTGATCTGCTTCCTCCGCCTCTCCTTATCCAGATCTGAGTCAGGAGCGGCTTTTGTACCGCTCAGAACCAGTCCAGCGATCCTGTCTGGACTTTGCGACAGCATGCTGAAAGCAATATACCCACCGAGTGATGCTCCAACCACATAGCACCTGTCGATCTCAAGCTGATCCATCAGGACAAGAAAACTCTCAGCGAACGTAGGTATGTTGTGCTCGTTTGCAACGAAATCTGACCCCCCGTGCCCGGGTATGTCGGGTGCTATTACCCTGTAACCTCTTTCAACGAAATATGAAAGATGTGTGAACCAAGTAAGTTTAGACTGGTTGAAACTGTGTATAAACATTATCGGCCTTCCTTGCCCGGAATCATAATATGCTAATCTTTTTCCATTGATCTCTGCTGTTGCCACTGTATCTTCTGAAACTGTCATCTGAGATATAATTACCGATCAATTTCGGCTTTATCTCGCGGTCCAGCACCATTCTATTGATGGATAATATTAAATATTGTGGTTTAGTTATAAGGGTTATGGACCAAGTCAGTAAAACTGCTTCTCCTTCGGGAGGAGGTAAAGGTGCCGTCCTCGGCTTAACAGTCGCGGTCGTTGTACTGGTAGTAATTGCAGGAGTTGGGTGGGGATTATACCTGACCAAGAAGACCACATCGTCCTCTGCCCCAACTTCCACGAACACGGCTAGCTTGTGTATCGGAGATTTTGGTGTTTCCCACCCCGATGCAGGTGCATGGGCATGGATGATCAACAATTCGTCCCAGAAAGCGATGTTCCAGAGCTATGACCCGAATAAGAATGTGTCATTCGCAGACTTCCCTGGCGGTAGCGGCGCTGTCACGACTGCCATGGAGACAGGAAAAGTTCAACTTGGAATGCTGTCTGCTGATACAGCAATATCTGATGTTGCTGCGGGATTGCCTATCTCTATAGTGGCTACCTACAGGTTGTCGCCGATAGGTGACTACGTGCTGGTGAATCCATCGTCGTCAATTACGTCCTTCGCGACGCTTGGGGCAACAATTAATTCCACTGGCGTTACCTGGGCACACAGCAAACCCGGAAGCCTTGATGTTGTTCTTTGCCACATCCTTGCAGGAAAATACGGCTGGAGCACAAGCAAGATCACACCTGCTTACGTAGGGAGCTTCCAGTCACAGGATTCCGCTGTGCTAACTGGATCTGCAAATATCACTACTGGAGCGTACTTTGACGCATACCTGCAGGTGCAGAATAACACTCTGCGAAGCATTGGAGACCTCAATGAGTCATGGCCTGGTTTCGTATTAGTTGCACTCAACAACTACATCAGCTCTCAACCAGCTACACTAAGTGCTGCGCTGAAGGCTATATTCGATATGAATAGCCAGTTCCAGAGCAACACAGCCGCTGAAACTCACTTCATACAGACATATTACGGATTCTCGACTTCTGAAACTGCATTCTATGTGAGCATCATGCACTGGGCAACTAACGGAACGATCTACACTCAATCAGTCAATGCAGAGATTAGTGCCCTTGAGAGTTATGCAGGGATGACTTCTGGCGAGAAGTCTGTCCTTGGCAACGTCACGGCCTACTCCACGGCGTTCTACAGTGCAGTGAATGCGGCAGCACCGACTTCTTAATGAAGTCGGTTTAATTTTTATTTTTTATTTCATTATCTATTATTTAACACAGGTTTCGGCTGATAATACAATGTTTGGCTATCATCGCGAATTTTGGTCCTGCATTTTGAACACAAGAGTAGGAATGTTTAATATTATTAGGTGCGTTTTCACCCGTAGAACACGCTTTCATCTTACACTAAACGGTTGTAGTTTAAAGAGAGAGGTATATTTATGAATTGGAGGAAAATTTCATTACAGCTAACTGTCCTAGGGATTGTGCTTGTCCTGTGGCAGGTCGTCCCCACCATATATCATGCTTTCTACCTCAAGACATTCACTCAGGTATTATATGCCTACGGGGAACTTTTCAACCCGCATAATATATACATCACCGGAGGCTTCTTCCTTGCCTTAGAGACTACCCTTTACGAAGTCGGAATAGCTTTCGCTATTGCAGTTGCAGTAGGCTTACCGGTTGGGATGGTCATTGGATATTACAAGTTTGCAGGGAAGTCCTTTGAGCCGCTTATATACCTGGCATTCGCTATTCCAGGTGCGGCACTCTACCCAGTGTTTGCCCTAACCTTTGGAATAGGGGTGACTTCCAAGATTGTCAATGGCGCCTTCCTAGGTGTTTTTCCCATGATAATTAACGTCACGGCGGGTGTGAGGCAGACCAGGGGGCATTATGTGAGGATGGCCAGGGCTTTTGGAGCCAAAGGTATGAGGATCCTATTCAGCGTAATCATTCCCGGTGCCAGTGGTACGATTATGAGTGCTACCAGACTTGCACTCAGTTTCACTTTTATTGGTGTGATATTTGGAGAAGTGGTTTCTGCCTATTACGGGCTAGGAGTCATGGTAAGCGTACTATCATCTGAATTGCAGGTAGCGCAGGATTATGCTGCAATACTTGTCATTGTGATCATAGTATTTGCCTTTATTGAGGTAGTACAGCTAATAGAATGGAGGTTAACTCGATTTGAACGCCAACAATAGACTGGTATATACAGGAGTCCAGATTCTCTCGATTGCAGCCTTCATACTCATATGGAATTATCTGGTGGTCTTCGGTGTGCTTCCCCGGGCATTTGTAAGTGCTCCTCTTGAGACGTTCAATGCCATTCCCGGAATTATTTATTCTGCGAACCTGTACCCTGAACTGGCCCATACAATGTCACTGGCCTTTGTGGCATTTGCCCTCTCTGTTGTGGTCGGCATAGCTGTTGGCCTTCCCATTGGTACCGTAAAGACCCTCAGAGATGGGCTGAGTATTTACGTCGTACTGCTTTTCTCCATACCAAGAGTGATCCTCGTTCCAGCTTTTTACCTGATCTTCGGACTTGGCATTTATTATGAAGTCTCATTTGCTTTCTTCTCAGCACTTCTGCCGATCATGCTCAATACCATGTTTGCAGTGCAGAATGTAGGTAGAAATGAGGTGAGGGCGGCTCTTTCGATGGGGTACAGATACTTCGGTATTTACAGAAAGGTTGTGTTGCCGACGATAGTTCCATCAATCATGAGTGGGGCTAGAATTAGTTTCAACCTTGCTCTTGGAGGTATTCTTATCGCTGAAGAGACGGTTGGAAACAGCATTGGGAAAACTGGAATTGGTTCCCAGCTTGTGCTATATGCAAATACTTTCAAACCAGTTCCTCTGTTTGCAACTGTTGCCATAATGGCGATCATAGCGATGGCAATTAACATGATACTGCTCGGAGTTGAGAGATGGTTTACTCGGTGGAACGCTGAGAACAGGTGATATGAAGATGCGTCATAGTGAATTTACTGGAAGTATGTTTAGCAGGGTTGTGAAAAGTTTCATGAACTATTATTGCTTTCGAATAGACAAAAGGATTGGGATTGGTGCCTGAAATGCCTGTAGAGGTAGAAATTAAGAATATACAGAAGACTTATGTTTCCCCCAAGGGAAAGAGCGTAGAAGTGTTGCATGACGTTTCCTTCGATGTTGAGAAAGGTAGTTTCCTCACAATACTTGGACCGAGCGGTTCCGGGAAATCTACCCTCCTGATGATATGCAGCGGGCTTGTCAGGCCTGATAGTGGTGAGGTTCTTGTAGATGGATCTCCGGTAAACGGACCTAGTCCCTCGCTCGTCTCTGTAGTATTCCAGGATGCCAGCCTGCTACCGTGGAGAACGGTGTCGGAGAATGTTGAATTTGGCCTAGAGATAAAGGGGATACCGAAGGACGAAAGAAAGAGAAAGGCCATGGAGTATCTTTCCGTGGTTGGCCTGAAGGGTTTCGAGAATTATTTTCCTGGGCAGATATCCGGAGGAATGCAGCAGAGATGTAGCGTGGCCCGTGCTCTTGCTCTTGAGACAAACGTGATCCTTATGGATGAACCATTCGGGGCCCTAGACGAGCAGAGTCGCTTTTACATGGGTCAGGAGCTCACAAGGATATGGCAGGAGACAGGCAAAACGATTGTTTTCGTCACTCACAGCATTAGTGAAGCTGCCTTTCTTTCTGACAAGGTGGCTCTTATCAGCGCACGTCCTGGATCAATACGAAAGGTTATAGGAATAGATACACCAAGACCACGCGAACCTGAGGATGAAAGACTGATGTCAGTCAGGAGAGAGATGTGGGATCATATTTCCACCGAATCGTCCCTCCAGGAAGGAAAGGAGGCAGAACCAATAAAGAAGGAGATCCAGGATGCCGGATAGTCCTTATTCATCTGATCTTCAAAACAAGGACGCCTTTGCATGCATATAAGATCCATCGATAGAATTCTTGCAAATGTGAATACTGTGGCCATTCCGGGCAAGCTTTATCTATAGAATAAAAATAGGAATCCATGATCAAGGAACAGGATATAATCTCCAAGTTTAGGATAGAACACAAGTCAAATTTTTATGAAAAGTGGGTTCGTGGGCAGGGACTTGACATAATTTCTGCCAGATACGTGAAAAGTCTCAGAGAGGTGGAATTGAAACCCTGGGAAGAGAGAGGCGCATTCGGCGTGTTCATAAATCATGAGGATTCCGCCCAGTCAAACGACAGTTATGTTTGTGAAATTCCACCTGGAAGGTCACTTCCAGCTAGAAAGCAGATGTTCGAAGAGATGGTATATATCTTAGAAGGATTTGGCTCAACCACTCTGTGGACCGGATCAGGAGAGAAGAGGTCCTTCGAATGGAAGAAGGGTTCTCTCTTTGCTATACCGTTGAATACAAAACACCAGCACTTCAATGCGTCGTCAAAGGATTCCGTAAGATTTGTAGCTGTCACGAACTGCCCTCTTGTAATGAATACATTCGAGGATCTCGAATTCATGTTCAACTGTCCGTTTGATTTCAAGGGCCGCTACGGCGGGGAGCAGGATTACTTTGCATCGAAAACGGAGGTTAATGGATTCTTTCTTGACACAAATTTTGTTCCCGATGTGAAGACACTTACTCTAGTTTCAGCAAAGGAGCGGGGAGGTGGAGGAGGACATATACGCTTTAACCTGGCAAAGGGAACCATGAATGCCCACATTTCAGAGTTCGCTGTGGGCAAGTATAAGAAGGGTCACAGACACGGTCCTGGAGCCTTTGTGATAATACTGAACGGATCCGGTTATTCGCTGATGTGGCCAGAAGGTTCCGAGCTGAAAAGATTTGACTGGAAAGAGGGCACGTTGATCACTCCTCCTAATCTCTGGTTCCACCAGCACTTCAACACAGGCAGCACACCGGCTAGGTATCTCGCACTGAAATATGAGGGAACTGCTATTAGAGACGCTCGAGGAATACCAAAGGCCTGGATAAGCATGCGCGAAGGGGGCGATCAGATAGACTATGCCGATGAGAATCCCAAGGTAAGGGAGATGTTTGAGGAAGAGCTCGCAAAAAATGGGGTCGAAACCAGAATGAAGGAAGAATACGAAAACGAGCTATCTTCAGCGAAGTGATCTTATCTCTTCCTATTCAGTATATCCGCATCGCTCGCATTCCCAGCGGACTGACCTATCAGATCCAATAACTACCATCTGAAGGAAATCGGCCTTACAGGAAGGGCACATAACCTTCTCTTCGTTTGCACCGCCATGTAGATGCAACAGAGTTGCCAGATCTCTTCTCAGCGCGTAGGGAACGAGTCTGGAAAGCACCGCGATGCCGAGGAATCTGTCCCCGTCAAAGACTCCGAGTCGTGTTCGTCCGTTCGTAACCATAGATCTGACTGCTGTGCTAATCGACGCGTTCGCATCGATTCGAAGCAGAGGCACCTGGATCTCGCCACAGGTTACCTGATCCGGTTTCTTATTGAGTGGGACAAACTTTCTGAGAAGAGTCCTCTCTGTCACGATGCCAGTTACCTTATCTCCATGTTTTATCACAATGCCAGTGGAGTTTGTCTTAAGCATAATTTCTGTCGCTTTCTGGATCGTGGTGTCATTCTCAGTCACTGGAAATTCCTTGCTTATGATTTCTCTCAATTTCATCTGAACCACCCCTGGTTACAACCAGTTTTCTATCCAGGGCAATGAATGAAACGGCACCACGCATATCATAATATCTCCTCACACGTGAGCATTTCGTGAATTCAATGCGAAGAAACTATTAATAATTCAAACCAATCGGTAAATTATGCCGGAAGGGAAGAGTGAAGGTACATATTATCATGAGAAGAAGGATAGAGTTTTCGTCCGAGGTATAAGCGGAGAATACAACCTCAAATCGGAACTCAAGAGACTCAGGTCGCTTCCCCGTGTGATCAAGAGTGAAGAGGTAAAATGGATCGATGGCCCGCAAGCTTTCAGTAAACATTTTGTCGAGCCGCCAACCGGACTCGGCCAAACGATGCACATCCACCTGGAGGAGTATTCCCCGGGTGGAATTTCTCAGAAGCATGGACACGTGAATGAGGCATGCTTCTACATTCTTGACGGAAAGGGGTACGATATTCATGATGGCAAGCGATATGACTGGAAGGCAGGTGATGTCGTCATCGTACCTACAAACTGCGTTCACCAGCATTTCAACGCCAATCCTGATGAACCCGCGAGAGCCCTTGTAATTAAGTCAAAACCCATGTATCTATTCATGAACATGCTCTTCCAGAAAACTGTTATTCCCAGACCCAAGGAACCAACTAAAAACGGAGTTGGTTTTGTCCCGAGAGAGGACATTGCACTTGAGAAAGATGTCTTGGAATCTGGAGCAGACTCCGGGAAAAGGTGAATTGGATGACATGGGAAGAGAATGACAGTTGGCTCGTCGGCGACGATACAGCTTCGTTTTACAGACACCTACTGGAGGACGCGAGGGAGAAGCCGTTTAAGGATAAGAGCAAGAAGATGAACGTGAAACCGGAAGAGATGCCGTGGGAACTCGCTCCACAGGGCATATTGAAACATCTGATAAACTCTGAAATGAACACAAGACTTGAAACTGTGGATATATACATGCAGGTTATTCCACCTGGCAGCAGATCCGGCAAGCACCGTCACCTTGCGGAAGAATATCTTTATGTGCTCGAAGGGAGCGGCTACGACGTCCACAGGGATTGTGACGTTGAGATAACTGACTCTTACCACTGGATCCCGGTCGACGAAGAGAAAAAGTTTGAGTGGAAAGCTGGTGACGTGATCTACATTCCGCCAAACACGATACACCAGCACTTTAATGCAAACGAAAGGGAACCCGCAAGACTGGTTTCGGCCATAAACAGGATTTACAAGAATTCCGGGCTGAATGATCTGGAACAGATTGAGAATGCTCCGGAATATGCTGAGAATACGAAAATAGATGCGGCTAAGGTTAAAGAACTGATTTCTGGAAGATAGATTTATTCAGTTCCCGTGGTACGAGAATGCAAGTGACTTTACAGTAACGGGCAGTATGCCCGCAGGTTCTATCCTTGACCCGAGGTCAATGAAGTCGAAGCTCTCAAGATCGATGCCATCAATGGAGATCAGTTTTCTTGAAAGCCCGAATTCACCCTGTAAGATTGTTCCAATCAGTTGGGCTATGTCCCTGTCAAACACGAGAATGATTGGCTTCTCCTTATTTTCCAGGCCCTGTAGTTGTATCATATCATAAATTGCGCCTGCAAGTTCGTGAATGCGTTCCGATGACGCGTCCCCACTCCAGTGCAGCATCAGTGCAAATTCCTCCCGCGTTAATTCGATCTCATACATCGAGGCAGACTTTCTGATAGAATTCAGGATCTTTTTCCTGGACAAAGTGCCTGATAAATCAACGTCAGGGTGTAGCACTTTTACTGCAGTGATCGGAAGCATATCCGGATCGGTGAGGAAGATCGTATTACCAGTAAGCTGCACCGTATATTGAGACGCTCCGATGACAGTTGCGCGTATGCGTTCCTTCGATTCATGAACCTTATACCCAGCAGAGGAGACCGATTGCATCAGAGCCTCTGCAATTTTTCTTCCAAGATCATGGAAGTCTTCGTTTTCGGTTGCATAAATGTATTCAGAGACTCCACCTGAGAACGTTACGTTCTTGATTCGGTGCGCATCTTCGAATTCTGTTAGCATGTAATCTCTGTATCTACTCTTGAGATTGCACATATCAGAAGCCATGCCGAGTGCGATCGAGTCAGCCATTCGAGAAGAAATCTTATCGATTGTGTCCTCAGTAATCCTGTCCCCTATTTTCAGGGTAATACCCATTTCAAATGCTAACTTTTTCGCCGAATCTTCGAGTCGGATTATCCTGTATCCGTCATCCCAGACGATCTGCCTTCCTCCAAAACTTATAGCGTCAGTTGAGAGGACTTCTCCGTTCAGTATCCTTGCGAATTTGGTGGTGCCTCCACCTATATCCACATTCAGAATTTCCGTCTTTTGGGATCTGGAAAGTTCAACCGCCCCGGAGCCGTTAGCTGCCAGGATTGACTCCATGCTGTGTCCTGCGGTGAGTGAGATGAATTTTCCTGTCATGCTGGACAGTGATTCTCCAATAGCCCTTGCGTTTCTTCTTCGAATTGCCTCGCCAGTGAGGATAAGCGCGCCAGTGTCAACGCTGTCCTCGGAAAATCCTGCTCTCTGATACTCGAGTGAAATAATGGTTCTGAGAGCGTCTCCGTCTATGGTGATTTCGTCGATATACGGAGTGAAATATACCGGAGATTCAGAAATGATTCTTTTGGAAACAATCATGTACTGGCTGGATAGAGACAGGCCCATCCTCATGAGTTTGATCTCTGAGAACAGTATCATGGTTCCTGAAGAACCTATATCTATGCCTACACTTTTGAGAGTAAAATTGTCTGCTATGGCGAATGGGTTATCCTGTTCCATTGCCTCGTCCTCATGTTCATGCGATGTCAGGTAATATGTCTTGGAGACAGGATCATACACGTATTCCTGATGAGCCATTTATACGTTATTTGTAAATTGCATTTAGTCCTTTTTAGAAATATCTTCTCTTGTTGTATACAATTTGGTTGTGCTCTGAGGTATAGGGCCAGGGCAAGTATTTAATGTAGTGTCTGCATTAGCGAAATCATGCAATACAGCACGCGCTTTATACGTGCGCCACGTGTATCCATGAGAGGTGGAGTGTATTAACCCTCCTTCTTTTGCAGTATTTGTTCCTGAGAGTGTAGATGAGGCTGTTGCCCTTCTTTCTGAGCATTCGGATGATTCCAGGGTTCTTGCAGGTGGAATGAGCCTAATCCCCATGTTGAAGCTGAGGCTGACCCGGTTTCCTTACCTGGTTGATATTGGCAGGTTGAAGGAACTTACAACGATAAGCGAAGAAGATAACCGCATTGTGATTGGATCTATGGTTACGGATCGGCATATTGAGGATTCTGTCCTGATCAGGGAGAAGTTGCCTATCCTTTCACATGTTTCCTCCTGGATAGGGGACAATCAGGTCAGAGCGCGGGGAACCATGGGCGGATCCCTCTGCCAGGCAGATCCCTCTGGAGACTGGGGTGCATGCATGCTCGCCCTCAAGGGACATGCGACTGTGAGATCAATAAGGGGAAAGCGAACAATTGATGCAGACGATCTGTTTGTCGACATGTATCAGACATCGCTTGAGCCCGATGAACTACTTGTAAATGTCTCTTACGACATACCCTCTGTTGAGACAGGATATTCATATAAGAAGATGGAACGCAAAGCGGGTGACTATGCTGTGGTCGCCGCGTGCGTCAGCCTTGGGTTCACTGACGACCATACCTGTTCCGCTGCAGGAATAGGGATGACGGCCGTAGGAGTTACACCTGTGGCTCTTCATGAGGCTGAAGAAATGCTTGTTGACAGAAAACTGTCAAGCGAAAACATTGAAAAAGCGGCATCTGTAGGAGCTTCCAAACTTGAGCCACTGGATGATCCGCTCAGAGGATCTTCAGGGTACAGGAAGAGAGTTGCTGAAGTCTATCTAAGAAGAGCAATTGAAGAGGCAGCCAGAAACGGAGGTGGTTTGCATGATTGAAGAAGAGATGACTTTACATGAGAGCAAGTCTACGATCAGGACTGAGCTGATAGTCAATGGAGAAGATGTTTCTGAGGATGTGGAAGCACGGCTTCTCCTGATATATTTCCTGAGGAGGAAATTAGGATTGAGGAGCCCACATGTCGGTTGTGATACGACTAACTGCGGTGCCTGCACTGTACTTATGGACGGGGTTGCAATCAAGTCATGCACTATTTTCGCATATCAGGCAAACGGACATGAAGTTACGACCCTGGAAGGCATATCCGATTCGGATAAGCTTCATCCTCTTCAGAAAGCGTTCACTGAAAAACATGCGCTCCAGTGCGGCTACTGTACTCCAGGTATGATAATGGCATCTATTTCTCTGCTGAAGAGAACCCCCGATCCAACAGAGCAGGAAATCAGGAATGGCATCTCGGGAAATCTCTGTATGTGCACAGGGTATCTGAACATCATTGAGGCAATCAAAAAGGCTTCGGAGGACATGAAAGATGGGGGTTCAGTGAGTCATGAGTGAAGAGAAGAAGTGGCTCGGAAAACCTGTCTTACGGTTGGAAGACAAGAGACTGATTAAAGGTGACACAGCGTTTGTCGATGATCTCACGTTTGGAAAATGCTATTACGCAGCTTTCCTGAGAAGTCCGTACGCGCATGCACGGATAAAGAGCATAGACCTGGAGAAAACAAGAAACATGCCCGGCGTAATAGCTGCGATTGATGGGGAGTTTGCAAAGAAGATGTCGAATCCTCTCCCTCCATATGCAATATCAAAATTCAAGCGGGAAGAATACTGCATGGCGGTGGATAAGGTCCGTTATTTTGGCGAGATTGTCGCTGCTGTTGTTGCAACGGAACAGGAGATTGCAGAAGATGCGCTAGAACTTATCGAAGTAGATTACGAACCCATCAAGGCAGTTGTCGGAATAGAGGGCGCCCTGGATCCGGAGTCTCCTTTTGTCTATGATTCATTCGGAACAAACGTGGTTGCCCACAACCATGCTAACTGGGGGGATGTCGATGGTGCTTTCAAGAGCGCTGATCTTGTCGTAAAGGAAAAACTCAGACTCCAGAGATTCAGCTCAACTCCCCTCGAACCCATAGCAGTGGTTTCTCAGTGGGATGAAATATCGGGGCTCCTGACAATGTGGACAAATGTGCAGATGACTGGACACGTAATGATGGTCTCTTCCGAAGTGATGAATTTACCCACAAACAAGATCCGTCTGATTGTGAACGATATTGGTGGAGGTTTTGGGATAAAGACTAGACCTTGGAGGCAGCTATTCACCACCAGTATTCTCGCTCACTTTACACGGGGAGTACCGGTTAAGTATGTGGAGGATAGGAGAGAACACATGATGGCATCTGGCATGACTGCTGGAGGACTTTTTGAGTTCGAGGTTGCCGCGAGGAAAGATGGTCGGATCTTGGGTTACAGGCTTCGCGATGTAAATGATGATGGCGCCTCGTTAACCTATGCAGGAACATACTCATCTATGCACGCGACGCTTATCAACGGAGCCTATGACATAAAGAATATAGAGTGGGATTCCAGCACCGTTCTGACAAATGAGTGCTATTCGATGCCCAACCGCGGCGTAGGAAAGCCCGGTATAGTATACGTCGTCGAAAGAATGATTGAATTCGTTAGCCAGGAACTCGGCCTCGATCCAGCACTTGTAAGAGAAAGGAATTTCATTCCTAAAGAGGCATTTCCATACAGAACTCCGAGCGGCAGGGTATATGATTCAGGAAATTATCCTGAGATGCTCAAGAAGGCGCTCGAGGTCTCCAAATACGAGGAACTCCGTAAAAAGCAGAAAGAATATTTTGAACAGGGTAGGCTCACAGGTATAGGTATTGTGACTTATGTTCATGGTGCTTCAGCAACGATGCGGGAGGTCGAGGGAATCACCGTAAAGATAGATCCACGAGGCAAAATAATTGTAAAACCTGGTTCGCCAGACATGGGGACATCTCACAGTACCGCATTCGCACAGATACTTGCCGAAGAACTTGGAGTCACACCCCAGGATGTTGAAGTTGACGCGTTTGACTCCTTTTCCAACCCATGGACCCCTTATTCAGGGACGCATGCAAACAAGTTCTCCGGACCGGATATAGAAGTCACTGTACAGGCCGCGAGAAAACTTAGAGAGAAGGTACTCAAAACCGCCGCTTCTCTTTTAGAGGTTTCGGAGGATAAAGTTCATCTCTCTGACGGGAAAGCCTCTGTAACAGACCAACCAGATAAATCGGTCACTCTTCAGGAGATCTCCGCTGCACTTTACCAGAACCCTGCACTCGTCCCAAAGGGCGTTGAGCCTGGCCTTCAGGTAACTGTAATTGGCAGCACTCCTAAAGCGGTGGAGGCTTTCGTCAAGGATTCCACACAGGAAATGGGAGAGATGCATCAGCTGGTGACTGGGAAAGGATCCCCCACTGGCTACCTGACGTATCCCAGCAGTTGCCATGTTGTAATGGTTGAAGTTGATCGAGAAACCGGAGAGATTAAGATTCTCAAGTACTGCATCGTTGATGATCATGGTGTCGTCCTGAATCCAATGGTGGTGAAGGGTCAGATGCGTGGTAATACCATACACGGCGTCGGGATAGCGCTACTTGAGGATTTTATCTACGATAAGAACGGTGTTCTGCTCGCTTCTACGTTTGCAGACTATTTCAAACCGTCTTCGGTTGAGGTTCCGGATATCGATGATGACTCAATTTGTACACCTTCACCCAGAACTACATTGGGAAACAAGGGGGCTGGAGAGGGAGATTCCCTCGGGCCACTTGCGTCAATAGTGAATGCAGTGGAAGATGCACTTAAGCAGCTTGGGCATGGACATGTGAGAATCAGGGAGCTACCACTTACGCCTGAGAGGGTCCTGAAGGCAATAGACCAGGCAACCGGAAAATGATCTCCCTGACGGTGCAAAAGGGCTTTAACAGATAAAGGAAAAAGTAAGTAATATTGTGAGATGTTAGGATAAGTTATGGAAAAACTGTACACCCTCCGAGATGCGTGTGAGATACTGCAGATTGATCCCACCACCCTGAGAAAA
>JBJKSG010000023.1:0-28236 GCA_046704325.1 Thermoplasmataceae archaeon
TTGACACCCACCCTGACCTTAAAAAGCAGGAGCGTTGCCCTTTTGGGGCCTAACTCCTCTTCGAGTTTCATTATCTGTTTTGTCAGCCGGTCAATCTCAATTTCCTCGGGATCCTTGCCTTTAGCTAGGTCGATTCCAATCTCGACCATTGCACCCATGTCAAGCCCGCGTTCATGAGCTTCTTTTCGCGTCGACTCGTGTATTGAGATGGTGGTTGATATTTTCGGATCTTTAACAGGTTTCCTACCGGCCTTACTCATGATATACCTCCTGCAAAACTCAAAAACTCAAAATCAAAAATTTGTCTCTGATAGATATAGATAGATAGATCGCTAGAAAGAGAATTTAATAATTTAATAAACAAATTAAAGAAAAAAAGAGAGAGAAGAAGCGGGTTTCCCGAGACTGGTGTTTTTAATTTCCTAAACAAGGAAATTCTGAGAACCGCTAAAATAGGCTTCCATAGAACAGTGCAGCTTTTTGAAGACTTGTTAAGAATATTGTTTAGGAAATAGTGAGTGCTCATCTTCAGTTCCTCCTTGAGGATCTGAGATGTGGAATCTTGCTCCGCTTGAAACTTCCTTTTCCTTTGTCTGGTGAGAAGGTCATTGAGTCCCATTGTCTTCTCTCGTCTGCTTTCTGCCTCGCGTATTGCCTTTTGCGTTCCCTGTTCTCAAAAGCAATTCTGTTCTCCTTGTCTGGGACTATCGTTGGATAGATCTTTACCGTGAGAGGATTCTCTGATACAATGTCGCAATCATTGACATGCCTGGGAACCCAGAGGCGAAGGCTCTCATCGGCTATCCCTAGTTCATAACCGCAGATTTCCATAATCTTTGGATGGGTCAGAGTGACCTGGCATCCTCCCTTTGTTTCAAGAAAACGATCGAGCCTGGTCTGGACCTCGTCGACGGAAACCATCATCGCAACAGCCCCCTCACAATCTTCCTAACGTTGGCAGGACTTGTATCCAGTTCCTTATTCAGAGAGTCGAAGGCGTCTTTGAGAGTAATGCGTAGCCCCTTTCCCTTAACGACTGGTTTCATTCTAGAACCTCCAATAAGTCGGCAAACGTTTCGATTTCCGGGTGGCCCGAAGCCACCAAGGAGGCAATATCCGAAGAAAATCCCTTATTCAGGAGTTGGAATTCAATGAAGCGAACCCAGGTTCTGCTCCCAGTGCTCCCATCATAAGCGTTGAATTCGAATCTCAGAATGTATTCTTACTTAAAATGGGCATGGGGAACTTCAGACCAGATGCTCCTTCAAGTCTGCCATGACAGAGTAAAAATCTGGAACAACTTTGACTAGACTGGGCAAAGTTTTTTCCCACTGAGGTCTTAGCCGTCCTGCTCTTAAGTAGAGTTCTTCAGGATCGTAAGTCATTCCGTAGAACTTGAGTTTTTCGGTAACTATTGAAAGATCAAGCTTGACTCTTTTCTGCATAAGAAAGTGTGCATCATAGAGATCCCTAGCCTTTGCTCTGGACAACAAAGCTCGAACCTTCTCCGCAAGAATCTCAGTGGGTGCCATTACTGCCACCGAGTAAGGTTGCAAATCAATATACAACGGGTTAACAATGCGATTAAGAGCCGGAAGCATGATATCTTCTCGCATGCTTATCTCTACCCTTACTGTCTGCAGAGTTATTGGTCCCCGGAAGAGAGGTCCCTCAATCTTCACTTTGTAGCTGACAGCGTTTTTGCTCTCATCTTTCGAATATGTACTGGGATAAAACCTCCCGATTTCCTTCAATGAACCTTCCAACGCGGTGAGTTTCAGAGATCCTGATAAGCTGAAATCAAGATCTTCAGAGAATCTGTTTAACCCAAAGCACTTCTGAAGTGCAGTTCCTCCCTTGAAAATCAAGCCCATTCCTACATTGGAATATATCCTGGACAAGACCAAGTGTTGAAGATAGTCCTTCTCTTTCTGGTAGAGATTGAAATCCACTGGTGTTGAGACCAGATCATTCCTGTTCAGCATGTAGAACCTTCCATTTTTTGTTCTTCATGTCGCCACCGGGTCCCAATTTGACATACCTTTCTGACCTCATCGAGTAAAGCTCATCAGCTCTAAAGCCACACCTTTCCATAATGAACCCAAGTCTGCTGATAGTCGATTTTGACCTCATCCTCTTGGCATATTCTATCAGTTTATTTGCATCTATAACATCTCGGCTTTCCAGCATTATGTCCAGAACTTCGTCAGAATATTGGTTCAGATACAGCGAATCGGTTATTCCTTTTTCAAGATCAGCTACCATTGCACCATCAAGTCTGGAGAAACCAAACAGCCTGCTTGCTTCCATTTTGAAGAACTTTATTTGATATCCCTCGACTTCCATGCCCTTGTGCTGTACGGATGCAATAACTTGTATTTCTATCGGTATCTGGGTTGTAACCCCCCTGAGGAAAAAGGATGCCAGAAGACTCACATACGATGGGGACAGAATATTTGAAGCAATCTCTTGGATGCTTGCATCATCAATATAGTAAATGCCTCTTTTGACACGTTTAATATGCTGCATTGTTGCCAGTCTCATGGATACATACTTCTCTGATTGTCTTGCTATTCTTGCAGCTTGATGAATATTGAAAACATGTATTCTGTTAGATCTCAGATAGTCCATGAATTCCTCTCTTTTCACAATATTAGTAATACATTTGTATATATTAAGCCATACTTTTTTATATATAATTGCATACATAAGTCAGCAATATCCATCTTTGGGTCCAAAGAGTTTTTCACCTTATGCTGCACAGTGAAAACCTAGACAAGAAAGTGAAAAATGAGTTCAACTCCCAGTGGCCCATCAGCAGATACCTCCTCTATTACTCGCTCTCAGAATGGCTGTTTTATCCATCGAGTGGCAGCGAAGAGTTCCTCACGGGAGAAAAGAAACTTCATAGCACAGCTCCCTCAATAGGTCTAAACTCTCAGTACGTGGGATGATTTTTATTAAGAGTAATTCAGCTTCTGGAAAACCCACTTGAGCTGTTGATCCCACCCCATTCATTATGTATGTGATGAAGCTGGATCGACAAAACCCGCCCATGGGTGTTTATGACCAACTCTCTTGAATTTGTCATAAAAGATGGAATTCAATACAATGAACCCACTACCAAATGGCCTTCAATTGGTGCCAGAAGCAATAAAGGATTAACATCCTCGATCATCTAGAGTCCAACTTCTTAGCGCAGATCATTATAATTTGTCCCGAGTTATCTTGCTGTTATTCATGCCGACGATCGACTCTGGTAAAAGGATCTTAATTATAGGATCTCCGGGAGCTGGTAAGAGCACCCTTGCCATGAGACTTGGGGAAAGTCTGTCAATAGACATTTATCATCTGGACAGATTATTTTGGTTACCAGGCTGGGTAGAATCTGAACAGGAAGTATTCGACATGAAACTGGCTGAAATACTTAGGAGAGAACGGTGGATTATCGACGGAAACTACCAGAGAACTCTTGAGACTAGGCTTGAACAGGCAGACACACTGATATGGCTGGACTTCAACCGGTTGAAATGCCTTTACAGAGTGTTCAGGAGAATGTTCCTGACAAAACTAGGCGTAAAGAGGGTAGACATTACAGAAGGCTGTGATGATAAAATCGACAGAGAATTCCTAAAATGGATATGGAACTACAGAAAACGGGAACATGCGGAGACCATCAGGCTGGTTCATAAATATGAGAGCAAAGTTGAGATACATATCATCTCTGGCCAGAAACAACTGACGAGTTTCTTAAAAACGGTTTCAGCTTGATGAGTCAATGTATTGCAAAAAACTAAAATATGTTCTTGGGATGAAACTGCACGGGATGGAGTTCCCGCAAGTCTCTGACCGACTGATAACTCCTGGCCAAAAATCGAACCATCCAACATATCAACATAATTGAAGGTGTAACAAATGGTCTTTCAGAGCATTATTTATCTGAACCCTCATGAAACAAAGACTCTTGACTTAGAAAACTCACAAGTGCTACGGGATCTCAACTTGGATCTAGCGATCAAGGAGATTTGCAAAGACGCTCAAGACGAATCGCTCAAAAAATGGTTTCTTAGCCCATTAAAAGAAATAGATGAGATCAGATACAGACAGGAAGTCTTCATCGATCTGGAAAGTCAGGATCTAATAGACTCAATAAAATCATTTTCAAAGGAAATGAGAAGCATTATGATGCGACTTGAAAGTCTGAAGGATCTCTATGACCTACAAAGGGAGGGCTGGTTCCTGCTCTCTGTAAACAACTACTTGAATACCCTCTCAGAACTTCAGGATGCCCTTAAATCCGACAAAATAAAATCGCGCGCCTTTCTCGCTCTGAAGGGCTATCTTGAAACATACATCTCAAGCAAGGAACTAAAAAAATTATCTGAAGAGGCAGAGCATATAGCACAAGTCCTATTGTCCCTCAAATACAGGTTACAGATAGGATCAAACCGAGTAACAGTTCAGGGGCCAGTGGAAATATCAGACGACTACTCTAACACGGTCAGGAAGGTGTTTTCCGGATTCAGAGATGTCACTCACAAGAAGAAGGATATCGACATGAGACAGTTTTCAGGTGGTGGCTATCTACAGAGTGAGATATTGAAATTGATTGAGAAAATTTACCCAAAAGCATTTAGCGATCTTAGAGGTTTCATGTCCAGCAACAACGGGTTTGTTGACCAGACTGTAATTCAAGTTTTCAGAGAGCTGCAATTTTACCTATCCTACCTTAACTATATAGCAGGCCCAAAAAGCATAGGGCTCGACTATTGCATCCCAAAACTAACTGCCGAAGGAGAGATCCACTGCTCCTCTCTCTTTGACACAGTTATGGCAGTTAAGGCGGTTAAATGCAGAGAAGGCATTGTAACAAACGATTTCATCTTCGGGAAAGATGAGAGAATACTAGTCATCACGGGACCAAATAACGGTGGTAAGACTACTTTCGCAAGATCCATAGGCCAGATGTTCTACCTCTCTTCTCTGGGTTTGCCGGTACCCTGTAAGGAGGCTAGAATAGGAACCACCGACGGAATATATACCCACTTTGAGAGAATGGAGCTAGTTGAGAACCTCAGAGGAAAACTTGAGGATGATATTGTCCGGATCAAAAGCATCATTGATGAAAGCACTGGGGACAGCCTGATCATAATTAATGAAATGCTGAGTTCTACAACGGTGGACGATGCCCTCCTTATAGGCACAAAAGTAATGGAGATGATTATTCAAAAAGGTGCCATGTGCGTTTTTGTGACTTTCCTGGACGAATTATCAAACCTTCCCAACACGGTGAGCATGGTCGCTCAGGTAAATCCTGAAAATCCGGAGGAAAGAACATTCAAGATCTTGAGGCAGCAATCGGACGGGCTAGCTTATGCACACGCCTTATCGAGCAAGTACAGGGTGTCGTACGAAGATCTCCGGGAGAGAATCAAGGTTGAATGAAATGAAATTCAGCAGTAAACTGAGCCCCTTCCTACTTTACAGAGACCAGGACTTTAACCCTGAGAGCAAACCACCCTGGAATTCCGCAGATCTAATTCATGATCTGGGTTTTGACATAATTCTGGAGAGCATGGGGAAAGGAGACAAGGAAGTCAGGAGAGTTTGCGAGCAAGTCCTGCTATCCCCAATTTTAGATGCAGAATCAATTCACTATAGACAAAAAGTAGTCGGGGACTCAATCTCGAACAGTGCCATTATTCGAGCAATGTATTCGATATTAACAGAAACGATCAAAAGAGCGCGCGAACGATTGTTCTGGGTATCCAGAGGTAACCCGGACTTTACGCTCCACGAATCTATAGCCATCTTGCGGATCTACCTTCATTCGATTTCTAGGCTTAGAAAAATAGCGAGAGACAACAGAAGTAATTTCAAATCTCCCGGTTTTGAACACCTCTTTTCTCTCTTCACCGATGTTTTTGATGAGGGTTTTGAACACCTCGTTTCTGGACACCTTTCCAACCTTGAGTTTCCAAACGGGATTGGAGTACAGGGATCACTTGGGAGAGGAAACGAACTCACTGGATTCCAGCTTCTTGTCCCGGAGGCAAAACGCCGCCTGATGGGAAAGCTGAACATGCTCCGGGACAGGAGATATACATTTGTGTTACCAGACAGGGATGACATTGGTGTGCAGGAGCTTGGGCAGCTTCGATCTCGAGCTATTATTTCAGTATCCAACGCGCTTTCTGAATCAGCAGAGAACGTACTCAGCTTTCTGCTCTCGCTAACGTCAGAGCTTGCTTTCCTGGTAGGTTGTATAAACCTCAAAGAGGAACTGGGAAAAAGCAATTGTCGAACTGCATTTCCATTACCCTTAGAACACGATAAGAACAAGCTGGAGTTTGTTGGTCTATATGACATGGCGCTCGCAATCAAGCTTAAGGGAAATATAATCCCAAACGCACTAACCGGAAAACCTCACCAGCTGATCATTATTACAGGAGCAAATAGGGGAGGCAAATCAACGTTCCTCAGAAGCATTGGGCAGTCACTCATGATGATGCAGGCCGGTGTCTTCGTTGCGGCAGAACAATTTAGCTCATCAGTTTTTTCAGGAGTTTACACGCATTTCAAGCGAGAAGAAGACAGAGAGATGCGCATGGGAAAATTTGACGAAGAACTGCATAGAATGAATGACATCGTAGAGCATATCAACGAGAGGGACATTATACTCTTCAACGAGTCCTTTTCATCAACTAACCCGAGAGAAGGGGCTGAAATAGCTACGGAAATAGTGACTGCGCTTCTTGAAAAACAAATCAAAGTGATTTTTGTAACTCACTTATACGATCTGGCCTCGTCGCTAATGAATAGCGAGATAGATGGACAGTTTCTTATCGCGGAACGGTTGGCAAACGGGGAGCGGACATTCAGGATCCAGCCTGGCATGCCTGAAAAGACGAGTTATGGCCTCGACATTTATCTCAGTATCTTCAAAACCCAAGTCTAAACAAATTTGACGAGTTCTGGTTATATATTGGAATAACTGTTATCTCAAACCTACGGCCGCTGCAAATAGTCAAGGTAATGTCTAAAAGTAGTTGGGTGCCAATTTTTTCACCGTTGGCAACTATTATCGCGTTGAGTATACTAAAATAGCAAACTTCAAATATTATAATTATGTAAGACATCAGTGCCATCTCAAACTCGCACCGAGTCAAGAAAATTCGAGTTATACGGGCAAGAAGAGGGATTGATACACGCTCTTGGTTTTCATAAGTACGATCCAGGAAAGGTGGGTCGGCCTATCTTTATGGATGTTGCAGACGCACAATATGACCTTAGCCAGAAGGGAAGAATAATATTTGGTTTCCATCCAAAAGAGAAGCCAGGGCGCTATGCAATAGGCGAGTTTATCGACGGGAGAATTGGTCGACATAAAACGATAGATTACGCCTGGGATTCATCACTGGAATTCTATATAGACTACGAGCATGATAGGATTTTACTCCCAACTGGAAGCAACAGCGTTGAAATTCGCGATCTTAATAGCCTTGACCTGATTAATACACTTCACTTTCCTGCACAGGGTATAACCGGTGCTGCTCTAGACTCCAGAGATCGAATATGGGCCATTTCAAGCACTTTCAGAGGTGGAGATGGCTCGGTTTATGTGCTAGATAAACCAGAAAAAGAACCGCAAGCGAGAAGGATTTATCAATGCAGTGGTCCGACCAGTATAGATTCAACGAGAATTTCTCCCTGGGGTGAAAAGATCGTGGTGGTCGATCATCTGTCACACCAAACACTCATACTTAATGAAAGCGGAGAAAGAACTGGGGTATTACAAACCCCATTCCCATCTGGTGTTAGAACCCTAGTAGACGAGAGAATACTAATTTCAAGCGGTAAAGTGCCTAATCATGTGGATCTACTGTTTATGGCTGGTGGATTTCACACAACAGATACAAACTGGTTTGGTTATCTGTTTGACTATGGTTTCCACCCTTCAAACCGTGCAGATGCAATAGGATTTGATAAAGTTCTCATCCAGTGGTTCCTCGGATTCCAAGAGATAAGGACCCCTCTTAGAAAGGACCTGCCCTGCATCATACCGATGGGTGTTGCAGACTTTCACAGAGAGGGACTGGTCATCGAGAAGGGCTTCACTTCGTTCACTCCCTTGCCGGTGACTAAAAGTGCCCACATTAACTGCAACAAAAACAACGTTAAATTCGTGGTAGAGGTCCTGGTCCCTAGGAGCGGTTTATTGTCATACAGGGAGGGCATGGAATGGACAGAGTACGTGAATGCAACTGGCTCAGCGGAAGTCAGATCTCCCGGCATATTCAGAATAAAATCCACCGCAAAAGAACAAGCTTATTTCTGGGCCACTTGTAACCTGTAAGCGAAAACCAAAACATTAAACACTTAAACAATTCCTCAGAACTCGAACCTTCGCATATATAAATTATAGTTCTTTAATATACACAGATACCAAACTTATTATATTATTCATTGTTATCTTTACCATGTTCCAGTTAGCGGGAGCAAAACATTCAAAAAACCGTTGGTTGGGTTGCGTTTGGTCCATGCTTCCGACGGCTCCTGCTACTGGAACGGTTGCTTGCTATGCCGAAGACATAAAGAACAGGCAAGTGAGGTCATATGATTAAAACGATACAGCCAATAGAGACCTCGATCCCTCTAACGATCACTGAACCTCCCCAATCATGGGAAAGCGAATGGGGGTTTCAGCTCTATGTGAAAGTGAAGACTGAGAGTCAGACGGGTTGGGGTGAAACCCTTGCTTCCTCTGGGAACTTCTCTGATCCGTACGTGTCTCTGATAAACAGGTTATCCGAATCGATAATTGGTGACACCGAATCAAAAACAGAAGAGATTTGGAATAAAATGAGGAGGTTAACCTTCACAGGAGGATATGGAATAGCGACTGCGGCAATGTCATCAATCGATGTAGCGTTGTGGGACATAAACAGCAAAGCCTCAGGTAAGAACCTATCACAATTTCTAGGTGGGACTTCTGAAAAAGTGGAGAGATACATTTCTCTTTCTCGCTATAGCAAAACGGAAGATCTGTGTCTTGTCGTTAGAAGGCTTCTTCAAGACGGGTTCAAGAAAATAAAATTACATCAGGGCCCATCTAACACCATTGAAGCAATAAAGGCAATCAGAAACGAATCAGGAAATGAGCTGGAAATAGCAGTGGATCTCAATTCAACGCTTGATCATGAAGGGGCGGTTCGTTTTGCGAATGGACTTCATAAATACGATCCGCTATGGCTGGAAGAACCCGTGTGGCCCCCTGACGATTATAAGACAATGAAAGAGATAAACGAAATAGTACCACTTGCGGCAGGAGAAAATGCATTCAGCTATTTTGAATTCGAGAGGTTGATCGAGATGAATGCGCTTACCTACTATCAACCTGATATCTCCAAAGTAGGCGGGATCACCCCTGCAATTCAAATTTTCAAGCTCATCGCGAAAAACAGAGAGAAGCTTGCTCCTCACAGCAGGCCTGATAATGGGTGGATTTCAACAATAGTGACAGCAACACTCCTGTCAGGGTTAAACTTACATGGGATTGTGGAAACGCCTCCAAATTCCATCCCATCCAAATACTTTACTTTCGACACTGTAATTGATTCAGAGGGGATTACTCCAGGAGGATTAGGAATAGGCATTGCTCCAAAGGCAACCCTGCCGAAGATGATATCACCAAAGGTCCTCAGATTCTGATTAAAGATAGGAAGGCATTATCCAAAACATACGGTATTTTCAAGACTTGGAAAAGAGCACAACTTGACTCTATAAGTTCTTTAGAACACAACTATTGTGGATATAATATCCGATAGGAAATTCTGAAAAGCAACTGTATTAATACAGAATATGATGACCATGCTTGAATGCAGAGTACTGAGAAACTGAAACACACGGCTCATAAGTATATATTAAATGGTTTGCTGTCTGGCAAGTACAAGAGTGGGAAATACCTTAACATAGACGAGTTATCTCAGTCACTTGGAATGAGCAAGACTCCAATAAGAGAGGCACTAGTAGAACTAGAGAGTGAAAACCTAGTATCACGAGATGGTAGGTATTATTATGTCTTTTCCCTTTCAAGCAAGGATGTGGTTGACCTTTACGAGCTAAAGCGGATGCTAGAGGGTGAGGCCGCATTTCTGGCAACCGGGAGGGTAACTCCGGACGTACTGGGAAGGATGGAGGAGACCATCAACAAGATCGACGACTTACTAAAGACCAGCGACCCGGATCCTGTAATATTGGCGGATCTAAGCGCAGATTTCCACTCTAAGGTTGCAGTAGCTACTGGCAACAAGTACCTGGTGAAACATGTTGAAGATATTCGCCTGAAGCTGAAAATTGTGCGAGTGACGCTCTTCACCGTTTTCAACAGGAGAATAGAGGATCTTGAAGAGCATAGGGCAGTTTTCGAAGCAATAAAGAAAGGCGATCCAGAAAACGCGAGAACGCTAATGTTTAAACATCAGGACAAAGTCTCAAAATTTGTGGAAGATAACCTGTTAATGCAGTTCTATTAATCTACTCACCCAAGAGAACCTTAAGGGTTTTGATCTCAAAAGCCCGGAATTGAATGATTTCTCCGAAAGCATATTCTAATGGGGTCCTCCCTGCTCTTTCTACTAAATCCGTTTCAACCAGCTTACTTTTTAATTGTGCGTTGAGTGTACAGCTAGAGGCTTTTCCGGAGCTTTCATGCAACCTAAGGACGATACCCTTTCGATCCAGCGATACAGCTACTGAGTCCAGATGCACAGATTCTGTCTTTAGTTCAAACATTGAAAGCGGTTCCAGAGCTTTCTCCCTGTCCAAGTGGTTTGCAGCGGGTGCGAATATTAAGGGGCCTTCTATTAGTGAATCAACCAAGGAATTGAACTCCGAAGAAGTGTGATCTCCAGATAGAGGAATTAGATAAAACTCCGAATCCAAATCTGCATATCCGGAACTTGGATCAGGGAAAAACGGCATTTTAGATATAGTCATACCGAGCATACCATCTATTATACCATACCCATGGAGATGGTCGGAAACCAGTGCAAACCTTGAGTTTAAATCACCGTAACTGAGCCAATTAAGGCAAGGCACCTCGAATTTCGTGCTCTGAAGATCTTTCAAATCTCTGGAGACCCATCCAAAAGGAACGCTGCATTCCAGAGTATTAACGATCTTTTTAGGCATAAAGAAGAGTTTGAGCAACCTCAACTTCTTCATCACTTTCAAGTGATTCCTAATCCTAATAGCTCCTTTATCCGATAAAAATTCTATGATCTGCTCGACCTCCGAACCATCCTCAAACTCTCGAAATACTAGAAACTTAGGAATATTGTCTTTTTCCCCTACCCATTCTACCTTCGTACGGATAACAGGAACCTCGTTTTTCCGGGAAAGCGTTTCTCTCGATATCTCCCAGGCATCAAACTCTCCAGGCTCATCGACATATAGCTTTGAAATGTTGCCAGACTTGATAATGCAGTCTTCTCCAACCATGTTAAAACTTATAATGCCATCCAGCTTGCCAAGATTGCATCTAATTTTCCCAGCAGTAATTTCGAAAAAATCTCCCAAATCCCGAATACTCGCTGATCCTAGGCGCTCGCGGATTTGTTCCTTATGGAAGGAAAGTGACAGCGGTGGTATTTCCACGGTGTTTCCACTCAGATCAGAAAACTGGTGTACCCACTGGCTCGTATTCAGAACGGCGTAAAATCCTGCCTTTTCTGCAGATATATCAAGCATCTTCTTGTCAAGCTCATAACCAGCTTCCCTGTAAGCCTCGTCAAGTTGTGAAAATGCCTCGTGATATGCCTCGGTATTGGCTGACCCAGGTAGAAGATCGTGAAAACAATTCAACAGTACAGTTTTCCACCTTGAAACCTGGTCTTTTCCGACCGGTCTTCCAGTTTTGAGTGAAAATAAGCTGTTAACAAAATCAACGCGTCTTAACAGGCGTTCTAATTCCGCAACCCGCTTCTTCATCCTGGTGTTTGTTGTGTAAACTCCTCTGTGTCTCTCCAGATAAAGCTCTCCACTCACCACGCTTTCCTGCTTCTGACCAAGAAGCATATTCAGATAATCGTCTTCTTTCGGGCTGGAGACTGATCCCTCAAGCCCGGGAACTGAATTTATATTTTTTAGCCATTCAAGCATAGGTACATTCGGTCCACCTCCTCCATCTCCCAAGCCATACGCACAGATCATAGGAACCTGTCCTCTCTGCTTAAACTTAGCTAACCCTTGCATTACTTCGTAATATTGCACAGAAATGTTGTAGCCGAGAACACTAATCTCTGTGGGTATGTGTGTCCCATCTAAGCCGCACCATTGAAAGAAATGATAAGGGAAATCTGTAGTGTCATTCCACATCATTTTATGTGTAACGAATACCTTTAATCCAGCTTTCACCATTAGTTGGGGTAGCTGAGCAGAAAAACCGAACGTGTCAGGTAACCATCCGATCTCGGCCCTGCGACCAAATTCCTTTTCGAAGTAGTCTTGTGCATACAAGAACTGCCTGGCAAGTGCTTCTGAAGGTATTATATTCGTATCTGACTCCACATACATTCCACCAACTGGAACCCAGCGACCTTCACGGACAAAGTTCTTGAGTTCAGAGAACAACTCAGGAGACTGTTCTGCAAATATTTCATAATAGAGTGAGGTGCTCTGTGCATATCTGAAGTCGTAACCCGACTGCATTAATCTGATCATGTTCAGGAAAGTCTTGTAAACTTTTCTCTTAGTTTCACTAAAAGGCCAGAGCCAAGCAACATCTATATGGGCATGTCCAAAGAAATAAACCAGATCTCTAGCGGTATTTTCATCTCCAGCGGGAGCAATTCTTGAGATCAGCTCTGCCTCGTCTTTACGTGTTAAATGTCCCCTTTCTGTTCCCGGGGAATATAGGTCAGCGAGATATGAGTAATCGGACATTATTCTCTCGATGCTTGGAATATGGATACCAAGGGTATTAGCGATCCATGAAGAACCTATAACCTGGGAAAGAGATATATCAGGTTTCCAACCCTCCAAATTATCCTCAATTGTTTTCGATACTGAATCTCTAATCTTTGCATCAGAAGAGGAAGCAACGCAATCAAACAGGTTAAGAAGAAAAAGTGCTTTACAAAACTTCTCCCACCTAACAGCCACTACATGCATACCGTCTATTCTGAGGTAATGAGGGTTACTGCCAAACATTCCTCTTGGCGTGAGTACCAAATGCACAGAGACTGATCTCTTTTGAGGCAGGAATACAATCCGGTGACCCGAATCCACAGCTGAGATCAATTCTGTATTAGCGTAGACTAACCCGGAACCAGTTGTACTGGGTATCAGCAGTATTCGCTCTCCAGGTAATAGCTTCGGAAGCGTTAGGTTAAAAGAAAAAGTGTGTTCTATATCAGGCTTTGTGTGTGTTGCAAAAGGGATTTGGGTTCGCTTTCCTTTCGCAGTGATCGACGTTACATCTTTAGAAAACACTACAGTGGACGCAAGAAAGTCTGCACATCTTCTCCCCAAATCCTGAACTTTTCTGTTTGGAACCATAGAAATTACCATGTAATTTCCTTTGATTATTTTATACTAATTACTTCTCACTTCGATATTGCATTAGAAATATGGATTCACAAAAAGCTTAATGTAATGAAAGTTCTGATCTTTTGTCTCCTTACTATAATTTTTGATAGCTAAACCGCTCCTATAAAGGATCTGTTGACAATATTGTTTGAGCATATTGATTTTTGGAAGCATCAAAAGTTTTAGAATACTACATCAACTTATCCCCTATGCCATACTTCCCGATAGACAGGATTGAATTCTGGCTCGACGGGATTCAATCGTGGATCACAAAAGAGAGAAAGTTGTTGCAGGATTGGAAATTAACCTACAGCAATAAAGCGAAACAGGGGAAAGTAGACGTTAAGTTTCCATGTGAAATCAACTTAGCTGGAAGAGGGAGCTGCCTCCTAGAAACTACGTTCAGAGTTCCTTTCAATAACCCATGTATTGAAATGGATATTACTGCCTTTGGCATTCTAACAGTCAACGGAAGGATAGCAGGTGGGATAGATTGTAATCACCAGGTAGTAAGGATCAATAACAAGAAAGGGTCCACCGTAAAAATAAACATCGAACTCTTCGAGAACAGTTCTTACAATGACGGCATGAAAACCGCAACGCTCAGAAAAATATGTATGGTGAAGAAAGATCCCGAGATTGAAGATCTCTATTTCGATCTTTACGTGCTATATGAAGCGTCGCGCAGTCCTCAACTGACTCCCGAGATAAGAAATTACATAGAGCGAGAAGTGGTCTTGGCATTAACTCCACTATACGACTCCCCGCCAGACCAAGACTTTTGGGTTAAGTATGTCGAAAAATATCCGGAAAGAACCGACTTGAAAGGGGTCACCTCTGCATTTGCGAAGGGAAGATATGGTACGATTAGAGAGACACCCCAAATGGTTCGCAGGAAGATCTGCGCGGAGATCTCCAGAAACCTGTCAAGAGTCTACTCGAAGATCAATGAGAAATTTAAAAGGCCAGATGGGCAAATGCAATTCATTGGGTACAGTCACCTAGATCTGGCATGGTTGTGGAGAATAAAAGAAACAAGACATAAAATCGCAGTCACGATGTCCTCCCAGGTCTCGCTACTTAGAGAATTCCCGGAATGGACATTTATTGTTACTTCTCCTCAGACCTGGGAGTACTTGAAAGAAGATTACCCTGAACTCCACCAAGAATTCCTGGAACTTGTCAGGGAGGACAGAATCGATGCGATCGAAACTCTTTGGGTGGAAATTGAA
This sequence comes from Thermoplasmataceae archaeon, assembly GCA_046704325.1. Classification (GTDB taxonomy): domain Archaea; phylum Thermoplasmatota; class Thermoplasmata; order Thermoplasmatales; family Thermoplasmataceae; genus UBA582. The sequence goes on from JBJKSG010000023.1 coordinate 14,823, forward strand.
GGTCAAATGCCGCACCCCGAGGGGATAATCAGGCAGATGTCTCTAGGTTACAAGTACTCCAGAAACACCACCGGGAAGGCTTCGGGGGTAGTTTTTCTCCCAGATTCGTTCGGATATTCAAGAGGGTTGAGTACTATAATCGCCACCGGGGGCTCAGATCTTTTCTTCACTGCGAAACTATACAACAATGACACCTCAAAAGTCCCTCATAGGGACTTCAACTGGATGGGACAGGACGGGAGTTCAGTTAGAGCTCACATATTTGGGGTAAAAGGCACCGCATTTAACGGCACAGCGGACCTTGAAAATATATTGAGTTCCTGGAACTTCTATAAGTCAAATGGTGGTGACGACACTCTCCTTTACACCTTTGGTTATGGAGACGGCGGCGGCGGACCCACGTATGAGATGTTGAAACGCATATCGAGATACAAGAAACTAAAATTCCTCCCCCTAATTACAACTGGTAATCTGGGACACTTCAGAAAACCAAAAAAAACCGTACTGCCCGTTGTAAAAGATGACCTATACCTCTGCTATAACAGAGGAATTTACACATCAGACTCTAGGATCAAGAGAGGTGTGAAGCTGACAGAACAGCGGTTGATAGCCGCTGAGATCTGGAAAAACTGGCTCCTGAAAGATCACTCGAATGGGTTGGAAGGCTCCTGGAAGTTAGTCCTGAAACAGCATTTTCACGATATAATGGCTGGCACCGTCATAAAGGAGGCGTCAGATGACGTTGAAGCAGACTTGAAGAAGGTGGAGAAGAGCATAAATGCAATCGAAACAGGTATCTCTGCTCAATATAAATCTGGAGGTTATGGAGCCAGGGGTTACCTGATTCTTTCAAGGTCACCTCTACATAGCGCCGCATTTCGATTCTCGGTAAAGACAGACCAGATATTCGATCTAAGAAGAGGTAACACTGTCCTGAAAGGTGAATCATATCATGATGGCCTGTTACACTTTGTTGATGATGGAATACCAGCATTTGGAGCTGCTTTTTACGAAACAGTTGAAAGCCTGAGCGATGTGACAAAACGGTCAACCAAGGAAATAACCGATAGACCGGTAAAGATACCATGGAGGAAAGGCTCAGTTACAATTAGCAAAAGCGGAATTACGTCCATCATACAAGCTGGAAAGCAATTTCTCTCCGAAGTTGCGAGGGTTAGGCTCTACTGGCATCACCCTGACAGGAACGACGCGTGGGCTCTTGCACCTGAATATCCTGAGCACGAGATCAAGGAAATAAAAAACACCGTGAAAATAACTCACGTAAGTGACAATCTCTCTGTGTCAACGACAACAAGGAAATATGAGCACGCTGAAATAATTGAAACAGTTTCAATCGATGGAAGGCTCCCATATCTGGTAGTGGATGTCACGGCAAAATTTGAGGTAAGGCATATTGTTGCCAGATATCAGGCAAATCTTTCATTCAGCGTTAATTCAGCATTTGGGGATGGTCTTACTGGCATAATTGATCAGCCTATTTCAAATACGCCTTTTGGATTTTTTGACAAATTCGAGTGGAGTGCACACAGATTTGCGGATGCAAGAGGCGAAGAAATTGGTCTAGCACTGTTCAATGACTCCAGTTACGGCTACAGCGTCGGCGACGATAAGATCTCGACTACACTGTTTACCACTCCTATCTATCCCAACCCCTTCACCGAGACAGGTAGCAATAGAGTACGGGTGGGAATCATGCCTCATTCCCATGTTAAGAGCACTGTTGATATCCTTGGAGCTGCATCATCCTTCTCTATCGAACCGTTGGTAATAGCTCTAAATCAATTGGGTATCAAACACACAAGCGAGGAGCCTAGCGCACCTGTATTCGGGTTGCCTCCTAACCTGAGAATTAATGGAATTACAAACAGCGATGACGGTGATATAATCATGCATATTTCAGAGGTCGCCGGCATTTCTGGAGTGACTACAATGTCACCTGATATGGCATTTACCTCAGCTGAAGTTGTAAACTTCCGCACTGAATTAAAGGAAGCGGATCTTAGTGTCAGGACAGTCGGTGAAAGAAAGGAAATAACAGTGCCGTATAGATCACACCAAATACTTGCAATCAAGTTGACTAGGACGGATCAATAATACAGTAGGAGAAAAAGAATGTTAAAAATAGAATCTTCCGGGAACAAGAATATCAAAAGAATAAGGATAAATGCGCCTGATCCCGTGGTTCCACTCCACATCGATAAAGAAATTAAGCTAAAAAATCCAGGTGAAGTTCTTTCTCACACTTCTTTAAGAATAAACGAAAATAATGGCAGAGTGGTGATAAGGGAGCCCATAAATCCTAAGAGTCACATCTTCGGGATGGGCGAACGAGCTTTTGAAATAGACAGGAAACGACATAAATTCACCTGCTACAACGTGGACCCCGGTGGATACATACGAGGGAGGGATCCTCTCACCCTTTGCGTACCATATTATGTCCATGAACTTGACGGCAAACTCCATGGCATTTTGGTAAACTCTGCAGGAAAGGTAAATTTTGATTTTGGTCTCACAGAATACGACTCCGTCTGCATTGAGGTTGAGGAGCCTTCAGCCGAGGTATTCTATCTTACTGGCGAGACTTTTGACGAGATTTCAATGGCTCTATCAAACCTCACGGGAAAACCTGCAACCCCTCCGATCTGGTCATTCGGCCACGTCATATCAAGAGTGACGTACTACCCGCAGAAACTTCTCCTGGAAATTGTCAATGAATACCTGAAGGAATTCCCTGTGTCTGCAATATGTATAGATATCCACTACATGGACCGGTTCTTACTCTTCACCTGGGATCCGGACAGATATCCTGATCCTGAGGACATGATTAAACAGCTGCATGCCCTTGGAATAAAAGTGATCACCAACATTGATCCATCCATAAAACTGGACCAGAACTATACTAAATTCAGTGAAATGATAGGTGGCCTGGTTGAAACGAAAAACGGAGAGGTATTCGTAGGGGATATGTGGCCTGGAAAATCAGTCTTCCCGGATTTCTTTACCGATAAAGCGAGAAAGATATGGACGAAATGGATAAAGAAATGGCTCAATACTGGTGTGGATGGAATCTGGCTCGACATGAATGAGCCAACAACACTCTCTACTGATTACCTATTCCCACCAGACGCGGTTCATTCGGTCAATGGACGAAAAAGGCCACACAAAGAGGTAAGAAACGCCTACGCAAACCTGCAGGCAATGGCTACCCTTGAAGCCTACCGCGATATCGACAAGGAGCCATTCATTCTCAGCAGATCAGGCACGACAGGTCTTCAGAAATATTCTATGACCTGGACAGGTGACAACACAGGATCTTATGATGACCTTAAACTGCAGATTTCTATAGTTATAAGCCTCGGCATATGCGGTTTGCCATTTACAGGATGTGACCTTGGAGGGTTCCTCGGCCCGAGTGATCCTGAGCTGGTTGCTGCATACTACAGGACTGCGCTATTCTTCCCATTTTACAGAAACCACAAGAACTCCGGGTCTGGAGATCAGGAACTATACCTGTTTCCTAAAAAAATAAGGGAGTCCATCGCATCTACAATTCAAACAAGATACGAATTCATTCCGTATCTCTACGATCTTTCTCTGGTGTCAGGCGATACTGGTGTACCACTTATAAAAGGACTGTTTCAGGTTTTCAAGGAGGACAGGGAAACCTATTGGATAGATAATCAATACATGGTCGGAGATAAACTGCTTTATGCTCCTTTGATTCAAGAGCAGGAAGAGAGCAGGGACCTTTACCTGCCTGCTGGCAACTGGACTGAGTATAACTCTGGAAACACCATCAAAGGACCGTGTGTAACAAGATCTGAAAACAAACTGCCGATTTATCTAAGGGATGGAACGATTCTGCACCTTTCTTGGGGGTACTTTGTGTATGGTAAGGGAAGCTATCGGATTATGTATCCAGAGAAAGTGCTGATTACATTTGACGGGGCAGATCTAGTTGCTTCTGACGCGGTTTCATGCCAAAGAGTTGAGTTTGCTGATGTTACATATACTCATGCCAAGTCAAATGGGAGACCTCTCAAGGCAGTGAAGAGAAACAACCTTCTAATCATCGAGGTAAAAGAGTTCAGAAAGATTTCTCTGTCGTGAGATATTATTCCTTTACAGGATTCTTGAACTTCCGGAGAGATGGGTTAGCAATGACATCCAGTCCCAGACTTATCAGGCCAAACCCTATGCTCACGACTGTGATCGTAAGGCCTGGTGGCAGGAACCAGAGCCATTCATAGTTGAACACCGCACCATAGTTGTTAGCCCAATACAGCATAGATCCCAGGGTATACGTAGCTTCATTCCCTAACCCGAGGAAGAGCAGACCAGCCTGCAACAGTATGGAACCAACAACAAGGTTTGTAAGAATGTAACCCACATAAGGAAGCATCGAGGGAAGTATCTCCCGAAACAGGATGTTTAGATTGGTTTCACCAGAGTATTTGATCATCTTGATGTGATTTCGTTTCGCAAGGGACATGGTCTGAGCACGAATTGTCCTCGCCCCAAAAGCCCATAGGGAGATCACACTCACCAGGAGCAGCCCGTAGTTGGAAATATTAAGATGCGCGGCAGCCAGATCTGCAGATATGACAATCGCAAGAGGAAGGCCCGGAATAAGGAGAAAGACGTTGATAATGAAAGAAAACCCTTCTGCAACAGCACCCTTGTAGTAACCGGCGACCAAACCAACCGCGATGGAGAGCAGAAGCGCAAGGATCGCACTCTCCAATCCCAGAACAAAAGTAGGAAGCATGCTTACAAGATAGTCTGACCAGATATCGTTGCCTATGTAATTCGTACCAAGAAAATGTGTTGAAGAAGGAGGAAGACCTATTGAAAAGACCTGTGCAGGTGGATATGGGTTGAAGTACTTTCCATAGAATGCGAATCCGAAGAGAGCTATCACCACGCACATGCCAGCAACAAAATATCCACTTCTCCTGAGTGCATTCAGGCTACGCCAAAGAGCAGTATCTTGGGCATTTTTCTTTAACAGCTGTTTGAGATTCTTAGCGCTCTCCATCATCTTTATTCACCTTCCGAAATCCTTGGGTCCAGCTTAGCATACAGCAGATCCATTGCGAAATTCGCAAAAAGCACTCCTATGATTATGAAAAGAAAGACGGTCTGAATCAGGGGATAGTCCTCGTTCAAAATTCCATTATAAAGGAGGAAACCAAGGCCAGGATAGCTGAAAACTATGTCCACGAGGACTCCTCCTCCTATTATCCCCCCAAGAGCAAGTGCAAATGCTGTCATGTTGGGTATCAGGGCGTTTCTTCTCGCATACTTGAGAAGAATGTCATGTCTTAGCCCGACTAGTTTCCCGTACTTCATGAAATCCTCATTCAGGTTGGTGAGCATGTTGTTCCTCATCCCAAGGAACCAACCGCCATATGATGTAACAATCAATGTGACAAGGGGAAGGATCATATGTGTGAATACAGAAAACAGGAATCCCGCGCTGAAAGTGGGTGTAGTGTATCTTAGTGAATCATATGCGTTCAATGGCGGAAGAAGGTGGAATTTCAAAGCAAGGATAACCTGTAACATGATTGCAAGCCAGAAGTACGGAAAGGAGTACAGAAAGAGGGTCACAACACTTCCAGTTTTGTCCCTGAGCGAGGTCCTAGAATTAGCAGAAGCTGCCCCAAGATAGTTACCCATGAAGAAACTGATTATCAGTGCTAAGCCGAACAGGAAGACGGTCCAGGTAACCGTTCCAGAAATTACACTGAGTACCGACTCCGGATAGAAACTTATTGAAGTACCAAAATTCCCTCGGAACACATTGGCAGCAAACTGGAAAAACTGAACATAGATCGGAGTATTGGGGGTTCCAAACACAGAATAAAGGCTATTGACTTCAGATTGGCTTATTGGATGGTACTGGGACAGCTCCCCGATAATAGAAATAACAGGATTTCCAGGCATAAGCCTTGGAATAATGAAATTAATGAATAAAATGACCCAAAATGATCCAAAATAAAAAATAATTTTTTTAAATAAATATTTTGGTGACATGACGGTTTGAGATGCTCATTCTCACCTTAAGGCTTCTTCTTTCCGCGTGTCACGTAATAAGCTGCTCCTCCAATTACCACAACTGCTACTACTATTCCGACTGCGAGGTACACATAGAAGTAATTGAAGGACGACGGCGATGTAGGCGGTGGTGTGGTAGTGTTACTGAACCCCATCTGCATCAGCGGCACAGCGATTGAGGAAATAGGACCGAATACTGGCGAGTAGAGGGTATCATTGAGGATTGTGTCATTTATCCCTGTAAGGCCAGTTGTAATCAGTTCATTCTGCGAGATTGCTGTCACAACAGGGAAAGACGGTGTCTCGTTAACAAGAATACTCACAATTTGCGATATTGTGTTTACCTGCTGAGTCATGTTTATCTCAACACTCGCCTGCGAGAGTAAGCTTGTTACCTGTGTGTTATTGTATCTCATGTAGTCCCCATATGCGTAGGTACCCGCTGGTTCATAATAAGAACCAGAATAACCTGTTATGAAACCAGTGAGTGGATTTATTATGTTAGTGAAGAAACCGATTCCTGTGCTGAAAGTACCAGTGTATACTCCACTGTAGAATGTTGAGGCGGATGGTCCGTATATGCTGGAGTGTATTCCAAAGGAATTCAACCATCCCTGGATGGTGCTGTCCATCTCCATGACATTAGCGGCTCCACCATTACCAGATAGTTGCAGTGTAACTTCTGTTCCATTTGCGGCCTGCCAGTAACCATCAGAGCCCATGTGGAATCCCGCCGCTTTCATGAGGTTGGTTGCCTGAGCGTCATCCTGTTTGAATATTATGCCTCCCGGGTACTGCTGGAGCATAGCCGGTGACAAGTAATTGTTCAGCGATAGCGGGAAATAGCTGTAGATCGGCGACTGCAATGATTCAGTCGCAAGCTGCGTAAAGTTTAGCAGGTCCCTGACCGCGGTCCTGAAGTTGGAGTTGTTCATTGGCCACTTTAGATTATTCATGTAGAATTCCAGCGTTCCAGAAGGCGGTGTGAAATATAGATGTGAAGTGCTCTCTGCCTGCCATGTTGCTGCAGTTGGGTTGAAGTCACCAGTTAACCAGTTCATCTGGCCAGATTCAAGGGCAGTGATTTCCGCGCCACCAGTGGAGTATTCAGGGAAGTATATCTTGTTAAAGTGTGGTCCCGGGCCATAGAAATATGGGTTCTTCACAAACAGGAAACCAGTCGACGTAATTGATGAAGCCATATATGGGCCAGTACCAATCGGGTCTGTCATTGTTGCATTGAACGGGTCAGTAATGCTCTGCCACTGTCCAGGATAGAATATGGGTTGCGATACTAGATAGTATATGGAGGCGTAATTGGTCCCATTCAGGTTGAATACCACCTGAGTTGGGCTGGGGGTAGTTATGCTCTTAATGATGTTGTTAAGCCCGATAGAGTCAATCGAAGAATGGTTCATTATATAATTGAACGTCCATGCGACATCGGTTGAACTGAACGGCTGTCCGTTATTGTACTTTGCATTGTCTCTGAGAGTAAACGTAACTGTCTGGCCGCTATTTGTATAAGTGTAACTTGTAGCCAGCGCCGGTTGGAGGGGCAGTCCATTCATCTGATACATAAGTGGCGAAAATATAATCGAGTCTCCGTAACCTATGAAGTTGAAGGAATAAGGCCCATATGGGTTTAATGTCACAACTAGTGGCAATCCAGTGCTTCCAAGAATAAAAGTTCCATTATTCGTCTGGCTAGAGCTATCGTTTACATACAAGTTCCCGTGATGATCGTTTGCTGTGTTTGGCAAGTAGACCAAAGTCAGTGCTACGACTACGAAGATCACCATCGCTAACGTTAACCTAGATCTTCTCATGCCTAAGGTATAAAAATTTACATATATAAATCTACCGTATTCAATACACCGAATGATATATTTGCCGTAATAAGTTCATTAATCGTGGATCAGTTAAGATAACGAAAACATAGCTCCAAGGGGCTTTACCGTAGAAGCACTTTCCGCATTGTAAACCAGTTTCCCACTATTGAAGATTGTTACCAATGAGAGAACCCATCTCTCGAGATCCTGGCCTAGGGATGAGGCATCAATTGAGGTGGTATTCTGACTTAATCCTATAAGGTGCGTAGTACAGATCAAACTAACTTACACCTTGTTTATTAAATTTTTATGATTCAAAATATTTTCTGAAAAAGATTTTTTAACTTGTATCAATCTCCATCTGCGATATTCAATGTACAGCGACTCTCTCCTTAAGATCCAAGGACTCTCAGTCGGATATCTAAGCGAACAGGGACTCACAATTGCACTGGACGACATATCACTGGATATACCGAGAGGAGAGATATTTTCCATAGTAGGTGAGTCCGGGTGTGGCAAATCAACTTTAGCGTCTTCGATAGTCGGATACGTAGAATACCCTGCCAAACTGTTATCTGGTTCCATAAAGTACCAGGCTTCAGACATATTGTCTCTTGACAGCGAAAGCCTGCGGAATTTGCTCATGAAGAAAATTGCGATAGTCCCGCAGGCAGCAATGAACTCGCTCAATCCCATTATAAAAGTGGAACAGGAAATAAAGGATATACTCAAGAGTCACGCAGGCGCCGATTACTCCGAGGACCTGAGCCACGTTAAGGAACTCCTAAGTTATGTGGGTCTTTCTGAGCTGGTGCTCAGCATGTATCCACACCAGCTGAGCGGGGGTATGAAACAGCGTGTTCTGATAGCACTCTCACTTCTCATGGACCCGGAGGTGGTTATTATGGACGAACCAACAACCGGCCTTGATGTCGTAGTTCAGAAGAGCATCCTTGATCTTGTTAAGAAGATAAACCAGGAAAGAGGTACCACGATTGTTCTCGTAACGCATGATCTTGCGGTTGCAAAATACGTTTCGAGCTACATGGCCATAATGTATGGCGGAAAAGTTATGGAGCTCGGAAAGTCATCTCTTGTAACAAGCAAGCCCTTGCATCCGTACACAACCGCACTGATCAGTAGCCTCCCGGATCTAAGCAAGAGAAATTCGAGACTACCAACAATCCGAGGTTCTCCGATAAAAGTAAGTGTGCATCAAACATTATGCACTTTCAGAGAGAGATGCAAGCAAAAATTCGGAGCTTGCGACATTCAGGTTGTAGAAGAGGTAGAAAAAGATTCCAGGAAGGTACTATGCCTGTTATATTCTGGCGAGACAAATTCAGAAAGCACTCGGGAACATGTTGAGGAAGAAATTCCCGGAGTGGAGGGGAAAGGTGCAAGTGGTTTCTTCAGAACTCACGGAGATAGCACGAACGAATCCATTGAATTGAAAGATATCGTTAAGGTCTTCAGCACAAGGACAAGCATGTCTACCAAGAAGAGAGTGGTAGCGCTTAACCGCGCTAGCATAAAGATATCTACAGGTGAAATAAGAGCACTTGTAGGAGCATCCGGGAGTGGGAAATCCACTATAGCTAACATTATCATGGGGGAATTCTCTCCAGACTCAGGTAGTATAACAATTGCAGGGAAGGAGTTCAAGAAGGATAGCGAGAGAGAGAAGAGAAAACTCAGGAAGATGGTTCAACTGGTTTTCCAAGATCCCTATTCCTCACTGAGTCCAATACACACCGTGTTGTACCAGATTCTACGACCAATCTTGATAAACCACAAGGTAGGAAAAGAAGAGGGCATAAAGCGTACTAAATCGCTACTTGAGGCCGTAAACCTACTCCCACCAGAAGCATTTCTGTATAAGAATCCATCAGAACTTTCTGGGGGCCAACGGCAGAGAGTGGCCATTGCCAAAGCAATAGCCGTTGGGGCAAAGTTTCTAGTTGCAGACGAACCGGTATCCATGCTGGATGCCTCTGTGAGAGCTGAAATACTCAACCTACTAAAAGACTTGAAGAGCAGGTTCAACCTCGGCATCCTATACATCACGCACGATTTATCGACAGTATCATACTTAGCGGATTACATTTATGTGCTAAAGGAAGGGGTTGTGGTTGAAGAAGGTTCAACCGACAGAGTCCTTGAATCCCCAAACGATGAGTACACCAAGGATCTTATAAGCGCAATTATATGAGCTGAATGACCCTCGGGACTAAGTGAACCACCCTTATCTAGAAGGGAACTTCCTCGACCGGTTTCTTCTTCAGATCCTCAATATTCTGCGCGAGTTCTTTGAACATCTTCAGCTTCGTATTCTTTCTAACATAAAGAGGAATGACGTCGGTCGCAGCTTCCACATGTAACCATCCGCCTCCAGAAACTGACTTCTTAGACCAGTATTCCACCCATTCCCCCTTTGGGAGGTAAATGTCACGCTCGTTACTCTCGTCCAAAATCGGGGCGACCAGAATCTTCGACCCAAGCATATATTCATCATCGATCTCCCTTACGTTCAGATCCTCGGGGAACTCGACGACAAGTGTCCTGATAAGAGGAACCGAATTTTTGACTGAGAAACTCGCCTCCTCCCATATATATGGAAGGAGCGTGTATCTTAAGTTCATGTATTTTCGGAAGACCTCAACCGCGAGCTTTCCATAAAACCATGGCTCAGGAAGCGAACCGTGTATCTTCAGATGCGAGAACAGGCATCCAAGTTCAACCCACCTACAGTATTGGTCTTCGTCCTGCTTCTGCACATTCTCACTAATTAGTCCTCCAGTACCGGGGATATCGAAGGCGGTGAAGAGGGCTCCGCTAGTAAGATAAGATAAGCTCCCTCTTAGCGAATTCCTCATACCTTCCCAATTAGCATTTGAATCGCCGTTCCACTGTATTGCGAGAGAATGAGATCTGATGGAACCGGATCTGCCCCAGATCATGCCGTCCTGCCTGGCCGCCTTAGCACCTTCAAATGCCGCGATCTGATAAAGATCTCCAAGCTTGTTCCTAATATGTATCCATGAATCACCCTCTGAATCTTTCCCTGTAAGAGGGACCGTCTCTCCAAAGTCTGTCATTACACAGTCAGCGTTTGATCTCACCAGCAGATCCCTAATCTTCTCTTTGTAGAAATCAAAACTCTCCCGGTTTGAAAAGTCGTACATTCCCCTAGGAGGTCGCAAGAGCGGGTCTGGATCTGGAACTAGAGCTATTTCCCCCTTTTCGTCTTTCAACAAATGCTTTCCCGCCTCTTTGACAATCTCACCTTTTAGATTCACATATGGATTAACCCACATCGACAGGTGCATCTTTCTCTGCTTCAGGTAGTCCCCCAACTCATTATCCGTCTTGAACCTGTTATGATCCCACCTAAACTCGCATACCTGCAGTCCCGGAAAATAGTCGGCGAGCCACTGCGGATCCAGTGCGACGACGTCTACCGGAATTCCTGCATCACGAAACTTCGTAAGGGTCTGCTCAACTTCTGCTACTGTCTTATACGCAACCCCGATCCATCTGCTCATCCACATGCCAAAAGACCAGTCCGGAGGTAGAGAAGGTTTCCCGTCAAGTGATATGTACTGTGAAAGAACCTCTTTGGGGGTTCCAAGGAAGAGGATGAAAGATACCGAACTTAGAGGCACAGTGATCTGAACCATATTGATGAGCTTGGCTCCAAAATCAAATTTTACCGGGGAATACGTATTCACAAATACCCCCACTCCGCCATTGGTAAGGAAGAATGGGATGCCCTTATACATGCCATCGGCCGCGTGCCCATTGTTGTCAATTGAATAAGTTACGACACTTGTTCCCCACTTGTTGAACCTGCTGAACGATTCTCCGACACCATATATGCCCTGGTTGCCTGGCAGCGAGAAGGCGAATCTCAGTTGAGATGAATTCTTGTTATATGTGATGAAGTTGTCTAACTCCTTGCCAAGCCTGAAGTTCCCATCTACCTCACCATGGGTGAAATTGCAGAAGACAGTCTTATTCCCCTTTTTGACTACCGGGTCAACCCTACTGCTTCTAGCCAGCTTCAACTCGTGGTTTCCGGAGACTTTTATTCCTGAAGTTTTATTCCCAAAGTCCCAGTTTCCGCTAACTGGCAAAGCCTGTTTCAACTTATCTCCGTGCTTAGTTACATTGAACATAACAGCGCTCTTACCGACCATCGACACTTCCACTTCGAAGTCTGGATATTCAAAGACAACCCCGGAGGTCTTGGTTGTCACACGGCTATATTTTCCAAGTTCTTCGAACTCCTCGTCTGAAAATACTGTCTTGATGTCGAAGTCTGCTTCGTTACGCATGAAAGGTCAGTTATAGTTAATATTTCAATTTTGTCACATTAAAATTTCTATTAAAATATCTATAAGAATAATTACAATAACTTGAAGCGAATCACTGCACATCCGAAAGCGGAAGAAAAAATGCTTGCAATACCTATAACCAGGTAAACAATAGAAATAAAGAGCAGGTTACGAGACGTTCCATTATCAGAATAGAGTTCGCTGACTCTTATCGAGATTTTTGTGCATCCTTCTTTTCCAATCGATGGCATTCATGCCAAGCCCCTCTCGAAGAAGGTTTACTGACGCTGGACCGAATCCTTGGTAATGATTGTTTGCAAAAGCGAAGACGTGTTCAAGATCTCCCTGCAGCTCCTTGATTCGCTTACTCCATCCATTGGTCTCATCAGTCCTGTCTCTCTGTATTCTACCAAAATCTTCTTCCCTTATACTTCTGTCTCCAACGAGCCTCAGATATCCGGTTTTCGAAGTGACCAGGCCAGGATTGGATACTCCGGGAAATACCGACCAGGCCATGGTGACTCTATGCTCTTGAAGTAGTTTCGTCGTAAGCTCGTTGAACCAGGAGTTGTGTCTGAACTCTACCGCTAATTCTATATCATCCGGAACGTGGTCCAGAAAATTAGTAAGGCGCTTCACATCTCTATCGAAAGTGAATGACGGGGGTAGTTGCACAAGAACTGGACCGAGTTTATTTCTGAGTAACTTCACTACATCAATGAACGAGGCAAAGAGTACATCCGCTTCTCTCAGCTTCAGCTCATGAGTAATCTGTTTTGGAACCTTCGGGCAGAAAAGAAAGCCGTCTGGGGTGGATCTGTACCATGACCTAACCATTTCTGCTGAAGGAACACGATAAAAGGTCGAATCTATCTCCACAGTATCGAAAACAGAAGAGTATTGGGAAAGGTATTCTCCGGGCTTTGTTCGAGCAGGGTAAAAGGGGCCTACCCAGGCATCATAACTCCAGCCAGAACATCCAACCCTGTATTCGCTGCCCACGTGGGTATGTAACCAAGCCAAATCCTTAAGCTTATCCGTTCTCAAAATGTTATGCAATCTTATGCACCACCTTATTCGGATCGTATGCCGCCTCAGTCAAACCTGCTTCAGAAAGATCAGGCTGCTTTCTGACGTACAGGTATTCATCCATCATGGACAGCA
>JBJKSG010000024.1:0-22012 GCA_046704325.1 Thermoplasmataceae archaeon
AAAGGCTTCACTCAATATTCTACACGACAAAGCTCAGGAAGAAGAGCTTCCTGAGGGATGTTCCTGATATGTTGGAGAAAAGGAACCCTCATCCAGGGTGATGAGCACACATGACTGACCTGTTACCAAGTACGGAAAAGTTAAATATTCTAATTATGATAGAAGGGTCACCATGTCTGCGAAGAAAAGTAAAATGCGTATTTTATCGGTATCTGCGCTTGTTTTTTTGATGGTCGCTTCTGTTGGGTTAGCAATCCCAGCGATGGCAGCCTCTGGCGATCAGTTGGCCGCGCAGCCGTATGCGAGTTCCAGTAACGATACTTTTACAGCCGCTTGGTTTGGTACTTTCATTGACACTTTGAACCCGTTCCAGTCGTATTCCCAGTTGACCAACTGGGTTAATATGAATACTTACCTCCCCTTAGTGTATTATGATTCTGGCAACCACACCTATATGCCAGGTCTTGCTACTTCATGGACGCTCAACTTTAACAATGGCACTGCGATCTTTAACCTCAACCCCAACGCTGTGTGGTCTGACGGTGTGCCAGTGACTGCATCTGATGTTGTTTTTACATATCACGCTGCGGAACAGCCTACCACTTTCATTTGCTCTGAGACCACTGCCATAACAAATGTAACGGCACTTAATCCCCATCAGGTGATGATAAGCTTCCAGGGAGTTCTCTGGGGTATGTTTGCACCTTACATATTCATAGTGCCAGAGCACATCTGGAGTCACGTTAACGTTACAACATACGCGGGATACAATCAGACTAGTTCAGGAGCTTTCCAGAGCTTTGTCGGTGATGGCCCGTTCCTTCTGAGTAATTACGTTGCAAATCAGTATGCTGAGATTACGGCTAACCCAAGCTGGTACATAGCAAATGAGAAACCACAACTCAAGAATGTCATATTTGAAGAGTTCTCATCACAGAGCGCAGCGATAACAGCATTGCAGTCTGGCAGTGTAAACGGCCTCGCTAGAATGCTCCCTACAAACCTGCCATCTTTCTCAAACAACTCTGCTTTCTCAGTTAACGTGAGTCAGGACCTGGAATACCTGTATCTATCGATTAACGTAGATGCGCAGGGCACTGGGAACCACGCACTCCTCAATCTACTTGTAAGAGAAGCCATGGCGCATGCGATTAACACAACATATCTTGCTGCAGACGTATTCCAGGGATACGCTAAGACCACAGCCTCCGTGCTTGCACCCACAAACCAGTATTATGACCACTCCCTGAGTCTCTACTCATACAACCTTTCTTTAGCGAATCAATTGTTGAATCAATCCGGTTACACACACATGGTCAGCGGAGTTAGGCAAAACTCCACTGGCGCGAGCCTCACCTTCAACGAACTAGTTCCGAGCGGAGATCAGCAGGCTGTTGATTTGGCAAACCTCATTGCCACGAACCTTAGCGCAATCGGGATAAAAGTCAACGTTCAGGCTGAATCAACTGGAAGTATGTCTGCTGTCATCTGGACTTCAAACGGGACCCTTGGTCAGGATATGGATCTTTGGGACTGGTTCGACAACGTACAAACTTCACCACAACTGCTGAGCGTATTCCTGTCGGGACAGGTAGTGACCGGAACATCAGACAGTGGCTTCAATAACACAACCTTTGATCAATGCTGGAACAACCTTACGCTAAATGCAACAAGCGTTAGTCAGGCCACGAGCATTTCCAACACAATGCAGCAAATACTGCATGATCAGATCCCTTACATACCGCTTGTAGTTCCTGAAGCAATTAATGTATGGTCCTCCTCATTCACAAACGTCAGCACATCAATGCCCGGCGGACCATTCGGAGGAGGAGACTGGCTTACATTCATACAGATGACACCTGCTTCGTCACCTTCACATCCTACGACATCTAACAATGATCTTTACTACATTATCGGTGGTGTGGTTGCAGCAGTCATAGTAATTGCAGTTGTTGCAGTATTGGCTATGAGGGGGAGGAACCGCACTCAATGAGCGGTTTCCGAACCTACATAACCAAAAGAATTATTTTTGCAGTTATATCTATTTTTGTTATTGTTTCATTTGATTTCTTTTTGTTCAGGCTAATGCCTGGCAATCCAATCAATATTTTATATCGTAGCCCTCTTTTGAGTAAAACACAGGTCGCCGCGCTTCAGGCACAATTCGGGCTGAACAAACCCCTGTACGTGCAATATCTTCTATTCATAGAAAACAGTTTCAAGGGCAATTTCGGAATATCCATATATTATAAATCCCCGGTGTGGAACATACTTTACCCGGCACTGATCCATAGTCTTATCCTCCTAGTACCTGCCACGATATTAGCTATTATCCTTGGAATTGCTACAGGTAAAATAGCAGCTTGGCGTCGGGGCTCAACCTCAGATGGAGCAATCACTGGAGTTTCGATGGCACTGTACTCGATGCCAACCTTCTGGCTAGGTGGAATGTTCATCATCATGGCGATTTACACTGGTCTATTCCCTGTAGCAGGAATGTATACCAATGAAGGTTTATTCGAAAGTGGGCTTCCCAAATTTTTTGACCTTATCCACCACTTGATTCTTCCTATGCTCACACTGACACTGGTACTGTACGGGCAATTCACAATCATAATGAGAAATTCACTTATTGACGTCCTGGGTGAAGACTATATGGTCTTCGCGAGGAGCAAAGGTGGATCTGACAGGTACGTAATGAAGAAACATGCTGTCCCTAATGCAGAGCTACCGATGATATCTCTTATCGCGGTTAATCTCGGTCTTACAGTTGGAGGTGCGATTTTAACTGAAGTCGTATTTTCCTGGCCTGGCATCGGCCTTCTGATCTATGATTCTGTAAGCTCCAGAGATTACCCGGTGCTGCAGGCAGTATTCCTGATAGTTGCGATTGTGATAGTTGTGGCCAACATAATAGCGGACATTCTCTACAGTCTACTAGATCCGAGGATTCGATATCAATGAAGGAAGATGGCGTGGATTATCTATCCGCTCGGGGACGGCTACGGAATGCAATTCATACATTCTTCACAGCCAAATATACTGCATTCTGGGAGTTCAGACACAGCAGGAAGGGCATTGCTGGGCTGATCATAATCGCTTTCTTCACTTTTATGGCCGTATTCGCGCCATATATTAGTCCATACGACCCAACGGCTGCTTACCTTGGTCAGCACCTTCTCCCACCCAGCTATTCTCACTACTTTGGAACAAACGAACTTGGTCAGGATCTATTTTCTTTAGATGTATTTGGTGCCAGGATTTCACTGATTGTTGGTGTGGCGGCAGCAGCGGTCGCTGTCGCGATAGGAGTCATTGCTGGACTGACTAGCGGTTACCTTGGTGGCGTCACTGATGAGGTTGTTATGAGAATAGTGGACTTCTTCATCGTAATACCCGCCCTGGTATTCCAGATCATAATCGCCGCCCTTCTCGGGCCGTCCCTAATCAATATAATTTTTGTAATTGGTTTGTTAAGTTGGGCACCAACTGCAAGAATTATCAGATCTATGGTTCTTTCCATAAAGGAATGGCCCTTCGTAGAATCAGCTAAGGCAAATAACGCAGGGCGTCTGTACATTATGTTCAGACACGTTCTCCCGAACGTTACATCCGTACTGTATGGAAATGCTATGCTTGCAGTCTCTGCGGCCATCTTTACGCAAGCAGCATTGGTCTTTCTTGGAGTCGGGGATGTAAACTCTATCTCCTGGGGTGGAATCATCAGACAGTCTTACGTGAGTGGTGCACTCACAGCAAGAGACCTTTTTTACGTTCTTCCTCCTGGAATATTTATATTCGTCCTGATATTTGGTTTCATACTCGTCGGCTATTCACTTGAAGAGATAATGAATCCGAGGCTTAGAACAATCAAGGTGTAGTGCAATTCATGATCACAATTAGAAATCTGAACGTTGTTTACCGGACAAGAGAGGGCCCTGTGAAGGCACTTGAAGAAATAAACTTCGACATTGATGAAGGCTCTATTTTTGGTATTGTAGGAGAATCAGGGAGCGGAAAGAGTACTTTTGCGATGACTATGATGGGTCTCCTGCCGAGAAACAGCAACGTTGTCAAAGGTAGCAGCATAGAGGTGGATAACGTTAACATACTCAACTATTCACCGGCTCAACTGCGACAGGCACGCGGTATCGAGATATCACTTGTTTTCCAGGGTGCAATGAATACACTCAACCCGCTGATTCGCATTGAAGATCAGGTCGCGGAAACCCTGGTGATTCACAGGGTCGCATCAAAGAATGAGGCCCTGGAAAGAGCGAGAAAGACTCTCGATCTCGTCGGTCTCGATAAGGATACCTGGAGAAAATATCCGCATGAGCTGAGTGGTGGAATGAAGCAGAGGGCTGTTATCGCTGCAGCCATGGTCTCAGAGCCCAAGGTCATCATAGCTGATGAACCGTCGACAGCTCTGGACGTTATAACACAGGTTCAGATCATGAACCTGTTGAGGAAATTACAGCATGAGTTCAACACAACCATTATTCTAATAAGCCATGATTTCCCCCTGGTCTCTGAAATGTCCGATAAGATACTGGTGCTATATGGTGGAAAGATGTGTGAATATGGCACTAATTCAGAAATACTGACGAAACCGAAACACCCTTACACGGTCGGACTTATAAATTCCATTCCATCATTAGAGGCCGATAGATCCCTAATTGCAGTTCGGGGAGAACCGGTAAGCCTTCGAGATCCACCTCCGGGTTGTCGGTTCAAGGCAAGGTGTGATTTCGCAAGAGGAGTCTGTGACTCATATGATTACAACCCCAACAAACTTGAACCTGATCATGTGGTTTACTGTAACTTATTCGGGTGATTATTCTGGAAGTACTGAAAATTAGAGACCTCAAAAAATACTATCAACCTCGTGGGAGAATGGGTACTGGCAGTCTAATCCGTGCACTTGACGGCGTAAACCTGACTGTCAATAAAGGTGAGATACATTCAATAGTTGGGGAGACCGGCAGCGGTAAATCCACTCTGGGAAGAATAGTTGCTGGTTTGATCGAACCAACATCAGGAAGCGTAGAGCTGAATGGAGTTGATATGTTCAACTCTTCCAGATCAACTCTAAGGGAACTTAGAAAGAAGGTTCAGATTATATTTCAGGATCCTTATTCCTCACTGAATCCTAGGTTCAGCGTGAAGAAGATCGTAGAGGAACCACTCAAACTTAACGACATCAATTTTGAGCAGCAGAGGATACTTGAAATGCTAGGGAGAGTAGGGTTGACACCACCTGAACAGTTCATCAACAGATACCCGCATGAACTGAGCGGCGGTCAGCGTCAGCGAGTCTCTATTGCGAGGTCTCTAATAATAGAGCCAGACTTCATCATCGCGGATGAGCCCGTCTCTATGCTCGATGCATCTATGCGGGTCTCATTTCTCAATCTTATCGCGGATATCCAGAAAGAACGGGAAATATCGATGATAATGATCTCACACGATATTTCGACTGCATATTACCTGAGCAAGATGATTAGCGTTCTTTACCTTGGAAAGATAGTGGAATCCGGAAGGAAGGATGACGTGGTGAAAGATCCTATGCATCCTTACACAAAAGCACTGATCCAGGCTATCCCTCATCTTGGTAAACTAGAGAACAAAGAGGTTGGTATACTAGGCAATATCAAGAGTTCTGGTTCAGAACTCGAGGGATGCCAGTTCCGGGACAGGTGTGTCTTTGCCTTTGCAAGATGCGAAAAAGAAGAACCCCTGTTGCGGGAAGTTAAGCAGGATCATTCAGTCTCCTGCCATCTGTATTAGTGACGATTATTCAGCTTTCTTGAAGTCTTCATTTATCCTTTTCCTCAAGGATTCATCTTCTGTATACCGCTTTGCAGTCTCGGACAGACCGTCTATAACAGCCAGGAGAGACTTCTTGCCCCATGAAGATTTTGCAGCCTCTAAAGACTGTCTTGAATGCCATGGCGTGTTCTCTTCCGCTATCTGGAAACCTACCTCAAGAGACGGTGCGACCTGAGATACATTTGCAAAATCAGTCGAACCTGACGAATAGTCCGCAAGTGTTTTTTCCAGCGGTGGGACATCCACACCCTTTGAGACTAGAACGTCTCTTACTGCATTGGAGAGGGCGGGATTTGACTTGTCTGTTGTGAATAGAGGTCCAATTCTCTTAACGTCGTATGTAGTCTCCGTGGCTTTAGCGCAACCATCTACGATGTCAAGGAACTTCTTAGTAAGCTCGGCGTGATAGCTGAGATCAGAGGATCTTATCCCCATGAGAAGTATTGTCTTCTCGGGTGTCACATTGGATGCTGTACCTCCCTCCTTAATGATGGCGTGCATGACGACGTTTGCATCTCTCTTCACATGCTGGCGGAGCATATTCACTGCTGTGTAGGTCAACACAGCACCGTTCAATGCACTCTTCCCCTTCTCTGGACTGGCAGCTTCATGTGCTGCAACACCATGGAAAGTCACTTCAAAATCCTGGACCGCTAGGGCATGTCTTCCAACATTCCAGTCCGGTCCAGGATGCGAGCCTAGAACCAGATCGATGTTTTTGAAAACACCATCGTTAGCCATGAGTATTTTTGACCCCGCGAAGTCACCAGAACCCTCCTCGTCAGGAGTTCCGAGCACCATTATTGTCCCATTCTTGATTATCTCGGTGGACCTGATGGCCGAGAATACAGCGGAAGCGGCAATCAGATTGTGTCCACAGGCATGTCCTATCCCCGGAAGAGCGTCATATTCAGCAAGAAAAGCTATCACCGGAGTCCCTGAACCAATTTTCTTAACAGCCTTGAATGCCGTAGGAATTTTGTTGAACTTCTCCTCCACTTGAAAGCCGTGAGATCTCAAGACATCTTCCAGGAAAGAGGAAGACTTGAACTCCTGGCTCCCTATTTCTGCCAATTCATGAATCTTCAGGGCCACACTCCACGCGTCGTATTCGGAACCACTTTTCAGATCTGACATAGAATATCATTATTCGGTTCGATAAAAATTCTTGTTTCTCATTAAGGATATTCCCAGATTTGGGAAAATGCTCACTTTCCCAATTGTACACTACCTAAAATGAGGAAGTTTCTTATAAATTGGATTATTTTGCGAACAATGCGACTTCTTGCACTTTTTGTCATTATCTTACTTATTGCAATTGTTCCGATTAAACCGGTAAATGCGTCTCCTGCTGCAAACGCTTCCACAAGTTACTTGTTTTCGTCAAACCCGCTTGGTTCTTTCCCTGCCAATTCAACTGCATACAACTTCTCACTATCCGGGTGCAGGAACTCAATTTCCGCGAGAACGGGTAAAACCGCATCTGGTCCGGGAATGGTGATCTCTACGACAAACGTGAGTTGCCCGGCATTCTTCGATATTCAACCTTCTGGCATGTATCAAAACTTCACAATAGAGGTCAGCCTGGCCTGGAACGACTCGTCAAATTTTGGATTCACTGAAGATCAGATAGCTGTCGCAGTTGCCGGTATAGCAATCTTTAATGTTAGATTCGGCCCGGAATATGGATACTATTTGCAGGAAATTTATTCTTCCGGAAATAAGGACGTTGCAAATGAACCACAGATGAATCAAGTCCTGAATTTCACCATCAGCTATTCCTCTCTATCTGGAACATATTTTTCAATTTCTGACAATGCGACATGTTATTTGCTTCCATATGCGTATAATGCCTCTGGCCCAGCTTCGGGAAACATAACGGTAAGCTTTGGAGGGGACATTTCCTCGATGTCTCTTTATTCAATCACAACAGTTCCGGATTTTAACGAAAATGCTCTCCCTAGAGGACAGAGCGGATTACAGCTTATCTGCAACAATGCAGGGCAGAATTTATTCTCTACGCAATTTAGCGACTCGATCACGTATCTGAAAGCAATTAACACTTTGGTAGGTCCTTCTCAACAAGGCGGGATTATCGGTTTCAACACAGTGAATATGAGCTATTTCAATATTACAAATTATCCCAAGATCTCAGGTATAACTGAGATAGTATCGTCATCCAATGGGTCCTCTCTTTCCTTCTACATAGAAAATTCCAGTTCCTCTGCCAGTGTAGAAATTAACGTGACGGATCTCTCCGAACAATCTACTACAATTAGAGGATCTTTCAACAATCCTCTGGGCATCATTTCCTTGGAAGGTACTCAGATGCTCTTCGGAATCAGCGGAAAGCTGGGTTTTCTTAGAGGAAGTAACCTGTCTTACTTCACTATTCCGGGAATTACAGGATCGGTGCCAGTTTCCATATTTCCAGTTGGTAATAAACTGAGTTCTCTCTGGTTAGTTGGCAACAGGCTCTATAATGCATCGATATCTATCTCGAACGAGACGGCCAGCATTGTTGCATGCGATTATTCTTCTTTGAATTCATCGCAAGTATCTGCAGTTGGCGGTCTGATGTCTACTGGCTATACCGGGTTGTTCCTGTATGGGGGAAACAGTTCTATTGCACTGGTAAACAATGGGACCGCACAGCTCCTTGGACCGGCCTATTCGAGGAATGTGTCAATCTCAGGCAACTCTTCAGTAAACTTCTCCCTGGTTCAAGGAAGTTCGGTTTACGTCGATTTCGATGGAAAACTCACCCCGGTATCTGGGATCAATGCTTCAAGTGTATGCATCATATACTTGGGCAACGAGGCATTGCTTTCTATTGGAAATGGAAGTTTACATCTTTATTACAACAGTTCTCTGATATTTACTTCTGGTGGTCCACCTGAATTAATGACAAAGAGTCAATATATCCTGACAAGCAGCGCTTACATTTCTGTAAAAGTGAACACCACATATGCTTACAGATCGACTATGGAAATCGGAAACGAGTCCCTCTATTCTGACAATGCAACCTTCTTTATCAGCACAACAGCATTTGGAGCAGGAGTATTCGCGGCTGCATTGGATGTATACACAATTCAGGGTTTTGCTTCATCTAGCAACTTCACAGTAGTATTGGATACTGGCTTTCTCTATCTATCTACAGATCTACAGAATGGCTCCTTCCTGCCACAAAACTTTGTCTTCACCATCAATTTTACCTACTGGACTTCCATCTCAAGCATTTCAGTGAGCACACCGGGTTTTCATGCAACATATCCTGGCATGAACCAATCAATACCGATCGAATTCGGAAATTCTACCGGAAATCGCACTATATGGGTAAACCTGACAGATGCGTATTCGGCGATCCACACTTATGCATATCATGTGACAATAATCTCAAACTCAACCTCGGGTTTCAATTTAAACCTGGTGAATGGAACATATTTCAACAGTACTCATCTTGTTCTTGACTGGTCTATAATCAATTTTGCCCGGAATTACATTGTTTCTTTTTACTCAGTAAACTATACATTCACGAAGACGACAAATGCTTCCAACATGAATGTCACTCTCGCAAATGGTGAGTATGTTCTGAAGGTCTATGCTACCCTTGCAGACCACGAAAGTGTATTAGCTGCTACAAGAACATTCACTGTGCTTACCTTTGCACCGGGAATAGAAATTTCCGGGAACAAATCCGGATATTACGCCTTCACCCCCGATTCGTACAATGATACCTTTAGCATCGCTGCTCATACAAATACTACAGCGAGCCTACAGCTTTCAATCAGTGATCCGGTAGGAAGCATTCTACTTTCCCTTACCAGAATGGACAATTTATCTTTCACGGAATCGATCTATCCCACGTTATTCAGTGCAAATGGAGCTTACACACTCAGGTTAACTGCAACAGGTTTGAGCAGACTATTCTCCTTTATCTCCATGAAGATATACGTGAACAGCAGTGCGATCCCGCATGAGTTGTTAGACACCTCACTTTATGTGAATACCAGCGTCGTCCCTTTGCCGCTCAATACTGTTTCCGATGCTACTTATGTTATTACACTGCTTCATTCAGGCATAACAGAAGGTGTTTACCAGCCTGGAGATAACCTTTATCTGGGTAACGGCACGGGAAATTATTCCATTAACGTCTTGGCAATAAACAGCTGGTCTGTACACACCTCCGAGAATGCAACTATATTGTACGAAACGACACCACCCCGAATTTATCTGAATATTTCCAGCCAATCAGATTTACTGTACTACAGGATCAACGATACAGCTCCCATAGTATCGCTGGAAGTATCATATCTGGGGAGGAATCTGTCCTTGAGTACGAGTACAGGTACTCTCAACCTCCAATTAGATCAAAATGCGAACTTCAATCTTACAATAGTGGCAAGAGATGCTTGCGGAAACTCAGCCTCCGTCTCTGAAAGTCTTGATATTGGATATTTCGTGAATGTGACTAGCTCGTCAATTAGCGCATTCTCACTTTTCGGGTTGGGTTTTGTCAGAGTACTGTTGAATGGACAGAACGTCCAGAACGCAACTATCTCAATAAAAGGCAACACATTCACGCAGTCAGGTATTTCTGCAATGTCTTTTCTCATGCCGTTCGGATATACGAGAATATACGCAAACATAAGCTACGATGGAAAGACAATTTCTCTACAGAAGGAAGTCTTCTCGATCAGCTGGTATCCGCTTTTAGCTCTATCCATAGCTATTCTCGCATTCATAGCGGCGAGGAAAGTCAGTGAGGAACATGACTCAGATAAGGTGGAAGAGTTCATACTGACGAAAGGAAACGTTTCGCTTAAGGAACTTCGAAGGGTTGCTGCAAGATCGAGGATTCGGAAAAGCATGCTACTCGCTGTGATACAGAAGATGGAAAGTAAGCAGCTTATCCGTACGGAGATGGACCCGGATGGTAAAAAATTCATCATTTTGCTGAAGAAAGGAGCCGACTAACTTTATCTATATTCCTGCAATTTCGGGCCAATGCTCTCTTCGCAACCGGGGTACATAGGGGATATCAGGATCAAGAATAGGATCGCAATGGCCCCCATGATCTCAAACTTAGCCAATCCCGATGGTTCAACAAACGAAAATCACATCAAATATCTTGAGGCAAGGGCGAGGGGTGGCGCAGGACTCATAATAACTGAATATACCTACGTTGATGCAATAAATGCCCGCGGTTCCAGAAATGAACTGGGTGCCTTTTCAAGTCAGCAGGTTCCAAAGCTTAAGAGGATCACCGAAAGCATCCACAAGTACGGAACCGCAGCGTTCATGCAGCTGGTACATGCCGGAGGAAAGGCCCTTCAGGATGAGAATGTGGAAGGCCCTATGGCACCCTCTGGAGTAGATTACATGGGAAGGATCCCGAGGGAGATGACCGACGACGACATAGAACGCGTGATCAGGGCATTCGAGAGGGCGGCGAGTATCGTGAAATCCTCAAGGTTCGATGGTATAGAGATCCATGGTGCACATGGTTATCTGATGCATGAATTCCTTTCTCCAACGCTCAATATAAGAAGTGACAGATATGGTGGATCTTTTGAGAAGAGGCTTAAAGTGCCTCAGGCAGTGATTGACGCTGCAAGAGAAGCATCAGGAATTCCGGTAGGCATAAGACTCAGTCTTTACGAGGATGATCCAGATGGCTATGACGCAAACTATGGCCTAAAGGTAGCCGAATCACTGCACAATATCGATTATGTTCACTTCTCTGCCGGAAACTTTGCTCCACCAGGCTCTTCTGCATCCTTCTATTATCCCAGGACACATGTGTTTAATCGCCTGCCAAGAAAACCCGGAATTACGACCATGATTGTTGGCTCCATCACCAATTCCACAGACGTCGAGAAGGCGCTTGAAAAATGCGATTTTGTATCAATAGCAAGAGGGATGCTCGCAGACGCAGCATTCGCATCAAAAGTTTCGAACTCAAAGGATCCACTACGTCCTTGCATTAGGTGCAATCAGGGTTGCAGGGATCTCGCATTTGGAGAAGTTCGATGCACTGTAAATCCAGACGTTGGATATGAGAGATCGCAGTCATACGCGTTACATGGTGAGGTTTCGATAATAGGGGCCGGAGTTCAGGGACTTGAAGCAGCATTGTACGCAGCGAAGTCTGGGTTGAAGGTAACGCTTTATGAAGAGAAAGAGTGGATCGGTGGTCAGATTAGAAGAATCTCCGATCCATTCAAGCGCGAAGCGTTCCTACCGCTCCTTGACTATTACGAATCCGCTCTTAAGAAACTGGGAGTGGAAGTAATACTAGGATCCAGGTTTTCCGGTAAGGGAATATATTGTACACCACCGGTTCTCTATCCGGAAATTCCGGATGATGCTTCAATAATAGAGAGCAACGTATATGAACACCACGATTCTTTCCTCGAAATCGCAAACAGAAGGAAGATCAAGATTGGCACAAGGAGTCTGGACAGCATGGATCGATCTAGGAAGCCACCATATATCGCTTTAGCAAAAGATAAAGGAATCGAGTTCGTAGATGCTGCAGATTTTGATTTCTCTCTGATTATAAACCATCAATATGATATGGGAACTGCCATGCAGACTGGTAGAGGTAAGGTTGCTGAATTCATATCATCTCAGGTAAATGAATTTCTCTGATCCTTTTCTAGTCTATAGCAAGAAACATCATATATTGTAATTTGATTTCGCTTCTCTGGTATGAAAAGAAAAGGGGCGTCTCTATCAATTGTTGCAATCCTTTTGGTTGTGATATTCCTCCCGGGGCTATCTGTAGCTTCGCTGCCGCCTCTTCCAGCAGAGCCAACCTCTCTTCCGGTTATCAACTACATGTATGACGGAGAAGTCCACAACGTCACTTCTAGCCTGTGGAACAGCTTCATAACCAATGTGTACAACAATAACAGCTATGTAAGGTACAACTGGTCGGGTAACGCCACAGAGGATCTAATTCTTTTTGACCTTAGCTATAAGGCACTGAACCCCTATGGCCTTCAGGTCATAACGGAGCTAGGAACGATTGGCGCCCCCTCTATTGGAAACCTCACTCTAGCATTCAACGGAACCAGATCAATGACCTCATGCGTTCCTGGTTACAGCAATATAGAGGCCTTGAACTCGGGTGCATACCCTGGTTTCTCATGGTCTGTTCCTCATGTCAAGAAACCACTCACTCAGGAAATTTACACCGGGATAATAATTGGTCTTGCCGTCAGTATTCTGGTTCTATACTTCGTATTCAACCGGAGACGCTAACGCTAAATATCCTAGTATTCTACTCAAAACACAGAGATGAAATCAAAGTTTGTCGTGGGTATAACTGGTGGTTCGGGCTCCATTCTTGCTGTCAGGTTACTAGAGAACCTCAGGGAACATGAGACGCACCTGATTGCAAGCGAGAGTGCAAAAAAGGTCCTTCAGGAAGAGACAGACTTATCTCTGGAAAAGCTGAAGAACCTCGCATCTTATAATTACAACGATAATGATATTGCATCTAAGCCGAGTTCTGGCAGTTCCATATTTCAGGCTACGGTTATCATACCTTGCAGCATCTCAACACTTAGCAAGGTCTCAGTAGGTATTTCTGACACATTAATCACAAGAGCATGTGCGGTTGCCCTCAAAGAAAGGAGGCGCCTTATCCTTGTTCCCAGAGAGATGCCTCTCAGTACGATAGTCATAGAGAACATGCACCGTCTCTCGCTTTCAGGCGCAATCATAGCTCCCGCCAGCCCGGGATATTATACTAAACCAAAGACAGTAGATGACATGGTTAACTTTGTTGTCGCACGGATCCTCGATCTCATGGGTGTGGAAAATGAGCTCATCGGTAGGTGGAGGTCTGGGGACTGAACTTTCTGGCTGACCACATGCTGGGAAGACTTGCCAGGTGGCTCAGGATTCTTGGATTTGATGTGGAGTACGCCGGCCCTATAGCTACAGACAATGAGATTATCAATATATGCAAGAAGAGAGGATTAACACTTTTGACAAGAGATAAAGAGTTATTCTCTCGATATTCTCCATCGATGTACATAGAAGCACATGCATACAGGGAACAGATCAGGCAGTTTGCGGGTGTTCACCATCCGGATCCTATGCTTTTATTCTCCAGGTGTCCACTATGCAATTCTCTTCTGATCCTTAGGAATAGAGAAAATGCTGTTGGCATGGTTCCGGAGGGCATATACGAGAGATTTTCTGCTTTCTCATATTGTGATAAATGCGACAAATATTACTGGGAAGGGGATCATTACACAAAGATGTTAGAATCCCTCAGAGAAATGGGAGTGATGACATGAAGATACTGCAGAGGAAGGAACTAAGCATAGACATTCTCCTGGAAGGGATTGACGATTTGTGGTATCTTCAGAACATACTTCACCCTGGAGATAGAATTCTCGCCCTAGTGAAGAGGAGAACAGAACAACAGGATGATATGACAAGATCGAAAGAGACAGACAGGAAGCCTGTGCAGGTACAGATGAAAGTGGAGAAACTGGATTTTCAGCCCTTCTCCAGCAGGATCAGAATAGTCGGTGTAATTACAGGAGGATTGGAAAGTGCGATCAGGGAGCATCAATCTGCGATATTCTCTCCTGGTGACATCGTCAGAGCTACCAAGGACTCCTGGCTTCAGTCTGAAGTGAAAATGCTTGATGAATCTGTAAGGGAATCTGAGAAAAACAGTGCAGTATTTGTCTGCCTCGACGAAGACGAAGCCAACATCTATCTGCTTCGGTCCTATGGAATTCAGAGCGTTGCCCACATATTATCTGGAAAAACAGGAAAATCCTACTCCACTGATTACAATGAAGCTGATTTCTTTGCAAATTTAACGAAATCTCTCTTATCCACACCGGAATTAAAGGCACCGCTTATCCTCTTGGGTCCTGGTTTTGCAAGAGAGAATTTTCTCAACTACCTGAGAAACAGTGGAGAGAAGAGGATTGTTGCCCTTGACCCCAGGTCTTTTCCCGCGTCAAGGACAGATGAATCATCGATCTATGAGTATCTTTCTAGCGAAGATGCAAAGAGAGCTCTTGCAGATGCGCGACTTGCAGAAGAACGAGTCATTATGGACAGGTTCCTCTCAGGTCTTAGAAATGGAAATCTGAGTGCCTACGGCATGGATGAAATTTCAAGAGCAGTCGAGATGGGATCTGTGTCTGACCTGATCGCATCGGAAGAAACAGCACGTTCATCGTCAGTTATGGTACTTATCGAGAAGGCCTCATCAATCGGATCTAAGATCCACATAATTAGCAGTCATAGTGACCCGGGTATCACATTGAAAGGTTTTGGGGGTGTTGTGGCTATCTTGCGGTATTCCATCAGTTGAACTCATGCTTTGTGACTGAGGAAAATCAACCTGCATTTAGACGATAAACAAAATGCAAGCCAGAAAAGTGTAATATAATTTATAGGACTTTCGCAGAGTCTGCTCCGATGGTGTAGCACGGCCAAGCATACCGGCCTTTCAAGCCGGCGACCCGGGTCCAAATCCCGGTCGGAGCATACGAAATACTCAAAGTCGAACCTCATTATGGATTTCTAAAATAGGATTCAAAAGGGCGTTACTTGAAATATCAGTGACGCGTGGAGCTACGATATTTTTGGCGCTTCCAGAAAAGAGTTAATTAGAGTTAACCTCTACCTCATTATTATGCTGGACGAGGATGAATTCGATAGATGGATCAGGGCAGCGGAGAGTACTCTATCGGCTGCGTCATCCGATCTTGATGCGGGCAACTATTCCTGGGCATGCTTCAAGTACCAGCAGGCAGGAGAATACGCTGCCAAGGCATTTCTCAGAGGCACGGGTTCTCTTAGTTTTGGGCATTCTGTTTCCGCCCTACTTTACTCAGCGGGCTTCGGTTCGCAGATAGTGGATCATGCAAAGCAGTTAGATAAGCTGTACATCCCAACCAGATACACTGATGCTTGGTCAGAAGGTATACCAGATGATTATTACACCTCAGAAAACAGTGAATCTGCGAAGAAAAGTTCTGAGGTGATTATTGAGGCGGTGCTTGCAAAATGGAAGTCCTTGAAAGACGAAGAAAAAAGAGAGAAGAAGTAATTAACCGTGCCCGGGAATATTCTCTTGAGCTTCCGTTTAAGTGCTCAGCAATACTCATAGGGTCCTACGCTCGAGGTGATTTTAATCTCTGGAGCGATATTGACCTCCTAGTTGTCGGAGAGTTTTCAACCAACCCGGTAGAAAGGTATCGTGATATAGATTTCCCGCCTGGTTTTGAAGTCATACCTGTCCGGTTGGAGGAATTCCATACTTCTCTGAGCGCTAGAAAATACATGATAGTGGAGGCTGCAAGGACAGGTATAATTCTCAGGGACGACTACGCTGTTGCTAAGCTGCTTAAAATCGGTTCTAAATAGATTTCCTGACAGTTTTCTAGTCCAACTTCTGGTTACAACGATACAAAGACTGGAACCCAGCTCAGGTCCAGGTGACGACACGTAACTTAGAAAGTTTCTTGTCTATTTTTTATAGGATACTACCTAGCATCCCATCTCGCTTATACTTTAGAGGCTTGGTCTATTGAGCTGAATTATTCGTCGGTACACATGACCGTAAGCTATCTGTCATCCGCATAGAGAATCACGAAAATTCCATTATTTTCTTCTTCTCATCACAACCGCAAGAGATATTGCAATGGCAAGTATTGCGATGATAGCAATTATCTCGTAGGTGTTCAGGGGAAATTGCGAACCTGTAACCGGAGTAGCGACAGCCTTTAGAACTACCGTCAGGTTTTCAGTCTGACCCGGGTTCAGGGTGAAGTTGTTGTAATACGTAATGTATCCTTGGTCCTTAACCTCGACCTCATAACTCCCGCCTTTGACTGTAATATTGAGATTCCCGTTGTTTGTAGATTCAAGAACTCCATTTAGATAGACTTCAGAATTGCCAGGATTGACACTGACGGAGATATAGGAATAGTGCAGGTATGCTCCAGTCACGGTCTTATTCCCACTTACAGACAGAGAGCCGTTTGCCTTCACTGTAAGGTAATACCCACTGGGCACGTTGAAGCTATATGAGTAATTTCCAGAGAATACAGTGAAAGTAATGGTACCTGAAGTAGATGTTTTCTGTGTACCGTTGAAAGTAACAGACCACAGGGTTCCTGGTGACAGACCGGTTTCATCGAATGTTACAGTGTATGTGGCCTGAGTAAAATCCACTGCTACAGTAATGTTCTTTCCATCGACGGTGAAAGAACCACCTGGAGCAGCATAAACACTGTTAGAACTCTTGACAGTGTATTGATATGTGCCGTTCACAAGATACACTGGTGAACCTGGAAGATTGACGATTTTCCCGTCTGAAAGCGTGACGGTCCAGGACACACCTGAGGGAAGTCCTGTTTCAGTGAACGTGACTGTATAATTGACCGACAAAAATGATATCGAAACAGAAACGTTTGTACCTGTAATAGAAAAGTTACCACTGTCTGGAAGCGGCCTAACAGTCTTGTTTCCAGATGCTACAGTATATGTATACGACCCCAGGGCAAGATTCACTGAAATAGTATTGGAAGTTGTCTGCAGTTTCTGCCCGTTTGAAATGTTTACATACCATGTGTCTCCTGCAGGCAATCCAGACGCTGAAAAGGTGACTGTGTTCAAAGAACTCGTGAATGCAACCGTCTCGATGATGCTTTGACCTGATACGTTTACAGTGATGGTTGGGGTTTCAGGAACGTAACTTTTGTTTGAAGTGCTGATTGAGAATGTATATGATCCATTCATCAGAAGTATGGTGTAGGACGTTGAAGTAACAGGACCCGAATCGATTGAGGAAGTATTGACGAACCAGGTAGAGCCGGAAGGAAGACCGGTCTCGCTGAATGTCACGTTAAACTTTACTTCGTTGAACGTTATTGTTATGTTGTTACTGCCGCTTGAGCTTACAGTGAAGGTTCCTCCACTGGCCTCATATGATTTATTGACAGTTGCAACTGAATAAGCATAAGTTCCAAGGCTAAGATTCGTGCTAATCCCAGACGAACTGGATTCTAGCGACAGACCGGTACTCAGATTTACATACCAAACTGTTCCCGACGGGAGATTTGACTCTGTGAAATTCACATCATATACCCGACTGGAAAAAGTCACCGTTACGTTATACTGGTAACCGCTAACTGTAAACTGCCCCCCACTCGCTTTAAGTGTAGCATTGGCGCTCGATGCAGTGTAGGAATACGTTCCATTTGGTAGGCTTATCGTATACGAGGTACCAGAAAGGGGGCCGGAGCCAGTCTGGCCCGTCACATTGACATACCATGTAGTTCCTGCAGTTAGATCATTCTCGGTAAAAGTAACATTGTAAAACGCTTCTGTGAAGAAAACCGGTACAAAAAGACTGCTTCCAGAAACAGAAACCTTTCCCGTAGCTGGGGTCGCCGAATATCTTGTATCGTTCGTATATGAGTGGTAAGTATAAGTTCCGTTTGGCAGATCTGTCGTTACGCTGCTAGTTGAGGTTGCATTGAGGCTCACTCCGTTGCTCAAATTTACGTACATTATGTCTCCAACAGGCAGGTTAAAGGGGCCGAATGTCACCGAGTATGTGACCTCACTAAAACTTGTGTTTACCAGTACGGCGGAATTGTTCACATTAACTATTCCAGATGAAGGCACAGGATACCAGGTCTTATTGTCAGAACTTACGTTGTAACAATAAGTTCCGTCTACCAGTGAGGTCGTTATTGTACTATTAGTGGAACTGAGTGCAGGATTCCCAGTAATATTTGCCCACCAGGTATTCCCCACAGGGAGTCCGTTTTGACTGAACGTGACCTGAAAAGTCGCACTGCTGAAATTTACCGATATAGTGCTGTTTGCTCCTGATACCGTAAACTGTCCGCTTGGGGCACCGTACAGCTTGTTTCCCGATTGTATGGTGAAATAATAAGTGCCATTTGGAATGTTAAGACTAAGGGAACTATTCGTGCCTGAAAGTGTTGCTCCAGTACTGACATTAACGTACCATGCTGTTCCGGATGGCAATCCCGTCTCATTGAATGAAACGGTATAGTTGGTGGGTGAAAAGCCGGTTATAAGGTATATCCCCTGTCCTGTTCCGTCAGGGGCATACATCGTCCTGCTTGACTGTGCGTACACTGGACACGATATGAATGAATTTGAAGGAATTTCACCAACTACTGTTCCTGTATAAGCATTTATGGCATAGAGATAAGTTACACCACCAATCAAGGTGGTGCTCGCGGCATACATCAAGTTGTTCAATGGGTTGAAAGTTATTCCTCCTCCGCCTCCAAGAGAGGGAATGGCCCCTGCTGAATACAAGCCTTTCAGAATTGTTACCGGACCGTTTGCAATTGAACCCACGTATACGGACTGACCAAGCGGATCGTATGCAGAAGTTGTTGGATATGAACCCACCGAAATAATGCCATTCTCATAAAGAGTTGAAGCAGAGAGTACATATACTTCCTGGGACAAGAAGGCATTAACATATACCATCTGGTCTGCAGGATCATAGGAAATTCCCTCAACCTCTGTAAGACCACCGAATGGATTGAAAAGTGGAAGACTGTAAGACAAAACTATAGAATTTGTTGCAGGATCGTATGCGGTCACGGAGTGCGTTGAATAATCAGAAGTATAAATGTAACCATTTGTTGGATCATACGCCATGGAAACAATGCAGTATCCCAGATAGATAGCGCTCGAAACGCTGTTGTTAGCAGGGTTAATCTCAGTAATGTAGTTTCCTCCGGTGTATATCATACCATTCCCTGAATCATACACGATTGCGCTTGGTTTCTCAGGAGTAGGTATTAGAGCCACAGTACTGTTTGTTCTTGAATCAATAACATAGACAATGTTGGAACTGGAATCGGTAACGTAGACATCTCCATTATTACTGTCGTATGCGGCCATCGTCGGAACCATGTAGAACACAAAAACTGCAAGTTGGGCACTGGTCGATGCGTTAATTATGCTGATAGCGGAAGCATGGGACAGTCCGAGTACAAGATATTGAGTTGCATTACCTGTATATGCAAGCGCCTGTGAGTACCCGAACTCGGTAATATTTCCAACGATTGAAGAAGTGGAATCCATAACCAGGATGCTGTTGTCCGATGTGAATTCAATCAGCATAGTGTTGTTGGTTGGATCGTAAACCATATCGTACGGATAAGAGTTTGTTGAAATCACAGATATGGAATTGTTCAGTGCGGGATTGATCACCAGCAGAGTGAAGTACGAAAGGCTACCTACAAGCACCGTATCGGCAGATGGATCATAGAAAATCGAGCCTCCGTCGGTACTCGTCGGAAGAGAGAAATTGGCAATTTGAGTATAGTCAGTTGCATTTACGACATAGATTTTCTTGAGACCCGAGTCAACAACATAAACTGTATTGTTTGCAGGATCATACGCAACGCCGTTGGGTGCAGCGGATGTGGAGTTAAAATTGAAATTTTTTACAACGGTATTTGTTGTCCCATTTATGACAGAAACACCGTGAGAATCAGTGTCTGCAACAAATATAGTGTTATTTCTGGTGTCAAAGGTAAGTGTGCTGATCGAATTCTGGGTTCCAGAAGTAGTGAGCCCACTGCATGCAATTTTCTTGGTCACTGTGTTTGTAACTGTATCAATCACAGAAATGTTCAGGTTACCTGCAACATAGATATTTGAGTTCGACGGATCATATAGAGCTGCAAAAGGAGAAGAAATATTAGAAATCGATCCTGCGAGTTTCTCCGTTGTGGTATTCACGAGTGTAATATTGCAGGACGCATAATTCACAACGTATGCAATTCCATTTACTGGATCATAGACAACGCTTGCAGGATCCGGGTTGGCGCTCAGGGTAGATCGTGGGAGCTGAGCACCTGGTACAATTGTGTTATTCACTGGAAAAAGAGTCGAAGTTAAGTTTCCAGGCCTTCCTATGACAGGTGTATATACGTTTGGACTTACAGCAGGTGCGACTGACCCGTGGTGGGAAATGAGTTTGGAACTATTTCCGCTAGAATGACCTAAGGGATAAATGAATCCAGAAGCAATGACCGAAACAAACAGTACAGTTAAGCATGCATAGAATGTGAGCTTTCTAACCCTTGATAACACGTGTCTAGGTAGGTAACATTTGTAATAAAAACTTTTCTTATAAAATAAGTGTGTTGCATAACCCATGCAATAATTCTTTTTGAAAATAGGATGGGTGTTGTTTGTGTGGAACAACAACCCAACTGTTCATAGAGATAACAGTAATAAAAAGATATGGCCCCTCTACAATGAATCGCTTGTCAGACGCATGAAGGATATCCTTGACCTGAAGGATATGGATAATTACAGGCATGAACTGAAGAAACAGAACAGGGGAACGAATGGAAGACCTTTTATTCTTCCATATTCAGAAGAATAAGGAAGATCAGGGTACCTGAGATCATGAATCCATCCTCTTCTGTTGCCATAGATTCAACAGGTTTCAAGACCACAATCAGGGGAGATTGGCTGTCCAATAAATGGTCAAAGAAAAGGATTGATCAAGCTTCATGTCTCGGCAGACACTGAGAAGATCATGGCATCCCGCATATCACTCACAACAGAGCACAGCCATCATGCCACTCAGTTCCCAAGGCTCATAACTGGCCATGAACAGAAGGTGTATGCGGACAAGGCATACGATTCAAGGAGCAAATTCAACCTGTTGAGGAAGAACTTCAGCACATTATCGCGAGCATCTCCCCTCCGGGGTAAAACAGCAACGGAGATAAAGAAACTGGGAGAGGATCAGTGGAAAAATATTCATGAATATGGAAAGAGACGGACTGTGGGGATATATTTCTCAGGTCTCAAGAGAACAATGGGCGAAGTGATCAAGGCAAAAAGAACTGACTACATAGCTCAGGAGATTGCCTTGAAGGTGCAGTTCTACAACGAAATGAGGCAGATGACACATGCCTATTAAATTATCCAACACACTTTAGCATATCCTAATTTGTATATACTATTATTACATATAAGTTAGTCACAGTGTGGGACACTATTCCTTCTCTCTGGTTATGACAAGATAAACCCTTCTTCCAAGGAACTCCTTTGGGCAATCAACCTTTGCACCTGATCCGAACTTAGTTACTTTCCTTTCAATGAAACCATA
>JBJKSG010000025.1:0-8487 GCA_046704325.1 Thermoplasmataceae archaeon
AAAGGCTTCACTCAATATTCTACACGACAAAGCTCAGGAAGAAGAGCTTCCTGAGGGATGTTCCTGATATGTTGGAGAAAAGGAACCCTCATCCAGGGTGATGAGCACACATGACTGACCTGTTACAACCGATACAAAAGAAATTGGCAGTTAGGACCATGGGATTTGCACAGATCCCGTAAAATGCGGTCCTACAATGAAATCATTTTACCGAAAAGTAAGTTGCTCCGGCCGGGATTTGGACCCGAGTCGAGGGATTGAGAGTCCCTTATGCTTGGCCGTGCTACACCACCGGAGCCCGGTCACCCAATATGAGAAATTGATTTATTAGTTTGCTTTATGTTATTCATGGAATAATTGGCCAAGCCAGCTTGAGAATCTCTATAATGAAGGCAGTGACCCCGGCAAGTATAATCACAAGCTTTGGATCTATCGATGGCCCATTTATCTCTTCTTCATCAAAATACCGTATTAGTCCAGCTCCAGACTGGAACCCGCTATCTTTCTTCTCGGCCATCCAGGGGGCTAATTGAAATTTTAGATTTAAGACTTTTCCATTTCGCTTCAGAATTAGAGAAAACTAAAATTCCGCAACTACCCGAGCTTCAGGTGCTAAGACCAATCTATTATTTGGTACCTTGGATGCATCTGCAATTTTCTCGATAAATTCAGAATCCTGTGAACGAACTGCGACAAATACATTGCTGCCTCCGGTAACTATGTACCTGCACCAGACCTGCTCACTGGCCCGTTCGATCTCTATTATCAATGCCTTCATCTCTTCCGTAATCACTTTCACTCCTACGGATTCATTCAATGAATGGTATTCTTTGGTATCTTCCTGGGCCAGGTCAAATATTCCTTCCACATCCCCTTTGGAGGATAAGCTACGGAGAATTTCGCATTTCCTCTCTGTAGAAGATATCCTTTCCCCATATCTATCGCTTCTGACAGCATTGCTGTGAATCGAATCCGAAGGGTATCTCGCTTTTCCAAATTGGCAAGCTATGATGGTATATCCATTGAAAGCTTCTCGGGGGAGCAGCCTCTCAGTCTTGGGTTCTTTACCAGTTACAGTTGTAGCGGTCAAACCTCCATGAAGACTCCTCCCAACACTTTCAGAGATGGATCTAAAGTCATTTTCAAGAGCGGCTTCATCGTCAATTGAATACATCCTCTTAACAGCGGTTGCCATTGCAGCTGCCCCAGCATCAGAAGAGCCGCTCAGAATGCCATAATTTTCAGATTCAAAAGAAAGTGGTTTACCTTCAGGTGCATATCTCTCTCTATATCTTTGAAGCATTTTGATGGGAGATCTTGGCGTATCCGGGCTAACAGCGGAGCCATTTACAACACCCTCGCTCTTTTCAGAAAAGTACAACCTTGTTTTAGCGAAAATGGTGCTTTCCGGAGAAGTATACGCAATTCCCGCTGAGCAGTGCAGTGGATAACGCTTCTCGGGGTCAGAAACACCACCTAGAAGGATGATGCCTATTGTAGGGTAAGCGATGGTTTCGCATCCATTGACAGGCATTTATAGGGTCACGCAGCTATTTAGCAACTTTGCTTGCTAGTTTCTTCCTCTCTTTTGAGGAATAGCCGGTAAGCTTCTCTATAAGCTCGTTGAATTTCTTTATCGCGTCTTCATAGCCCTGGGCATTCTTGTCGGTTACAGTTTCGCAAGCCAGAGATTTTCCATCAGGCCAGATCTCCACGCGTTCAAGCCCATGTATTTTTGCAATTATATGTCCCTTTGCTATAGTTCCAGAGCGAGTTACCTCCCTAGTGGTCTTCAAAATTGCATCTAGATCTATCTTCACACCTTTCTTTACCGGATATGTTCTGGTCATTCTCTCACCTTCACCATCCTCTTTCCTAGATTCCTGCTTTTGCAGTTTCTTTGCTATCGTTCTTAACAGAATAATGTTCATGTACTGAGAATCATGCTCAAGAAGAGGTGAACTTGAAATTACGGTGACGTCCTCCTTCAAATCTGCTAGAACTTCGCTCAAAGTCTCGAACTTGAGGTCACCATGCTTTATGGCAGCCAGTTTTATTTCAGAATGGCCTGTGTACTCCACACCTGCAAATTCAGTGTATAGATCTCCTTTCTTATACTTTGAGAACGTATCTATCACGTTCTCGAAATCTTTAACTTCAATGAGTGAGCCGCCCTCAACAGAATGAACATGGGCAAAGTTGAGAATAGGCTCAATAGACGGAACCTTCTTTGCAAGAGCGATGAGATCCGCACGTGTTCCAAAAATCTCTTCCTTTCCCGAAGCTTCCACGCCTATTATGGGAAAACCGTTGG
This sequence comes from Thermoplasmataceae archaeon, assembly GCA_046704325.1. GTDB lineage: Archaea > Thermoplasmatota > Thermoplasmata > Thermoplasmatales > Thermoplasmataceae > UBA582. The sequence goes on from JBJKSG010000025.1 coordinate 2,315, forward strand.
AAGTTGGATGCTCTTTCGATATAGAATCATAAACGCTGATTGCCCTACTGAGCGAATCTTTCTTGTTTCCATGGTAGAAGCCAGTATGGGTTATAACCCGGCTCGCACGCATTCCTCTCGCAATAATCATTGCCCATCTGAGATGATTAACAGAACGCTCCGATGTTTCGCCCTCATCCAGCAAATCCATATAATAAGGTGAATGGAGTGAAAGATCAACGTCCAATTCCTTTGCGAGTTCACCACCTTCCTTTATCTCAGCATAATTCCTGGCCATATTCCAGAATAGCTCCTGGACAATATCATCTTCCTCAATCGAGGCATCTATTCCAATCGACTTGTAGTTACCTTCCTCATCCTGTCGTAGAATATTGACTATGATTGATTCTTCCACATCCTTAGCCATCAGGCCAGCATAGTCCAACGCCGGTCTCTCCTGGACATTGACGCGAAGAAGTTGAACTTCCAGTGCATTCAACCCAAGGTTGTGCACGTCCTCAACAGATTCAACAAACGTCCTGCCTTTACTGGTAAGGGGAATACCAGCGATTCCAAACCTTATCATAAGAATATCAGGATGATGATACCGTTTATTATATAAGTTTGCGAAAGTTCAATGCTTTTCTGTAGGCTCAGTTGAATTCGGTGCCAAATGTGTTATTATGGTTAAGATAGAGAACAAGACCCATAACATTAGCTTGAGAACCTTGGATACACATACTCCGCATCTCTTTGGAATGAGATTTAGGTGAAAGGTATATTTCCCAAGATGAAATTCGTAATGGATTCTCATGATAACTGGAAGTCAAGGAACTGATTTTGCCCGTGGACTTGAGGGCGTAGTAGCTGCACAGACTAAAATTGGCTTTGTAGATGGAATTAACGGGAGACTGGTATATCGTGGATACAACATAGAGGAACTCGTCGATCATGCTAATTTTGAAGAAGTGAGCTATCTCCTCATTTACGGCAAGCTACCAACCGAAGGTGAATTCGAACGCTTCATGTCTAAGATCAATGAGGATACAGGCATCGACGACCATCTTTTCAGCATTCTGAAGGCGACAGCAAAGACATCTCATCCAATGTCAGCCCTGAGGACTGGAGTATCCTACCTGGGTGGAATAGACCCTTTAAGCAATAAGTCAGATGTACCATCGCAGGAAGAGATGGGGATCCGCCTCCTCGGTAAGTTTCCTTCGCTGGTCGCAGCCATAAATAGAGCCTATAATGGGGAAAAGATGGCCCACTCTGAATCGAGTGATTATGTAGAGAGATTCCTGGATGAAAGCTTCGACAGGGCACCTTCAGACTTTGAAAAGAAACTTTTCAACATTGCCCTAATCCTACATGCAGATCATGGAATGAATGCTTCAACATTTGCATCTATGGTCACGATCTCCACACTCTCAGATATGTACTCCGCTGTTACTTCGGCCATATCTTCACTTAAGGGCCCACTTCATGGAGGAGCCAATGAACAATCTCTTGAACTCCTTGAAAAGATAGGAACTCCCGAAAAGGCGGATGCTATCATCTCGGATATGCTTGCAAGGAAACAGAAGGTCATGGGTTTTGGACACCGCGTTTACAAGGTATACGATCCCCGAGCAAAGGTTTTGAGAGAATACGCGAAGCAACTTTCAATGCAGTCCGGTCATGAAGAACTGTTCGAAACTGCAGAGGAAGTGGAGCGCGTAATGGTAAAGAAACTGGGGGACAGGGGAATTTTCCCTAATGTAGATTTTTACTCCGGGATAGTGTACAAGGCTCTTGGGTTTCAACCTGAGATGTTTACTCCGATATTCGCTTTATCAAGAGTCTCGGGTTGGTTTGCGAGAGCTCTCGAGTATGTCCATGATAACAGGATTTTCAGACCCAGGTCAATGTATAAGGGAGAGATAGGACCGTTACAATACGTACAAATCAGGGACCGAAAATAACGGAATTTAAATAACGCCGACTGATTCCGATACCCGTTGCCCCGGTAGTGTAGTGGCCTATCATACGGGCCTGTCGAGCCCGTGACTCGGGTCCAAATCCCGGCCGGGGCGTTTTTTATATTTTTAGTTGCAGCAGTTATGATGGGTGCATACGCAATGCGGCTTTACGTGAAAACAGAGTCTTGAGGTATAGTGGTTCAGGTTATTCTTCGACACTAATGTAAGCGGTGGAGAGTTCGTTATGAGATCCGTCAAGCCAGTTCATCTTGATGCAGAGTGTCTTCCCACTATGAGTAGATAGATCTATGTCGGTAAAAAATAGACCGCACCCGCTATCTATTGAGTTTTGCGAAGTCCATGAACCATTATCTGTACTTATCTCCAAAAAGAACGGTTTCTCTAGAATAACGCGAAGAGGCAACTTGGAAGATACTCGTTTCAGCTGCCTGTTCAGTTTCCAAATCTCAAATGTACGAAGATTGCTCCTATCATCGATGTATCTCTGCCTAACTTCAGAAATCTGATCGAACACACTGTTTTCCTTTACTGATCTAAGCAGTTTTATGTACTCCGAATGTGCCCACACTAGCGGTGTCGCTGACCCAGTCTTCTTTCCAAGGAACAGGTGTTTTTCCGGTAAATCCTGAGAAGTCCATACCTGTTCCGGCAACATTTTTGTTTCAGATGCGAAATTCTCCATGGCTCTAATATATTCATCTACACTCCTGCCGCAGCTCAACTCATAATGTGCTCTTTCTCCAGTAAGTAGAGGCCATCCTCTTCCACTTCCGGTACCAGAAAATCCGCTCCCGTCATCATTCTGTCCATACCCATCGTGGTTATACCTGTGCCATGTTGGTCCGTTTGGAGTATCCACTTTCAGTAGCCTATCTATTATCTTCACACTGTTCACTATTAAGGGATCTTCCGGACTGCGAATTCCGTACCGCACAAGTTGCAGAAATCCGGTGCTAACAATTGAGTTAGCAGGAAATGTATTCGCTCCCCCATACGGTAAATTCTTTATCAGGAGCAGTTTTCCATCGGGTTCCTGATCAGGATCATTGGAATCAAAATCTGCGGGATTTATCCTGATATAATGTTCTTTAATGTCTTCAAACAGGTTGCTAGATTTTGTAGAACACCATCTCTCTAGATTTCTCTCCAGAAAATCAGCATAAGATAGGAAGAGATCTCTTAATTCCGGTCTATTGTCATTACGGGCAAAACAGGATGCGCACACCATTGCTGCAATATTCACTGCAATCGTTGCAGCCGAGAACCCGGAGTTCTCCTCCCATCTATCCTGCTGAGTCACAGGGCCTGATTTGATGAGGAAAGCTGCAGCTTTGTAGACCATCGGTCTGGGATCATACTGCTTCAGGGCATTGCTCCTTGCTAGCTTATATGCAAGTAGAATGGGATAAGCAGACTGGTCTAGCTGAACTGCATTCCAATATGGAGACCCGTCAATCCAGAAGTTCTGTGGAAAGCTACCGTCTGTTCTCTGATTCGCATCAAGGTAGATCAATGATCTGAGAGGGGTCTCCACGTCTCCCGCTGCAATTAGACCTGTTGCAGCATTCACCAGGTCGCGGGACCAGATCAGGTGATAACCGCCCCTGTTGCTATCATCAGAAATCTCTCCCCATGGGATTGATAGTGAAGCTATTACGCCGCCCTCATGAGTCTTGTCCTCATGAGCCATAATGATACAATAAGAGGCACGGAAAAGCCGACCCCCATCCCGTGAAACATCAGAAAGATCAAGGAGTTTGGATATTTTGTTATTCCAAGTAGAAAGAAATTTGGAAAGATGCTGCTCGAATCCCATAGAGAGCGATTGGTTCATTCTTGCTATGGCAGTGATCTCACTGTTTGCGAATGAAACGCATACGACAAATTCCAGCTCCTTAGGAATAATTATCCTCCCGGTCAAAGCTACATTACCAGCAAGAGCAGACTCAAAAGCAAAGGTCATGTGCATGTTAGTTGTCAAATCCGTGTGTCCGTCGCTGAACCCAACGTATCCTGCAGATGCTTCGGAAAATTTTGTCGAAACATTTACAACCATGAACGTGGAATTTCTCTCTGCAACCAGCAGCTTCCCGTAATTGTGCGTGACCACGCGTGCATCATTTTCCTGTCCCTCGCCGTCCAGGTGCGGTGAAGCAACAAGATAGCAGGAGATATCGTCATTCCATCTCTCTCCTTTCACGAATCTGCAGCGTACAAGCAACGAAGGTGAATAGTTGTCTGTGATTATCTCCTTGATGAAAGTGAATCTCTTTTCAACATCCTCGCTAATGATACGATAACCCATACTCATATCGCCAAGGAATTCAATTCTGTGGCTCATTTCATGCAGTTCATCGTGGCAAAATGTCGATCCGTCGGTGAAAATAAAACGAAGATCTCTAAGCTGTGGTGTATCCACGTGTGGATAATATACTTCGGTGATTATCCCGTTCCAGATGGTGAACCATACCCGAGAAGAAGACCTGTACGCAGTCCCCACACCATCTTTGTCCCCTCTTGCCCATGTTGGTTTGATTCCTGGGGCACCAAAGGCGTCTGAGCCCGATCTGAGCACAGCACCGTAATTATTTGCAGTACTTAATCGATTGCATTTACTCGAAAAAATCCTGCAGGCAGCAGCCTCATAGATAGAGGAAAAGATTAAAACTGGCTAGATAATGGGTATTTGATGTCAAAGGTGGATAATACCAGTCTTCTGGGTAGATTTCTAAAGCTCCCTTTGCTCACCCTAGTTGGTATTCTCTTACTAGTGATATTTTTGATAGTGGGTGTTGCGGTCGGTATAGTCGCAGCCGCTTACGAATTCGGAAACGCTTTTCGCACATTCTTTAATGACTACTTCTATGTAATTATAGTTGCGATCGCTCTGATCGTCGCAGGCATAATAATCAGGAGAAAGTATGGTGTCAAGGGTTCAGCTAATACAGAACCTGAGACTCAAAGTTCCGGGACAGAGGCACCAGGACATGCTGAAGACACATCCGCTTCTATTGTGGATAATTCGTCTGAATCAACGATCGATAAGAAGGAAGAATAAAATTTATGAGACAGGTTCTCCACAGTGTGGACAAAACCGCATTCCATGTTTAAGCGGTTCCCCACAGGACTTGCAATTCGATTCGGATGACTTCGCAACCTGTCCCTGTTTCGCCACCTCTATAGATGAAGAAGATTCACCGTCAATTATGGTCTCTGAAGATTTACTGTCGCCCTGCTTGCCCTGGTTTGGCTTGCCGTAGTATGCAACCCCAACATTCGTAGTACCGGCTTTCGCGCGGGCCATTTCAACGTTTTTCCTATATTTTTCATCCTCTTCTCGTTTAAGCCTCTCTTCTTCAATCCTTTTGGAATCCGCTATCCATCTCCTTATCTCTGTTTCCCATCTGATCGGGTCCTGCAGGTGGAATCTCGTCTTTACTAAATCATCACCATTTTTATATTCAACTGTGAGTGTCTTCTTTGTAAATGCCCTGATCTTAGGTACTGCACTGGAGATATTGGAAATCTGATGCAGGTATACATCAACAATGACCTGAGGTGGACTAGCCTTTAGCAAACCTCGTCTCCCTTTCTTCTCGAAGATTAATCTCTTGTCTGAAAGATAGAGGAATCCATCATGGCTTTCGTTCTCGCCGTAGACATAATCCGCTTCCTCTTTGAGTATTTCATGTTCGCCCACCTGATAAATTGGCATCGGGGTAAAATTTAGAATGAAGCTTAAACCTTTTCATATACATAGAAAGGGCAATTCACAAAGCTGATTGCACTCAAGTCATCTTGGTTATACATGTTAGCGTTTCGTATCATGCTTAACAGACGGGCCTCTGTCAGCCTGCATTACACTTGCTCAGGTAATCCAAATTCATAGGGGTCAAGTTATCTCATTCTCGAAGCGTTCTCTCGAAAGATTTTAAAGTGATGCTTTTGTCGCAGTTTCATGGGATATCTCCGACATTTCAGAAATATCATTTGTCGAAAACAGATCTAGTTAAGGAACATCAAGTTCTTAATCAGTTTCACCTTAGAAAGACGGTGTTCGCTCCATATCCGAACCATTTTACTCCTGGTAACACCTCAGTCTATTGTGCACGCTGTTCTTCCTTTACCAATTCTGATCGCGTAAAGATCCTTATATAAGATATGCATAATATATGCAATGCTACAGCTTCTTGCCGAAACTCCGAAAGATCA
>JBJKSG010000026.1:0-117545 GCA_046704325.1 Thermoplasmataceae archaeon
GAAGAAGCAGAAGAATAATCTTCATGGCAGTCCTGATAGCTTCTATCGTAGTACTTTCATCCACATTCTACTATCTCGTGGTTCTTAAGCCGGTTCCATTGACTGCGAATGACGGTAAGTCAACATATCTGCTTAAGGGTTCATTCATAGGGACAATCGACCCAGTGGATCCCTTGTACATCAATGCAACCAAAGCATCCACCTCCATCTCAACAACAAATTACCAGAACTCCTCCCTCTCGATTGAGATCACAGGTTATGTCTATTCTTTCAAACCTGTTGGGGCATGTTTTGACTTCTGGTTAACGGTATGCGGGAATCTCACACCAAACCTGCATCCGAAATCTCTTGTTCTTTCGCAATCCATTTCCTATTATTCTGCGATGAATACATCGAATCTTCCACGTACTTCAGCTTACAGCAACTGGTATACAAAGGATCGAACGAACTTGACCAATCTCTCTCGGCCTTCATCAGAAGATAACTTCAACTGCTTAAGTTTGCTCAAGAGTGGTTCTGTATCCTTCTTCCTGAATTTTGCCAACGATACTCATCTTCCCCGTACTTCCATGTATCACTTCGCATTCACAAACCAGAGCAGGAGCACATGGAGCTATCCCTTTATCGAGAATACATTCTGTTTCTACCCGAATAGTTACAACATTACATACTACACTAACTTCACTGCATCCCTCACAGGATTGTCCCAACCTGTGAGTGCACAGGTTGATCTTATTCTGGAGAATGTATGAATGTATTTCCTTAAAGGAAGAAAAATAGTTTCTATTCTAATGGCAGTAACCATGTTAGCAATAGTGTTCTTCACAACTGTTCCCTCGACATAGCTGTATCCATAGGGGGTGGATAGGTTATAGTGGAAACCATTCTATCTATTTGACTGTGGGTATAAGAAATGCAGATAGACCTACTTATCTCCTTATCCTTTGATAAGAGTTCCTGTGCAGCATCTAACGATCAAATTGGTACAATTGTGTACCAACAATCAAAAATATACCATCTCCGATGAGCGACTAATGAAAAATCGTATCTTAGCTCTATTGGCTATTATACCCCTCCTTCTTATCGCGGTTGGAGGGACAGCGTTTGCAGCAGGTGGTAGTCAGAGTTCCGTTGGTGAATACACTTTCGGGATAAACTCCGCTACCAGCACGCTGACAGACCTCTCCTACTTAAGCGTGAATGGAAATTTGCTCTTGGCATCGGAAGTAACAGCGAACAGTTCCGGAATCGGAGGTATTCTACCACCGACCGTGAATGGCGTTACAACTCTCGACAACGCTACGGTGCTCAGTGGAACACAGGGAAACATCTTCCTGATGATGTCTAACCACAGAGAGTCGTCTATTTCGTACTCTCTCTCCGCTATACCGCAGCAGGTTAACCTGAACTTTTCTGGGGAATTGAGAGCGATGATGAATCCTCTTGGTCTTAGCTTCAACTTGCTGAGCACTGTACAGTCATATGTATACCTGATGATTGTAAATGAATCACAGTTCTACCTGTTTTCTAACGCCCCACTTACTGGAACCGGATCTAACGTGACCTTCTATTCGAATGGGTACGTCCTTACCGGAATCATCTCATTTGCTTCATTGGTGAAGGAGATAAAGAACCTGCAGGGTCTTCAGGACTCAAAGTTCACATATAACAATACGACAGGACAGGTAATAGGCGAAAGGCTCACCTTCAACTTCAATGCATCTACAGGTGTGTTCAGTGACTTTACAAACAATCATCTGAACAGCGAGATTTTCACGCAGGCATATGCTTCTGGAAACGGATCTCTGCTAGAGGGATCTGCATTACCGCAGATACCGGTTGATCAGGCAATAGTGATCGGGAGCCTGTTCGTATATGCAAACAACACAGCGATTTTTGCGGTGCATGATAACCCCGCTCTATATGGTGCTGTGATCCTGGATAACGGAACGTTACACCTTACACTTGCGAAGGGAATGACTGCAAAGATGGTTACAACTCTTGGGAAAAACTACACAATTCAGCGTGCAGTGGTGGCTGCAAATTCATCTACAGTCATTAATGATACTTTGAATCTAAACGGCAGCGTTATAGCCGGTCCGCATGCCGTCCTCATCTCGGGCAACAATCAATCTATCTATGCTTTCCTGGTTAACGCAAATGCAACCATAAACGGTTCCAATGTCAACATAACAACTACCGGAATCGCCAAGATATCGTTCGTAGCGCCTCCAGGACTTCAGGGTCTCGACTCCGCAATTGCCCACACCATCCAGAGGTATATTCAGAATGGTGACATAGCTGCGGCCATTTCAATCACAGGCACATCAAGTGCAAACGTGAGCGTTTCAATTATGTTCAACTCAACTGTTCAGGCAACAGTATCTACTGTTTCACTGGGGAGCGCATCTGTTGAACTATCTGCAGCTGCAGGGCATCATGCTGGAACAAACGTTGTCATCTACATTGCAAATTCCGTGATCTCGAACCAGTCAACCGTTCATGTTACATTTGATGGTTACTCTGTTTCGTTGCAGTCACTGAGTCTTGTTGTGAATGACACCAGTTCTGTGAACGCATCGTTCTCGCTGGTGAAAATACCGGGTGGGTTGCTTGTAGTTCTGCACGTTCCTCACTTCTCATCGCATACTGTCGATGTCTACTCAACAACCAGCCCGACCGGATCTAACCCGCTAGGCGCATTCCAGAACGGATCTGGACTTCTGGTTCTAGTAGCGATAATTGCAGTAATAGTGGTAATTTCTGCAACCGCGCTGCGAATGAGGTCAAAAAAGTAAAGAATTATCTCACTTTATAATTTATTATTTTTTTCTTATCAAATTTTTTTTAAACCGATTTATCTGATTTAATCATTTCTGCACTCAGATCAATAGCCTTTTTCATTTTCTTCTCGTCTGTATAGACAGCATTGATCCCCTTTTCGGAAAGCCTTGAGGCTGCGTATGCACTCATCAGTCCGCTTGAGCAATAGAAAATGTAAGTCCGGTTTTTTCCGTATTTTTCCGGCAATTCAGTTACCTCTGCAACCGATGCATTGATGGCACCCGCAGGATGCCACATTTCGTATTTCTCTGAAGTCCTGAGATCCACGACAAGCGCATTGGTATCGAAGCCGGGGCTACCGATCCTGACTTTATCCATTCTATCCAGATAAAGGTCAATGTCTTTGCTGTGAAGCAATCTTCCGGCAGCCATTATTCCGTCCAGAATGGAAACCGGAACAACATCTTCTGATAACTCTTCCACCGTTACCGAGACGGATGGATTCACTGAAAATATGGAACAGAATTCACCAAGACTATGCTCCGGATATGTACCAATAGATTTTGAAAGATCCACTATGTCGTCTTTATCAAAGCCGATTAGCGGCCTGTGTAAAGGCACACTGACTGCCTGTGAAAGAGCATACAGGTTTTCGGCGGTCTGCGAAGAGACCTGACCAAGTGACTCACCTGTGATGATTCCAAATGAATTTGTCTCCCTGCATACTCGCTCCGCGAGCAGATACAGGAACTTCTTGAAGCCAACGTTTGGATGGGCAAATCCTTCGCCATGGATCATCAGGTCTATGAGGGGTCTTCCGTCGTAAATTCTTACTTCCAAATCTGAACCGAATGACCATCTGTCAAGGAGAGGCCGTATAGAACGGAGAAATTCTGTTGTATCAATAGGATCAGCGAGGGAACAGAAAACTAACACTGGAACGCATCCCCTCTTCATCATCATCCACGTTGCAACGGGCGAGTCAATTCCACCTGAGACCAAGGATATCATCCTGCCCTGAGATCCTAAAGGAAAGCCACCAGGACCCTTTCTTCTCTCCTGGAATAGGTAGGCCGAATGTTCCCTGACTTCTATCATTGCCGTGAAGTCTGGAGTTTTCAGATTGACTCCTGTCGAGAATGGAAGCAGGAGCCGACCAAGCTCCCTTTCCACGTCAAGTGAAGTGAAACTGTGTTTGCCGGTTCTTCTTGCCCTGACCGCGAAAGTCTTGCCCGACACCATTTCCTTGAAGTATGTTTCTGCAATAGCACAAAGACCCTGCAGGTCGTTGAAGTGTATTTTTCTGCATGGAGAGAAGGACTTGATCCCGAATATATGACCCAGGATCTCAGTTACTCTGGATTCAGAGGAGTCTGAGGTTTCAAGGAATAATCGTCCCTTTTCCCTGCTTATCTCATGACCCGGGATTTTTGACAAGGCAGATCGCAGGTTTCTGATGAGAATGCGTTCCATATCGGAGCGTTTCCTTGGTCCTTTGAGACCGATCTCTGAATACCTGATGAGAAATAATGCCATTTCTACTCCTACTGCAACTCAATCTTATTAATGTGGGATCCAACAAGCACAGGTGTTTCTGAGGTTATCCATTTTCTCGCTGTTGCCTCTCTGAGTTTCTTTGTTACATTGGACCAGGACACAAGATTCTCCACTTCGTAAATCACGACGAACTCTGAATCAGAAATTCCAAAGCTGTATGTCGTGTAAGATCTGATCCCATGATTATCCGGGTGTGATAATGCCATCCCGATGTGCTCTGCCATTATTCTCTTTCTCTCGTCATAGCTGATCTGATACCAGTCATTCGACTTAGACATGGGATACGCTACCAGAAAGTGACCGGGCTCTCCAGAAAGTGTGCTTTCTAGAGTGCTGCCCTTGCCTATGTATGGAGATTCATCATATATTGAAAGGAAGCCATCAATTGTCTCAAGGCATCCCTCACTCGTCGTCCTGAGCCCTGTATTCAAGTCCGAGATCAGTTCAGGCCTGTTCGCGGATAGCCATACTATGAGGTCAGAATCATGACGGATAGAACGGTACATGCGAAGCGAAACCGCCTCTTTCCCGATCCGATCTATAACTCTGTTTAATCCCTTAATCATGATTCCCCTCCCCTGCTCGTTAAGTGTGTAATAACAGTGACTGAACTTCAGCGAAAGGATCTGCATGTAAATCGGACTGTCGGCTTTTTCCACTGATGGGAATGCGAAACTGATTTTTATCATTGCTGTTTTCATCGGTTCATCTTGACCATCCTCTTATTTAGCCCATTTTCCTAGTATATTTGGCTTTAGAAGCTGGAAATGTGCAAAAATGTTATTTAAATAAAAGACATATGAACATCATGGCACAGAAACCCATCCTCGAAAAAGTGAAGTCGGTAGAGTTCTATGTTGGGTCTGCTAAACAGTGGGCCTTCATGCACCAGAACGCGTTCGGCTTCAAGCTTGACGGGTACGCTGGTCCTGAAACAGGCGTCAGGGATAGAGTATCCTACCTATTATCTCAGGGAGATGCCAATCTCATATTCACCAGCTTTGTTGATCCAGACGATTATGTTGGCAAGCATGTCCACTTACATGGAGATGGAGTCAAGGACGTTTCAATGACAGTCAACGACATAAATGACACCGTGGAAGAGATAAAATCCAGAGGCATCATTAAGCCTGCGAAGATTGAGAAGATAAAGACGGACGATGGAACCCTGTTTAAGAGCTCCATCCCAACTTTTGGTGATACAGTACACAGCCTTCAGGATCTTGGGGAATATGATTCTGAACTCCCGCCTGGATTCAAGCGGGTTGATGACGATCGAAAACCGAAAGGAATCAAGCTGATTGACCATATCGTCGGAAACGTGGAACAGACTAGAATGGATGACTGGGTCAAATATTACATAAATGGGCTTGGCTTCAATCAGTTGATGAGTTTTGACGACAAAGACATCAGCACCGAGTATTCAGCACTGCAGTCAAAGGTCGTCGAATACAATAACAGAAAGATTGTATTCCCGATAAACGAACCTGCCTGGGGGCTGAAGAAGTCACAGATACAGGAATATCTCGATTATTATAAGACGCCGGGAGTGCAGCACCTTGCCTTTCACACAGACAATATTATTGATACCGTAACTAAGCTAAGGAGCGCAGGTGTTGAATTCTTGAACACACCATCAACATATTATGAAGATCTCGAGGACAGGGTTGGAAAGATAAAGGAAGATATAGATACGTTGCGAAAACTTAGCATTCTGGTTGACAGGGATGATCATGGATACCTGCTACAGATTTTCACCAAGCCAATTGGAGACAGGCCAACAGTCTTCTATGAAATTATACAGAGACGGGGCGCCATATCATTCGGGAAGGGGAACTTCAAATCTCTTTTTGTATCAATTGAGAGAGAACAGGAAAAGAGAGGAAATCTTTAGGCGGAATAGATCGCATGGTCTTACTCGGCAGGGTCCTCTTCAATAGTGTTCCAAAGACAATATTGCACTACGATGGACAGAACTACTCTGTTGCAGAGCTGTTATCTTTGACCGAGGAAGAAGTTCTTGCCAGTTATTATGATATCATATACAATAAAGAGTCACTATTAACACCGCAGGAATCCGCTCTTATCAAAATACCGCCTGATGGTTACTGCATACCTATACCTTTGATCACAACCTTGAGGGACTTTTTCGCATTTGAGGAGCATGTCAGGAATGCACGATCTCTGAGGGGCGAAGGGGTACCGCAGGAGTGGTACCAGTTACCGGTCTTCTATTATTCAAATCATACAAGCGTTATCGCGAATGGGGAGAAACTCCCTTACCCTAAATATACGAAGCAGCTTGACTATGAGATGGAACTCGCCTTCGTAATAGGCAAGGAAGGTAGAAATATCACAGCAGACGATTATGAAGAGTATGTTGCCGGCGTGACGATTGCAAACGACTGGAGTGCCAGGGATGTGCAGAGGATTGAGACAAGGGTTGGACTTGGGCCCGCGAAAGGAAAGGATTTTGCAACCTCCATTGGCCCATATCTTCTTACCAGGTCTGATCTAAGGAAGCTGAGAACAGAGAGAGGAAAATACGATATCGAACTTTCAGCTTACGTAAATGGCAGCCAGTACGGAAAGAGTAACATGAAGGCTATACATTTCGACCTCGGGATGATAATTGAGAGAGCATCAGACGAAGTTACGCTTCACAGAGGGGATGTCATAATGACCGGGACATTCGGAAACGGTACAATATTGGAAATGATGAAGAGCGGCGTTGACTGGCTCCACCGCGGAGACAAGGTATCGATACAAGCAGATGCGATTGGTTCGCTGGATAATGAGGTGATGTGATTGGTTTACTATGTGAGACAGGGGAAAATACCTGAATACAGGCATACATTCGATGATCGTAAGAACGTTCTAAAGGAGGAACTCTTCGGAGAGGAGAGTTTTGATGGAACCTATTCATTATTGTATCATACCGGTGAGCCGACCAGGGTCGCCTCACTTGAGGAGGAAGAAAAACCTTCTTTTCTGCCATCCGGGAAGCGGAAAATGCTTCATCGGCATCTTCGGACATCGCTCCTTGATTCCGCTGGTGACATGATTTATGGCAGAAAATATCTGTTCTGCAACGAGGATGTAAGAATTGGTATGATCAAGCCCGCAGAAGTGATGAAGTCATTCTTCAGACATGCTTTGTGTGAGCAGCTCTTCTTTGTCCATAAAGGGGCCGGGACCTTATCATCGATTTTCGGGTCAATAGAATTCAGGGAAGGTGACTACCTGTACATACCTAAAGGTACCACATGGTCTATGTCTTTCTCCAAAGATAGTAGCTTCCTCTTTATGGAGAGCAGGGACAGAATAGACATACCGAAGCGTTACCTGAACGCTTACGGACAGTTGAAGGAAGGCACTCCTTACTACACCCGGGACATAAGAGTTCCAGATCTTTCTAAACCTCCAGTCCTTCCAGGTTCGATGGATTGCGTGGTAGACTACGACGATTATTACCTGATAGAGAAGCGGGAAGCATCCATTTACGACGTCGCTGGATGGGATGGCTACCTGTACCCGTTTGCGATAAACATATCTGACATGGCTCCGATAGTTGGAAAACTGCATCAACCACCACCGGTGCACGAAACATTCTCGGGAAAGAGCTTCATGATAGGAACTTTTTTGCCGAGGTTATTCGACTTTCACCCCAGATCGATACCTATTTCATATTACCACAATAATATCGATACAGATGAATTCCTCTTCTATTCATCCGGGAATTTCATGAGCAGGAAGGGGATAGAATCCGGGTCGATGACTCTCCATGTGAGAGGGATTATACATGGCCCTCAGCCCGGCGCCATCGAAGCAGCTATTGGATCGAAATCAACAGACGAGGTGGCTGTAATGATTGAGGCATATGATCCTCTTTATCTAACGTCAACGGGGGAGCAGATAGAGGATCAAGATTACATGCAATCATGGAATAGATGAGCGTAATATTTCTAACTCTTTTAATCCGCTCTTTTCGTTGAATTTTCTTGTCAATTCAATTCCTCTGAGCTTCTGGATCTGAATCTCAAGCAGCGGTGATACCACTGCATTGAAAAGGTGGCCTCCCCTTGTTATGTTATCTGACTGTGCAAGAGCCGTGTGAATGTGGAACCTGGGTTCGCCGTCAGCTATGCTACCATGGAATGAGACTACCTCCCCGGGGGAATCAAGAACTCTGTGCACGTATTCCTTCCCGTTGAAGAAACCTATCTCTGCAGTTCGGAACATGCCTATTCCCCATACAATCAGGCCGTTCTTGACAGAGAAATGGTCGCATACCCTGGTTAAAGACTCAACTACGCTATCATCCCTTTCGAGTTTAACAAAGACAACATCTCCTTCCTCTTTCGCTTTCATTCTCCTATATGGAAGGAGAACTAATCAACTTCTCTTATGACCGTAGATAGGATTCTATATGTCAAGCCCCAGACCTGAAAACTCTTGAAGTCAAGGCTCGGGAACCCGAAGGGTGTCTTGCCGCGCACAAGGGAGGATAGAGAGACCCAGAATGCGTCCTGCACTTCCTCTCTTGCGACAAAAGAAGGTATATCCTGCACAATAGAGAAGAAAGCCGCAACCCTCTTCGTTCCTCGAGCTGTGTTGAAAGAGCCGATATAACCGGAGCATTTCAGATTCAGCGACACCTCTTCTTCTGTCTCCCTCAAAGCAGTGGTCTCAAGGGTCTCTCCTAGCTTCCTGAAGCCGCCAGGCAGTGCTATCTGACCAGACCATGGGTCGCCATCTCTCTGCTGCCTCAGGATCAGGAGCAGGTTATTACTGTCAGTAACGAGCATAACTGCTGCATCTTCGCCTGTATCCTTTAGATCGAGGTTCCTTACGTCAAGGATGAAATGAGGCATTCTCACCCGGTATAGGCATAGTGCATATTTTGCAGTTTCGTGTTCCTCTACACAACGGTTTTGATCTCCATAAAATGCCTATTGAGAGAAGTTTAACTTTGCGGTGTTATGGTTAAATATGCTTGTATAATGACTGCGTAGCCAAATCTGGCTTGATTCAGCATGAACATATTGCACTTTATTGGCTGGGATATCAACTCTGAATCCGGACATCTGGAAGAGGTGAGTTCCAAGGAGAGGAGCTTCTTTGAGGAGAGGCTCTCTTCAGTGCTGGACAACTGGGTTCTTCTGTCCACCTGCCATAGAGTGGAAATTTATTCAACGGATAAGATTCCGGAATTTGACGAGCTTAAACCGTATCGTTCTCTCTCCGGTGCAGATGCTATCAATCATCTCTTCAGGGTCGCCTCTGGAATCGAATCCGTCTCAGTGGGTGAGCAGGAGATATTACATCAGGTAAAGGTGGCGTTTGAAGATTCTCTTGAGTCGGGTAGATCTTCCAAGCTGCTCTCACTCATTTTCAGGAAAGCAATAAGCGTTGGTAAAACCGCACGGGAAGAGACGGGGATCTCAAGGGGGAAAACCTCCATACCTGCGCATATTGGCCAGATTCTTTCTAGCCTAGAACCAAAGAGAAAGAGGGTCGCGGTAGTAGGGAGCGGGAAACTTGCCGGTGATCTTGTAAAATATGCTGGTCTTTGCGAGCCTTTATCTCTACGTATATACGCCAGGAACAGGGATGCTCTACTTTCAATTATGAATAGATACAATGTTGAAGTGGTGAATAACATCGACACTGAGGGCATACTGAGAGATAATGACGTCGTGATAACTGCTACCGCTTCAAAAAAGCCGATATTCACAGCAGACTATGGTTTCCAGGATAGGATCTTGATAGACCTCGGAATGCCACCTAACGTCGACAGAGCAAACATGAGATGCAGGGTAATACCACTTTCTGAGATTGAGCCCCTGCTTAGAAAAAACTCTGAGAAAAAGGCATCTCTTGTTCCCATGGTAGAAGGCATAATAGAAAGAGAGGTAAAATCACTCGAGTCAAAGCTTCTTGAATCTGAAGCGGAAGAACTGATAAAGCTCATATTCAACAATGCAAGAGATCTCAAGACAAGAGAAGTGAGAACTGCTTCTGAAATGCTCTACAGGGGTAATGACACTGAAAATGTCCTGAATAACATGGCAGATTCTCTGATAAACAAGATACTTGCCCCCCAGACTCTCACGATAAAGAAGCTTTTGAAAACAGACAACGATGATGGTTTCAGAGAGGCACTGAACAGTTTCTACAAAGCACTTAAGAAAGCGCAGGAAGACTCTTCTAAGGGTTCTGCCGCAGATCACCAAGCGGGCCGAGGTCGACGAGGCCAAATTCTTCAGTGATCCCGAAAATCCTGAATTTAGCTGCTTGTGTTTTCTTCAAAACTGGAGTGAAATGCTCATCGTTCATCAGCGAGGTTGAAACATCACTCCCCGAAGAGAAAAAACTCATCGACGGGGTAATCAGCACATGCGACTCCGGATTGTATATGAATGAGTGAATCTTGAACACGCCCCCGACACCATCCCGAAGGGAGATGGAGGGGTGTTCATGCCCAAGTATCGTCAGTTTTCTCAAACCCAGGTCCCTGTCCCCATGATATATGAAATACCTGTCATCTTCGTAGAAATCATGCATCTGCATTCCGGATCTTGCCAGAATCGTAAGCAGATAATTATCATGATTACCTCTGATGAAGTAAAGATCTGTCTGTTGTCTGTACCTGTCAATGAAATGAATAACGTCATCCCATTCCTGTGGCAGATTTTTGGAGAATTCATGCTTGAAATCGCCGTTGATAAATATCTTCTCTGGATTGTATCTCTCGATGATTCTGTCAACAACACCCTCCACATGCTCCCTCTGTAACTTTGGCAGGAAAAGACCATGTAGATTCATCTCTTCTTCAAAACCGAGGTGAAGGTCAGAAACAACTACCCCGTTTATGTCTCTAAGGTAGATGCAGTACAAATCAGAGATGAAAACATCTTTCTCGACCTGTATCTCCATCATTGTGCTTCAGTCACCGTTTATTTTGATAGCTCTTTCTCGAACGCTGCGATCCTGGCTATGCCTTCCCGGAGCTCATCCTCGGAAGCCGCGTAGGATAATCTGTAGTGATGTTCACCTTTGCTTCCAAACGCTATTCCAGGTGTTATAATAACCTGATATTTTTCAAGAAGCTCGGCCGAATATTTCTCTGAAGCAATGTCGCCAGGATAACCTGGAAATGCATAGAAGGCGCCCGCAGGTCTATTTACGTGGTATCCTGGGATTTCGGATAGCAATTTCACCACCAGATCTCTACGTTTCCTGAAGGTTTCCCTGAATATGACTGGATCCTTGTCATCCTTAAGTGCTTCCAGGGCACCATACTGCGAAATTGATGATGCGCAGGTTATTGTCTGGCCCTGGACCTTTGTAGCGGCTTTGATTATTTCCTCATTCGCTACAAGATATCCGATCCGCCAGCCGGTCATAGCATGGCTCTTTGAGAATCCGTTCACAGTAATGACTGAATCCAACGCTCCAGGAATGCTGGCAGGTGAAAACATAGAGCCTTCGTAGATCAGATCTTCGTAAATCTCATCGGAAATCAGGTAAAGATGATTCTTCACACAAAAGTCGTAAAGCTCTCGGATCTCCTTTTCCGGATATACATGACCGGTAGGGTTGGAAGGGTTGTTGAACAGAATAGCCCTTGTTCTTCCTGTTATCGCAATTTCAAGCTGGGAAAAGTCTATGCCGTAATCTTCACGCAATGGTATCTCTACGGGCACCCCTCCAACTAATTTTACTATATCCCTGTACGAGGTATAGTAGGGGTCAAGGAGCAAAACTTCGTCCCCTGGCTCCAGCGTAACAAATAGGGAGAGATATATTGCGAATTTGGCAGGTGAAACGAGAATGGAATTTCCAGTAACTTCGACCGAATTCTGCATTTTCATTTTTCTTGCGAGAGAATCACGGAGTTCCCTGATTCCAGCGGCAGGAGTGTAATGTGTTTTCCCTCTCTTTGCCCATTCGAATGCACTATCGATCACGATCTGCGGTGTGGTGAAGTCAGGCTCGCCGATTCCGAAGTTATAGACCTTCTTTCCGCTCATCCGCAGATCTTCCGCGAGCCTTGTAAGTCGAAGCGTTGCGGATTCCTCAATGCTAGATATCCTTGAACTGACCATGGATTGAGCTTATTCCAGTCTTATTAAAATATGTTGCAGTCATTCCTGCAAACGGGTAAGTGGAAATGACAACTAACCGGAAGCTTGCGGCATTCATCAAGGATCTCATGCCAGCAGGCCGCGGTTCCTCAACTCCTGATCGGCCGATTTCAGTGTGGAAAGAATTGGATCGAATTAGAGGTTTCAGCGAGGATACAGTGGTATCGATCTTCAGGACAAAAGGGTGCTCATGGTACAATTATTCTTCATGCTCTATGTGTGGTTACTTCAATGATATAGACAAGAATGTAACCGTCAGCGATCTTAAGAAGCAGATAGATTACGTTGCTGATTCGATTCGTGGAATAAATGTCTTGAAGGTCTTCACATCCGGGAGCTTTCTGGATACACAGGAAATACCACTTGAAGTGAGAAATTATTTCCTCGAGGCAATTGGCGGGAAGGTCAAGGCACTTCTGGTGGAAAGCAGAACTGAATATATTACTGAAAGCAATCTTTCTGGTCTCAATGACCACGGATTTGATGTCAGGATCGCAATTGGCCTGGAAACATCTAACGATAATATCATGAAGAATTCAATCAACAAAGGGTCAACTTACAGCAAGTATGTAAAAGCCGCTGAGCTGTCGAGAGCCATGGGTTTCTCTGTGAGGACATATCTTCTTTTCAAACCTCTTTTCACCGGAGAATTGAGTGCGATTGACGACATGCTCCATTCTATCTCGGATGTTGATGCACTTTCAGATGATATCAGCGTGAACCCTATGAATATACAGAAGAATACTCTAGTAGAATACTTCTGGAAGAGGAATATGTACAGGCCACCCAGATTATGGTCTCTTGCAAAGGTGCTGCTAGATTCCAGAAAAGAGGGCAGGACAGTGATCTCATATCCAACTGGTGGCGACAGAGAGAGGGGTGTGCACAACGATAGCAGTGACAGGAAACTCCTTGACCTGATTGTGAAATCTTCACTAACACAGGACTTTTCGGAGCTAGAATCATATTATCAGGAGGCGGATTTAACTGCATTCTGGAAAGAACTCAGACTTGAGGAACTTTCACTTTCAACCATGGACCTGAGCGCGATTTCAAAGAGATCGCTCGGATATGGCATTCCTATCTGATTCACAGGTGATAAGATGAAGTTATCGGGAATAGGAGAGAGGGCGATCATTGAATCTCTCTTCAGGAGCGGACACGTCCACGGAGGGAGCGATGATTGCGTTGTCATTAGAGAGAATAACACAAATTTCCTTGTTTCAACTGATTCCGTATCCACCAGGACAAATATCCCGAAAGGGGCAAGTGCTTCACAGATCGGGAAGTTCCTTGCATCTATAAATCTCAGCGATGTGGCCGCGATGGCCGGTATACCAATAGGGATGGTAGCCTCTTTCAATGTTCCGGAAAGTTTCGATTCCGTTGATCTGGAGAGGATAGTCGAGAGCTGCGATACCAGATTGAATGAGTTCGGAGCACAATACCTGGGTGGGGATACAAAGGAGTCCAGAGATATGGTTATCTCCGGAACGATAATTGGAAAGCAGAATGATTCTCTTCTGAGAAGGAGGAGCGACATCAGGAAAGGCCAGGTTGTCTGCGTCACCGGTGACATGGGTCGTGCTGCTTCCGGATACATTTTCTACAGCTCTGATTACAGAAAGTCCTTTGGCATAGATTTACTGCTTGACATATCCCCCAAGGTAAGAGAAGCACAGGTGATTAGCAGAAACGGCGGGAAGTTCATGACTGATCTTTCGGACGGCATCTCATCTTCTATTTTCTCAACGAAGAAGGAGTTTGGAATTGGTTTTCGACTCGTTCAGGACGAAATCCCTCTGGACAGCAACGTAAAGAAAGCGATCCAGCTATCCGGAGCCTCAGATTTGGACATCGCATTGAATTACGGCGGGGACTACGAGCTAATGTTTACAATAGAGAATGAGAATTATGCTGCCTTCCGCAAATCGATGGAAAAAGAAGGGATAAAGGTCTCATACATTGGAGACACTTGGGAAGGAGATAATATGATTTTTGACGGACAAAGATGGAATATGTTGCAACCTGGTGGCTATGAACATTTCCGCGGAAAACGCGGTATCGGAACGCTCTGATAAGTCAGTTCTTGCGTTCATTATCACCGGGAGCAGGTTCCTGCTGATCCTTGAATATTTTTCTAATCCGAGTGGTTTCTTCTTTCAAGGCATCAACAATGTTACGGTAAAACCTGCTGTGCATTACGAAATATAAACTAAAGCAGCTATTAAATATTTCTATTTGTATAAATTCATTCGAAATTAGCTGACAATTGTCAGATTATGTCGGATCATAGATTCAAAGATAAACCACTATGTATGCCATAATCGAGATGATCGCAATTTGGAGCGTTAGCTGCACAAGGGCACCATGCGATCCGATCATCAGAAGTCTGGACATATTGCCTGTATCCGGTTCCTTTTTACTGGCCTCCCGCAATGTCATTGCAGCCGTAAGAACTATGGTAAAAATACCGACTCCGACCAGCAGAGAACCAATCACAATAGCAGCGACAAAGACTGTATTCAAGGAAAATATGCCAGTTCTGACTGCAAGTATGTAACCAGCAAGAGGAGTGAGCACAGAGGCAGTTGGAACGAAGAAAAGTGACATGGGAAGGAGCCTTACTGATATCGCGGCCTTTGTGTCTGTGTCAAGCGTTGCAATCACAAAGAAGAAGATTAGTCCGAAAAAGACATCCACTCCTGTCCAGATCGCACCGAGGAGCACATGAATATAATCAAGAAGGAGCATGCTTCCGGATGCAATTATACCAAGAAACGCAGCAACCGGAACTATTACGGTAATTGCACCAGCCCGGTATACCGGTTTCATGTCAAAGCTCATATCGAGTACCCGGTAGCGAACCTTGCCATTATTACTATAATTGCAATCTGGAAAACTAGCTGGCTGAGCGACAGCTTCATGTTAAGCATGGTCAATCTGACTATCTTCTCGATATCCTTACCTCCACGCAGCAGCTCAAAATAAATCCTCAATTCATTCGGAAGGAAAATCCCAAATCCCTGTGCGACGAGGATGAGAACTATTATGCCAGCAGCTATAAAGAAAGGTGAATTCACTTGTATTCCAAGGCTAAAAGCTGTGTACAGGCCAGCGGTAACGGTGGCGGTTGCTATGGCCGGCATGAAAAATAGCATTGAAGGTATGAGTCTTTTTGAGACCTCTGCCTTTTGCGGATTTGAGATGCCGCGCATCACAAAAGCGAAGAATAGTCCCATTACAAGATCCATTCCAGTCCATGCGGAACCCGCGATAACATGAAAATATTCCAAGAAGTAGAAGTTCCCGGATATCAGAATTACAGCTAGAATGATTATCGGAGTAAGAAGCATGGGCAGTCCACGCTGAAG
This sequence comes from Thermoplasmataceae archaeon, assembly GCA_046704325.1. Taxonomy (GTDB): domain Archaea; phylum Thermoplasmatota; class Thermoplasmata; order Thermoplasmatales; family Thermoplasmataceae; genus UBA582. The sequence continues at coordinate 15,866 of JBJKSG010000026.1, forward strand.
GGAATTTCTAAGCCCGAAGTCTTGATTGAATCGATTGCTACCAGTAGGAAATGCACTCCCTTCCATTTTGAATAAAACATGATCAACAGCTTGAATATAACTGTTGCATGATTTTCATGCGAATTTATGTGCTAATCTGCTTTAACCGCGATAAAATGTTATATCAGTGAATCAGATCACACGGCGCCGAATGACTAATGCAATCTACAGGCAGATAGATACAAACGCAACGTTCAGAAAGATAGCCGAAGAAATGCTTACTTACTGGAAAGAAGAAAAGATAGAGGAAATATCTCTAACAAAGAGCCTTGGGGCAAAAGAGTTCAGCTTTTTGGAGGGCCCGCCTACTGCAAATGGCAGACCGCACCTGGGACATGCTATGACGCGTACGATTAAGGACACAATCCTCAGGTACAAGTACATGACTGGTCATAACATTCTCGGGAGATCTGGAGGATGGGACTGTCACGGACTTCCGGTGGAGATAGAAGCTGAGAAGCATTTTGGCATTAATTCCAAGAAAGAGATCGAGAACCTTGGAATTGAGAAATTCAACAAGTACTGCGGCGAGAGCGTGTTCAGATATATCGAGGAATGGAAATCGATAGATCAGATGCTTGGCTTCTGGGTCAATCATAACAGAGACTATGTTACACTGGTTCCAGAGTACATGGAGAGCGAATGGTGGGCAATGAAGACGCTCTTCGATCAGGGTCTCCTATTCAAAGACTACAAAATACTTCCATATTGCCCGAGATGCGGAACTTCACTAAGCTCACATGAGGTATCCCAGGGGTACGAAGAGGTCACCGACATCTCCATCTATGTAAGATTTGCAGTCAAGGATACAAAGAATACCTTCCTGCTCGCATGGACAACCACACCCTGGACACTTGCTGCTAATCAGTTTTTAGCTGTGAACCCGGAATCAGAATACTCACTTGTGAATAAGGATGGAGAATCATACTATTTGGCGTCCAGCCTGGTCGATAAGCTCTTTCCTGGTGCAACCGTTGAAAGAACGGGCATAAAGGGCAGGGAATTATCTGGAATTAGATACGACCAGCTCTTGAAGTTCCTTGTCCCGTTCGAAGGAAACCTTCAGGTCGTTACTGCTGATTTTGTGTCATTGGATGAGGGTTCAGGAATAGTCCATATATCTCCTGCTTTCGGGGCAGACGACTTTGAGATTGGCAAACGGATGAAAACGAAGATACTGAACCCTGTAAATGGCGATGGTATCTATGACGATTCTTCGCTCCCATGGAAGGGTCTCCACGTAATGGAAGCGAATTCAAAGATAATTGATTTTTTGAAGAAGGAGAAGCTGCTGTTTAAGACGGAGAAGATAAAACACACGTATCCGTTCTGCTACAGGTGCAAGTCGGCTTTGATCTACTACCCGATCGATGCATGGTTTGTTGGCGTTTCACGCAAGAGAAAGGAGATCCTTGAGACAAATAGCAAAGTTAACTGGTATCCCTCGTACCTGAAAGAGGGAAGGTTTGGCAATTTCCTTGAAGAGGCTAAAGACTGGTCTCTCTCGAGAACAAGATACTGGGGCACCCCTCTTCCAATCTGGAAATGTGAAAATGGGCATTATACTGCTGTAGGAAGCGTCGCGGAATTGAAGAAGAGGAGTGGAACCTTACTGGAGAACCTCCACAGACCATTCGTTGATACTGTCACTTTTCCATGTGATAACTGTGGCTCCCCAGCAAAGAGAGAGCCTTACGTCATCGATACCTGGTTCGATTCCGGAAGTGCAACATATGCAGAGGATGGATATCCATATAGGGCTAAGGAGACGCACGTCCCCGTTACATTCATAACTGAGGCGATTGATCAGACACGCGGTTGGTATTACACTATGCATGTGCTCTCGACACTGCTCTTCAACTCAAACGCCTACAACAATGTTCTCACCATAGAATTTGTACTTGACGAGAAGGGAAGAAAGATGAGCAAGAGCGAAGGCAACTCTGTACTTGCCAGGGATGCAATAGAGAAAAATGGCCCGGACCCGCTCCGCCTCTTCTTCTTTTATGGTGTCCCATGGAAGACGAGGAACTACGACACAAGGCTCATATCTGAGCTCTCTCGAAAAGTCCTTTCTACCATGATGAACGTTTACAGCTTCTTCTCATCCAATGCCAATATCGATAATTTTGTCTTTTCCGGAGTTAAAGACAGTGCAGATCCTCTGGATAGATGGATCCTTTCCAGGTTGAATCAAACTGTGAAGACTTGCAGTGAGCGCATGGAGGATTATCAGCCTCATGAAGCGCTGAGACACCTAATGGAATTCATTGATCAGGTATCCAACACATATCTCCGTCTATCTAGAAGGAAGTTCTGGAGCGAATCGATGGTTCCTGAAAAGGAGGCCGCGTATTCTATACTCTACGCAGTGTTGCGAGATACATGCCTGCTCCTTGCACCCATAGTACCTTTCACATCTGAGTACATATACCGGGCACTTACCTCTGAGAAGAGTGTGCATTTGACAAGATACCCGGAATTCGAGGGAAGGGGTGTTGATGAAACACTGGAGAGCAACTTCGCAGCAGTGATCTCATTACTCGAAACCGCAAGGCGTATGAGACAGAAGGCCTCGATAAAGGGGAGACAACCCTTGACCGAGCTCCTGATTTCAGCGAAGACCTCCCTGGAAGTAAATCTCCTTGATATTGTGAAATCTGAGCTGAACTGCAAGAAGATCGAAATCGTGGAACCTGGGAAAGAGCCACTTGAATCTAGGCTGAGACTGAACTTCAAAGTAGCTGCACCAATACTCAAGGAGAAGCTGACTCCCTTTGCTATGAAGATCGAGTCGTTAGATAGCGGAACTCTCCTGAACCAGCTGGACAAAGAAGGCTACATAACAGTGGAGAACACGCGGATATCCAGTGAAATGTTGACTGTCGAACATGTTGTGAAAGAACCGTACGTTATGGATACTGATGAGAAAACTGGAAATATATTATTCCTTAACACCAAGATAGATGCAGAACTCGCAATAGAAGGCATCTCCAGGGAAGTCATAAGAAGAATACAGGTAATGCGGAAAGATCTCGACCTTGACTACGAGGATAGGATTTCTGTCGTGCTAGAAGCTGATGATGAGATAGTTCAAGCGGTGAAAGACAGATTAAAACCAATTGCGACAGAAACCCTCGCAGACAGCCTCTCCTTTGGCGCTGCAAGCGGAGCCAGGGAGTGGGAAATAGCAGGATCCAAAGTGAAAATATTTGTGGCAAAGGCTGAAATGGCTGAATAGTCCAGGTTGCATCTATTTACAAACCTAATTTATTAGACATTGCATTACTGTTTGTGTTTCAGGTAGAGAGTTTTCTCAAGGAAGCTGAAGAGCAGGTCAAAACCAGTGTTTCAGGTAGGGCTATAATCGCCTGTTCTGGTGGTCTAGACAGCACTATAACTGCGATTATTGCCCATAGTGCAATTGGTGATCGAGCGGTTGCAGTGTTTGTTGATACCGGTTTTGTCAGGCTCGGAGAAGCTGAGTCGACTGAGAAGATATTTCAGAAGTTTAACCTGAATTACGAGATTGTCGAGGCTTCCTCCCTATTCATGAAGAAGCTCTTTGGAGTAACGGATCCAGAGGAAAAGAGGAAGATAATAGGCAGAACATTCATAGAGGTTTTTGACGAAGTATCAGAAAAATTAGGAGCCACATACCTGCTGCAGGGAACTATTGCCCCGGACTGGATTGAAAGCGGAGACGGTATCAGAGATACTATAAAGTCGCATCATAATGTCGGCGGTTTACCGGATAAGATGAAACTTAAGCTTGTCGAGCCCCTCCGTGACCTTTACAAAGATGAGATTAAGGAGATAGCGAAATATCTTGGACTAGAATCTGCGAAGCAACCCTTTCCTGGACCTGGGCTTGCAATCCGGGTTCTTGGAGAGTTGACTACTGAGCGGGTCGATATCCTGAAGAAGGTCACCAGGATAGTGGAAGAAGAGGTCGAAAAGAGCCTTTCAGCAAACCTGCCGTGGCAGTATTTCGCTATACTCACGCCATTGCGGACCACCGGCATCCATGGAGACAAGAGAACATATGGAGAGACGGTTGCGATAAGGATGTTCCAGACCAACGATGCCATGAGCGGAACTTTCTATAAACCGGAATGGGAATTCCTTGACGCTCTTTCTGCAAGAATTACCAACACTGTCAAGGAAGTTAACAGGGTAGTTTACGACATTACGGATAAGCCACCTGCGACGATTGAATGGGAATGATACCTCTGTACGGAGCAGTCACATAATAAATATATGTAGAACGCATTAACTGCCCGGTTAATTTGGCAGAAGACGAAGTACAGGCTGAACAGCTCCTGATTCCCGAGGATGAATACCAGAAGTCCGGTGTACACATCGGTACCCAGGTAAAATCCAGTGACATGATAGATTACATATTCAAGATAAGAAATGACGGTCTTTACATTCTTGACATAAAGAAAACGAATCACAAATTGATAGTTGCAGGGAAGATGCTTGCCCGCCTGGAACCTTCGCAGATACTTGTCGTTGCCCAGAGGCAGTATGCATTCAGACCAGTATCAAAATTCTCAGAAGTCACAGGAGTAAAATCAATCATAGGCCGCTTTGTTCCGGGAACGCTCACGAACCCCCAACTCGCGAGTTTTGCCGAGGCGAGGGCTATTGTAGTGACAGACCCCCTGGCTGATACACAGGCAATCAAGGAAGCGATCAGAGTGGGAATCCCTATTATCGCTCTCTGCGATGCGAACAACAAGACAGATTACATCGATCTGGTAATACCAACAAACAACAAAGGCAGAAGATCTCTTGCTGTGGTTTACTGGCTCCTTGCCAGAGAGATAATGAAGAACAGAGGAACCATTAGTAGCTACGAGGAATTCAAGTACGCAATAGAGGACTTCGAAGCGCAGATCTAAAGGGAAGATAACCTCTTAATCGAGAAATAAGAGACCACTGATTTTTCCTCAAAAGCAATTATGAATGTCTTTCTCACAGCAGAAGCGACCCTGACGGCACGTGCGATGTCAAACCATCTGATCTCATTGTTCGCATGAACTAGAAGAAGATATTCAGCATGCTCCTCTATACTTGAGGCATATACTCTGAAATTAACCCCATACTTGAAGCCGGTACGTGCAGCTAAACCCCTTTTTTGCAGATCAAGATACACCGAAATATCGCTTAATCCATCAAGTTCCCTGCCATTTGACTCAGCTGTATCGCCTTCCAAAAAGATCTGATAACCCACCTTCTTTCGCGACCTGTTTTCACCTTCAGATGGTATAAGAAGGGCAGAGTCTATCTGAATCCCGTTAGCAATTGATTCTTCTCGAGATATGGAACCGCGCAAATCCATGCGACCTATTTCATAAAATGAAATATCGCAGTCGTCGTCCACAATTGCATGGAGCTCAGGGCTGTTTCTGGATAGATCAAGACTGGATATTGAATCCTTTTCTTTCTGTACAGAGAGTGAAGAACTCCATGACTTCTCATCCTTGCGTCGCATTCGGATCCTGTTCTTCTCTACCTTGAGGACATAGCCTTTCAGCTTGAGGTGTGAAAAGGCGATGAGAAGATGAAAATCACCAGCTTCCAGAAGCGAATTCATTGTCTCCAGGCGATCCCTCGGAGGCTTAGAGTTGAACACTGATTTTGCATTCAAGAGGAGAAAAGAGAGTTCAAATCTGTCAAGGTAGAGGTTGCCTTCAACTATCTTTCCCATTCTATATCTGTTGTACGTCTGGGATGGAGCACTGTCCGGAACATCAAATGAGTATTCGCCGCAAATGAATTGCTTCATTATCAGTTACCTTTCTTTACGAACCTGTCAGAGAGAGAGGCAACAAGGGTATCAAGGAACTCGTCAGCTTCCGGTCCGCTCTTGGAACTGGTTATCTTATATTTTACCCCGTACTTGGTTGCCAGTTCTTCAATCTCCTTGTCCCAGAACTGTGCCTCGTACCGCAGATCCTGCTTTGTTGCAACAACAATCAGCACTGCCTTTCCGGCTAGGTTCTGCATGTACTTCAGCAGCATATCTGCCTCCGCAAGACTCTCATGATTTGTTACATCGGTCACAACTACAATCGCGTTCGATCCTGAAAGCAGCTTTTCACTGCCATTAGCTGAATCGAGCTCTAGGAAAAATAAATCCGCATTGATCCTGATATTTCCCTTCTCGTAAGAAACTGTCTTCTTCTTCATGGACTTCGGATCATATGCGAGATCGTCATGACCATAAATGATCCTGGAAATGAGGGAGCTCTTACCCACTCCCTTTGATCCTATCATGCTGACTTTCCAGGCTCGCTTCGGCTCCATCATATGGTCTATTAATGCTTTTTAAATAATTTTTCCTATTAGTGGAATAGCGGAATTGCAGGACATTTCCAGTATATAATATCTTTTTCGATGTTCCATAAATCAATGCATTAGTTGAAGCATTTATATCTTGCAGAGCCATATCAAGGTGAAATCCATGAAGTTTTCATTCTCGGAAATGCTGGATGCAATGAGACCGTCAGAGATACGTGAGTTACTTAAGATGGCAAACACCCAGGGACTTATTTCGTTTGGCGGCGGCATGCCAGATCCAGTCACCTTCGCAATAGATGAAATCAGGGACATTATTCAGACAATTCTTAGAGATTCTTATGCGAGTGCCCTGCAGTACGGGAGCACATCCGGGATATTGCCCCTCAGGACAGAGATAAAGAGACTGGTTAAGGAAACTGAAAACATTGACTGCGTTGAAGACGAGATAAATGTAACATCTGGTTCACAACAGGCACTGTACGCAGTTTCAAAGACGCTGGTTCCACCTAGAGGGAGTATAATAACTGAACTTCCGACATATGTTGGGGCGATAAGTGCAAACAATGCAAACATGATAAACATGCTTGGTGTCGAGATGGATGAGCATGGGCTTAGGATGGATCTTCTTGAGTCTAAGCTTAATGAGCTCAAGTCAAGAGGCGAGAAACCTGCTTTCATATATGTTATTCCGAATTTTCACAATCCGGCAGGATATACACTCACAATGGAGAGGAGGAAACATCTCATCGACATCGCTTTGGATTTCGACGTTCCAATCGTTGAAGATAACCCGTATGGAGAGTTGCGATATTCCGGGCAAAAATTGCCAAGCATAAAGAGTATGGATCCAGACGAACGTGTCATCTACATGAGCACATTTTCAAAGGTAATGACCCCAGGTCTGAGGATAGGCTATTTGGTGGGTCAGAAGGATCTCATCAACAAAGTAAACCTGCTCAAACAGGCTCTCGATCTTTCAACAAACACAATGTCCGAATACATAGCATACGAATACCTCAAGAGAGATGTTATGAAGACGCAGATCCCCAAGAATATTGAAGTCTACAGGGAAAAGAGGGATACCATGCTAACGGCGATGAAAGAAACATTCCCCGAGGATGCTATCTGGTCAAAGCCTGAAGGTGGCATGTTTATCTGGGCTACTGTTGACCCAAGAGTGAATACCTCCACCATGCTAAGAAGAGCAGTTAATAATGGTGTCGCCTACATTAGCGGGGTATCATTCTATCCCAAACGGGAGAAGTCGAACAACATGAGGATTAATTTCAGCTTCCCGACAGTCGAGCAGATCAAAATAGGTATAGGAAGACTTGCGAAAACACTGAACGAGGAATTTGAAGAAGTTGCAGGCAAGGAAGCAGAACGGGTTTCCTGAGCGATTAGATGACTGTTGTTCTTGGAGGTACCTTTTCGCACCTGCACTTGGGTCATTTATCCTTACTCGAGAAAGCTGCTTCTTTAAACGAAAGGGTAGTAATAGGCCTTGCCACTGACAGCTTTAGCAGTTCCAGAAAAGCGTATTCCGTACCTGCTTACTCCGTAAGAGAGCAGATGCTGAAAGATTTTTTTGAAAAAAGGCGCGTAGACTTTGAGATAAAGCCTCTTGACAGCATTGAGGGCAATTCTGCAACCAATCCTGAATACGATACCATGGTTGTCTCGGAAGAGACGAAAGGGAGTGCAATGAGGATTAATGAAATACGAGCAAGTCAGGGCATAAAGGCGCTTCGTCTGGTTGTTGTACCTGTGGTTAGAGGAGAAGACCTGATCAGGATAACGTCATCAAGGATTGCTGAAGGTAAAATAGATGATTCCGGAAAAAGGAAAACCCCTATAAAATGCGCAATTTCAACAAGAAACAGGCTGAAATTAGCGACCGCAGACGAATTCCTGACCAGGTTGTTCAGAAATGTAGAAATGCTCAAGAATGAAGCTTATAAGATAGAGAACGACCAGCCATTTGGTGAAGAAACCATGAGGTTCGCGGTCGATAGGGCAAAAAGCTATGGCGGTGACGCCGATTATTCAATCGGCATAGAGTCTGGTTTATTCCTGGATCATGCAATAGGCAAGTACTTCGATTTTCACTGCACGTGCATAATAGATTCTACTGGCGAAGTTTCGTATGGGAAGAGTAGCGGTTTCATAATTCCAGATACAGTTATCTCGGAGATAAAAAAGGGATTCGACATGTCTGCTGCTTTTGACCATCTCTATGGTTTGACCAATATTGGAGAAAGAGAGGGCATTGTAGGCTTTCTCTCGAACATGATGGTCACCAGGAAGCAACTGATTGAAGAGTCATTGAGAAATGCTTTTTCTAACAGAGCTTCTCCGACTGCGGAAAATAAGTAGCTCTGTACGCCTGATAAAAGTTAAATATATTTATAAACTGTTTGGGTGATAATATGGTTACGAAGGAAGAAGTTCTTGAGGCTATGAAGGACGTATCAGATCCTGAGATAGGTATGGACGTCGTGAACCTTGGACTCGTTTATGAAGTTAATATCGATGGAGACAAGGTATTCATCAAGATGACTATGACAGCTCCGACCTGCCCCGTGACCCCATGGATACTTGCCGAAGCGCAGAGGGTTGTGGAGAACCTTGCGGGAGTTGAAGCAGCTGATGTTGAGCTAGTATGGGAACCTCCTTGGTCCCCCTCTTTAATGAGCGACTTTGCCAAAGAAGCACTCAACATGATGTAATTCCATTGCATAGGCTCAACCGGCGCTGTATTCACAGAATCTTCAATTAGAGTTACAGACACCTATTTTTGAATGAATTTCCCTGCATCACCTGACAGAATACGCTTATAATTTATATACTATTTAAATATCAGCGTTCTTAAGTGAATTCTATGAGCGAGAAGGAAAAGATCACTATTGAAAATATTGTAGCTTCAACTTCCCTTGCAGAACGCCTCGATCTGAGCAGGATCGCACTTGCTCTCGATGGGTCTGAATATGAACCTGAACAGTTCCCCGGGCTGATTTACAGGCTGCAGGAACCCAAAACCGCGGTACTTATATTCAGAAGTGGAAAAGTCAACTGCACCGGGGCAAAAAATCTCGAAAACGTGAAACTCACAATAGATACGATAATTCAGAAACTGAAGAAGGCTGGGATCAAGGTTTATGATCACCCGGATATCGTGGTCCAGAATATTGTTGCAGTCTACGACCTAGAGCATGACCTGAATCTCACTGATATTGCAATGTCGCTTGGTTTGGAAAACGTTGAATATGAGCCAGAGCAGTTTCCAGGTCTCGTCTACAGGGTCGAGGAACCGAAGGTTGTTCTCCTTCTCTTTGGATCCGGGAAGGTTGTATGTACCGGTGCGAAGGAAGAGAGCGAAATTGAGCAGGCTGTTATTAAAGTAAAGAAGGAACTGCAGAAAGTCGGCCTGATCTGAGTTTATCTCCGTTCCAAATTTTCCTTCAATATCTCTCTAAGATATGAGGTTGCGTAAATCCCTTTTCCTAGCGAGAATGATAGCGATCTTTCGCTGCAGCCAAGGTCGATCGGTTTTGCGAGCAATGTTCTGTAGGCCCCGGATGAACTCAGGTCCCTGTGATCTGGAATCTTGAACATGGATGCATCTACAGCCTCTTCCTCTATCACACTATTTACGGATAGATCAGATCTGTATTCGGAAAGGTCCGTAGAATATCCAATCAAAGGATATGTTGGCATAACCTGCCCCCTCTGTTGTGCCGATCTTACGATATCAACATTCGCCCTGTTTATCTCTCTGATATCTCCTCTCTGGTTGCAGAATGAATCTATCTCGCAGAATTTATCCCCTGCATGAACAAGGATCTGCCCGTCATCCTGCTTTATTCTGCGGGAGAGCATCATGTTGAACATGTAAGACTGGTATGCGTGCACAAACATCATTTGAAGACCTTTGGGAAGTATCGTGAACGCGTTTTCGAAGTCCCCGGTTTCCACTACTCTCTGAATAATTGCCCTCTCATAACTGAGGTTTAATGGAAAATCTCGGAGCGCAGACCTGAAATCTCCGCTTTTATAGAGATCCAACCGGTAAGCTTCTGTGTCGATGGTCGGATCACAGAGATATTCCATCACTGCATCTTCGTACTTGCGCTGGACCAGCATTTTACCCACAATATGCGTAATGGCTCTTCGAGAACCGAATCTCTGATAACCGTAAAAATTAGGGAACCCTCCTTTGCTTTCCAGTTCCGCGTTCAGCAGTTTCAGCGTCTCCTGATCTATCTTATCTCTCAAGTTCACCGTAAACTTGTTTCCTTTCAGATCACCGAGAGACAAGAGCTTATCAGTCCTGAATTTCTCGAGTATTTCGACATCCTCCTGCATGATTTCAGGAATCTGCCCTTCAATGTTAACGCAGAAATACTGTGTCGAAACAGCAAGCTTATCTTTGGTACCCGCGTAGCTGACCCTTTTTCTGCTAATCCCAGCGATCCTGCTAAGCTTTGTAACAAACCTGTTTGTCTCCCAGTTTCTCAACCTGATCTTAAGAATCAGGTATTTTCCATTTTCATTTCTCTCGATATCTATCGGTATTTCTTCTACTGAAAAATCTGAGGCATCAGCCTTGAATGTTCCTTTTACGGCTCTCTGTGAGGTAAAGTAGGTCGTAATACCTATACCACTGTCTTCAGTCATATATACGGACTGTATGGTACAGGTTATCCCGCTCCACCGGGATCATATTGATCTGCTTGATCGAATTTACTATTGTCTCCTTTCGCAGGTTTCCAACCTGTTTGCCGGTTGCAGGTATTACCTTTTCATCATATATGGTTCCGCCCCAGTCGTTGGCTCCGTATAAAATAGCGAGCTGTCCCATACCGACACCGTTAGTAAGCCATGAAGACTGAATAGTCTTGAGATCGCTGTTGAAAACTATCCTAGAGATTGCGACATTCCTTAGAACATCGATACCTCCGGCACGTCCGTGGACCAGCCCCTCTCTTTCCAGCTGTGTATTCCCTGGCTCGAAATTCCATGGAGTGAAGGAGAGAAATCCATGGTATTTCTTCTGCAGGTTTAAGATAGAGAGGAGATGATTCGCCTTATCCATACTGCTCTCAATATGACCGAACATCATGGTTGCAGAGGTCCTGATACCAAGCTTGTGGGCAGTCTCCATTATAGAGAGCCACTCCTTTCCAGAATTCATGGGTCTTCCCATTCTCACCCTGACTGAATCGTCAAGTATCTCGGCGCCTGCTCCTGGTATTGTCTGAAGGCCACTTTTTCTGAGCTCCTTGAGGAAATCCTCTACCGATAACTTCGCTTTCCTGGAAACAAAAGATATTTCTGAGGTGGATAGACCGTGGATACCTATCTTCGGGAATTCCTTCCTGATCCGGGAGAAGAGTGAATAGTAGTAATCTGGTGGCAGGGCAGGATTAACGCCTCCCTGGATCAATAGCTGCCTGATATCATATGCATCATAATATTTAGAAATCTCCTCGACGACCTGCTCTTCGGTAAGAGAATAAGAATCATCCTCCTTCCCCGTACGGTAGAAGGCGCAGAACTTGCACCTGACATTGCATATGTTGGTATAGTTTAGTATGAGATTGGAAACAAATGATACCCTATTAGCGGTAAAGGAAGTGGCGATATTTCTTGCTAGTCGTCCCAACCAGTTTATGTCTGCGTTGTCGTATAGGAAGATGATTTCATCCTGTGAGAGAGTATCACCTGATATGACCTTCTCTTCTATACCTGCGGCAGGATCTAGAGATAACACGATACCATATCGAAAGTTCGGTAATAACTCTTTATTAAATTAGCTGCTGACTGAATAATGATTATTACTTCGCTAGCACTCCAGTATCATGGAGAAGGGGATCACATATGACATGGATTACTGGTATGACCAGATCAGGAATGGAAACCATGTCACCATCTCTGATGCCAGAGAGATATTTGACAGCATAGAATTTCACGACAGACTCAGGTTAGCTGATTCGTTGACCTCCTACCAGGTCGGGAATACAGTAACATATGCAGTCTCGTACAACATTAACTATTCAAATTATTGCGCAGCTTCTTGCCCTATATGCGCATTCTATGTGCCCGCTAAGATCAAGGGGAAGACGGACAAAGGATACGAGCTCAGCGAGACCGAAGCAAGAACGGAAGCAAGAAAAGCCAGGTCTATGGGGGCCACCGAGATCCATGTAGTTGGCGGATTTAATCCAGATCTCGACATAGAATATTATGAGACCTTCTTCAGAGCGATAAAGGAAGAAGCCCCTGATGCAACGCTGAAGGCACTCACGATACCTGAAATAGACTTCATCTCGAGGATCACCGGTAATTCTCTTAAGGAGGTAGTCAATCGATTCATGGCGGCAGGTGTCGACGCCCATACAGGAGGCGGGGCCGAGATATTCGATCCTGAGGTCAGGAAGAAGATCACTACCAAAGAAAAGATCTCTGGAGCCGAGTGGCTTGCAGACGCAAAAATTATCCATTCCCTGGGAATGAAAGGAAACTCAACAATAACTTACGGTCATGTTGAAAATGAAGATCATATAATGGATCATCTGGTCAAACTCCGCGACTGCGAGCTGGAGCAACCTGGATTCTTTTCTGTTATTCCGCTGAAATTCAGCCTAGAGAACACTCCCCTGCAGAGAGCCGGCATCGTTAAACATGAGGCCTCTGGGCAGAGAGATCTGGACGTTATCTCGCTTGCTAGAATTATTGCAGGGTCGGCAATCCCGAACATAAGTGTATACTGGGTCTCCTTGGGAAAGCTGATCTCTCAGGTCGCCCTCAGAGCAGGAGGTAGCGATTTGGTGGGAACTGCATATAGCGAGAAGATTTTTGGCGCAACTGATAAGAAAGATCAGACTTATACAGAGGAGCTGAATCGAATTGTTCTCTCTGCAGGTAAGATACCGGCACAGAGAGATACGTTCTATCGCATCCTGAGATACGCTTGATCCCTAGGTAGTGAAGTTGCGTCCCCCAACGAGGACAATAATGCCTCCGGCTATTGCAACTGCAGATGGATACAGGTAAGCGTATTGCGCTCCTATGATTAGGTAAAGAAAACCCAGAACGAGGATGCCACTGAACATACCAATGCTTCTGAAAAATGATAGGGATCCCATACCGGAACCGGTCTTACCGCCTCTCGATATCCTAGATATGATTGTGGGTTCAAAGGTCTCAACACCGGCAGTTCCTAGGCCCAGAATTGCTATCGGGATATAGTAGAACTCGATCGGAAGATGTGTAAACAAGACAATGGAGATTCCAAGAGAGCCGAGGCCTGACAGAATGTACCCAAGAATGGAGAGTTGCCTCACTTCCTTCCGCGGTCTGATTGCGCTGTATAGGAATCCACCAGCAGATGAAGTGGTCATAAAAACGATGAAAGCAAGCAAACCGAGCAAGATTGAGGAGGAATACTGTGCTCCAGTGAGTATTGGGAAACCGATACTGTATGAACTGAAACCAAACAGCGCTGCTGCAAACATTATGCTCGTGTATGTGTTCTTAGCACCCCTCTCCACTTGCTCCTCCGTCCGAGACCTGTCATGCGTCGTCTTCTTAGTTACTGCAATCAGAAGCGTGGAGATGATGAGCGGAAAGACAGAAATAATGAATATCAGATCAAATTGGTAGTGTAGATAGAATAAGGTGAAAAGGAGTATTGAGGCCAGCATCCCACCTCCAACATCCAATCCATGCAGAAGGCCGAATGCATTTGATCTCTCCTGTTCACTTGTGGACTCTATCATGAGAACTCGCCTGGGAGGAGATCTGAAATTTCTTGCCCACCAGCCGCCGATGTAGAGAGAACCTGCCTGCGAATAGCTCTTCACCAAACCGGTGAAAGACATTATTGGAATCAGTGAATTTCCAATGATGGAAAGTTTCTTCGGATCAAAGCGATCTGAAAGTCTTCCCCCCAGAAAGGAGAATAATGACCCTATTCCAAAACTCAGAGCCTCGATCAAAGCATATACCCAGATCGGTGAATGCAGCACTATTACCAGAAAAATGGACAGTCCACCAACTACTACCTGGTATCCAAGGTCTGCAAAGAATGCTGAGAATGAGAGCAAATATACGTTAGTGTGGAATTTCATTCAAGACGGTGATGCACTAATTCCATAAAATACGGTTGCACGGTCAATGCATTTCCTTCCTGAATATGTATAAGGGGCTGCCAGGAAACCTTTACATACTTACAGTTGCATTATTAAACGAAGCGTTTTATACAATTATCTGCTTCTCGTCTATGCCTTATTTAATGTATCCAGACAAGCATGGCAATAACATCGTTTTTACTTCTGAAGACAATCTTTGGCTCCATGATCTCTCAACAAAGAAGACAACGCTCCTCCTTTCGAATTTTGGCACCTTGACTCATGCATTCATCTCCAGAGATGGGAAAAAAGTTGCATTTAGATGCACCAAAGGAGCTCAGGGGCCCATATCTGAGATATACGTTATATCCATTGACTCTTCTGATCTAAAGAGAGTTACATATTTTAGCAGTTCAGTAACTGATCTGGTTGGTTGGGCATCTGATTCTTCAATCTTAGTGGTCTCTGATGAGGGATCGCCATTCATGAGAGAGTCTCTGGCCTTTGAAGTTAATATAGATACACTTGCGTACCAGGCACTGAATCTTGGTCCGACCTCATCGATCTTGAAGACGGAAAAAGGGAATTTCCTGGTGAGGGGTCTTCAGGATTTGAACTACTGGAAGAGATATCGCGGAGGATTGAGAGGAAAAGTATACTTCGACTCTGGTTCGAAAGGTGGGTATAAACTGTTCCTGCAGCTTGAATCTGGTGTAGATACCCCCACATACATGAATAACCGACTATACTTCCTCACAGATAAGGATGGCAGCGGGAACATTTTCTCTGTTAACTTACAGGGAAAGGATCTGAAGCAGCATACAAAGTTTAAGGACTTCTACGCACGCAATCTGAAATCTGATGGAAAGGATGCTGTTTTCCAGAAGGGGGGTAAACTCTACCTTTTCCATCCTGCCGGCGACAAAGTGGAAGAACTGAAGATAAACCCGCCGTTGACAGGACATCTTATTCAACGAAGGTTCGTTGATCCTACCAAGTTCCTGGAACATTTTGAGATCTCTCCGGATGGCAAATCTGTGACTTTCGTTGTCAGGGGAAAAGGGTACGAAATGAGCAGCAGAGACGGCCCGGTACATTCTCTTGATAATGGGATAAAGGGAAGAACGAGGCTTGCGAAGTTCCTCACTCCATCTTCTCTACTGATTGTAAACGATGAGTCTGGAGAGGATGTGCTGTATGAAACTAAAGCAGGCAAGAGAGGAAAAGCTCTTCTTGAAAATTGTGGCTTAATAATGAAACTGTACCCCAGCCCTTCCGGAAAATTCGCAGTTGCTTCGAACAATAGATTCGAAGTCTTTCTTGTCGATGTTGAGAAGGGAAAATCAGAGCTCCTTGACAGAAGCGAAGATGGGGAAATCGATGGGGTTGCCTGGCATCCTGCGGAAGAATTTATCGCACTCACATATTCCGGACGTGGTGGAGAGGCAAGCCTTAGCTCCATAATGTTGATGAACGTCAAAACAAGAAAGAAGACGCAGGTCACCTCTAAGGCAGGGACCGACTACTCTCCGTCCTTTGATCCAAGTGGAAGATATCTTTACTACATATCTGATAGATCCCTGGACCCTGTGTATGACAAGGTCATCTTCGATCTCGGCTTCTCCAAAGCTTCAAAGCCGTATATTGTGACGTTGGACCCTGAAGAACCCTCACCGCTGTGGAATAAGCTTGGATCCGTAGAACAGAGAACGGATGAGAAAGTATTCACTAAGATCGGTGTTGAAGGAATAGAAAGAAGAAGTCTTCCACTACCAGTAGAAATCTCTGATTTGCTAAAGCTCGAAGCTGTTAGAGGCGGAGTTCTTATGCTCAGAGTCCCGGTAGAAGGTGCACTGACAGGTGGGCTTATGGGTCGCACTAGATCTGATGCGGAGCTCTTGAAGTTCGATCTTTCCTCAGGCAAGCAGACTTCGCTAATTGGTAAAATGACAGACTTCAGGTTGTCAAGAAAAGGTGACAAGGTATTGGTCAGATCGGGATCTAACTTCACAATTAGAGATCTGGATAGACTTCCCAGTGGAAAAGGTGGGGATGGAGGAAACAACCATGACGAGAACGCAACTGGAACTGTCGCTATTGACCTGAAGAGGCTAAAATGCGAGATAAATCCGCGCCAGGAATGGAAACAGATGATCCGCGAGACCTGGAGACTTATGAGAGAATATTACTGGAAAGAGGAGAAGATAAACAAGTTCTGGGATTCTGTTTATAAGAAGTATATGCCGCTTGCTGAACAGGTCTTTTCAAGATTCGAAATGTCTGATGTCCTGAAGGAGATGCAGGGTGAAACTGGTACCTCGCACAGCTATGAAAGGGGAGGAGAGTTATACAGATCGGAATTCCATCCTGTCGGTAAACTGGGGGCCGAATTGGCATATTCAAAAGGAAAATACGTATTCAAGAGAGTGTACAGCGGCGACCCGTCTAATCCGGATGAGAGATCGCCATTGCATTCACCAGGTATAGACATAAGGGAGGGCGATGTACTGGAGTCGATTAATGAGGCTCCAACTGGAGAGAAATCACCCCCCGGATTAGTACTTGAGAACTTGGCAGATTCAGTTGTGGAAGTAAAGGTATCAAGGAATGGAAAGAAGCTGACTTCTCCGGTCAGAACCATGAAAGGTGAAACATATCTCATCTATCGAGACTGGGTAGAGAGGAACCGCGCCTATGTGCATAAGAAGTTTGGCGGTGCAGTAGGTTACATACACATACCTGATATGATGGCCGGAGGATTCGCAGAATTCCACAGACAGTACAAATTTGAATGGGACAAGCCCTCACTCATCGTTGATGTAAGGTTTAATGGCGGCGGTCATGTCTCTGGATTGCTTATCGAGAAAGTATCCAGGCGGCTGATCGGGTTCGATCTACCCAGAAGAGGAAAATATGCTCATTATCCGGATAGTGCAGTGCGGGGAGGAATAGTTGCGATAACAAACGAATTCGCAGGCTCAGACGGAGACATATTCTCTCATTCATTCAAACTACTTGGTCTTGGAGAGCTCATCGGAGAGCGGACATGGGGCGGTGTCGTGGGAATAAACCCGAGAACTATGCTTGTTGACGGTACCATGATCACGCAACCACAGTTCTCTTTCTGGTTCAAGGATGTTGGCTTTGGCGTGGAGAATTACGGAACCGACCCAACTATTCGCCTGGACTATTCACCCGCTGATTACCTAAGTGGAAAAGACCCGCAACTTGATCGTGCAGGTGAGATCGCTCTCGCGCTTTCTAAGAAAGCGATGAAGTATCCTTCGAAGTAGATCCATCATGAAATAAGGAAATAAAAGGTAAGGTAGCCTGTGAGGAAGTACAGCCCTGCGATCCCGAGAAAAATGATGGTAAGGTGGAGCTGCTTTTTATTGATGTTAGACACATCCTTCTCATTAAATTGAATCCTGTTTCTGGCCAGATCCTCCAGGTACTTCTTTGCACCGAAGTCCCAGTAAGCACCTATGAATGCAACAATCACTCCAGACATGGATATTATGGTGGGTACTGCGATTAAGAGAGAATTAACCTTGAAGTAATAGAATGCAAGTGAAACAAGAACTACTGAAGAGAGAAAAAATAATGGTAGCCATATGAAATGGAAAGTGGCTTTAATAGATTCATTACGAGCTAGAGCAACTTCTTCTATCTCTCTATATGACTCCACTCTTCCTCCTCGGATTTATCCTTTGCGTTTACTGGAGGAAGCGCCTCGATATCCTCTTCCTCCTTCTGCACTTCCTCCGGAGGGTTTTCTATCAGATCGCCCTGATCGAAATGGCAAACATATTGTCTATTATTCATCTTTCTAACAGGTGGCGGTTCGCTCTCGCATATGTCCTTTCTATAGACGCATCTATCATAGAATCTGCATCCGGGATGGACATCGACGGAATTGCCAATCTCTCCTATGATCTTCAGATCGCTATTTATCCACGCGGGATCCGGAGACGGAACGGCTGCTACCAGTGCCTTGGAATAAGGATGATATGGTTCTCCAATTATGTCTTCAACCGGCCCATACTCCACCGCAACGCCAAGATACATGACAAGCATCTGGTCTGAAACATATCTCGTTGACGCAATATCATGCGAAATATACACTATGGTCATACCGAAGTCGCTCCTGAGTTTCAGGAGAAGATTCATAATGTTGGCCCGTATGGAAACATCAAGCATCGATATCGGTTCATCTGCAACCAGGAATTCTGGCCTCACAGCAAGTGATCTCGCAATCGAGACCCTCTGCCTCTCACCTCCTGACAATTCATGCGGATACCTGTTCAGGTAATTCGACGGTGGTCTCAGATTAGCTGTTTCCAGTGCTTCTGAAGCTGTCTGCACAACATCTATTGCATCCCCGCCGAATAGATTCTTTGCGAAACCATCCTTGTGGTCATGAGAAACATTGTGCTTCCTGTCTTCCAGTTGTGTGAAAGTCAAGACATTCCTGCCTGAAACCACAGGTTCACTGATTGAGTCAAGGATTGACATCTTTGGGTTCAGTGAATCGTACGGATCCTGGAAGATCAATTGCGTCTGTTTTCTATAAGCTCTGTATAGCGGATCCTTCTCAACAAGCTTAGAAATCTTCTTCCTGACCAGTTCGCCATTGTACTCATAGTTATAGAAAAGGTCGCCTGAGGTAGGTTTTATTGTCATGAGGAGAGTACGGCCAAAAGTGGTTTTCCCTGAACCGCTCTCACCCACTATTCCGAGAATCTGGCCCTTTTTTATGGTAATGTCGATGTGATCAACTGCCCTGACAAACCTTTTTTTACCTATGCCGAAGATCTTTGCGGAGGCTGACGATGAAATATCGAAATACTTTGTCAGTTGCTCTGACTCTATCAGGTGATAATTGGATACAGTTGCTCCCATTTTCTTCTCCTGCACCGCGCCCTCATCTGGAGCATGTACGTTTTCTTCCTGCTGCACGAACTGCTTTGCATAGAGGCAGAGACTCAGATGACCGGGAGAAGTAGACTGGTATGAAGGTGTTTCAGTGGAACAGTCAGATTTTGCAAAGGAACATCTGGGGGCAAAGTAGCAACCTCCAGGGAGATGCAGTAAGTCAGGAACAGCTCCCGGAATTCCATTCACTACCTTCTTGGTAGACCTTATTGAGGGATAACTGTCCATCAGCGCCACTGTATACGGATTCGAGCTGGATACGAAGACCTCAGATGCGGAACCGAGTTCCATTATCCTGCCGGCATAAAGAACTGCAACCTTGTCGGCGAGCTGGGCAACAACCCCCACGTCGTGAGAGATTATAATCATGGATCTAATTAGACCAGAATCCCTCAACTGCTTCAGTTCCTTTATAATCTTCGCCTGTGTTATGACGTCTAGACCAGTGGTAGGTTCGTCTGCGATTATCAGTTCCGGGCCAAGAGCGAGTGCCATTGCAATAACTGCCCTCTGCTTCATCCCTCCACTCAACTGGTGCGGATAAGAATCCAGAAATCTTGTATTGAAGCCAGCGTACTTGGAGGCGATCTCTATCCTGTTTGTAACCTCGGATATTGGGAGGGTGGGCTCATGTATGTCGAAGACTTCCTTCAACTGTCTCCTCACTGTATAGACAGGATTAAGGGAGTTCATTGCGCCCTGGAACACCATTGAGATGGACCTCCATCGCAGGTTTATGAGCCTGGTGTCCAGAATCCTCTTGGCTCTCTTCTTCATCTTGAAATATGCTCTTCCAGAAGAAACCGCAGATGTTACGACTACTTCATCCTCGGTTCCAGTTGGGCTCCTGAATCTTACCTCACCAGAAACAGTGGCATTATCCGGAAGAAGTGACATGAGTGATAGTGCAAGGGTGGACTTACCGGACCCGCTTTCTCCAATGATTCCGAGAATCTCGCCGACCTTCAGATCGAATTTAACGTTGGAAAGTGCGTGTACCTGTCCCTCATAAGTATCAAACCTGACGCTCAGGTCATCAACCCGTATTATGTAATCGAGTGAGCTAGCTTCTAGTTTAGGTGTTTCAATGACCATCTTATCTTCTCCGTAGTCTTGGGTTAGTGACTTCGTCAAGTCCTCTAGAAATGAATATGAATGAAAATATGAACATAGTGAGTGCTATTGTAGGTGGGAAAATCCACCACGGAGCCAGCAGCACGTAATAGAAGTTGTTGAGAACCGAATTGAGCATGCCACCCCATGTTGATAGGGTGAGAGGAGCAAGGCCCAGGACCTGGAGTGTGGCGACTGTTCCAACCGCACCGCCAATGTTCAATGCAAGCAGATACAATGTGAGTGGAGCTATATTTGGGAAAACATGTCTTCTTATAATCGAGAAGAAACCGGCGCCGGAGACTCTTGCAGCCTCCACATAAGTTCTGGCCCGGATCTGCCGCACCACCCCGATAAGGGTAAACGCCGCAAAGGGCCATGAGACGAAAGTAACGATCCATACTATATTCAGGAAGCTCCCATAACCTATGATTGACTGCAGAGCTATCAGCAGTGCCAAACCCGGAATCAGGTATATAGCAAGTGAGATAGTTTCAAACGCATTGCCTGTGAATCCTCCTTTATAGCCTATGATCATGGCAACCATGACGCCTATGAAAATTGTGGCAAGGCCGATCATAGCTCCTATCAGATAGTCAGTCCAGAAGCTCTGTATAAACTGTGAGAATAGATCCTGTCCTGCAGAATTCGTACCCAGCGGGTATATTGCACCGCTAGGGGTGTGAAAACTAGGCGGAAGTGGATTGATATCCTTGGCAGTGGTTTCGTAGATATACAGGATACTGGCTGAAGATATCACTCCAATCACAAGTTTACCAGAAGCAGCATTCTGGAAGCTAATGCCCTGTGACATGTTAACTGGCGTTGGACTTATCGATGCACTCCATGTAAATGGATTAGTACCCAACCCACTCTTAAGCGAGAAGAGCAAACCATGTGATGAAGCGAAGACGAAGCTCGATGATGATGGATCGTATATTGGGCTGGTATAATACTCACCATATCCGGAAGGGAGTTTGTAGCTGCTAGTATCCAATGCGCCAGATACTGTCTGATTTGTCAGGTACACACTGCTTGAAGTAACACTAAGCAGAGGAGATGGAAAACCCGCCAAACCATAAGAGCTGGAAAATGCAGTCACGGGAGAACTGGAATTGAACAGTAGGTCCAATGCTCGTGTAGTCAAGTTAAGAGAGTAAACGCTCCCGCTGTCTGTCGCGACAAAGAGTGAATTATACGCAAACGGAGTGATCTCATATCCAAATGGGATATACGGCCCCTGAGCAATCTGGCTGTTGAAGTTTACAGTCCAGAAATGTTCTCCTGTCAACGGTGAGAACGCGGAAATGTTGCTCCCACATGACACCAATACATTGGAGAGATTATTTATCAGCCCGTATTCAAAGTATGAACCGTAATATTCGACATTCTTTGGAGCCTCATTTGATGCAAGGTGAATGGACCAGCGGAGCGTCAGTGGATAGGCTTGCATTTCGTTGAGATAATAGCCAGTTGCGTTGTGCGTAACAGCAAAGATAAGTCCGGGGTTACCAATAGTCTGACCTGTGTTTTCATAGTATCCAGAGGGTAACTGGTAAAACGGTACCCAAGTTGGAAGTATTGTCTGAAGAGATGCAGAATCGCTCACCGGATCTTCTACTATCGTGCCGTTTAAGTGAAGTTTCTCTACGCTTCTAACCGAAGGGACTCCAGTTCCAGTAATACCGTATGACCAGACCACCTTACCGATTGAGATATTTCCATTCGTGGTCGACATTACTACAAAGTTCTGCAGCACATATGAGCCAGTGTTGAAGACCCCTGTATAACTCAACATAGGGAACATCAGTGGATTCAACAGTGAGTTAGACGAGCTGGTATTCATATGATACATGTAGAACGTCGAATTGATTCGCGTCTGATTTGAGGCACCCAGGCCGTTTGCCATCAATGTCCCATTTGAAAGTGCATAATATACAACGAAACAGCCTGTACTGGTTGTTGATGAAGCAAAAGGTCCGTAAATCGAACTACCTGAATTTGCAGACAAATTTATGGCAGCGTCAAGCTGTGCGACATGCGTGTCAATCTCGGGCGCAACGTAAGAAAAAGGTTGAGGTGCAATAATTGGAGTGAGCAAGGAGATTATTGCAAATGATACAAGGATGTAAAATCCCGCTTTGCCATATCTGGACTTCATGAAGATCCCGAAGTTGGTTCGAA
Source organism: Thermoplasmataceae archaeon (assembly GCA_046704325.1). Classification (GTDB taxonomy): domain Archaea; phylum Thermoplasmatota; class Thermoplasmata; order Thermoplasmatales; family Thermoplasmataceae; genus UBA582. The sequence goes on from JBJKSG010000026.1 coordinate 38,578, forward strand.
ATCTCTTCATGGATGTCTGTCTCTTCAATCTGCGTATTCTTTTGTTGTTTTCTATTCGTTCTCTTTCGGCTTCGTTTGGTATGTTACCTGTATTATTCATCTGAAATTCCTCCTATACACTTATCCTAGGGTCTAGCCAGGCATGTATGTAGTCTACCATTAGGTAGGCAAGTATTGTGATTACAGAGATCATAAATGTAGCGGCCTCTATCAATGGGTAGTCTTCGTTCAGGGTAGCGTTGTAAAGCTTGAGGCCTATTCCAGGGTATGAATATATTATATCCACAAGTACCGCGCCGCTCACTATGAGGGCAAGTTCAAGTGCCATTCTCGTTGAAATGGGTATCATTGCATTCCTTGCGGCATGTTTTCTAAGGATCTGCCTCTCCGGCACACCCTTTGCTCTCGCAGTTGTTATGAAATCCTCTCCGAGTATCGAAACCATAGTAGCTCTCATGGTGATCATATGCCCCGCGGCACCAATCAGAAAGAGCGAGACAAGTGGTAGTGCTATGGCACGGAAAACCTCAAAGTAGTTTTGTAGTGAAAATTGCTCGAGCTTGGTGAAACTGAAATATGACCCGACTGGAAATACATGCCAGGACGCAACCAAGTACAGAAACAGCATTATTGCAAGAACCAGGTATGGAATTGAGCTTACAACTAGGCCGGTAGTAAGGATAATCGATTCTGATCTCTTTCCCCTCAACCTCGTGGTTGTTATGCCGAGTGGTATTCCAATTATCCAGCCGAGAACTGCAGCAGTTCCTATGAGTAGCAGGGTGTATGGCATTGCAGTGAACACGATCTGTGACACTGTCTGGAAGTTTAGATAATCATAACCCCACGTGCCTGTAAACATGTCGAACATGAAGGTAGTGAAGTCCTGATAAGACCATTTACCGTATTGTAAGCCAAACGATGCAAGGAGGGCCTGCTTTTCAGTATAGGAAATATGTGTATTTCCAGTTGATCTGATTAAGAGCAGTGCAGGATTTCCAGGCATTAGTCGAAAAATTACGAATATTAAAACCGCAACTACTAACAGGAGCACAACGCCCTGTATAACTTTCCTAACAGCTACATACGGGTTCATCTTAACTACACCATTGAATATATGTCCATAAGGTTATCCTAGACAACCTGAACTAAATGATATTAAAATAAAAAAAAATAAAAAATTTTGGGTTTAAGAACCAGGCTTTGTCGGAGGTCCTCTTCTTCGAGTTAGAGCAACAGCAGCACCAATAACGATTACTGCCACTACCACACCCACAATGATGTAGAGCAGTGTGTTGTTGCTAGAACTGGTTGAAGGAGTGGATACCTTCGTGAAAGTCAGGTTAACTGAAACCGCACTTCCGCTCACAGTGAAGCTACCGGTAGACGAGGTGGCGTTGTATGATGTGTTTGTCCAGGTTACAGTGTATGTGTATGTCCCATTCACCAGAGTGAATGTGAGAGATGTTGATGTCGAAGTGTTTGTCTGTGCATTGTTTAGAGTAACAGTCCACGATGATCCAGATGGTAGCCCAGATTCGGTAAACGTAACCACCGAAGCCAGTGAGAATGTCACCGACTTTGATACTGATGCGCCGTTCACCGTGAAGGACCCACCTGTACTCATGTATCTGCCAGCTGTAGTTGATAGTGTGTATGTGTATGTTCCGTTTGGTAGTGCAATTGTCTCTGACGCGTTGCTCGTAGTGTAGGTAGCACCGTTGCTGAGCATCACTGACCAGGTAGACCCAGAGGGTAATCCAGTCTCAGAGAATGTCACGTTGAACAACTGGAACAATCTCTGCGAAGAGGATACATCTTTGGATGCCACCGGAGTTCCGCTTGGGCCACCCGTTGCACCAATTGCTCCGATCACAAACTGTGCAAATGGAACGACTTCTGACGGATATGGAATTCCAGTCAGGCTCGTGGCAAGTGACAGATTCGTATATGCGAAGAAACCAGGTGAGAAGGTTGCCTTTGCTACACCGTTTGCCCCAGTTACGAGGTTGAGTGCCGGGAAGTATTCACTTCCAGCAGCGTAGTAGTTCGGATTAGCTATTAGTGTGTAAGTACCTGAACTGTTGGTGAAGTAGCCTCTGCAGAATCCCTGGGTATCCTGCGCCCACAGGTTCAGTGCGTATCCAGACACAGGTGCACCAGTTGAGTTGGTGACCGTCGCTGTGACTGTTATGGATCCAGTCGGGGACATGCTAGAGTTGCTCACACTCAGTGATATGGAATAGTGTGAGGATCCACTTACCATCTGTACTGGTAGATCAACCGGCATCTGTGCCAATGGACATGTGAATGCCCCACCTATTGGTGCATTCGGATTTGCCCATTCTGAAGGTACCAGATATGTTGGTGATCCTGCAACAGGTCCACCTGTAGCTATGTTTCCAAGGTACAGGTAGGCGACAGAGGACTGACCATAGTATGTGTAGTTATACGACGAGTTAGCCTGTATCCACACGGCAGCTGTTCCATTAGATCCGGTCACTCCAGATACTAAGGTGGCATCATTAGACACGACGCCTCCGTTGTCCTGCACAGTAATCGAATATCCATAGAACGCGTCATACGTCGATACTGTTGCAACAGTTTGCCCAGATATAGCTGGGGAGACTGTTATCGCACCAGTAGCTGCACTCAACATGTAACCAAAGCCCGAAAGCGGTGCTCCAGTTGTAGCATTCTCGAACTCGACAGTGTAGAGCTGCTTTGCGCCTCCGTTAACCAGAGTGGGTGTCGATGACGTAACTATCTTCACGCCGTTTGGAAGGACGTTTGCAGTCGCATAGCCAAGACCTCCTTTTACTGACTGGTTAGCGGGGTCGTATGCAACCACTGTGACGTTAAAGAGACCCATGTACCCGGCCGCATAAACTAGGGTAGTATGCGTTGGTACCACGAAGTTAAACGAATAAACACCATTTGAGTTGGTTGTGCCGATTGTGTTTGATACGTTAAGAGCAGCACCTGAAGTCATACCTATCTGGACTGTAGCACCAGACACCACTGCATTCGTCAAATTGGATTTGACTGTAATGGTTGCAGTGCCAGATTGCCCTGGATAGTATATCTCAGAGTTCAGCGCAACAGAGACCAGGTATTGCGATGTGGTCTTGACCACAGTCGTCGTTCCCTTGTGCACTGTCATCAGCTGCCAGAACATGTATGCTGTGTATGGTATACTGATCTCAGATATGTTTGTGAATTCAGCGTTGTAATACGGAAGGACACTTACACCATAGCCGAAGTTTATGATTGTAGATTCGTCCACGCCAATTCCCTGTATCTCGTTTGATATTGCGATTCTCTGAACGAGGTTAGGATTGTTTGTCATTTCTATTGTAAGATTGTTCAGGGTATTGTTGACCTGTGCTCCCGTCATCTGAACCCCACCGAAATTAAGGCTTGACCAGGGGCCGAGCCAGAATCCTGACCCATATCCGAAATTGTAGTTATACAGGGCAAGGAATGACTGCGTAGGATCTCCAGAACCCAAGTCCAGACCAAGATTTATCACGTTATAGTTGTAGACACAAAGGTTAGTTACAACTGTCGCAAAGGATTCCTGCGTAACAGTGGTTGGTATACCTATCGCAGCCCATTCCTGTGCTACGACAAGGGCACCCGCTACGCCAAGTGGGTTTGGTCCAGAGCTTGTAATCTGTATATCTGCAGTTACAGGGTTTCCGTTATAGTACCACTGACCGCTGTTGTTTGTCATTCCGGGGATACCACCTATCATGCTCTCTGCCAGTGATGGATTATAGAAGTACGAATTGGTAGAGGCATTTCTCCAGAGTGGATCGGTTGGTCCCAGAGGAGTCTGACCTATTCCCGTGATAACGAATCCTGAATCCACAACAGTCGCCAGATATGCTTTATTGGTTGCATAGTTTATTGCCTGTCTGAAAGCAGTTATGTTGAATGGCGCGTTGCTAGCGAATGAATTCAACTGCTGATATCCGTATCCGCTCTGTGGCTGTTCGAAGATGTAAGTATAGTCAAAGGTCTTGATCACAGGTATAAAGCTCGGCGGTACGCCCAACTCTATGTTATCAATCAAGCCCTCAGACATTGCCGTGACAGTTGCAGACACGGTCGAATAATCTACGTACTGATCCGCATATACCTTTGGAGTGAATTGCCTCCATACTGTTGCGTTATTGTACCATGACGTGCCGTTAGCAGCAGAACCAGGGTATGTCGTTGATGTAGTGTACTGAATGAAGTATGTGGGGTTAACATACAGTGTGTATCCCTGCCCAGCAATGAACACACCAGATGGACCGCCAGATCCCGCAACCATTCTGTATGGGCCGGTTCCAACGAGTCCAGGAGCGTAGCCAGTCTTGGCGTTGTAGCTCAGGTTCCAGTTATTGTAACCGTTGTGTGAACCCTGGGAACTGTTGTAGTTCCATATTCCAGCGATATCGGCCTGTGAATGCGGTTGCCATATGTGGTAAGGCAATATCGGGGTGACAATTGTCGCATCTGTGAAGGTGGTTGAAATTCCACTCAGCATAAATTCGACCGTGAGGTTGTTCAGGGGGATTATGTTCACAACATTCTGATATGCTGTATTGAAGTCAGTGGACTGGCTCATCATCAGCCATGATAGAATTACATCTGCTGACTGCACATAATAAGTCTTCATCGTTGTGGTTGAAAAGCTGGTGTATGTCACATTATAGGCCTTGCCAGTTGCACTCGTGCCTACGCTTGTGTTTGAGTATGTGTACGTAGCAGATGCATTTGCCGCTGTCCAGTCTGTCCACTGAACGCCAGATCTGAGGTTAACTGTATATGTCAAATTATACATAGTCCAAGCGCCAGTTAACGGGTCAAATGTGGTGTGATTTGTCAAACCGCTCGTGTTAGCCTGTGTGTAAGAGGTAGCGAGCCAAGGAACAAACGTGCCGTTTGGCAGTTGGTTGTACAGGTTATCGTAAATCTCATCGCTCATTAAGAAGTCACATACAGTGCTCTGCTGGAAAATATTAAGATGCGCAGGGTCAATTGTGACTCCTACCTTATAAGTTCCATTGGTATATCCAGGCTCTCCGTACGTATTAGTCGGATAAGTCCATGCAGTTGGAGCTGACGGACCCGCACTTAACCCCAGCTGGGAAGACCCTGCAGGGGTAGTGGCTCTGTTAGCAGTGGAGTTCTGTGAGTTATACAAGCTCAACACGGATAGGCCGGACAAAATCATTATGGCTACCAGCGCTATGGCCGCGAAGATCACTAGAGTGCTTTTCTTTCGAACCATTTTAACACCTAAATTGCAATACCTAATGTCAATGCTTATTAATAAATATTTTTCTAGCAATTTCTTTATAATGAAGTATCACAATAGCTGCAAAACACGAACTTTATTATAATTCAAGGGCGGGCAATTGACCAATAAAGTTTTCAAAAGTATTCCTACATTGGAGAAGCCTGAAATCACAGATTGTGCCGTAAATACGGGTTGAAGCAAAACCCGTTTGGTAATATGGAAGATAGTTTATTTCAAGATGCTTAAGGCGGTTTCAAGACCAAAGGAAGGTCCTCACAGTGTCGGTCCATGCAAAATCTTTCGATAGCGCTACTAAAAAAGCCATTCGAAGTTAATCGCCAACATAGATGATGTTGGAACCGCTGAAGTCCATTTTAAACTTCACTTCCCTGAGCTCCGGTAATGCCTTACAGACATTCTCCCGCTTGTCAGGATCGACCACCAGTAGAAGAAAACCTCCACCTCCAGCTCCAACAAGTTTGCCTCCATATGCTCCTGCGCTCATGGCCCTCTGATAAAGCGAGAGGATATGTTCATTAGAAATACCATCCGCCAATCCTGATTTAATTTTCCAGTTTGTGTCCATGATACGCCCAATCTCTGTCAAGTCACCGGAGTTGAGAGTTTCGGGGAAGGCATCTGCAAGTCTTTTCATTTCGTCATATTGTCGGATCTTACTCTTCATTGTTGCACCCTGATTCCTGTGTATTCCGGTAGATGCCCTTGTCTTTCCTGTGTAAAGTAGGAGGAGGCTATCCTGCAGGGCTCTTAGATTGTCTTGCTTCAATATAACAGGTATTGCATCTACAGTCTCATCTCTTAAGAAACGAAACATCCTGAGGCCACCAAAGGCAGCTATATATTGATCCTGCTTCCCGCCAGGTTCCCTTAGGATCTCTCTTTCGATCTTCACTGCTTCCTGAGCAAGTGTAGGGGCAGATGCAAATTCACCTATGTACGCATGCAAGGCGTTCAGAAGACTCACAAGAAAGCTGCTGCTCGATCCAAGACCGGTACCCTGAGACGGTATATCAGAAATGCTTACAATCTCAATGCCTCCCTTTATGTCAAGATATCTGAGAGCCTCCCTGACAGAGGGGTGCATTATCTTGTCAACTCCGTCAACTATCTCCGTCCTTGAATAGCTCACTCTGATTTGCGAATCGAATTTCTTGTTTACGAGTACATAGATATACTTATCAATGGCTGCGGAGACGCATATTCCAGGGCCATTCTCCCGATAATATTCTGGAAGGTCAGTGCCTCCTCCCACAAACGTTATCCTGAGAGGAGCCCTCGCCATGAACATGGAGCTGTTGATCATGATGACCCGTAATATTTGGACAGTAATCGCAGCCCTTCGTCGAGTGTGACCTTTGCTTTGAAGCCAAGTTTATCTCTCGCCTTGGATGGATCAGCTAAAGTTTCCATAACATAGTTCTTCACAGGCATTTCGATATATTTTGCCTTAACTTTCTTGTTCAGGATAAGATTAATTTTAGAAACGAGTTCATTGAGCGAATAGTTCTTTCCAAAGCCCACATTGTATACTTCGAAATTATTGGAATCCACAGCCTTCAGAAGAGCTTCAACAACATCTGTTACAAAGACAAAGTCTCTTCTCTGTTCACCGTTGCCATATATCACCGGACTCTCATCCTTCATGATATTCTTCATGAATTGTGTAGCGAGATTGGCATACCCGCCTTTCGAGTCTTCATGGTAGCCGTAGACAGAAAAAAAGCGCATTGCGGATATGTTAAGTCCATAGAGATCTGAATAAAGCTGAGACATTCTCTCAGCAGATATCCTCCCCTCAGTGTAGAAATCTGTCACCCCAGGTATTATGTCTTCCCTGTGAGGTGGTTGAACTCCATTGTAGATAGATGAAGTTGATGAGAAGACGACGCTGCAGTCATTCTTCCTTGCAGTCTCCAATACTGAAATCATTCCGTCTATCACCTCCGATACAAGGTGCGGATTCTCCCTGTACATAGGAGAGGCGGAGTAAAAGCCCAAATGAAATATGCATTCTATCTTCTCGTTTAGGGAATCTAACTTCCTTGCATCCGATTCGATAAGCTTTACGTTTCCCTTGTTTCCGTTCTTCAGGTTTCCAAAGGATCCGGTATGGAGATTATCTACTACTGATACACGGTTGTTTTTAGATAATACTTCGACAAGGTTGCTGCCGATAAAACCAGCTCCACCTGTCACGACAACGTTGCTGTTCTCCAATTGTATCAGATCTCCTTTGAATTGCTCTTGATAGTCAGGTCAAAGGAAGCTTGCCTTAATAATTGCAATCTTCTCCACCGGCCGATCAGAAGAATCCGTCTTAGATTTGCTAATCGCATCCACAATATCCATGCCACTGACTACCTTACCGAAGACTGGATGTTTTCCGTCAAGGTAGTTGTTGTCCACGACGTTGATAAAGAACTGGCTCCCTCCAGTGTTTGGACCGGCGTTTGCCATAGATATGGTTCCCCTGCTGTTCCTGTTTCCAGATGAGAATTCATCCTTTATTGTATAACCAGGACCTCCCATTCCGGAACCAGTCGGATCCCCGCCCTGAATCATGAAGTTACCTATCACCCTATGGAAAATTACTCCGTTGTAGAATCCTGATTCCACGAGTTTTCTGAAATTGCCGGCGGTGGTCGGCATCTCCTTCTCAAAAAGATCAATCTCAAAGTTCCCCTTATTTGTCTCTATCAATACTCTACCCATCAGCAACTTGATTGAAATGAGGGATAATAATCTATTCAGGTGTGAAAAATTCTATCCTTACCCGGCTAAGCAATCTAGGTTCAACCAATGAACCTGGGCACTAGGAATATCGCAATCAGCAGGTTGAAGAGGACAATGGAGTTCAGGATAACATACAACCTGTTCTTCTGGTGTATATATGTGATCAGTGCATCTATCAGTACAGTGACCGGTGTGAAGATTAGCACCCAGAGTGCTACTGAAATATAATATAGGCCATCTAGACTGACCAATCCTGAGAAGAAATCTGATGGGAACAGAATCTTTGAATTCACATTCGATTCCGCATTGAATGATGCTATCTGCTGCAAGGTGTAACTGTCCCCACCACCTCTTACGAATAGTAGAAAGACACCGGCTACGAGCATTATTAGGCTAACGTAAACCCCAGTCCTGAGAATGTAACTTGTCACGGTGCTCTGATCATACATGACGCGGGGCCCTCCTCGTTCTCAGGTAAAGCAGGATCAGAAGAACCACCGAGAATATAACAGAAGTGCCGAGCCCAATGTACGCAAGCAATCCCGTCGGTGGCTGTCCCTGTTCTCTTACAACACCGTTGAATATCATGTCTACGCCAAGGAATCCAAGCACCCAGAAGAAGATCCACCTGATTCTGACGTTGGTGATACGGACGAGGAGTTTTGTGCCAAGATAAGCTCCTCCAAGGACGCCCAGAGCAGTCGCAGCTGCCAGGAAAGGCTGTATATATCCGGCAAACCAGTATATCGAACTCCCGGTTGCTGCTGTTATTCCTATCATAAAGTTGCTGCTTGTTGTTGTGACCTTCATTGGAAGATTCATTGCCCAATCCATACCGAGAACTTTCATGGCACCACTTCCGATCCCTAAAAGACCGGAAACAAAGCCTGCGAAGAACATGATTATCTCACTTAGAATCCATCTCACTCCAAAATAATCGATCTCCTTTTTCATTCTCGCGTCATAATATTTACCAGCCAGACCAAAGAATGAGGTGGACCAGTCAGGTGGCATATATTTTGGGAGCTCTCTGTTGGCCCTGCTTATTGTCGGAAGCAGTGAAACGAGAAGGACGAGCCCGAATACAATGTATATGGTCCATAAGTACCCGGTGCTGTGAAGATATATCAACACAAGACTCCCCAGAATTGCACCCGTAGTTGTGGCGACTTCCAGTCCTATTGCAACCCGAATATTCGCAATCTTGCTTTTCGTGTATGATGAGGCTGATCCGGCTGAAGTTGCAATAGTGGATATCAGTGAAGCTCCAGTGGCAAAAACTAGCGGTATCCCGAGAAAAAGGGTGAGTACAGGTACAAGGACGGTTCCACCTCCAAGACCTGTCAGGGAACCTAGAAGCCCAGCAAAGAAACCCGCGATCACAACGGAAAGAAACGATAGCAATATTGAAAGCGGATCCATTTAGCTTAAAATATCGCAATGAAAAATAAAGCATTTTCCGTATTGCGTATATTGTGAATTTCGTGAAATATCGATTTCTACGCAGATACAAGTCGCTACATATGCGCGATTTTTGTCCAATCTGTATATCTATTTATATGCAGGCGATATACTTGCTCCTATGGCACCTGTAGTATCAGATTTAAGACTTGGAGAAGACCTGCTGAAGAGGGGATTCGCCAAGATGACTAAGGGGGGTGTCGTCATGGACGTCACCACTGTAGAACAGGCTAGAGTAGCAGAAGCAGCCGGAGCAGTTGCGGTCATGGCACTTGAGCGCGTTCCTGCAGATATTAGAGCTGCTGGAGGAGTCGCCAGAATGGCGGACCCAAACAGGATCAAAGAGATAATGGATGCCGTAAGTATCCCTGTGATGGCAAAGGTCAGGATCGGACATATCTCAGAGGCGCATACACTCGCAGCCCTTGGCGTCGATATGCTCGATGAAAGTGAAGTGCTCACACCAGCAGACCCGTATTTCCACCTTAACAAGAAGGAACTGAACATACCTGTGGTATGTGGCGCCAGAAATCTTGGCGAAGCGGTAAGGCGGATCTTCGAGGGAGCAGCCATGATCCGTACTAAAGGAGAAGCAGGCACTGGTAATATAATAGAAGCGGTGAGACACATGCGCGTTATGAGTGAAGGAGTAAAAGTCCTCAGGACACTTGGCGGAGACGAGATGAAGAAGGTCGCCACCCAGATGGCCAACAGCTACCGTATCATCAGGAGTGATATCTCGACCCAGTTCTACGGTGATGCAAAAGGCCTCGGAGATGAGGACATCTATTACGGGAAGAGCGGCAAGCAGATTGAGGCAGAGCTCCTCCAGGTGCTTGAGCAGATCAAGAAACAGGGGCGACTCCCGGTAGTTAATTTCGCTGCAGGAGGAGTGGCAACTCCAGCAGACGGTGCTCTTATGATGAAACTTGGTGCAGACGGAGTCTTCGTCGGAAGTGGGATCTTCAAGTCTCAGGACCCACCGGAAATGGCCAAGGCCGTTGTTGAGGCAGTCGAAAACTATGAAGATTATCAGATAATCGGCACTGTGTCAGAGGGTCTATCTGGAATGCCTGGTCTCGATGTGGAACAGCTGCCAAAAGAGATGAGACTGCAGGACAGAGGATGGTAATAATATATACAGTTATGTCTACATACTAGAGATTCTCTTAATTTTAGCTCTTCTACTAATATTATCTCAGCTTTTTAAGATATTCGACCTTAAGGGTGGCATTGCGGCTGCAGCTATTGGTGGAGTCATTGTCTTCTCAACCGACATAGAGTGGCTCTTCCTGATGTTGATCTTTGCGATAGGTTCATTCATCGCAACTCGTGCCTGGTTTTCCAGGAAAAGAGAGCTCGCTGCTCAGGAAGGACGTGCCGGAGAGCGCGGTGTTTCGAATGTTGTCTATGCTGGTCTGATCGGCGTTGCCATCGCCATAGCGAGCGCGGCAAACGTCAACTTTAACATCGCCGGATTCAATTTTTTCGAGCTTTTTGCAATTTCCTTCGCTGTGACAAATTCAGATACATTCGCGTCCGAGATAGGTGCAATCGATTCTAAGACCAGGCTGATAACCACCTTAAAGAGGGTGGCACCTGGAACTAATGGAGGGATCTCTTTGACCGGAACAGTTGCAGCGGTTCTCGGGGCAGTGATTATCGGGATATCATTCACATATCTTGCTTATGATTCCTTCCGTCTTGATCATGTTATTCTAGTATCTTCCCTTGGATTCATGGGTAATCTTGTCGACAGTCTCCTGGGAGCCACACTTGAGAGAAAAGGGAAGATGTCGAAAGGTGCGGTTAACCTGGTTTCAGCGCTTATTGCTGTCCTTGTTGGTATCATAATTCTTGTCTATTAAGCCCATTCTGACGCGCATGTATTCATCTTTCTCGTAGAAAAGGGTATCCTCATAGCCTCTTAGCTTGGCCTTTCTAGTCATGTCATATCTCTGATCCGAAAGGCTGAGTATGGTCTTCTTAGCATCATCCAGGAAGTTGTCCTTCTCCAGCACGATATCTACATTTCTCCCCGCCTCTGCTTTTTCAATGCCTCTCACCCCATATCTCAACGATGTGAGAGAGCCAAGAGAGACGAAGGTGTACCCGGGAGTAAAACCTACAGGAACACCCCGTGATGCTATTGAAATATCGGATAGGAGGGCGAGCTCATATCCTATATTTATAGCCGATCCGTTGATCACAGAAAAAATGGGCTTCCTGATGGAATAAATTGTTCTTACAAGAGTGTGCAGATAATCAAAGAATTCCCTCGCAGCTCCCCTTCTTTCTTCTAACATGATCTCGTTCAAAAAGTTGTCGTTGACGCCTGTGAAGGCTATGCATTTTACCTCTTCGTCCATGTAGGCAATGCCCACCACCTCGAGCAGTTCTTTTGCAAGAGACTGCCTGGAATTTCCATGGCTGTCGCATCTTATTACTATGAGGCCAATGTGCTCCTCATTCCAGAAAGAGACGTCTTTGTAACCTCTAGTCCGGATGTCATTACTCATCGTATTCTACCAGTCTGTAAAGACGGAGAACAAACCCTGCAAGAATAAACACTATGCCAAGGCCAACTCCGAACTCCATTGCCTGCGTGATTGGATTCAGAGTGAACATGATGTATGAAATTGCTATTGCAGCTATCACAAGGATTACAATGATTGCAGAGGCTGCGTTCTTGCCTATCCCAATAGTATGTTTATGGCCGGCGTTCTGCTTCTCCAGTTTAGTGGTAAAATCAGAACTCTTCATAACTCCTACGGCGACGAAACCTGTGGCACTTCCCGCCAGAACTGCAGATGCAAGGTTCAATCCGTTAGGTGCTCCCATGAAAGCTGCAACTGTTTTTGAGAACAGTATGAGCATAGAGACGAAGATCAGGATGAAGGCGACGTAAGATGTCATAAGTTTGTTAGGAGTGACCTTGAAGCGCCCATTCTTGTATTCCCAGCTCAAGAAGAATACCCCTCCGAATACCAGCACAAGAGGAACACCAAATACAACGGATACGGTCATCATTGAAATCGCAATGCCCGGGGTCAGAGCGCCCCATAGGGACAGTATTGCAAGATATACCAGCATGAGGATCCCGATCGATGTTATTATGGGTCTCGCAAGCGGATGCCTGTCATTTGTTGTATCAAGGAATGGCAGAACCAGGAGGTAGAGCGCAGGTAGAATGCCAAACAGGATTGACAGAAGGAAGAATGGAGCGAACATGTGGATCGGTCCATATTCGTAAGGCAGGATGTTGAAGTCAACAGCCTTGTAAAGGAAGAGGAGGAACCAAGGTGGATACGCAGGAATCGCTCCGCTCTGCACCAGTGGAATCTGAGCAGGGGATATCGGGAACGGAGAAAAGAGTACTGGAACGTTTGGTATGAGAGCGAGAATCGAAGGTATCAGTATAATGAAACCAAACGAAAAGAAAGCGAGTTGTGTCATAAACGCGAAGTTGTAAGGATACCAGGCCCTGTATTCGGGCTTTTCCTTGTCAACCGCAGGGAACCTGTGGTTAGTATCCTTGGCACTTGGCATAATAGTGTTCGCTTCGGCGAGCCAGAAATGCAGTCCGAAAAACAGGCCAATGAGCGCTGTGAATATAATGTGCCAGCTTAGCATCCTGACAAAGAGATCGGTTGCTGTTCCGTTTCCGAAAACCACTGTCTCAAGATAGTTACCGAGAACTGGTATCGAGAGAGAAATTCCTCTTCCAACGTCTGTCGCATCTATTGAAAGCTGATCCCCAGTCATTGAATAACCGAAGTATGCAACGCCAAGCGTCAGCCCCAGGAGAACAACTCCCAGAATCCACTGAAGCTGTCTTGGCTTCTTATATGATGCTGAAAAGTAGTTTCTGAACAAATGCACGTAAATCAGCACTATCATGGCGTATGCACCATAAAGATGAGTTGAAAGTATAAGGGCGCCATACGGCACACTGTTGATCAGATATTCTGTACCAGTATAGGCTGTGGCAGGCGTGTAATACAGCAGGAGGATAAGTCCGGTAATGACCTGATAGACGAAAGCCATTGAGATCAATGCACCGGTCCAGTACCAGATTCCACCTTTGGATCGCATGTAAGAAGGGACCCGTTTCAGTGGTAGCTCGTGTATGTGGAGGCCCTCAACGCCCACCAGGTCTGTAACCTTTTTCATGGAGTTGGAAGCAGTTTCCGATAGTTTATCTGTCAATGATTTTGCCATTTATTCACCTATAATCCGAGATATGCAGCCTGCGTCTTGGTCCCACTGATTGGAGTCCCTCCAGTCAGATCAGTAACATGTGCATATATAACTGGCGATCCCTTTGGCATCCCGATCGCAGAGAGAGTCTTATCGCTGTTGTATAATAGTGTAACAGGAGGAAGCGGATGGGTAGTCGGTCCGGTCTTTACAGCGGCTCCAATCATGGGATCATAAGTGCTGCCATGACATGCACAGTGCACAAAGCCCGGATTTGAGTTACCAGTAAATGAAGTCCCAACTATGCTTGTCCCGGGAGGATAGTAATGTATCTCTGGAGGGGTGCAACCCAGGTGCTGGCAAATCGCACTGAATGCAACTATATTGTTATTCGGTCCCACTCCTGGGGGAGACTGATATGTGGCGCCAGTTGCTGGTATCGATACAGTCGATGACTGTATGCTCTTTCCAAGGTTGAGGAGGAAATTTGGTTCACCCGTCAATGGATAATCAAAGAGAAATGGTACGCTGGTGCTAACCGGAACATTATCGGCAATTATTGGTTTGCCTGTTGTGTCGACGAGTTGTAGACTTGGAAAAGATGTCTCTCCAACCGCAGGGGCAAATATGTTTGTGAGCCCGCCTTTTAGCACACCAACGACAGCCGCACCTGCCGAAAGAACTATCATTGCCTTCAAAAAAGTTCTTCTAGTTTTGTCTGTCGGTTCATCCTCAGGCATAGGACATGTTATTAGAAATTTGGTTTAAATTTTACCGTTTATTATTTCTTTCCGCATACATGTAAATCATTCCAAAGTCACCAGATCCAGCAATCCGAACTTAAGGGAGTAAAAAGAAATTAAATATATCGCAGAAGCTATCTCCTCCGGCTGCGAAGGGCTCGTAGTCTAGTGGTTATGATACCGCCCTTACAAGGCGGTGGTCACCGGTTCGAATCCGGTCGAGCCCACTCAATTAGTATAAACTTGTTTGTGTAGTTTCCCGTGAAATATTTTCCTTCACTTGAAATTATCCAAGTAATTCCTCAAAAATCCTAACAGGTTATCCGGTAACCTAAAGTATTTCGCAAATTAACAATAAACTCTGATTTTTTCAGTTGCTGGGCCTCTGACCGGAAGCAGAGTTTTCTTCTGTAATCCCTAAAGTCGCTCATCATTTGGTTGTGAAGTACAAGAACTGAAACAGCAGGTGGTATTAGCCATAAGTCTTCATACAAGAGGGACCAGACTACTGCGATTGCGAATATGCCCAACTGCTATAATGTGTTACTTCTGATACCTATTAATGCATAAGCTATAGAGACGAAGAAGAGTGCCATAGGTCCATTAGCAATGAAGATAAAGTTTAGATGTTGATGGCTTAAGTATTGGAAATGCCGCCCCAACCACTGGCCGTATAAGATCATTCCAGTGAACGTAGAGAGATAAACCATGAGCACAACAAGTGGGAGTTTCCAGTGTTTGGAGAAGAGTCTTTTGCTTTTCGACTTTTCATCGATCAGGCTGACGTTACCCGTTTCGTATTCTCCGCTTTAAGGTTAGCTATCGTAAGCCCATACGGCGCATCAGTTAGTCTTTTTCCTAATCCCCTGCATTGAGAGAAGTTTCTCCTTTCTAAATGCATTCTCATATGACTGCGCAATTTCCTGGAACCCGACGGTTCCAACTATGTCACCGGTCTGGGGATCTTCAACAATTATATTCTCCTCCGGATCTTCGGGAAGATCATCAATCGCTTCCTGGAGAGGCGCATCGCTTCTGATAGTTTTCACTTTTCCAGCGATCATTGAAGAAATAGGGTCCTTCACCGACTTCAATTTGGTGCTGATGCTTGCCTGAGTAACATATCCCGAGATATCACTACCTGACAGGATTACAACACCCTTCTGCCTCTCTCTGCGCATGCTGGTTGATACTTCCCTGATAGATTCGCCGGGATCCGCGGTGATATAACTGGTACGCATCGCATCTGAGACCTTCATTTGATCTATCAGAGCGGAATCGTACTCAAAAAGATGTGCCGCGGAGTGGAACCTGTTCATGACCTGTGCGTCATATATCGTTGACTTGGTTCCAGAAACCAGATACGCTATCGTAACGGATATTATCAGTGGAAGAAAGAGGTGTTGCCCTCCTGCCATTTCTGTACCCATTATAATCATAGAAACTGGGGTCTTGGCCGAGCTTGCGAATAGCGCTATCATTGTGACCACCACCATCTCTGCTACGCTCACGTAAGGGAATACGCTGTGAAGCATGACAGCTAGAATCGTACCCATGAATGCGCCAGTCACAAGGCTCGGTGCAAATACTCCGCCAGGTTCTCCTGAATTGATTGTGAAAGATGTCGCTAAGATCTTTGCAAAGAAGAGAATTCCAAGCACATAGATGGGTATCAGGCCCAGAGTGCTCAGAAATGCAGGTGCGCCGTTTGAGTTTAGAATCAGCTGCACCCAGCCATATCCAAGCCCTAGTACCTCAGGAAAGAACATTCCAATCATGCCGACAAGAAGGCCGCCAATCGCTGGCAAGATATAAGGTGGTAATCTTCTCATCTTCAGAAAAAGGATGTGTGTCAGGTCAAAAACCCATATGAAAAACCTGGAGCCAAGACCGGCCAACAACCCGATAGTTGCGAATGCGATTATTGATGCAATGTTTATGAAAACAAACTGGATCGAGAAAGTCTCGAATAGAGTGTTGTAATGAAATTGCAGTCCGAATATCCCGTATCCGACCAGCGATGCAGTCATTGCTGGAATCAGGGCCTCAACCTCAAAGTCCCTCTTATACAGTATCTCGGTACTCATTATTGCTCCGCCAATCGGGGCCATGAAGATTGAGCCGATCCCTGCACCTATGCCTGATGCCAGAACTATGCGGCGGTCGTGATCGTCGAGATGGAAAAAATCCGCGATGAGAGAACCGAAGACAGCGGTAATCAGTGCAACCGGGCCGTCTCGTCCTGCACTCCCACCTGATCCGATCGATACTGCAGAAGCTGCGAGCTTCACAGCAGGGGTGCGGTATCTTATCCTGTAGGTAAGATTGTGAAACGCATGAATGGCAGCGTTTATTCCGAGTCGATCAGAACCAGGTGCAAGTTTGTAAACCATGTATCCGGAGAGAAATCCTCCGAGCGTAGTAGAAACGGGAATGAGATACATGTTGTAGTTTGCAATTGTGTATGTTAATGTTCCCCCTTCTCCAACCGGTAGCGGAGGAGTGAATCCTGTTATTAGCGTGAGAAAGAGATAGGTGAAAAGGCGGATCAGATCGTACAGTATGATTGCTCCTACTCCCGCACCGACACCGATGAGCGCACCGATTGCCACCCACATCCCGGCCTGACTGGAAAGGACGCTCTTTTGGAACTTTCGGTAATAATCATTCAGTCTGGACGTAAACGATCCTCCACTTCATGAATAAAGGGGCATTTGCATAAGATAATATCGTTTAATCCTCATGGAATATTTTTACTCACCTCGAAAAGAGAGTATGTGTCGAATTCCCCTATGTAGGTGTAAAAGGAAGGAGAAAAGGTGATTGAGTGGCCGTCGAAGCTTGTGTTCAGGATATTGGTCGGTACAACTATATAGCTCACATTGTATTTGCTTATGTTTGTGAATGCAGCAGGGCTACCGGAATCAAGTATTATTGATAGCGCTGCATTTCTCTGTTCAAGTTCCACACTGCCAACAAGGTAGCCTGAGTATAGAATGACCCGCGCATGATCTGCGGCGGACAGGTAAGTTCCAATATCGGGTGCAATAACTGTTGTGTTGTTGAAATGTGACTGTCCGTATTCAATTAGTGAGCTGCTGTAAGTAAACTCTCCGGTAGAATAGTATGAGACGGTAGCGGACCCGAAGTAGAATTGTACCGGTCCTAGAACTAGGAGGAAAACCGCGATTATCAACAACAGGTTCTTCTTTGCTGTAAGAATAGATTTTCTGTATATCTCTGATTTTCTGATTATCCTCAGATTCTTAAGTACCACAATCATGAGCATCTCGTAAGAATAGAGGAGCATTCTTCCCACTATTGTGACAT
Organism: Thermoplasmataceae archaeon; assembly: GCA_046704325.1. Lineage (GTDB taxonomy): Archaea > Thermoplasmatota > Thermoplasmata > Thermoplasmatales > Thermoplasmataceae > UBA582. Next base: position 56,359 of record JBJKSG010000026.1, read on the forward strand.
CTGATTTCACGAAGAAGAATCCGGAGATTGTGCAGAAAAACGCAAGCATAAATGTATCAATTGGCTCTATTTTCCGAAGTTTTGCAGTTGCATAGAGCTCGATCAGGGCCATGAAAATAATTGGGAGCATGAAGGGTACCGCCTGCAGAATAATGGTATTAGTCGGAAGCTCGAGTACCGGTCCCTGAGCGATCGACCCAGTTACACTGAACGCGCTCAGTAGGAAGGATAACCGGGGGAGCCACCAGGAAGCGCCTGCTGCAATCCCAACTCCTAGTACGACGAGAACCTTCAGGGCTGTATTGTACCTTTTTCTGAGCAGATCGAAAAGGATTATGACTGCTACAACAAGAAGCGAATAGAAATACGTCAGGTCATGAGAATAGGCATCGATAACAAAAAATAGAGATGCATATATAATCCAGCTGTTCCCGTTCTCTCTCTTATCGAGAAAGTAGAGAATCAGTATGAGGATAAAGAGATCCAGAAGGAAAGGGTAACCTCCCCACGATAATGCGTAAATCGAGATATCAGAGAATATGAGAATTATTGCAGAGAAAATTCTCTCCTCGTGAGTCTGAAATTTTCCTAAATAGAAGAAAAGGAAAACAGCCTGTAGAGAAGAGATGGTTATCGTTAGATACAGCAGGATATAGAAAGGTAGGAGTATGCTGTGATCAAAAATACCTATGACGGATTGAATCAGGTATGATGCGTAGAAAAGCAATGGTGGGTAGATATACTGGGTGCCAGGAAAATATAATGAGTTTAGCGCAGGTATAGAACCTGAATTGAGTGATATTTCTGCAACGAAAGTTGCATATTGTCCCGCGTCTCCTGTCGGGACCGGAATTCCATAAAAGATCAGGGATCTTATTGCGAATGCGCTGGCGAAGATAATTGCCGCGAAAGTGATCTTTGCTCTCGTTACCATGAGGAGGATATCGTCTTGGAAAGTTTCTCTGATATGACATCCCAGTCGTATTTTAGAGAGAAATTGTATGCATTGTTGCTGAGCTTGGACCAGGTATCCTCATCCTTGTAGAGAGATGATATCTTCGTGCCCATATCTTCGAAGTTCTTTGCAATAATGCCATTCTTTCCGTCGTGTATTATCTCATTCGCTGCCAGATTATACTGACCGTCCACGGTTATGACTGGAACAGAAGCTGCCATTGCCTCGAGCGACGCTATGGAAAATCCCTCTCTAGCGCTAGGCATAGCAAATAGCCATGAACGCTTCAATCTATCCACTATTTCCTCCTTGGGCAGATGGCCATATAATTTGATATTACTCGCCTTGTCGCATAGATGCTTTAGCTTTGAGTATTGACTCCCGAAACCGATTATGTCCAATTCTATCTCCGGACTCTTCAGGACCTGGGAGACGAGCTGTTCGACCCTTTTATGGGGCTCCAACCTACCGACGTAGATTATTTTCCCCCATTCTCTATCTTTTCTAGAAAGATATTCCTTAACGTTGACCCCGTTCTCTATTACGGATATATTGGAAGGGTTATAGCTCGCCTCAATAATACTGGCAACCGTTTTCGATACGGCTATGTTGTTGTTAAATGACTGTGCGAGTTTCTTTTCCCATCTAGCCGCCATCTTCCAAAGAAGTCCCTTGCTTCTGTAGAAGTCACCAAGAACCTCATGCCATGTAAAGAATTTTGGCTTGTTTTCCGGTAGTACAGAGACACCCTTCAGCGCAGGGAGGAGGGGAAACTCATCAAACATGTAGATATCGCCATCATTATTTTTGGACAGTCTGGCTTTGGCACTGGACGCGAACTTTCTGACGCCCGATATCTTACGTGAACCTTTTTTGAAGTATTGCGACTCCTTCAAATCTGTGATATATTCAATGTCGATTCCCGGCAATTCCGTGTGATCTGGAAAGGGATTTGTGATGACCTTTACAGAAAAACCCTTTTTTGCAAGTCTTGTTAAGGTTTCAAAGGCACGTCTCTCTGCGCCTCCTTCATGCGGGTAAAAAGATTCGTTGATTGATACAAGATCTGGTAGATCCATTTTTTGTGGTTCACCTGTTTATAAACGCTATGATAATGTATTATATTAGTTATACCATTTTGCTGTCTGTTAAAGTGACGACCTAAATACCGAATGCAACTGATGATAAGTATTTATTAGAAGTCATATATCACTCCCAAGTTGATGCAAAGCGAACGGCCTTCGTGGGACAAATATTTCATGAGAATGGCGTTTCTAGCCGCATCCAGATCCAACTGCATAAGAAGAAAGGTCGGCTCGGTTATTGTCAAGGACAACAATGTCATCGCAACAGGATACAACGGACCACCCTCCGGACTTGCGAACTGTAGCGATGTAGGGTGTATCAGAATCGATATGAATATCAAGTCCGGGGAGAGACATGAACTCTGCAGGGGCCTCCATGCAGAGCAGAATGCAATAATTCAGGCTGCTGTGCATGGATCTAATATCGGCGGTGGCAAGATTTATGTAACCACTCATCCATGCGTCGTTTGCGCCAAGATGATTATTAATGCCAGAATAGAGGAGATTATTTTTGCTGAAGGATACCCGGACGAGCTTTCCGAACTGATTTTCCTCGAATCGGATCTGAGGAGGAGACAGTTCTCTCTCCCGGAAAAAGAGGTCAGGGCAATGATTGGAGATTTTTCATCGTTTACTGGAGAGGACTGAATGCTAAGTATAATCACAACGGTCATCAATTTGATGACTTCAATAATCACCCAGATCCAGTATCCGGGCATTTTTATCCTGATGATGCTAGAAGGATTGCTGCTTCCAATACCATCTGAAGTAGTGATGGCATTTTCCGGATATCTTGTCTATGAGGGTGACCTCCCGAGTTATCTGGGAATTCCTTCCTATGTGATCCTACTTCTTGTTGGGACGGTAGGTAATCTTGTAGGGGCACTTCTTGCATATCTCATAGGAGATAAGGGCGGGATTGAATTTGTGCAGCGTTACGGAAAAAAAGTTGGGATAAGGAAAGATACAGTGGACAGGGTCAACAGATGGTTCGATCGCTATGGAGAGATTGCAGTCTTCGGAACCCGTCTCGTACCTGTGTTCCGTACATTCATTTCGTTACCGGCTGGTTTCAGTAGAATGAAGGTCTGGAAATTCTCTCTCTTCACGATAACAGGGATGGCGATCTGGGACACAGTCCTGATCTACATTGGCTACTCACTGGGCCCCTCTTGGAATGCGATACTTGCATATTCCGACATCCTCACATATATCGCTGGAGGAGCATTCATAGCGCTTCTCGTCTATCTTTACATCAGGCACAGGCGAGGTATGAAATTGCAGGCCAAGGCACCTGAGACCAGAGAGAGCAGCGAGTGAAACAGATCATGCTGTTTGGAGCTGCCCTACCTTCCGGATCGCAACTCGGGTATCCTTGAATGCTGGCGTTTTGGTGGGTGGGTCAAGCGTGTGCGGAGTTAGAACGTTGGCCGCCAGATCATGATAGTGGAACGTTGTGAACATTACTCCCCGCTGCATCTCAGGGTTAGACCTGATTTGCGCCCGGATTTTTCCGTCCTTCGAGTATATCTCTGCAATCTCATTCTCTGAAAGGAGTTCTCTTTTCATGTCGAGTGGATTCATCTCAATATGAGGTCCGGGATCAATCTTGCTTATCAGATTCGAACGAGAAGTCATTGTCGCAGTGTGATATTGCATCCTTTCCCTCCCGATGATAAGACTGTATGGGTATCCGGTGGTATTGACGAGATCTTTTTCTCTCCATCCGACCAGCCTGAATCTGCCTTTGCCTCTTACGAATTTTCCTTCATGTAGAATCGCTGTTCCTCTGGACTCTCTATCCTTTACCGGCCAGCTCAGGGGCTCCGTCTTGAGCCTCTCATGAGAAATCCCTGCATACGCTGGCACCAGCGTTGAGATCTCCTCCATTATATCTGAACTGCTTGAGAAACCCAGATTTCTATCTAATCTAGAAGTGAGTAGACTGTATATTTCCCAGTCTGGTTTAGCATCTCCCGGTGGATTAAAGAGCGGATGTATCAGTTGCACTCTCCTCTCTGTGTTGGTAAAAGTTCCTGACTTCTCAAATGATGATGCCGCCGGAAGAACGAGGTCTGCAAGCTCCGCTGTTTCAGTCATGAATATGTCCTGAACGGCTAGGAAGTCGAGTTTCTTCAGTGCCTCCACCACATGCACAGAATCTGGGTGTGACCTCACGGAATTCTCTCCTGTTATATAGAGAAGCTTCAGCATGCCCTTCTGCGAAGCCTCTATCATCTCAGTGCTCTTCCATCCAAGGAAACCTGGGAGCGGAGCACCCCACTTATCTTCGAACTTCTTTCTTATCGCGGGATCGAAGAAAGCCTGGTATCCAGGTAGGCTCCCTGCGACTGCCCCCATGTCAGCACCCCCCTGAACGTTATTCTGCCCTCTTATCGGGTTCACTCCTGTTCCTGGAAACCCGACGTTCCCGGTAAGGAGTGATAGATTCACCAGCGAAGATACATTATCTGAACCGTTTTCATGCTCAGTTATTCCCAGTGTCCAGAAAATCATGCTGGGTTTCTGCGTAGCGTATGTCTTTGCGACTTCTCTGATAGTATCAGCAGGAATACCAGTGATCTTTGCTGCCCTCGATATGCTGAATGCTTTCAGATTGTTTTTGAAAGCATCAAAATCTTCAGTTCTCTCCCGTATAAAATCGAGATCAGCAAGACCGTTGTCAATGATATACTTCGCCATTGCGGAAAAGAGGAATGTGTCCGTACCGGGATGAATCTTCAGGTTAAAGGTTGCATGCTTAGATATCTCTAGTGTTCTAGGATCAACGATGATCAGAGTTGCTCCATTCTTTGTCGCCCTCTTTATCTCTGAAGAGAGTACAGGATGAGCCCTGTCTACGTTAGACCCTGCAAGCAAAATCGTTCTTGCGTTCTTTATGTCGCGGATCGGATTGGTTGAAGCTCCAGCACCAGTTGCATATGATAGCATTGCCGCGGAAGGTGAATGGCAGAGTGTCGCGGATTGATCCACGTTATCTGAACCCACAACACTTCTCATGAATTTCTGGAAGGCGAAGACGTCCTCATTGGTTGCCCTATCGCATGCGATGCCTCCTATCGACGCCTTTCCATATTTAGCTGAGGACTTCTTAATTTCAGAGGAGAGAAGATCCAGTGCCTCGTCCCATGAGGCTTCTCTGAATACAGCCGATATCGGTTTTCCAGACAACGGCACCCTTTCGCCTCTGTGGATCCTGACAAGAGGCTTCTTCAGCCTATCCGAGTTGTTCTCAAACTCATAACCGAACTTCCCTTTTACACAGAGCTTTCCGTGGTTTACAGAACCTGAGTCATAGCCCCTGGCCCAGATTATTTTCCCATCCTTAATCCCATATTCGACAGAGCATCCAACTGCACAGTAAGGGCAAATGGAGACTTCGGTCCTCTCTGCCTTTTGCCATCCTTTGAGGGATAGTGCCCCGGTTGGACATGCATCCACGCAGGTCCCGCAGCTGGCACAGGTGGATTCCCCCATGGGTACGTCGAGATCGAAACTTATGCGCGCGGTTTGGCCTCTACCAGATATACCAATAACGTCATTCACCTGGTCGAGATCGCAGGCGATCTCACACTTCCTGCACAATATGCAAAGGTTAGGATCAAACTCGATTCCTGGATGCGAAGCGTCTATACTTTGTGGTGCAGAATCGGATCTGCCTGTGTTCTGAACGGAATATTCTGCAAAATAATCTTCAAGTTTGCAGAGTGATTCCTTTTCCCCGGAATGCTTGGGATGAGAATGCATCATCATTGTAAGTAGGGATTTCCTGTAATCAGAGATCTCCTGAGATTCAGTTTTTACCTGCATTCCATCTGTGATCCTGGTCGAGCATGATGGTGTGAGCCTCTTACTGTCGCCCACCTGAACCATGCATAATCTGCATACCCCGTTCAGTTCGTCTTTATAGTCGCAGAGTGTTGGTATCCTGATTCCGTACCGGTTTGCGGCTTGCAGAATAGATTCGCCACCAACTGCATCGACTTCGAGTCCGTTTATTTTTACCTTGAAGCTCATGCGACAACCTCCTTCTTAAAGCATACGCCGGATGGACATTTTCCATCAGAATGCGACTCCATTTCGTGCTTGAAATGCTTTACTGCATCCAGATACATTCGACCTGCTGCCTGACCGAGCCCGCAGATGGATCCAGTTATCATTGCAGTTGCAGTCTTCTCTGCGTCGGTTATCTCTTCCCTGGTACATGCACCTTCACTGAGCCTTCCCAGTAGGCCAGTAAGCTCTTTCGTACCAAGTCTGCAGGGGATGCATTTTCCGCATGACTCATTCATGAAGAAGGATTCCACTGCGTGAACTGCGTCCACCATGCATCTCTTGTTCGAGAGGACGATCACTGATCCAGTGCCGAGACCTGCACCAGCCTTTGCCACTGAATTGAAATCCAAAGATATATCCACTGCCGATGCAGGAAGAATGCCTCCAGACAGACCACCGGGTAAAATTGCCTTTACTTCCTCAGTACTAGAAAACCCGTAATCACTCATGAGATCGGAGAGCTTGATGCCGTAATTCACCCTGTATGCACCCGGGGCCTCGACATCACCTGTTAGACAGTAAGTCTTTTCCTTCAAACCTGCTTCTCTTTTTGCGTATAGGTCCCTAGCGATCTGAAGCACCTGTAGCATGGTCTCCACGTTGTCGATTAGAGTTGGCTTTCCATAGAGCCCTGATTCCGTGGGGAAGGGAGGTCTCAACCTAGGTTCACTCCTCTTCCCCTCGATAGCCTCGAAGAGGGCAGTTTCCTCTCCTGTGACGTAGTATCCAGGTATTCTCTCTATCACTATGTTTGGAATCTTCTTGTCTTTCTCTGTGCTCTTCAGGTGCTCTGTTATCGTCCTCAATGCGTTCTTAAGTCTCAACTCCTCTTTCCTGTATTCATGCTTCAGAGCAATTATTCCAGTTTCTGCACCAATATATACGCATGCGAGAAGAGCGGATTCGATCACGTCAAAGGGCATGGTATCCATTATGACCCGATCCTTGAAAGTTCCAGGTTCGCCTTCATGGGCATTCATCACGAAGTATCTCCCTTCGGTTGGGGCTGCAAGGATTGATTTCCATTTCAGGTAAGTGGGAAATCCTGCCCCTCCCAATCCTCTCATATTGATCTTTTCCATTGATTCGATTATTTCAAGAACGTTCTTTTCAGAAAGTGCCCTGTGTATTGCAAGAATTCCATCTTTCGAAAGAAAATCTGAAAATTCCTCGATCTTGTCACCCGTAATTGTGCTGATGTCAATTATCGGCTCCAGTTCCTCGCCTTCAGTGTAATATTTCCCCTCGAGTTGAACTACAGGAGCCTTATCGCAGAAGCCAAGACATGATACCGCCTCTGAATCATTTTTATTTGCCCCAGAAACTGAAATATTCTTTTCCCGTCTTTTCAGAGCACAGGGGAGCCCGGTGCATACCTTCCTCTTCTTATCATCCTGTTTGTAGAACGTGGATATTCCCTGGGCTTCCCAGAGCGTAAGATTGAATTTTTTTGAGGTTTTTGTGATCCTCTCCTTCTTACCATTACCTTTTGGCTGACCCCTTACATAATCCTTCAGGAACAGATCCATCTTCTTTACTCTCGACATTTTATCCCTCTACAGAGCGGCTGCGTAAGATAGCCACTGCCCCTCTCATGCATTAGAAAGCAGAGCCATCTTCTTGTAAATATCATGAGAGGTCCGTATAAACTGGTTTGACCTGACATGTAAACCGAAATTTCTTAACCTCTAATTTTGAAGAGCCGGACGGTTTTGTCACCCGGGCTCGTAATATGAAAACACTTATTTTTCAGGCTCTCTGACACATCATTATATGAGATCAACAAAGATTAAATACTGGTTAACAATGAGTTGTTGACAACCATTGGTTGTAATGAAGTGATTGAAATGGTAAGAAAGAGAACAAGAGATGATGAGTGGGACGATGACTTCTTTGGTGGCATGTTTGGCGACTTCGAGGAAGACTTCAGGAGAATGAACGACAGGCTTATGCGATTCTTCAACAACATAAGAAAGAATCCGGAGCAGAATGTGGAGGGGCCTTTTGTATATGGCTTCACTTACAGGCAGAGCCCAGATGGAAAGCCTTCTTTCAGGGAATTCGGAAATGTGCCTGAGATGATGCACGGATACAGGCAGCAGAAGGAGTTGGAACAGGATGTCAGAGAGCCTCTTACAGATCTGAATGAGGATGATTCCAATGTATACATAACATACGAACTTCCTGGCATTTCCAAGGAAAATATTGATCTGAAGGTGCTCGAATCCGGTATTGTACTGGCAGTCAAGGAAGGTTCCAGAAAATATCACAAGGAAGTGAACTTCGACTTCAAGATTAAGCCAGAGAGCTGCAAGGCGAAGTTTGTGAATGGAATTCTTGACGTGACAATCGCCAAAGTCAAGTCATCAAGCGAAACCGGCAAACGTGTATCTATAGAGTGAAATCATGCAGGACGAACAGATTGAAGCTCTCATATACGCGCTAGAAAACGCAACCAGGAGGGAGATCCTCAGGGAGCTCACTTCTGACTCGTCCTATGCTATGGAATTGAGCCGGCTAGTTGGCGTTTCGCAACAGGCAATCAACAAGCATCTCTTCCTTCTAGAGAGAGCAAACCTGATACGACTTGTTGAGGATGTTGAGAATTCAAGAAAAAAGCTTTACATGCCGACCGGCTTCTCTTCGCTAATTATTGATTATTCCAAGAATTTTTTCTCTGTTGTAAAGAAGGAAATTTTTCCAGATGATACGGAAGATCTGACGGAAATCCCTGAAGGAGAACTCTTCGAACAGCTAAAGCATGTCAACTCTGAGATAGAGGAGATTACAGAGAGGCGGGTTTCTCTCCTGAGCAGAAAGGATAGTATACTTGCCCGGATACATTCAAGAATAAACAGGTTGCGCCTGGACCCAATCTCAAGAAAGATAATCGGTGCCTACATGGATTGCCTGGACGCGGAGAAAGTATCCTCGCTCTTGGAGATACCAAGGCCGATAATTGATCATATCCTTACGATAAACGAAATAAACCCCTAGCCTTTTTCGTGCGTAAATGCAGATATCCCGAGAACAATCGACAGGGCAAAGAGCAGGAATCCTATAACGACAGAATCTGTCACAATGCCCGCGCTGAATGCATAATATTTGTAAGCAATTGGCGGGACAGTCATCAGAATCGATCCGAGGAAGAAGATTGGATATTTTATTCTAGATAAAAGAGACATTTCAAAAACCTCAGAACGCAACCTTCAGGAGTGTAAGACCAACTGGCCATCCTGCTATGAGTGCCCTTATGTAGAGATCAACTGCCACCACGAAGAGAAGACTTATGAATGCGAACTGTTCATGGAAAACATTCAGGCGGGATTGCCCGTTGTAGAGTTTCTTTCTCGCGCCCCCATGAGCGTAGCAGCTGTAACAATCCGTGTAACCTCCAATCAGATGCCTGAACGCATGGCATGATATTGTCCATAAAGTGAGGAGCAGTGCATTCACGAGAATTATTATGCTCCCAAGGCTGAAGATGAAGTATCCTGAGGTATAGAACATTGAATACGCAAAATCGTAGTAGAAGAACGGAAGCAATGCGAATCCGATATAGAAGAAGTATCTGTGTAAGTTATTGAGTACAAAGAAACCGGTTTCTCCGCTGTATTTCCTCTTTGGAGAATCCTGTCTCCCGGGATTCAGGCAGTTCTGCGGATGATCGAACACATGTCTGTAGTAATCCTTCCTGTACGCATAGCAGGATAAACGGAATAAAGCGATGAATGGTAGCACCAGAACCGTTGGGGAATAGAACGGATCTACCAGTCCATCAAATACCGGTACCGGGTATAGATAAAGCGCACCTGCAGATAGTACGAGGATTAGGACAAAGCCCCATAATCTCCAGTTTAGTTCAAATAACTCGCCACCCAGTCTGAATCGTTTTCTGTTCTCCATCATTTCTTGTTCCTCCTGACCTTTCTGACAAGAATGCCTATTGGATCGTAATAGGCGTTCACTATCCTCTCCTTCTCCGGGATAATGGCGTTGTCTGTGATCTTAATATCTTCAGGGCATACGTTCTGGCAGCATTTTGTTATATTACAGTACCCAAGACCCCCTTCCTGGTGAAGAAAATCTCTTCTGTCGATTGCGTCCAGAGGATGCATATCAAGCGCAGCAACCTTTACTATGTGTTTCGGGCCAAGATAATCTGAGTCGTGTTCCCTTATCACGTGGCAAACATCCTGGCACAGGAAACACTCTATGCAAGTCCTGAACTCCTTTGACCTTGTGACATCGATCGTCTGCATTCTCCATGGTTTTGGCAGATCCGCTTTGGGAGTAAACGGTGGAATCTTCTTCGCTACCACCCAGTTATGCGATACATCTGTGACAAGATCCTTGACAACCGGATAAGCCCGCATAGGTTCCACAGTGATCTTTGAACCCATCTTGTCAACCCGAGTCTTGCACATTAATCTCGGTAATCCATTTATTTCCGCTGAGCAGGATCCGCATCTGGCAGCCTTGCAGTTCCATCTAACCGCCAAAGTGGGATCTATATTGTTTTCTATGTAATGCACTGCGTCCAGGACTACCATGCCCTCTTGCAGTGGGACTTCATAGTCAACAAAGTGCGCCTCTTCGTGTTTCTCTGGATTCGATCTCTTGATTGATATTACAACGTTATCCGCCATGTCAACGTGCCCCCTTTGGAAGTATTTCCCTTAATTCGGCTGGCAACTCAGGCACCGCCTCCGTATGCATAGCATATGTGTCGCGATCTGCGGTGAAGATGATGTTCTTCCTCCAGTCGTCATCTGTTTCCAGGTAATCCTGTCTGTAATGAGCTCCTCTGCTCTCCCTTCTCTCCAGGGCTGCGGTGACAAGCATTTCTGCAACTCTGAGAAGCCCGTTTAACTCCAGGCAGGTTATGAGGCCCGGATTAAACTGCGTTGATCCACTCACTCCAACTTCCTTGGCCTTAACTTTAAGGTCTCTTATCTCGGAAAGCGCTTTCTTCAGATCTTCCTCATTTCTCCAGATGCCTACATATGTTGACATGGTCTCCCTGAGTTTTTCGAACACGTCGTAAGGGTTGATCGACTTCTCCCGGCCAATGAAGGCTAAGACACGAGTCAGCTCTTCATCAACCTCGGCATCACTAATGGGTAGCAGCTTTGAGCTCACTGCGTAGTCTGACGCAGTCTCTCCCGTTCTCTTGCCAAATACCAGCAGGTCGGACAGGGAATTTCCTCCAAGCCTGTTAGCCCCATGCACTCCGGAAGCAGCTTCTCCGCATGCATATAGACCATCCACTAGGGTCTGGTTTGTATCAGGATTTATCCTAATTCCACCCATATGGTAGTGCACGGTTGGCGCGACTTCCATTTTTTCCTTTGTGATATCGACGCCCGAGAACTCTTTGAACTGCATATACATCGAGGGGAGCTTCTCGAGTATGAACTTTGCCCCCTTGTATGAAATGTCAAGATAAACTCCACCATGCTCTGTGCCTCGACCCTCCATGATCTCTCTGTATATGGATCTCGCAACAACATCCCTCGCATCGAGTTCTTTCTTCTCCGGGGAATATCTCAGCATAAACCGCTCTCCCTTTGAATTATAGAGAAGGCCGCCGTCTCCTCTCACCCCTTCAGTTACGAGGAGCCCTCTGATGGCGGGAGGCCAAAGCATTCCGGTAGGGTGAAACTGAACCATCTCGAGATCCATGAGTTCCGCACCTGCATCGAAAGCTAAAGATAGACCATCTCCGGTTGATTCCCATGAGTTTGAGGTAACCTTGTACAACCGCCCGAGTCCACCAGAGGCGATGATTATTGCCTTTGCATTTATGACTATGAAATCTCCCTTCTTCAGATCTATTCCAATGGCGCCCTTTACCCTCTTTCCGTCTGAGAATATCTTTGTGATCATTATCTCTTCCATGAAGGAACAACCGCTGTGCAGGATCTTATCCTGGAGCGTTCTTATGAGTTCGAGACCGGTCTTGTCCCCAACATGGCAGAGTCTGCGGTATGTGTGAGCACCGAATGCCCTCTGCAGGATCTTTCCCTCGGGGTTCCGGTCAAAGAGTGCACCAAACTCCTCAAGCTCAAGTACTCTGTCCGGTGCTTCCTTCGCCAATTTTTCGTCCAACCTCCAGTCACCAAGGTTCACACCTTCAATGTAAGTATCTGCGAAGTGGACCTTCCAGTTGTCCTCCTTGTCAACATTCCCAAGAGATGCAGCAATTCCTCCCTCTGCCATGACTGTATGTGCTTTCCCTAAGAGAGACTTTGAGACAATCAGAACGCTGATGTTTTTGTTGATTGCCTCAACTGCAGCCCTCAGTCCGGATCCGCCTGCACCAATAATAAGTAAGTCAGTTTCAACCTTTCGTACTGCGGGTTTTTCTATATTAATCGCCGACAAGTAATTTTACGAACCAATTTATATTTTTTGTCGACAGAACAATCCAGCCAATGATTTACGTGCCCCAAGTTATCTTGGTTCTGTGAATTTTTTCAGAAATGCGGATTCTGTAAAATCCAGCTTGCCCGGGATCACAATGGTCGAGGGATTCTCGCTGTATTTTATTCTTGCAAGATCTGGAAATGTTGCGTAATAAAGTGCCTGATCTTTTGTCCCATAGGCATGCACGACGCATATCTTCTTGCCTTCAAAATCAAAGTGTCCTCCGAACCGTTCATTCATAGATTCAAGGATAACAAATGCCTCTTTAATCGACATAAAGCCTGATTTCGTAAGATCAAGAAGTATGATTGTGTGCAGTTCACGCTCCATGTTTTCAGTGATCTTGTCGTATGGGCTCCGGGGGAAGAATTTCTCTGTTACGAAGGGCAGCGATACAACCCTGCCAAGTTTGTATATCTGCAGTCCGAGGATCGAGAGTGCTGATGTGATAATAGAAGGAGCTTCTATTATTGTTACGTCGATTCCAGAATCCAGTGCAGAGAGCCTCAACTGATTATGCGTCGTTGCTGTGAGGGCATCTCCAACAACGAGAAGTGAAACATCCTCCTTCCTTGCAGCATAAATTATTTTATCCTCGTGCTCCACTTCCTCCCTGCTTAGTAGAATTACCTGCTTTCCGGAGATCCTTTCAATCGCATTGGAGAGTTCATTTCTCGGACCCGAAGTATAAGTCTCCAGGAATACTACCCCACATCTATCTACGATATCGAGCACAATCTTCTGCAAACTATTCTCACCGCGTAGACCTGTTCCCATAATGTAAAGGGTCAAAGTTCTTCTTGTATCCTGATGAGTTCATTCAGTTTTGCCATCCTCTCTCCGCCTATGGTTCCGCACTTGATCAGCAACGATGAAAATGCAACTCCCAGATGGGCAATGAAGTCATCAGTGGTTTCGCCGCTCCTGTGTGAGATGACCGTTTTCCATCCCGCTCTGTTAGCGAGGTCTACTGCCTCAACGGTCTTGCTCAGTGTTCCGATCTGGTTCACTTTAATCAGGACAGCGTTGGTGGAATGCATCTCTATTCCCTTCCTCACGCGTTCAGGATTCGTTGTGTAAAGATCATCACCTATCACGATAGATTGGCCGCCAACCCTTTCCGTAATCGCCGAGAAACCGTCAAAATCTGAGTCCTCCAGAGGGTCTTCTATAATCGTAAAACCATCCTCCTTAACCAGCGAGGTGACAAAATCTATCTGTTCGTCCTTCGATTTAATTCCCTCTCTATAGACATATTTTCCGTTTGCATAGAAGGAAGTGGCCGCCAGATCTGAACCGTACAGAATCTTCAACTTAGTTTCATTCTCTACATCCTTCACAGCATGCTTCATCAGATCTACTGCTTCGCTGTCGAGGATGTTGCAAGTCCATGCGCGCTCGTCTCCGACACCTATGCTCTGGTCCGGGAACTTCTCTGAGAGCATCTCTCCAACTCTTCTGTGAAGCTTTATGTTTGTCGCAACACACTCCAGCATGCTCTCACTCTGCGTGGAAACGAAGAATTCCTGAATCGTAGTTCCGTTCTTTGAATGTTTACCACCTCCAAGGACATTTCCCAACGGTTTTGGGAGTTTATGCGCGAAGTTTCCGCCTGCATACCGATAAAGAGGGATTCCGAGTGAGCAGGCAACCGCCTTTGCATTCGCTATTGACAGTGCGGTTGCAAGATTGCCTCCTATTGCACTGAAGTTGCCTGTACCATCCAGTTCCTCCAGCTTTCTGTCGAAAGAACGTTGATCGAGCGAATTAAAACCCAGAAGCTCCTTTCTCACCTTCTTGTTAAAGATATCCAGAGAAGCTTTCGCACCTCCTTCCGGGAATGCCTTTACCTCTGTTTCACCCGTGCTCGCTCCAGATGGTGCCGATGAGATTCCGATTCCATCCTCTAATCTTATGGTAGCTTCAACTGTCATGGTACCTCTAGAATCAAAAACGTTCCTGACTGAGGCATCGATAAGATCAAAATTCCTCTTCATAACAAAAAATCAGGTGATGCCTTAAAAATGTTTGCTACTCTCTTACAAAATAGAAATTCGCATGGTGGGATCTATTGCAACTTCTTTATTTTCTCATAGCTCGTGGCGAAATTGTTGTAATATGCCTTGTATTCCGTCCATGTCTTCCTGAATTCGTCTGTGATCTTTCCAATCGACGCAGCGGGAATCCCCGCGAATATGGATTCGTCTGGCACTTTTGACTTTGACTTCACAACTGCACCTTCTGCAACAACAGCCCATTCGCCGACTTCTGAGTAATCGGACACTGTTGCACCCATTCCGACGACTGCCCAGGGTCTTATCGTTGCGGTGTGTATAGTTGCAAGATGGCCTATCGTTACATGTTCCTGGATCAGGGTCTTCTCTCCCGGGCGGGCGTGAACGACACAGTTGTCTTCTATCGCTGTATAATCCCCTATTTCTATAGTACCGTAGTCGCCTCTCAGGACAGCTCCGGGGCCAATCCACACATAATCGCCAACAATAACGTCTCCAATAACAGATGCTGTTTCAAAAACATGTGAACTGGAACCTATCTGTGGTTTTTTACCCTCGAATTCGTATACAGACACGCCCTGCCTGATCGTTGCTATACTTAATAATTTTCCTGACTACTAAAATCAATTCTCCGGCTCGCATTTTAGCGGTTTCACAGCATTATGTTGCCTTATCTAGAAGCTTTTCGATGTCATCCCATCTTAGGGAGAAATCAAAGATGGGTGCCTCAATCGCTGCGGAGGCAGTAAATATTCCAGCCTCAACTGCTTTCTCAAGACGTTTTTCTCTGTAAAGAGCTGCGTAGAAGCCTGCCCTGAAAGCATCGCCTGCGCCAATTGTATCGTGGATGTTCTCAACCTTCTTTCCTCTTATCTCGATTTTTCTTCCTTCGTTGGTTATCTCCACGCCCCTTGCACCCAGCGTCTTTATCACAGTCTTCGGCGTATCTTTGGACATGGATGGAGACATTAACTCGTATTCCTGCTCATTGCACATCACGATCTCTGCAAGCGAGAGGAATTCTTTCATCTCTCTGTCGTTATATAGGCGGGCCTCCTGTGACGGGTCAAAAACTATCCTTGCACCGGTCTTCCTGGCAAGCTCAAGATACTCTTCCCTTGGCCCGGTCGAGAAATGCAGTATTTCATAACCATCTAACAGCCCATTATCAAGAGATGGCTTCCAGTCTCTGTTCGGCCCCTGGTTTATAAACGCAAGCTGTTTATTCCTGTCAGAAGCAATGTAACAGAATGGTCCTCGAACTCCGTCAAATACCTTTACATGAGAGGTGTCAATACCCCTTGAAGAGAGCAATTCCAGGTAACTGGAATGTGTTTCAGATGAGACAGCTGCATAAGGGTGGAAGTCCAGACCAAGTTTCGCAGCGACCATTGCAAAGTTGCCGAGGGTACCGCCATAGACCTGTGTCTCATTCTCTACAGTAATCGAGCCACTCGAGAGAAGCTTTGGAACATTGAAGATTATGTCGATATTCAGGTGCCCCAGGTAAGCTAGAAATGTCTTCATTCAAGCAGTATATTCAGTTACACCTAATAATTAATTTCAGATCTGAAGCGTGATCTGGTTCATTCTCCAGAAGAATGGTTCATCGTATTCTGGATTTTCTGCAGGGATTGGCCTTAAAATCGGCAGCATCTTTTTCGAGGGAACGCTTTGCAAGAAGATATTCTCGTATACTTTTATGTCCAGGAATATAAGAAAACATGCTTTAGATTCTGGAGATAGATTCGCTATTTTCGAAGCCTCTTTGATCTGTTTTTTGCCTGTCAGGAAGAGGATAAAGAGGGAACGCAGGTCCCGGTACCTCCGTCCTGTCTGCCCATACAATATACTCGCCTGATTGTAAGCAGCAAGGATCTGCATCTCACTCATCGCGGATGCAATATCACAGGCGATTACTTTCTCAGTGGCTACCCGAAAAAAATCCAGGTCTGTAGCATCAAGTGACTCGGTTATGCTGAAATATTTTATTTCAGGTGAGGGCCGGACCATTTTTACCCGAAATCTTTGATATTGTGGTCTTTGGAGTGAAGATTGCTGTAACCTTATCGATGAAGGTCTTGCTGTCCTTTGACGCAACCAGGGCATTCTCCAGAACGTCCTTAATGTCGCTTACAGGTATTATCTCGATCTTCCCCTTATGGTTCTGGTCAAGTATTATGTCACCGAAGTTAGATGAGGGGACGAGGACTTTCTTTAATCCTGAATCGATTGCTGCTTCAACTTTAGCGGCAACACCTCCGACAGGTAGTACAGTGCCCCGTACGCTGATGGAGCCTGTCATGGCGACACTCTGATCAACCGGGAGCGCTTCAATAGCTGAAATGATCGCTGTGGCAATAGATATACTGGCGGAATCGCCTTCGACGCCGTCATATGTTCCGATGAACTGTATGTGCACATCCATGTCAGAAATATCAGCTCCGCTGATCTTCTTTATTACTGCGGAGACGTTAGTGACAGCTTCCTTCGCTATCTTTCCTAGATTCCCGGTGGCCATGACAGTGCCGCCGCCTTTCCGCTGCGAATGAGTGACCTCTGCAACTATGGGCATGACAACACCCGTAAAATCAGCCATTCCTGAATTTGACCCAACTACCGCAAGTCCATTTACGCTCCCCACCTGCGAACCTTCCGTGAGAAATGTCTTATACGTCTTTCTTACTTCAATGGATCTGTCAGCAACCTGCTGTTCGAGTGGCTTGCTCAGTGATCTTGCCTCTATCACCTGCTTCGCTGTAACAATGGGCAGCTTTTCCGTGATAGCTATATCGCCAGCTACTCTGACAAGTCCGCCTAGCTCTCTCAATCTTAAGGAGAGCTTCCCCTTTCTGCCTGACCGTCTCTGTGATTCTTTTATTATCTCCCCGATAGCCGATACATCGAAGTGCGGGATCTTCTTGTCTTTAGCCACCTCCTGCGCGATAACCTGAACTATTTTTTTTCTGTTTTCATCGTTATCGTCCATAGTGTTGTTAACGTATACCTCATATCCGTAACCCCTGATCCTTGATCTAAGGGCAGGATGTATTGCCTGGACCGCGTCCAGATTGCCAGCAGCGACAAGAATGAAATCACATGGTACAGGCTCTGTCTGAACCATTGCACCTGCACTTCTTTCGCTCTGCCCTGAAATGGAGTATTTCTTCTCCTGCATCGCAGTCAGGAGAGCCTGCTGACTCTCCAACCTGAGGAGATTCATCTCATCTATGAAGAGGACACCCTTGTGTGCCTTATGTATATTTCCGGCTTCTACTCTGTCATGCGCCGGCGTTTCAAGCCCTCCGGACTGGAATGGATCATGCCTTACGTCGCCGAGTAGCGCACCACTATGAGCACCTGTCGAATCGATGAATGGCGGCTTCTCGTTCACGTTGTGCTGAACCAGCAATTTAGGTATGAGTGCCTTCTCGTTTCTGAAAGCTGGATTGAAAGCGAGAGCGAGATAGAGAAAAGCGGCAGCCATTATGGCCATGAATATGACTATATAATCACGCGTGAACACAAATATGAGGAGACCGAATATAAAGACGGAGATAATGAGAAACATAACCCCTCTGGAACGATCTCTCTTCTCCCGCTCGGCACGCATCTGATATTGTCTCGTGATTTCCTTTCCCCTGCCCGCCGGGTATGTTTTGATCTTCGGTTTGTTATTGTCCTCTGGATTCGGGAAAACCACAATGTCCTCCAGTTCCTCCTTCGGAAGAAAATCTGTCATTGACTGTGCAAGCATAGACTTGCCAGTACCGGGGTCCCCGATCAGGAGTACATGCCGCTTCTGAACCGCGGCCTTCTTTACGACCTGTGCTGCCTCGTCTTGCCCGACAACCTGATCGAAAAGGATCTTGGGTATCTGAACATCTGCACTGCTCTTGATATTCAGCTTCCCAACCCATTCGTCTACGTCGTCACTGTAACTTTCCACAATCACTTAATTTAAACTGGGAATTAATAGTTTCTGATACAGAATGTTGACATCTTGTGGTGCATGTTAACACTTATAGAAAGCTGAATGTTTCTTTATCATCCTGAACATAGCACTGGGAAAGAGGAAGTGTAACTGGCGGAATGAACAGCGACCTTCCGCGCAGGTTGAGCAGGTTAATATATCAACCTTCAATTCAAGCGAAGTGTCATTCTCGTTGGGCAGCACTCTAATCCTGACCATATTCGGCTCCTCGCATGGAGAATTGGTTGGCGCGACCCTGGATGGATTACCTGCAGGCATTTCTGTAGACATTGAGAAAATACAGAAATGGATGGATCTCAGAAAACCTTCGGTAAACGAGTTGACTACACAACGAAAGGAGAGTGACCTGGTTCAGATCAGATCGGGATTGATTGAAGGGCATACTGACGGGAGCCCCCTCTTCTTCAACATCAAGAATGAAGATGCTATTCCGGGTCACTATGACGATATTCGCAATATGCCAAGACCGGGCCATGCAGATCTTACACTCTTTCTGAAATATGGAAAGTACAGAAATTATTCGGGAGGAGGGTTCCTCTCGGGACGGATGACTGCACCTCTGGTCTCAGCTGGTTCTCTTTGCATGGATATTCTTGATAAAGCTGGGATCACAGTGGCTGGCTGGTTAAGTGCAATTGGGAATGTGCGAACTGATCTGGCAGCAGAACATGCACTTTCCGCTTATGACTACAAGACCAGAATCCCGGATCATGAAAAGGACCTGGAGGCACAGGAGCTTATCAGAAAACTCATTTCTGAAGGAGATAGCACCGGTGGTGTTGTCAGTATACGGGTGATGTCAGTGCCGGCTGGTCTTGGCGAACCATTTTTCGATTCTGTGGAAAGCAAACTGGCTCATGCACTGTTCTCTATCCCGGCTGTCAAAGGTATAGAATTCGGCTCGGGGTTCGAGATGTCTTCGAGGAAAGGTTCAGAAGTCAGGGACGAGATCTTTTTTGATGGATCAGACTTCAGGACCAAATCGAATAACAATGGCGGTATCCTTGGCGGCATTACGAACGGTATGCCTCTTGAATTCAACGTTGCAATCAAGCCGACCTCTTCGATCCGAAAAGAGATATCAACAGTCAATCTTGAAACTAAGAAAGATGGGGTTCTGAAAATAAAGGGGAGACACGATCCATGCATTGCTATTCGCGCTCTTCCGGTAGTTCAGTCAGTTACCGCACTGAGCATTGTGGATCTCATTCTGGAATCGGGAAACCCTGACCTTATAAGGAGACTCTTTCCTTCATAATCAGGCATATTTACCTGATAACCCCGAAGATCATGTATGATGAGAGCACGGTGATGGCGAGAATGAAGAATATAGCGTATTTTGCACTCTTCAGGGATCTGAACACATTGGTGAGCAGCTTCTGGAACATCTCCTCTTCACCCATTGATACCTCGACATCGGAAGAGCCCATGCCCGCCCTGCAGTCTTCTACATCATCCAGGGCCTTCTGGACGGCTTCATCGATCAGGTTCGCGATCAGCTCTTTATCGTCTCTTTCACCCAGCGGATTCATGTCAAGGGTGCTCTGATTTACGAAGTGGTTGTCGGTTGTGAAAATGTCCATATAGGCAACTTTTGTCGCAACCTTTTCAGTTGCAAGTTCCATAACCTCATCCTTGATGTTGTTTGAATCTGTGAGTACAATGGCCTGATTTTTGTCACCAAGTTCAAAAACGATGCACTGCACTCCCATCGGACCCAAACCGGGTGAACTTGCATTAATCCGGGAGTAACCAATTCTGAGAGGATACTTAGGTTCATTTCTCCTGAATTCCCGTTCCAATGTCTTCGACTGTATCTCACAGTCCTCGAGAGCGCTTGCCCCGTGCGAAAAATGGTTCTGCGCATCTATCACTGCGAAGTCGCTTGCGCCTACATCCTTAAGTTTCTCAGTGATCTTCAATCCCTCAGTAAGGCTGACATCATCGAATCTCTCTTTCTCAGGGATCAGAGCCCCAATGCCAAAATCCCCTATTCTGAGGAGTGAGACTGATATTTTTCCGCTTCTCACCTTTCTTATTCTGGAAGCCTGGGCATGATATTTCAGGTTTGATTGTGCCTGTCTCACGCCTGTAGCGAGTTTGTCCACATCGCTTTCAGAGGCACTATTATTGCTATTCGTAGTAGATGTATGGAACACCATCATCTCCTCAGCAAGATCAAGAGTCCTGGTGTGAAGTTTGTATGGTAGATTACTGGTACCTATATTCCCGAAAGGTCCCGGATGCACGTAGGGAAAGATCAGGAGCACCTTCGTTTTACCCTTGGAATCCTCGATCCTGACCACCTTTACAGGAACCTTCCTCTTCCTTCCATACAGGCCTGAGAAAAACTTGTCACCAAGATCCTGCGTATCTGTAGAGTGCAGATTGAGGAAGAAATTTAGTATCCGTATCGGGTTTAGGCCGAATTCTTTCCTGAACTTTCTCATTGAGTAATACGCGAACATAATTCCGCCAAACGCGAAGATCAAAGCGCAGCCAATTGAGTCTGCAATCAGCAAGTATGAAAAGTTGAAGGGTAGTATGAAAACAAGCGCTGCTAGAGAATACATTACGGAAGGTAGAACCAACCGTTCTGCCCGCTCTGAGAAGTAGACGTAAAAGATCATGGCTCGCATCAGTGCAACCGGACAGAGTGAAATCGCAACCGCCGTCGGGATTGCGATCCATGGTACTATTAAGTGGAATAAGAGAAAGTAGGTCTCTATAATGAAGAAAGAGACGAAATCCAGAAAATTGATTCTCCTCGAGGGAAAGTGGAATTTCGCTATTCTTACAAAGACATGATCTATGCTCACGATAAGAACCAGCGGAGCAAGGAAATACAGGAAAAGGGCAAAGGCATCCCTGAATGCGAGAAAATCAAGAGTCAGGAATAGTATTACAGGTATGACATATGAAGCAAGCCTGGGCGATCTCCTCACGAATCTCGACAGATCAGCAAAGGTGTGCTTTTCGGCGTTCTCCATCTAATATACTATCCACGTAGTCCTTTATAACCTTAAATTTTTTCGATATTTATACAGTAAGCAGTATACGGTTAAGATACGATCCTGACCACCTTAAACTTGCCGTATCCGTATATGACGCGGGCGAAGTTATCGGGATATTTGCTACCTGTGTCAGAATAAAGTATCTCTATATGTCTTAATTTTGCCGGGTCTGCTATAATCATGATCCTATCCACTCCAACTGCGGAGATTACACTGCTTGTGATCTGCCTGTTCCCATGGCCGAAGATGAAATTCTGTCCGCCAATGGGCGTTACGATAAGGTAAACCTCACCGGACCTGGCAAGACCAAGCATATCAGACTCAGAAGCATCACTCTTGACCATTTTCTTCCCCTTGAATATGTCTATGCAGAGAGGATCGCTATTGTATCCGAGCGCTTTCTCAATCATTTTGCAAGTTCCCCCCGTGCCAAATATATAGAAAGCAGAGTCGCGCATGTTATCCATGATATACTCAACTATCCCGTCCATGCCTTCGGGGGTGAATTCCAGTTTTCCACTGGAAACAATATTTCCGCTCGCTACAGTGAGCACAGTACCAAAAAGATGCACTTTTCCTTTTTTCAGGTCGAGGGCTTCAGCTTCTTTTGTATCAGGCGCTTCTGGAGAGAATGAATTGACTGCTATCGCAGCAGCTTGAGGAGATACAGCGAATACACCGCTGTACATCTTGAGCCCGCATGGAACGCCTATCACCGGAATCCTTGCGTCAATTTCTCTGAATATATCCACAAGTGTGCCGTCGCCGCCGGCGAAAACCAGGAGATCTATACCCATTTCTATAGCGTACTTCACGAAGTTTATCGAATCTTCTGCGTCTGTTATCTTATCTTTGACCTTGTAAAGAGAGTGTATCTTTACTTTCTTTTCGATCAGAAGATTTTCTCCCATATCGCCGGAAGCAGTAATCACAGAGATTCTTGTGAAATCCAGGTGCTCAATGAACACCTTGGCCCTCTCCGTCGAGATAGAGGGCCTTTCAACCAGTGTAAGACCGATCGAATCCTTCGAGTTGGTATAGAAGCCATAGCCTGCGATCGGGTTTATGAAGAAACCAATCTTTACTCTCGGTTTCATATCAGCGAGATCACCGCAATCGCAGCGTTGTAGTGAGCAGTCATGGCGATTATGTACCAGTTGGATACTCTTTGATTACCTAGCAGAGATATTTGTATCGGTACCCCGGAACTTGCTGTGAAGGATTTATCAAGAAACTGCACTGAGCCGGTATAGTCAAAGGAGAGATTATCTATTTTAACCGAATAGTTGTAAGACTGCTCCACAAAGGAGAAAAGACTGATATTCTTTTCACCTATCGAGTTATAGACAAAAGAGAGATTAACCAATTTTCCAGATGGTCCAGAATAGCTGAACGGTACCTCCTGCGAGAAGGACAGTTCACTGCTCAGATTTACTACCAGGATCGTAACCTGCTGCACCTGCTCCGAAGAGCCAGAATATGCGGTAATGGAATAGTGATAGAAACCTGTATTGTTAAGACCTGAAGTATCAAGTTGGAGCGTATACATTCCCGAATTACCAGGGCTGACATCTGAAACATTCGTATCCACACTGAATGTCAGCCCGGGATTGATTGTAAATGCAGGTACTATTATCGAGTTCGAAACATCATGTATATACACATTAACAGAGGTGTTTTGCGCTGTCCCGTTTACCAGGACGTAAGAGTTCTGGTTAAGGGACATTGAAAAATTGGCAGGTGTTATATGCACAGGTATGGGCACCATCCCACCGATGACGAAGAAAAGTGCCGCAAGTATCGCCACCTTGCTCTTCGTGGTCAGCCTGTTGAGCGTGTAGAGAACATTCGGCCCCTGTATTCCTATAAGCAATATGAAAACCAGGATGATAAACCAGGACGGATATACGAATGAGAGGGCTGCGATGACTATTATCGAGGCGTAACTCAGGGTTCTGGCATGCGTTGGAGTTACAGCCGAAGCTATCAGGCCACCGTCAAGGTAACCCGCCGGAAAGGCGTTGAATGAATTTATGATGATTCCGACCCATCCCGCGTATGAGAGAAGGCTCAGTACTACGGTTTCTGGCGTGAACCTGTATATGATGAAAGAGAAGATTAGTGGAAGGCTGAGTCTTGTCACAGGGGTGTTGACTGGCGGTATCAAAGGGGGGCCACCTATCAAGTAGAAGCCGGCAACCAGAAAGATAGTGGAAGTCCCGAAACCGAGTATCAACGGGTATAATCCGGATTTGATCATGCAGCGTCTGCTCACAAATGGTGAGGATTGGCTTATGATAGAGCCCATAGTACCAAGGCCTATGGGATCAGGTATTAAAATCGGGAACGAGTATTTCAGGCCGTCAGTCTTGTATGCAAGATAACGGCCGAGTTCTCTCGACAAAAGAATGATGATTACTGGAGATACGAAAAATACCGTCGTGTAACTTAACAGGTAGACTAGATTGGTCATTCCGGAATATGCGCCTTCGTATACGTAGCCGGAATAGAAGATAGTGATAATAGTAAGAGACGCGAGGAGTACCTTGAACCTGAAAGAGAAGAGCGTGTTCTTTCCTTTTGTTGTTTTTCTGGATATGTATATCCTGTTTGAGCCCTCGCCACCGGTAAAGACGTTAAACCCGAGCCTGTTTCCCTTATCAAGTATTTTTTTGAACGTTGATACATCCATCTGCTCCCTGTCTACCAGGAGTAGAACGACTGTATCTTCCGTTTCGTTTTCCAGCTCGAAATTCGCATACTCGCGAACTACAGAGATGATCTCCTTAACCGAGTGACCTTCCATTCAACTTTTCCCGCGTTTATCGAAAAGCATGTTTATTAACCTTATATGGTCAAGATCAGATTGAAAACTGACCATGAATTTATTGGAGGCAGAGGGGCTAAGCTTCTTTCCAGATGTCTTAAGGAGACTGGAAGCATCTCCACCGGGATAAAAAATCGAATATCTGTGGTTATTATCTCCATCCGTTTTCAGGATTGTTATCTCTTCCTTCTTTCCTGCAGCCACTTTTCCGAGCAAACTAAACTCTTCAGGATCCGGATCGCATTCAATGACCCTGATCTTTCTTCCGGCGACTTGAATCAATTCACTCTTCTCTACCCACTCATTTATCCGTTTCTTTCTGAGTGCCTCCAGATCTCTGGAGATTGCCACCGTTCTGCTTCTGAACTTCTCGAACGCGTCCGGCAGATTATCAAGGTCGCTGCCCAGGTTGACCTGTATCCTTTTCAAGGTTGTCTGCAACTTCTGCATATAATCGAGAGCGGCTTCGCCAGCACAGAAAATGAGTCTCTGAATTCCTTCCTGAACACTGTCTGCTTTCAGAATCTTGATTATTCCGATGGATGAGGTATTATCCAGATGCGTCCCGCCGCAACCTTCAGCGTCGATTCCTTCTATCTCCACGACACGCAATTTTTCTCCGAGGGGTACTCCTCCCTGGAACAGACCAAAGCCGAACTTGTCGAGTGCCTTATACCAGTCAAGATTCTTTACTGTAATTCTGGTGTTTGATTTAATGACCTCAAGGCATCTTCTCTCTATGGCGGATATCTCTTGATCTGTGAGCTTTGAGAAGTGGGTTATGTCAAGTCTGGATTCGTCTACGCCCTTCTGCGCTCCTGCCTGCCAGACTTGAGGGCCAAGCACCTCTCTAGATATGGCCAGGAGCAGGTGTGTCGCTGAATGATGTAGCATTAAGCGTCTTCTTCTGTGCTGTTCTACGTGACCCTTCACCCGTGTATTTTCCGGAACGTCGGCATCCACATGATGGATAATGGTCTTACCTCTTTTCTCGACGTAGTTTACCGTGATTTTCCTGCTTCCATATTCAAAGTATCCGAGATCACAAGGCTGACCACCACCCTCCGGGTAGAAAGCAGTCTGGTTGGTCACCAGCATCTTATCTTTCGAATACAGCACAAGTCCCGTGAATTCGAAAAGGTTCTTGTCATCGTAATACAGTGGGCGGGTTTCCAGATCCGGGACATTTTTGGAGCCTTTCTTCTTTTGAGCTGAGATCTCATGGATGGCAATGTTTGTGAGGTCAAAATTCTGCGGTAGATTTACAGAACCTCCATGCTCTTCTACAATCCTCAGAGCAGTTTCGGGATCTATGCCATGGGAATCATAGAAGAGTGAGATCTCTTTCTCCGTAATCTTTTTGCCCGCCTTAATGTATCGAGAAATAATCGCCTCTCCGTTTTTAAGCGAGGTCGAATATTTTTCTGTTTCCTCAGAAATAGCCTTGAAGGCGAAATCCCATGGTACCTCATGCAGAACTGAAGAGAATTTTCTTGACTGCATTTCGAGTAGCTCCGGAATTATATTATCCAGCCCGAGAGTCGAAAGACTGCGGAGTGACCTCCTTATCAGTATCCTGAGAACGTACCCGACCTTTACGTTTGAAGGTATCACGTAATCGGAGAGCATGAATAGTATTGACCTTGAATGATCCGCCACCGTGTATACCGCTCTGGCCTGCCTAGCCCTCTTCAGCAGCTGATCCTTCGAATAGTTCTTTCGAAGTTTCTCATCTTCCTCATAAATTCTATCTATAACCTGCCCCGGCATCAAGCCAGGATTGGCAACAGAGATCTGTGTAATTGCAGCCATCATTGCCGGATCTATCTTGTCCAGGCCAGATTTGTCCTCGAGGAACCTTATTATCTTTGGATAAAGGGAATCGTATATCGTGCTTGTTCCATATGACAACCAAGAAAGCCTTTCCAGACCGTAGCCTGTGTCGACGATCTGCATTTTCATGCGTGAATACTTATTGCCCTCTATCTCAACTGTTCCTTCAGGATCAATCTGCATATCCATGAAGACCAGGGTCGCAACCTCAAGTCCCCTGACACACACTTCGAGAGCCTCACCTGCGTTCCCTCCGCCGCTCCAAGGCTCTTCCTTGAACGTTATTTCTACAGGGGCTACACCCAGAGCCTCTGTAAGGAACTCGTAACACCTGGATACGGTTCCGTCGATCCAGTAAATACTATGCCCGTTCCAGTTGAAGCTGTCGTGACACATCATCTCGAAACTGGTAAGGTGTCTTCCGGTTACTCCAACGTTGTCGATATCAATCATCCTGATGCTGGGCTGCGACATTACAATCGGATTTGCCGGTGGCTTGACGAACCCGGAGGTCACATGAGGCTGGAAATCATATATTGATGCATTGACCAGGAGAACGTCCTCTCTCCATCTTGGTATTACAGGATATGGTTGTAAAAGAGTATGATCCTTGCTGAAGAAATTCAGGAAAGTGCTTCTCATCTCGTCGATATCGTACCTCCTGTTCGTTATCTTCTCCCCCAGGAAACTGTAAGAGTCACAGGTAGTGTCGCCGCAGGTTTTTCTTTCCTTATTGAGGGTCCAGAAATACTCCTTGCACTTTGCGCACATTTTCCTAACGAACCCTTTACCTTCAAGGAAACTGATCTGCATAATGAACCACTTTGCTGGAATTCCGGGCTGTTATCCCTACCTACTAAAAAACAATATCGAGGAGATCAAATTCTCCTCAGGTGTATCATGTAGTTAGCATCGTCGAAAGGCCTCAGATCGAATGTCTCTATAGTTTTGAACCCCTTTACTGACGCAAGAGCACTCCGGAGAAGGGCAGCGGATGCAGATCTGGAAGAGATTGATCTGGTCTTTATGACAAGCAATGCTTCTGAAGCTTCCGGGAATGCTTCAGCATTCAGGTTGAATATCTGTATCTGATTTCTCTGCGAGATATCTTGATAGATCACATCAACAGTATCTACAAAATGTCTGTACCGTTCAGGTAAATTTGCATCCTCCAGAATTGGAAGAATATTACTCATTTTAGCTGCACCCCCTAGAAGGCGGTAGAAGGATTCATAGGACAGCTCTACCGCATATACCAGACCGGAAGGGCAAATGTCCGCGACATAGCTGGCCGTGGTACCGGAAGAAGCTCCTAGGTATAACACCCTGCTACTCACTTTGAGAGGAATGTCCTGCAGACCCTTCATAATTGCAGCTGCGAGTTTGCTCCTCTTTGGGTCCATAAATCTTGCCCGCTGACCATTTCTTGTAAGGAATCTTTCACCAAATAAGCCCTTTTGCAGTCCAGTGTACACAAAATAATTGTTCCCACTCCTGAAGATCCGCTCCGGCAGTTGTCCACTCAATGAAATGTCATCCCTCATCTGACTTAACTGTTTTCCTATCTCTCTATATAGCTGCACGGTAAGTCAAATAATATATCTGAAGAAGGGATCGGAAGGCATGTTCTGCGAGATGTGCGGAAAAAACGTGCCAAAGACCCAGAAGATCCGGATTGAAGGATCGGTTCTGCAGCTCTGTGATTCCTGCTCGAGATTCGGTAAGCCTGTGGACCCTGTGAAGAAACCCGCAACTCCAGTAATCATTGAAACAAGGAGACCTGAGAGGCCTTCAACAGGATACATTCCCAGGCAACGCAAAGTGCAGAGACCAAGGGGCAATGATCTTGAAGAGCTTTTTGTGGTGCCAGAATACGCTTCGATCATAAGGGAGGCCAGGTCGAAACTGGAATGGACACAGGAGGATCTCGCTTCGAAATTGCTGGAGAAGAAGAATGTTCTTTCAAAGATAGAGAGGGGGGAACTCCAGCCTGACATGAAACTTGCTAAAAGGATCGAAAAATTATTAGACGTAAAGATACTGGAAAAGGAATAAATTAGCGGAATTACCGAATAAAGATTAAAGAACAATGAAACGGTTATAGTACTGGGCTGAAACGTATTGAGGCTTGAAATAGGACAGAAAATTGATGTGGAGGTCGATCTGGAGGATTTGTTTGACCAGGTCGACAAAAAAATAATAGCTACGTGGTTTCACAAAGGGAATCCCATTTATGTGGAACTGGAGGTTACCACTACACTAGTAAACCAGATCCTGAAGTTCTTCGAAAATACGAAGAAGAGGACCGCTCTGCTCTCAATCACCAGACTGTCACAGAGGAAGTATGAGGTTCAGCCTACTTTGGTCGTGGTATCTAAGAGAGAATAGTTATTTAGTTCCTTTTTATCCCAAAAAATTCATATATCGAATTGATTTTTGTATATTGAGACTATGTCAAAGGTCAAATACAACAGAAGAGAGGACCTGGATGAGATAGCAAGCTACGACGAATTTGAGAAGACGGTTTTTGGAGAAGAAGAGAGGAAGAGAAAATCAGGGAGTAATCCTCGTTCGATCCCTAGGAAATAGTACGACTTCCCTTATATTTTGAAGTTTTAGCAGAATTAGGGAAAGTCTCTCAAGTCCAATAGCCCAGCCAGCATGAGGTGGCATGCCGTACCTGAAGGCATTCAGATAGTATGAGAAATCTTCCGGGTTCAGACCCTGTTCCCTGAGTCTGCCAGACAGCATCTCCGCGTTGTGCACCCTCTGGGCTCCTGAGGTTATCTCAAATTCTCTGTATTGCAGATCGAAAGAGTTGCTCACTTCTTTGTCACCAGGTTTCGGCATGGTATAGAAGGCCCTGAGGCTTGACGGCCATTCAGTTATGAAATAGAAACCGGAGAAGTTCTCGCCGATAATTTTCAACTCTTCGGGTGAAAAATCATCACCAAATTTGTGATTTGATCCTTTCTTTGACAGCATATCAATGCATTCTCTGTAGGTAATTCTGGGAAACTTTTCATCTACCTCAGGAAGTTCATAACCGGCAGTTTTTAGATCTGCATTCTTTCTAGACATGAGATGCTTCACCCCTGCAACCACGGCATCCTGGAGCATGTTCATTGCATCATTGTGATCGCTGAATGCCATCTCGATATCGATGGATGTGAACTCGTTCAGATGCCGTGGGGTGTTGTGTTTCTCAGCCCTGAATGCAGGACCCACTTCGAAAACGCGGTTGAGACCTGCGGAGATAAGAATCTCTTTGTAGAGTTGTGGTGACTGGTTCAGGAATGCCTGTTTCTCGAAATATTCGACCTTGAAGAGATCTGCACCTCCCTCGGTGGCTGATGCAACTATCTTTGGAGTGTGAACTTCAACAAAATTCATCCTATTCAAGAATTCCCGGATTCCCCAGAGCAGATCGCTCTCTGCTCGGAAAATTATGCCAACTTCCTGTTTCCTGAGATCCAGGTATCTACTGTTGAGCCTGGTCTCGATGTCTGCCTTCACCGGGTCAATAACCCCGAGAGGGAGTGGCGATTCTGCGTAGTTCAGGACCTCGCACTTCTCGCAGATAATTTCCATTCCAGATTTGCTCTTCGAGTTGGCGGTGAATTTGCCGGATATTCGGACTACACTCTCTCTTGGTATCGAAGCAAGCGAATCGAATTCTGGTACTTCATCCTTCTTGGCTGTTACCTGGATAATTCCAGTATGATCCCTGACTATAAGGAAGGTGATGTTTTTCAAGCTTCTGAGATCCTGGAGCCAGCCATGGAACTCCACAGCTTCTCCCTCATTTGCATTACTAAGATCTCTTATGAGGAACATAATAAGAGGTATCTCAACGGATCGATAAAGCTTATGTAATTCGAAGGAAACCCACATTTTTCGGAAAAATTCATCTAGGCGAATCTGATTGTAGAAAGGTGAAGGCAAGGATTCCCATCGTGATAGTAATATTTACCATGATTCTGGTGGTACTATTGTCCGGAATTGCTTCTGGACAGAGTCAGGCAACTTCACTATCCAACAATATTGTGATCATCAACTTCAATGGGAACGTCGATCCCGGGGCTTCTGCTTTCTTTAAGTCGAGCCTTGGAGCTCTAACTCCAGACAATACCAAAGCTGTTGTAATAGATATGAACACGCCTGGCGGATACATAACTAGCATGCTGCAGATAATATCCTACATTAACCATACAGAGCAACAGGAGGGCATTCCCGTCTATACATACGTTCCTTCAGGTGGTCTAGCATCTTCCGCTGGTTCATATATCGCGCTTGCTTCTGATTACATCTACATGGGGAAGAATTCGCTCATTGGGCCCTCCCAGCCGGTTGTCCTTGGTGGTTCTTCTTCCGAGACGGCGAATATGGTCAATCTGATGACCAGCCTGGCAGTTGCACATGGAAAGAATGTGACAGCTTCTCTTTCGATGATATACAATGGTAGCACCTTTACGGATGCACAGGCGCTTTCGGCAGGATTGATTAATGGCCAGGCCAGTAATCTTACAGCATTCCTGCAGCTTGAGGGACTTGCAAGCTCGAGCAGTGCCAGTAATGTGACAGTCCAGAATCCTAATCTCTACGACAGTTTCCTCAGTTTCCTCAGTGATTCCTTTGTAGATGGAATCCTCATCGCGCTAGGGGCAATCGCTATACTCCTAGATCTATATCATGGGAGTGTGCTGCTTACTGTTATCGGTCTCGTTATGATCGGTTTGGGACTCGTTGGAGCGGAAATTATTGGTGCACCGCTTATTGGACTCCTCCTGATATTGGGTGGCGCGATCCTTATCATGTTCGAGATAAAAACCGGCCATGGATTCATGATGATATCTGGAATTATAGTAAGCGTAATCGGTGCGTTCCTGCTTGCGCCAAGCTATATCAGTTATGCGCCCAGTGCCTCATCGTCCTCGCCTTTCAGTGCATCGAACCTGTATCTTGCGGCCGCGATCATAATAGTTGTCTTTTTCCTCGCCTATTATCTCCAATACATTATCCGATCACTCGGAAAGAAGAAGTTCACCGGCGTTGACGGTATGGTTGGTCATGAAGTGACGGTGAAACAGGATCTCACTCCGGAGGGATGGGTCTCTTTCGAAGGGGTAAAGTGGAAGGCAAGGCTCGTCTCAGGAGATAAGGCAACGGTCGGGGAGAAGCTTGTTATCAGATCCAGCGAAGGTCTTACGTTACTTGTGGAGAAGCAAGTGCACGAAGAGAAAAAGCAATAGAATGTCATTATCCAAGCAAGTGTAAACGAGAATTCTTTTATTGAAGAACCCGATTCTCTCATTCTGCATGAAGATTCTCGGCTTTGATGTTGGGGGAACCAAGATATCCGCTGTCCTTGGCGACGAGAAGGGAAAGATTATTTCAACAACAAGGAAACCGACAATTAAACACCTTGGGAAAAACAGGCTTAGAGACCAGCTCTTTGAGATGGGAGACCAGCTGTTAAATGAAAACAATGTAAAGAAGGCGGATTCCATAGGAATTATCTTCGCGGGACTGGTCAACAGGGAGAAGGGAATCATACTTTCATCTCCGAATGTTCTTGGTCTGGAGAACTTCCACATCACAGCAGCACTCTCAGATCATTTCAAATGTTCGGTTGCACTTGATAATGATGCCACAGGTGCAACGATTGCTGAACGGCTTTTTGGGGCGGGCAAAAACACGGATAATTTTCTTTATGTAACTTTAAGCACGGGGATCGGCGGCGGTGCTTTCGTAAATGGCAGGTTGCTTAGAGGACAGCACGGTTTAGCAGGAGAATTCGGCCACATGGTAATTATGTCAAACGGTTCAACATGTGGTTGCGGTAGAAAAGGGTGCCTTGAAGCAATTGCCAGTGGAAAGAGTATAAGCAGGCGGGTCTCAGAGAGCATAACTGCGCTTCGCGACTCGGCTATCCTTTCGAAGATTTCACCGGGGAACCTGTCTGCAGAGAAGATATTCGATGCAATGAGGAAGGGCGACATGCTTTCCCGGTTGATAGTGGAGGAGACTATCTATTACCTTTCCATAGGAGTGGTGAATCTCGCCTGCGCTTTCGATCCCGAGGTAATAATAATCGGAGGCGGAGTGAGTCTCGCAGGGAAGGATCTGTTTGATCCGCTGAAGGATGCAGTAAAGGAAGAGTTCAAGAACATGTCCCGCCCCCTTAAGATTACGCGTGGCCTGGTTAACGGTGGGGATCTTGCTGCTCTTGCCATTTCTCTTTACAGTGGATAGATGAAATCCTTACTGTAGAAGTTTCAGCGCAGTTTTGTAGAGGATCTCCGTTCCGTACTTTAGGGCGCTTTCATCTATGGAAAAGGTCGGTGAGTGATTTGGGCTGTTGATATTCTTTGCATCATTTCCTGTGCCTAGAAAGAAGAAAGATCCAGGTACTTCCTTTACCAGATATGAAAAGTCCTCAGCCCCCATCACTGGTGGCGGGTGCTGAACCTTTTCCTTGCCTATCACTTCCGCTGCAACTTCGTCCATCACTGCAGTGACAGAGCCATTGTTTATCAGGGCCGGATATCCATCTATGTACTCGTACTCATAAGTTGCGCCATACGAGTCACAGAGCCCTTTCAGTAGCTTTTCCAGCTCACTCTTTACTTTTTGCTTCGAGGCATCATCGAACGTTCTCACAGTTCCGGTCAGTTCTGCATGAGCCGCGATAATATTGTACCTGTAACCGGAATTAAGAGTTCCCACAGTAACAACTGCTGGCTGGAAAAAAGGTATCATTCTTGATACAATGCTCTGTACCTGGGTCACGTAAAGAGCAGCAATAAGGAGAGAATCAATGGCAGCATGAGGTTCAGACCCGTGACCACCCTTCCCGTGTATCTTTATCCTGAACTCGTCAGCGAAAGCCATTGCGGGGCCGGCATATGTCGCTATTGTGCCGGCAGGAATCCGGGAAGTCACGTGCTGTCCAATCACATAGCTTACACCTTTCAGGTGACCCTCTTTTATGAAATCGACTGCTCCGCCTGGGGGTCTCTCCTCGGCAGCCTGGAAAAGAAGTCGAACAGTTCCGTTGAAATTTTCCCTGTTTTTTACCAGTAGTTTAGCAACTCCGAGCAGCATCGCAACATGGGAATCGTGGCCACAGGCATGCATCACACCCTTGTTCTTTGAAGTGAAACTTTCGGTGTTCTCCTCAGTTACAGGCAATGCGTCCATATCGGCCCGCACAGCCACTATCTTTCCTTCCACCTTTCCATGTATATCGGCGACCAATCCGGTTTTGCCAACTTTATGCGGTTCAATGCCCATCGAACGTAACTCCTCCACGATCTTATCTGAAGTCTTGAATTCTTCAAAACTAAGTTCCGGGTACTCATGAAAGTGGCGCCGCATCGATATAATATACTTCTCGTCCTCTTCTCCAATCTGCATGGTATGGCAATGTCGTTACTTTACTAAAATTTGATCTTGCAAGAAATATAGCAGTATCCAGTGAATAAATGTCTATATATTTTCTTGAGATTCCGTGGAATCAATACAGGGAGTAACCAACAGTTGGCACATTTCAACCTAGATAACTCCAGCAGGTCGACGCTGCAGGGAGCATCCTGATGGAATATAAGTGGACAGTACTGAGCAATACCACACTGGGAATTCTCATGTCCTCCATCGACATGAATATTGTTCTGATCGCCCTCCCCACTATCGCAGTACAACTGCCTGGCATGACCGCACTGGATACGCTCTGGATTCTGCTAGGATATCAGCTTGTTATCGCCTGTGTGCTTGTAAATTTTGGCAGATTATCTGATCTGTTCGGAAGGGTCAAGCTCTATAACATCGGATTTGCACTGTTCACGGTTGGTTCTGCATTGTGCAGTCTGTCCAGCACCCCGGAGCAGTTGATCGGATTCCGTATTGTACAGGCAATTGGCGCAGGATTTCTATATTCGAACAGCGCTGCTATAGTGACAGACGCCTTCCCACCGGGCGAGAGAGGCAGGGCACTTGGAATAAACCAGATTTCCATAGTCGCAGGTTCGGTTATAGGCCTGGTTGTTGGGGGTTTTCTAACCACACTTGCAGGATGGAGATCGATTTTCTGGGTCAATATACCGATTGGTATATTTGCAACCTACTGGGCACATACGAAGCTGCACGAGATAACACCGCCGGAAAGTGGCAGGAAGAGCATAGACCTCATCGGAAACGTGGCATTTGCGTCCGCGTTGTTCCTCGCCTTGATAGGCATAACTCTCTACGCAATAAACGGACTGAACATAATCTACACAATTGCTCTATTCGTAACTGCTCTCCTTCTATTCGTTGCATTTTTCATTCATGAGGGGAGGATCAAGGACCCGATGTTCGATCTTTCCCTATTCAAGAACAAGATATTCACGGTAGGCAATGAAACCATCTTTCTCAATTCTTTGAGCAGGGGTTCTTTCATCCTGGTAATGGTTTTCTACTTACAGGGACCATTGATGCATTTCACACCTCTTAATGCAGGGATCTTTCTGATACCAATGTCTCTCTCTCTTTCAATCACTGGTCCAATCAGCGGGTCCTTATCAGATCGTTACGGCCAGAAGCTCTTTGTTCTTATCGGTCTCACATTGACTGCGATCGGCTTTCTTTATATGACAACTGTTAGCGGATATCTCTCCTTCGTGCAACTGGTAGTACCACTCTCTCTGATTGGCGCCGGAATGGGAATTTTCGCATCGCCAAACAGGGCATCCATAATGTCTTCTGCTCCGGCTGAACGCAGAGGTCTCGCGTCGGGAATCAGCACCACACTGATGAATGTAGGTCAAACGTTGAGCATAGGTCTCGCTTTCCTCCTGATGGATACTGCAATTCCAAGAAACGCGCTTGATTCTATTTTCGCTGGTACCTCATCAGGACTGATTTCAGGAGGCGTTCAGGCATTCGTCAATTCAGTGCACGTGGTATTCATTGCATCATTTGCTATGCTCGTTCTCTCGATCTTCCTATATCTAGTGTTCACGAGATCGGCCAAATGGAACCAGTATTGAATAAACGCACAATTTGCCACTATACCGTACTTATTGGTGAGAGAACTACAAACATAGCTATACATATCAAAATTCGTTAGTTAAGCTAACAGAGGCTGAAAACGCAAATGTTGGAGCTTTTTCACTCTTGCTATGTATTCAATGGTAATCTCTAAAGTCAAACTCTTTAAGATCATCTGACCTTATAGATTTAAGGCGTAGGTCTAAAGTCTCTGCTTCGCTATCTCCGAGTTTGTATAACATTTTTCTTTCAACGACATACACTAAGTTCATTTTCGTAGAGGTATTTTCGGTCGAATCTCCCTTTGAAATAAGATATTGCTTATATCCCCTTTCCATTATTTCTACTCTCCTCTTACTTCGCGCATATACAGATACCTGTTTTACATCCTCCTGCTCTCGTTTTACGAGCTCTGCATTTAAATCCTCCTCCAAAAAGTAATAATCGAGAAAAATTGCATCAGGAAAGTAATCAAGTATTCGTGAAATTGCTTTATCCGTTGTATATTGAGCTGAAATGAGTAAATCAAAAGCGAATCTCTCCAGATAACCTGATCTTGCAAGGTTATACATCTTACGATTAATCACACCTTTACGTCCCGTGAATGCTGAGTCCATGAGTTGTTCAGCTTCTCTGAATCTATCTGTGTCTTCTGCATTTATAATTCTGAACGCAATAATTACCGAAGATATTTTATCTCTTCCCCAACCTGCTTTGGAGAATTTATTGACTTGGTTCTTCTGAATGTCAGTAAGTGGAAGTACAGCTCTACCTTCAACACCTTCCACAATTTTGGTGTCGCTTATTCCCAACGCTAGTCCTGAATGTTCCGATACTTGCCTTGAAGCCTCTTCTAATATTTCACGAAGCTTATCCTTTGAATATTCTTCAGAGGTCGGATCTACGACCAAGTTAACATTTATGTTGGTTACGTTGACATCGCCATCTGCTTTAATCCTACCAAACTTTACTAGATTCTCCGGAGTAGCCTCTTTCGCTTGACCTTTCTCAAAAAAATAAATTTTTAGCCAAGTCGATGCTGATTTTAGTGCCTTTGCAAGAAATGCAAAAAATGCACTGATTGGCATCTATCAAATCACTTACTCTGATGGAAATAATATTTCAAGCTCGGAAATATCGGTAATCACAGTAAGCGAACCTGGCAATACAGCCCTAACTTCGTCGGCTTTCACTTCAACATTTGGATCATCGAGGGCAGTGACCTTCTTACCATCTTGAATTAGCACTCCGACTTCATTAATCTCAAAACCTAGGCCCTCAAGAATCTCCTTCTTACTTATTCCCTGTATATTTAACCATACTAGATCCTTGCTGTTCATTAAATCACGTTCTATAATTGCATTTCCTTGACTTTATAGCTTGCAATTTCAGTAATACATAGAGATTTATTTAGATTTCCCCTGATTCTCTAATATAGAGCCGTGTGAGGTTTCTGTGCGTATCTCACTTCTATCTTGCAAGAAATTTATGTTATTAAACATTTTGATTAAGTAGGAACTTAGCTTTGTTAACAAACTCAAATTCTTGGATTGTTTAATGATATTTTATCGATTAAGTGCCAAAAATCAAATTGGAAAAGCCGCCGACG
The DNA here is from genome assembly GCA_046704325.1 of Thermoplasmataceae archaeon. Lineage (GTDB taxonomy): Archaea > Thermoplasmatota > Thermoplasmata > Thermoplasmatales > Thermoplasmataceae > UBA582. Next base: position 93,227 of record JBJKSG010000026.1, read on the forward strand.
GGGTTTGGACCCGCGGCCTTGTGCTTACCAAGCACACGCTCTACCAGGCTGAGCTACGGCGGCATTATATTACGGATAGCCAAGGGTAAGTCATTTCCGGATTTTATTCTTCCCCTGCCACTACGTTCCTTCTTCCCACGAATCAATGTATTTTATCTGATCTTCACTCAACCTGTCTATCCCAAGGCCAAGACTCTTCAGTTTTAAGGCAGCTACTTCCTGATCTATCTCGTCCGGAACACTGTATAGATCTGGGTGCAGAGAATCATGCTCCTTTGCAAGATATTCAGCAACGAGTGCCTGAATGGCAAAACTCATATCCATTATCTCTACAGGATGCCCCTGGCCAGATGCAAGGTTAACCAATCTACCTTCAGATATTAGATCTACATAGTTTCCAGACTTGAGATAATACCTGTAGACATCGTTACGAACCTGTTCCTTCCTGGTAGAGTTTTTCTCCAGGTCAGCGAAATTCACTTCATTATTGAAGTGCCCCGCATTGCAGAGAACAATGCCGTTTTTGGCACTTTCGAGCATCTTGCTTGTGACTATGTCCTTTACTCCGGTTGCGGTAATCACGAGATCTGCATTCGGTAGGGCATCTTCCATCTTTGAGATAGAATAGCCATCCATGACCGCTTCTATAGCCTTTACAGGATCGACTTCTGTCACTGTTACATGTGCACCCATCCCATTCATCCGCATTGCGATACCGCGGCCACAGTAGCCATAGCCTCCAACCACAACGTTCTTTCCTGCGATCAGAAGGTTTGTTGAATGCATGATGCCATCCAGAGCACTCTGTCCGGTACCATAGCGATTATCGAAATAGTGTTTCATCTTCGCATCGTTAACATCAAACATCGGAAATTTCAGCATACCTGCCTTGACCATTGATTTTAGGCGAACAACCCCAGTCGTGGTCTCCTCGTTTCCTCCATAGATATTCTTCAGGAGATCTTTCCTTTCCGTGTGTACTAAACGGACCAGGTCCCCTCCATCGTCAATGATTATATTCGGCTCTACGTCAAGCACTGAATTTAGATTGGAATAATACTCATCTCTGGTTTCCCCCTTTTTCGCATAAACATTCATTCCGTAAGTGCTTTTGAGGGCTGAAACCACTGCATCGTCAGAGCTGAGCGGGTTGCATGAAGACATCCTGACCGTAGCTCCACCTTCCTTCAGCAGGAGCGAAAAGATTCCTGTTTTCGCTTCGACGTGAAGAGCCATCCCTATTCTCAATCCCTTGAACGGCAGCTCCTTGACAAATCTCTTTCGTATTTCACCGACCACGCCCATGTGGTCTCTAGCCCAGTTTAGTCTTAAGTCCCCTTCTTCCATTTTCAATCAATCCTTCTCTTACTTTATTCGGGTCCAGCTTGAGCAAGAACCCGTCGCCCAGTTTATTGCTTTCTTGAATTAGGCCAGACTGCATGTTTTCAATGTTGAATAATCTCACCCCGTCGCTTTCAATAACACAGTTCCCTGTGTAGAGATAGAAGATATCAACATAACCAGAAAGAATGAACTTGTTTATGACCATGGAACCGCCTTCGATGAGGAGCTTCTTTACTCCAATTTCTGCAAGTTTTTCCAGAATGAAATCAATCTTGATATCTATATCAGGTGCATAGATAAGCTCACAGTTAATCATCCTCCTCTCCCTGTTGGACGTAAATACAATAGTTCTCTGTGTTCCATCGAAAATGCGACTGTGTGTCGGTACAGAGAGTCGACCATCTAACAATACACGGACAGGCTTTTTCTCTCCTGGTGGGATTGCCTTGAGATCAGGATTGTCGTTGATAATGGTGTTCGCGCCCACCAGTATTGCATCTGATGAGGCACGCAGCTGCATCACTCGCATCCTATCCTCATCAGAGGATATGACCACTCGCCTTCCAAACCTGCCTGCAATATATCCATTGATGCTCTGTGCCACGTTTATTGTGATCTGAGGAAATTGCGACATTCTATCCTGTATTCATGTGCAGTCAAAAAGGTTCTTCATCCCTTCATTTGAAACATGGAGGATACGCTTATCTAAAGGCACACACTTATGCTCAGGTGAAACTCTCCGAGCTTGATTTTCCGGATGAATTCATTCAGGCTGTTGGTGGAGACTTCGAACTTTATCCGCATCAGGAAGAGGCAATAAAGAAGCTCAGGGAGAACAGGAATCTGATAGTCGCTGTACCAACTGCCGCAGGAAAGACTCTGATAGCGTATGCGGCTATCTACGACATGCTCAAACTCGGGAAGAAGTCCCTGTATATAGTACCGCTCAAGGCGCTTGCGTTTGAGAAGTACGAAGAGTTGAAATCGTTCAGGAAGCTCGGTTATAAGGTTACAATTGCAACTGGAGACTACGATGCCTCTGCTTCATTTGTGAGAAGTTTTGACGTTATTGTCTGCACCTCTGAGAAAGCTGATTCGATGTTCAGACACGATCCTTCGATAGTTTATGACATCGGCCTGATTGTAGCTGACGAGGCTCATCTGATAGGGGATCAATCAAGGGGCCCAAGGCTCGAATCTGTATTGACCGAAACGAAGTTGTTGAATCCTGACACCATGATTCTCGCGCTCTCTGCTACGATTTCTAATTCAGACGAAATGTGCGAGTGGCTTGATAGCGGTATAGTGCAATCTGACTTCAGACCTGTGCCCTTGCGAAGGGGAGTCATTTATTCCGGTGAGATTATCTACGAGGACGCGGTCACAACGAAGACCGCTGGAGACCCAATTTTTGCAACCATTCTCTCGATAATAAACGAGGGTGGGCAGGTCCTCCTCTTCGTGAATTCGAGAAAAAGGTCCGAGGAGATCGCGTCAAAGATATCGCTGTTTCTTTCAGATCGCATAGGGAAGAAGGAGATTGAGGTCAACGCGGAAGATGACCCTTACGCGGAGAGGGTGAATGATATCCTTACGGGGGGCGTATCTTTCCACCATGCGGGTCTTTCAATTGGGGTTAGAAACGAGATTGAATCACTTTTCCGGAATGGAAAAATCCTTACGATAGTAGCCACGCCCACCTTGGCCGCCGGAGTAAACCTGCCTGCAAGATGCGTCATCGTAAGAGATATTACAAGATACCAGAATGGAAGGAGCGAATATCTGCCCGCCAGAGAGATATTTCAGATGATTGGAAGGGCTGGTCGCCCCAGATACGATACAAACGGCTTCGCTTATCTTTACGCTGCATCTCCAACGTCTTATGACAGAGCTATGGAGTATTTTTCCAGAGAGGTGGAGCCAACTATCTCTTATTCCGGTCAACCTATGCAGGTGAGATTTAATTCTCTCTCACTCGTCGCGATGGGTATAGGTTCTTCATCAGAAGACATAATTAAATTCTACGATTCTTCTCTTTACGCATATCAGAATCCCGTATCCACCTTGGCTGAAGAGATATCGCAGAGCATTGATTTTCTCAAGGAGAATGATCTGATAAGAGAAAAGGGTGGAAGGCTCATGATTACTACGTTCGGAAAGGTGACATCCGATCTCTATCTCGACCCGGTGAGCGCTATTATCTTAATGGAATATCTGAAGGGCAGTCATAGTGAGGATGTCGCACTGTTCAACATATGCCGTTGCCCGGATATGATTCGGCTCAACGCATCAAGAGATGATTATCAGATGGTATCTTTCTTTATGGATAGCCTCGGGATAGAAGGGCTTGACGAGGATGATTTCAGTGCCGGAAAGACGGCAATGGTGTTGAAGGAATGGATTTCCGAGACACCAATGCGAAACATAAACGAGCAGTATAGGATCGGGCCTGGTGACGTACAGTCAATTTCGTCGTCTGCAGACTGGCTCTCGTACTCGCTTGCAAGATTAGCATATCATTTCAAGCCAGAGATAAGGATAGAGCTGGAGAAGCTGAATTTCAGGCTTAAGGAGGGTGTCAGGGAGGAGATCATACCCCTCACTCTTATACCTAATATAGGCAGGGTACGGGCCAGAAGGCTTTACAGCAATGGATTCAAGTCAATCGACCTCATAGCAGAATCGAATGAGTCTTCAATCTCAAAGATATATGGTTTCTCGAATAAGTTGAGCAGGGAAGTGATAACATCGGCGAAGGCAATTCTGGCGAGAACAGCCCGCGCAGGCACTTAAAACTGAAGAAGTCAGACGCGGAAACAGTGATCCAGCGAATGCGAGATCTGAAATGCATAGATACCGCATCCATGGTGCAGAGCGATTCTATCTACGTTTACGTCCCATTAGATGATTCTTGCAATGAGGATCTGGGTTCATATGATGTCGTCAGCATCCCATCATTGATGCGAAGAGGACGAAACTTCCCGAAACCCATTCGGGGTTCCTACGACAGGATCGGTGATGTTGCAATCATTAAGATCCGGGATGCAGATCGATCCATGAAGATTGCGAAATCCCTGGTCTCTTCAGGCACTGGTATTAGAGGGGTATGGCATGATTCAGGTGTCAAGGGGCAGAACAGGGTGAGGAAACTTGACTTTCTAGCCGGGGAGAAGATAACTCATGCGATCCACGTTGAGAATGGGCTAAGGTTTTCTGTCGACATTGATCAAGTGTATTTCTCACCCAGACTCGCAACTGAACGCATGAGAATTTCCCGCGAAGTGCGGGACGGTGAGTTCATAATTGACATGTTCGCTGGAATCGGCCCCTTCTCGATATCCATTGCAAGAGAGAAGAATGTGAGAATAATCGCAATAGATTCTAACAAATCAGCGATAAAATGCATGCTTGAGAGCATCAAAATGAATAATCTGAAGGGTGAGATAGAAGCTATATGCGGGGATTCCAGAAAGATTATGCCCACCATAAGCAAAGCTGACCGGATAATAATGAATTTGCCGCATGAAGCGATAGATTATCTTAGTGAAGCGGTATCAGCCCTTTCGCAAAACGGGACCATACATCTCTACGTTATAGGTGATGCAGAACGGATTGAGGAAGTGATGGAAATCATCAGATCCATGGGCCTGAGCGTGAAGACAAAGAGGATTGTCCATGGGTATTCTTCCACGGAAGAGTTGGTTTCGTTCACACTGAATAAAAACAATCTAAATATCTAGATTTAATGTGGATATATAGATGACCATATCCGGAAGAATTGGACAGATTGCCTCAGATCTCTATGAGAAGATGTTGCTTGAAGAGATCAAGAAATTCCCCGCTCCGAAGCATGTGGGGATAATAACGGATGGTAACAGGCGTTATGCTTCCCAGAAGGGGATTTCCCCAAATGACGGTCACATCCGCGGGAAGGATAAGCTTGAGGAGGTTCTCCAATGGTGCATGGATGCCGGGATAAAAGTTGTGACAGTTTATGGCTTCTCCACAGAGAACTTGAAGAGATCTCCAGATGAGATCGAGTTCCTCTTCAAGCTTATAAATGATTCACTCCTCCAACTAATGAAGGATGAACGGGTGAAGAAGAACGGTATAAAGGTAAGGGTCATCGGACAGAAGAAATACCTGCCAGACTTTCTGAAGAAGACTATCCAGAAAGCGGAGCGAATGACTTCAAAATATGAGAACTTCCGCCTGAATCTTGCTATTGGTTATGGTGGTCGGGAAGAGATAGTGGATGGAATCAAACGGGTTGTGAGAGATGTTATTAGCAACAAGATCAGAGTCAATGACATCAATGAGGCGCTTTTCCAGAACTACCTCTATGATTCCACGGTTCCAGATCCTGACCTTATCCTCAGAACAAGCGGAGAGGAACGTGTCTCCAATTTTCTTCTCTGGCAGTGTGCATATTCAGAATTATACTTCACAGATGTGTACTGGCCCGACCTGCGAAGGGTTGATTTCCTCAGGGCAATCAGAAATTTCCAGCAGAGGAGCAGGAGATATGGTTCCTAGTGTATATTGCGATAGACGATACAGACGGTGAAGACGGCGGATGCACCACTTTTGTGATGTATTCCATCATAAGGGGAATCGGTCTTGACCTGATCGGCTACCCCACACTCGTCAGATTGAACCCGAACATCCCGTATAAGACCAGAGGAAACGCAGCTCTGTCAGCGAGATTCGGAATTGGCAGGGGAACTTCTTTTAAGATTGGTGAGTATTCGGGCGAGAATATTTATGCGTACCCGGAAGGAGATGATGTTGAGAACTATAACCACTTCATGGAAAGAGCATGGTCAATCCTTGAGACCGGGGCATTGCCATCTGATAAGAAGACTCAACCTGGTATGATTGTATCAAATGGGAAGGGAGAAGAAGGATTCTACGTCAAAGCAGTTAGGGAGGTTGTCTCTCTCCCTCTTGTCATAAACTATCTGGTAAGAAACAATGTTATGTTCAAGAAGATGAAGAGAGGCCGTGGTCTCATCGGTGCAATGGCTGCACTCTCCTGGCCCTCCAGAAAGAGGACTTACGAAATGATCTTTTACCGCAAAGACAACGCACCACTATTGACCGGTACTGAGAAGCTAGAAGTCGCTGCCCGGATAGATAATGTAGAAGGGACCTTCAATAATATTGATAGAGAAAACGGGCATGCCTCAATATTTCCAGCGCAGAGGACGCCTATCCTGTGCGGCGTCAGAGCATACAGTCCAGAGTGCTTTGGATCAGTCAGATCGATCTTGCAGGATTCACTTCCGGAAAGCAGCATCGGTTACATGACCTATATGACTAACCAGGCTTCTGACGATCAATATATTCATGACCCAAGTATTCTAAAACCTCTCAGATCCTATGTTCTGAACTCGGTCTTCCTTGGAAGTCAAGTTTCGATAAAGGGAGGTCACTGGTTTTTCTCCTTTTCCCTACGTGGTACCAAATACAGGGCTGCTGTCTTTGAGCCATCTAAACAGTTGAGATCGGTGTTGAAGCAGGTTCAACCTGGCGATTATATTCGCCTTTATGGCTCATACAAGAAATCAACTCTCAATGTTGAGAAAGTTGAGATCCTGCAACGGGCGAGGATATTCGCCAGGCATAACCCGGAATGCAAGAACTGCCGTTTACGCATGAAAAACATCGGAAGGTTTCGTTATAAATGCAATATATGCGGAGCCTTCACTGATCTCCCGGGGTATGATGAGATTAAGAGGAAGACAGACAGGAACGAATACGAGGTTCCGGTTGCTTCAAGAAGACACCTTGTTGCATCTCTACTAGCAGAAGAGGGAGGAAATTGATCTGTATCACCGGCATCCCGAGAACGGGGAAGACAAGCATTTGTAATTCTCTCCGGAAAGATGGCATAGATTGCAGATCAGCAGACTCAATCGCCGAGGGTCTGGGCTGTCTTGTGGATGGAGAAGTCGATTTAGAGTGCCTGCGAGCCAGGATGGTCGATTCTCCGGAAGTAATAGAATCGCATTATTCCCACCTGTTGAATTGTGATTATGTGATCATTCTGCGTACAGATACGAAATCTTCAGAGGAGAGAATGCGCCTCTCTAACTATACAGAATCCAAGATCAAGGAAAACCTTGATGCAGAGCTCGCTGACGTAATCTTCTATGAAGCGCTTGACGGGTTGCCGGAATCACGAATCTTTAGAGTCGATCTGTCAGGAATGGATTATAACGCATCTGTTAAGAAAGTAAAGGATAAGATTAAGGAACTGGATAATCTTAGGTTGAGGGATTAGTTAATTGGCTCTCGACTCAAAGAGGAAGTCTGCAGAAAAATATGTCAATGCTATGGCGAAGCCTTTCTCCAGATTCAGTCCTAATTCCATCTCTGCTGCATCCGTGGTATTTGCGGTAGCCTTCTTCATCTCTTATTATATCGGGAACTACTTCCTCTATCTTGCTCTCGCGTTTGTAATCCTTTCTGCGGTCTTTGATGCCATAGACGGGGCGGTTGCGAGGATCAAAGGCCAGTCTTCTAAACGCGGAGACCTTGTTGATCATTTCCTGGACAGGATTTCTGACATTTTCTTCGCAGCGGGGATAGGTCTTAGCATCTATTCACAACCGATTTATGCCTTCCTTGGGCTTGAGGGAATTCTGCTGACAAGTTACATGGGAACGCAGAGCCAGGCCCTTGGCGTTGGCAGGGACTACTCTGGAATAGTGGGAAGGGCGGACAGAATAGTAGCTATAGTCATCTTCACAGTTATGCAGATACTGCTGCCTTTTTCATATACCTATTACGTTGTATTTCTGACTCCGTCCACAATTGTTTTACTATGGTTCTTCTTTGCGGGGAACTTTACTGCGGCGCAGAGATTCGTTCGCCTCTATCGAAAAATTTGATCATTCAGGAGGAATTAGCCTTCTCCACCTTCTTTCTATATTCCTTGTTCAGTGAATCTGCCTCTGCCTGGCTATGTCCCTGGGCATATATCCTGATTATTGGCTCGGTGCCGGAAGGACGAATCATGACCCAGTTCTTTCCATCCCGGATCTTCAATCCATCCATGGTATCGATCTCCCTGTCTGGGAAATCGCTTATGAGTCTCTTCGCAATGATGTTCCAGTCCCTTTCAATATGCATAGACCCCTTCGACAGAAAGTATTGAGGAAGCTCCTTAATCAACTGTGAGATTGGCTTTCTGGTTTTCGCCATGATATTGAGAATCAGCGCAGCTGTCATTGCACCGTCTCTGCAGAACTGATGTCTAGAGAAAATGACTCCGCCGTTTTCCTCCCCGCCTATTGTCGCGTTTTCCTCTATCATTCTTCTGGAGACGAGGGGGGCCCCTACTCTGGTTCTGATTAGCTTTGCGCCTAAATCTTCGCACACATCAGATATGCAATCTGAACTGCTTACAGGAGTTACCACCTTATCGCCCTTTTTTGCGGTAAATTTGACGATGAGCGAGAGAGTTCTATCACCATCGATGAATTTACCGTTTTCATCTATGAAAACTGCCCTGTCAGCATCGCCATCGTGGGCAATCCCCAGATCGAAGTTGCCTTCTTTCATCAGTGACAGAAGTGACGAAAGATTCTCAGGTTTTGGTTCCGATTCCCGGGAAGTGAACTTTCCGTCAGGATTGCAGTTCAGAGTGATCAGCTTCGTCTTCAGTCTTGAGAGCAGCAGCGGAGTCGTGAAATACGAAGCGCCATTCCCTCCGTCGAATACCACCTTCGGAGTTAGCTTGGAAATTGCTTCCTTATCCGCGTGTTTCAATATTGAAGAGACATAAATGTCAGGAACATTGGATATTCTCTGTATGGTGCCGCATTCCTCCCACGAAACTGGTTTTGCCTTCCTTTCATAATAGTAAGATTCGAGTTCAACCTCGTTTTTGGAGGATAATTCCGTCCCATCGGAATCGATGCACTTTATCCCGTTAAATTGGGGAGGGTTATGCGACGCTGTGATCATTACGCCGCTCATGCCCGCAGACTTACAGTAATACTGGAGTGCAGGCGTGGGCAGTACTCCAAGATCCAGAACATTCTTTCCAACGGAGGATAGACCGGAGAATACTGCAGCGAGGAGCATGTCCCCGCTGATTCTGGTATCTTTGGCAATAGCGATCCTTGAAGATCTGAAGAAAGCACCAATTGCCATCCCCATATCCATTGCAAAGTCCGGGGTCAGATCAGCATTTGGGATACCACGTATTCCATTTGTGCCGAAGAGCCTCTTGCGCTCCTGCGCCTCTGAACCCATGCCTTCGAATTGTATCGAAATATAAGAATATAGGGATTTCAAGGTTGCTTTGATAAATCATAAACATTCCCTCTCCAGCTGATTGTCTTCATCCTGGAAGCTTTCAATAAATTCAGCATTGAGATGAAAGGGATAAGAATTGCAATCGGAACAACTGAAATACCCGGTGATGAATAGTTCCTGACAGTACGCAGTGCAAACAGGATATATGGAGTCAGCAGAAAGATGAAAATGTATGATATGAATAGAGAGAAAAGGATGGCACCGATTAACAGCACAATTTCAGAGCCGTAGAAAAAGAGACCATAGCGGAGTATTTTCCTGCTAGCGCTGACGGAAAGAGCAGTCTGCCTGTTCGACCATTCCTTGAAGGTCTTGTAGTCATCGTTTGATCTGACCGAGGGGGCCATCCTCCCTGAATAATAAATATCCATTTTCTTCTGCTTTACTATCCGCATTATGGCAACATCATCCGATATATACTGCTTGAAATGCCGCATCTCCTCCTCTCCCATGAGATCCTTTGAGAAAACCATTGAGCCCCCCCATACGAACCTGGTCAGGTTGGATTCCATCAGGCCCATACCAACGAGTCCCCAGACCGACTTAATCTTTGACCACGCACCGCCCACAGGAATGAAGCGAGGAAATGTGGTACTTACTCCAAACTTTTCATCCTTCAAGGGTGCAACCAGTTTTTCCAGCCAGTCACCAGGGTAGAAGGCATCTGAATCTGCAACAGCGAAGTATTTTGCTTCTGTACTATTTTCAATCGCGGTTGCGATTGCCCGAACTTTTCCGCTGCAGTTTTCGCATTTTGATGTTGAGAGTAGATAATCTATTCCTGCTTCCTGAATCGCATTTACAGCCAGATCGTTTTCATCATCTATTACAGCCTTTATACTGAATGAGGGGTATTTTTGCTCCTTCAGAGAACGGAGGTTGCCAGAAAGGTCGATGTCGGACCCTTTGCAAGGTACTATTATCAGTACTTCCGGCCAGAAACCGGAATAATCCTCTTCTTTGTATCTTCTTCTCACAGAAAGGGCAAGCAGCCCAACAAAAATGAGAAGCAGAAATATCAGTAAAATAAATTCAGGTAGAGAGAGATGAAGCATCTGTCTTTATCAGACAAGGGTTACATCTTCAGTATCAACCTGTCCGATTCCCTCGATTTCCTGCAGTTTGGCTTCGACTGCACCAATCTTTCCCTCTTCATCTGGAACTATAACCTCGAGTCTTATCGACTTAAGCCCAAAAGCAAGTTCCTGCTCTGCAATCTTGTTAATCCTGCAAATCTTCCCGAGGGCGGGTTCAATTTTCTCTATAATTTTTGAAATATCGGTATCGCTATCATCGGGCAGCAACTTCAGAACTACTGCAACATCAGCCACTGTTGATCGCCTCTACGGACCTGTGAAAGAGCACTTGGGGCATGAGTACTTTGTCGTGTGCTGTCTGCAGCTGTCGCATCTCCCTAGTTCCTCTTCGCCGCATGATGGACAGTTGAAGATGGAAAATCCAATCTCAACGAGACCCTGACCACAGGACGAACATGTATTCTTGATTGACACTGATTAACCTCCGATATTATACGTTGCAGTTATTACTGCCTGCCGGTATTTTCTGAGAATATAAATGCTTTATCGGTTCCTCTTTCTGAATCGTATAATGCCAAAGGTCGTTGCAAAAGGGATTCGGGTAAATATCCCGGTTTTCCTGCTTTCATATCTCATCTGAGATCGGAATGATATATATTCAGCCGCGGCATTTGGCCGCATGCTCAGAGCGGTTGTCCATGCGGAGGGAAAGACATTCAGACGTGAGGTGGAGAAATATTTTATCGCATCCGAAGAGCCGCTTTTTCTCGGAATAATTCTGAGCCCGTCTGATCCGATGTGGGTGGACATGAAGAACAGCAGTGAAGTTATCCTTGAAGCAGGTGATATGGCATATTCTTGTTCCATTCCTTATAAGATAGAAGTGGGAAGCAACACCATCTTCTTCGCAAGAGTTCAGGAGAGCATATCATCCTTCATGGATAAGATCAGATGAAACCGAAGTACAGGAATGCGGGAATGTTCACAAGTACAGCTGTTGCGATTGCACCTATGTAGATTGATTGATCCCACCGTAATACCTTGGCCCCGTCCAGAGGACCCACAGGAAGCATGTTGAAGACAGCCCACCAGGAATTCAATGCTCCAACCAATCCAAAGAGTGGAGCTATCGCTGTAAATGGCACCGTCACGATATACAGCCCATAGAATATGACGGCCATAACCATGTTTGCACCTGGACCTGCCAGCGATGCTTTGCCAGCAGCATCGTTCCCATAGAGACCGGAGATATATACTGCACCCGGGGCCGCGAAAAGGAATCCAAGAAGGGAAGTTATCAACGCAAATATGGCTCCTATTGGCCAGATACGAAACCTGCCAAAACCGCCCAGTCTCCTTGCGACATATCGATGTGCAAGTTCATGCAATAGGAAAGCAGTGAGTACTGTGAGAAGCGAAATGCCAACTAGAACCCCATATCCAGCCCCGCCGGCAGGAACGTAGATGTATCCATAGGATGCTTCCCTGTAAAATATGAGAACAAATGCCGCCGTGAGTACTAAAACTGCGGCAGCAATCTCCTTCAATTCATTCATGTCGAAGTTGTTGATATATTGCAAAAGAACCACTACGAATTAAGCTTCGCCACGTATTCCATCAGGGCTATTATATCCATGGCATCTGAGATACCAAGGTTTAGGTTATAAGATACGTCAAGAGGCTCAGGCTTGAGTCCAAGCTTGATCGCAGATCTGAGAAGAGTGTTGGATGCTGGATCGTTAAGCATCGGTTCTCTCTTCTGTGCCAGGGACTTCTTAATGTATATGTATACATTCTTCGCGAGGATAACATCCTTTTTCTGCATGGAATTAAAGATCACAAATATCTTCAGGTCTAGAATAGATTCAACTGTGCTCTTCCTCACAGATCGCTGAATTACATCCCTGGATAGTAGCTCGTAGAGCCTCTCGTCCCCGGGATGATAGTAATCTTCGCTGTTTATGACCCTGATCACATTCTCGACTGCCTCCAGCGGGATGTTTGCGCTGTATACCATCTCCTCCGAGGTAAGTATCCTACCAGTCTTGTATTCAGCCCTGAACACATCAGCAGCATAACTGAGCATGGTGAGGAATTCTCTCTTCAGGTTCATCTCATCTATCATCTCATGAAATGTATCCTCCTTGAGGAGAGAACCATGAAATTTTCCGGCGAGTCTGTCTGCGGTGTCGAAATCACCAGTTTCGATAAAGCTCCTGATTATCCACTGCACATTCGCGTTATCAACGATCTCCGGGGTCTTTCTGTAAAGATCTATTAGCTTTGCATATTCTCCGGTTTCAAAATAGATCCTGCAGATTCTGTCAGCTATGTCATGGAAATCATCCTTGCTCTCTATTTTCCGCAAAGTTCTCGTTAGAATATTTATTGATTCAGCAGGATGATTCGTCTCCACTAAGAGATCAGTCAACGATCGAATGTTTTCTAAATCAGAAGGATAGTGCTTCAGAATCTCCCTCATGATCCTCTCTGCACCGATGAAGTCCCTTGATTCAGTCATTCTCTGTGAAATAACCTTTCCCAGGAACAGGTTGAGCGAGGAATGAAACATCTCAAGAAGGGTGTCCCTGATCTCCCTGTTCACCCATAAGATCCTTGATATGTACAATATGGCGGCTTCCTCCTCTTTTGATTTGACGTTGACACCCCTGAGAAGAGCTGTAATTTCGCTTATTCTGCCGGTCCTGTGATAAAGCCGGATTAAAGTGACTTCGTTACCGGGATTCTCCTTCAAAAGAGATTCAGCGGCATCGAAGTTGCCCAGTTCCATCAGCGTCTCCGGGAGGTTCCTTATGTCTCCCGGCTTCTTTCCCAAAGATTCCGCTTTCTGATAAAATTCCAGAGCTTTTTCAAAATTCTTGTTCAGGAAATAATAGTCTCCGAGCCATAGATCGATCTGCTCATCGGTCACGTCCTTTTCTTCAGACTGCAGGAATTCGGCTCTCTCTTCGTCCTTCTTGGCATTCTCAAGCAGAACAGCATGCTTCTTTATGTCATCCAGCAGCTTTGACCTGCTAACAACTATCTTTCTCGATACCTTTTCCGCCTCACCGAATTCATTCTCCCTCATGAAACGGTCTCTGCGCATTCTTTCTATCCAGATATTGTTGGATTGAGCCCTGTCGAACTTGTCTATAATCTTGTTGCATATCTCAAGGTATTCTGGACTTGAGAAGAAAGCATACATGCTTGAAAGATTAACATGGTCCCCCTCACCAAGTGATATGACCTTGTCAATCATTGATATCACCGTATCGGAATCCTCCTGCATTATGGCTATATTCATTGCATGAATCAGATAGTTGACGTTGTTGAGACGCCCGAGTGCTCTGAAAATACTGCGTTTCGACGCTCCAATGTCCTCTTCAAGCAGCTGGATTCTTGCGAGCATGTAGTGATAGAAAGGATCTGATTTCTTCTGGTCCCTGGCCTGCTCAAGTTTAGTCTCCGCTGCCCTCGAGTCTTTCAGGTCGATAAGTGCATTCACTATTGGATACATATATTTGCGGTTGTCAGTCATTTCCTCTGCGAATTTTCCTTCATAAATCAGGAAAATAGCGTCCACCATGTTATTCACGCTGAGGAATTTCTTCTTTGATATCAGTGAAGAGATCAGTTCAGGCACGACATGCTTTCTGAAGTTAACTGACATGGAGACAACGCTCCATGCCACTGCTTCTGAGTTGCACGCCTTTATCATCTCCCACATCGAATCATCTATCTCGATCTTGATCCCGCGTATAGTCTGGAGGATAAGGATCGCGAGTCTCCTGTCCGCTGCACTTGCGATCTCCATGACCTGATCCACGGAAGCGTCGTCCCTGAGCGTGAAGAAGAGTGCATCCAGAACGTCCGGGGAATTCAGCAGAGATGTTGCTTTTTTCAGCTGCTCGACTGCCTCTTCTATTCTTGCCTCGTAAAAATAAGCGGCGGTGCGAAGATCCTCTCCAATCTGGTATTCGGAGGCTCTCAGTTTCGCGTAGTTCTCGAGAAACTGCTCGTAATCCCCATTATGAAAGAGATGCTCCAGGATATATGAGATACAATCCCTGTTGTTCTGCTCCAGAGCAAGAATCTTCTCTGCAGTATCATATGCACCAATGGTCTCATTGAGAACTACCTGAACATTGAATTTCGATTTGAGGATGCCAAGATTCCTTTCATCCATGGAAAGAGATGCATTTATTTCCTTGAGAGCCTGGTCGAAGTTGGACATTCTGACAAGTGCGTCGATGTGCCTTACTCTCTCTTTGCCTTCTGGAATGCCTGCGGGATAAGCGCGCTCGATCGACTTGAGATATTCCTCTGTTCTCCCCATTTCATGAAAAAGATCCGCTTTCTCAAGATTCAATACGGAAGTATCCTTCGCGAATACAGCCTGATCCAGCAGTTCAAGCGCATCGTCCTGCTTGCCCATACTTCGCAGGCATCTAGAATGCAGAACCACAAAAGCAGGGTCTTTGGGAAACTGATAAGTGGCATAATTTACAACTCTGAGTGCCTGTTTCTCATTCTCAGTACCCAGAAGCGCTTCAATCAGCTTCTCCAGATAATCTCGATCAGAAACCTCCTCAAAATCTATCTTGGCTATTATGCCTGATGCCTCGAAGGACTTTCCCTCTCTAATGAGCAATGTCGCAAGATCTATACGCAACCTTGGATCATCAATCTCTTTCAACGCAAGAGAGAGAAATTCAGATCTCGCTTTTTCGTTTGAATTCCTCTGGAAATTATTTGCAACTGTATCGATATCAACAAAAGTAGCACCACTTTCCAGCATTGAAGTGAGCGAATCCCCGTCGAAGATGTTAGCTTCGGAAAACACGTATGATAGGTATTTCTTGTCCTGGATCTTACCTGAATTTGCCAGGAGGAGTCGAAGAGGAGCTCCTTTTACCGCATAACCAAAGCTCGTGTGCGCAACTTCAGTGAGATCCGATAACTTGCCCTCCTTTGCCAGAATGCACATATCAATGAACGCTGTGAAAGCGGGGCTATCCAGCTTAGCCGTCTCATCTCTGATAAGATGCAATTGAGGCAATGATATCCTCTTTCCAGCAAACAGGGACGTGAAGGATTCTGCATTCGAATCGTCGGTTATCGTCAGGTCAAGAGTGGCTCTATCGTCCCTTAAGAAATCTAGAAGTCTCTCCGTCTCCTTATCGGTGAGTTGTTCTTCGACTGTCAAACTCAGCTCTCGGATTTCCTTTTCAAGACGAGTGAGGGATTTCCTTGGCTTGGGGTCAACATCCACGCCTATGAATCGAACTATCCCTATAATAATGTTCTCAGGTTTTGCTTTCTATAGAGAGCATCAGGGCGATTTTCCGTATCTCTTTTCATATTTACCTGAGAGATACCCATCCCTGAGGAATTCGTAAGCCTTTGCGTTTCTCGTGGCATATTCCAGATAGGATACATCCTGCTTTGCAACCTTGGCCGGAAGCCCCATAAGGAGTGAATTCTCAGGAGAGTGGAAACCACCAGTGACAAGTGCTCCCGCCCCGACTACAGTCCCAGATTCCAGAATCGATCCAGACATCACGATCGCACCCATGCCTATGATAACATTATCTTTCACTGTGGCCCCATGCACGATAGCGTTATGCCCTATCGATACGTTCTTCCCAATCAATGTTTCATTATCGAATTCCACGTGAATTGTTGCATTATCTTGGACGTTTGAGTTTTCACCTATGAATATGCTTGACTGATCGGCCCGGAGCACAGCAGAATCAAATATAGAAACTCCGTCTGATATTGTCACGTTACCGATGAGGGCGCAAGTCTCTGCCAAGTAGACATTATTCCCAATCTTTATTGCCATTATTCAGGATCGTAACTCCGGGCATATAGATATGGTCTGACAAATGGCCTCAAATCTAACATAAATATATATAAGTGTGTACTGTTATCGATGCGTTGGCCAGCGATCCTGTGAGTTGCATTGTTGGCTGACAAGGGCAGCTAACTTGATGGGCTGTATTCAGGGTGGATCAATATATGTCCGTGCCGTTTAGGATAACTGTAAGAATTTCTGAAGAAACCATGGAGAAACTTGAAGATCTTGTTGACACTTTTAATTTTGAGAGCGTATCTGACATAATAAGAAGGGCAATTGACGACTTCATAGACAAGAATTATGCATCGGCCAGGAAGAAGAAGGTCGATCTCCTGATCCCCAGAAATGTAATAGATGATGTCCAGCAGGAAGTGGATCAGGTCGACAAGATTTCTCTTGAGGATCTTGTCCGTATAGTGCTAAAGAATTACACTGCTAGAAAAATGAACGAGGAGATGAAGAATCTCACTTCAGGATCCTCCCCGGCAGAAAGGAAAGCAAAGCGCTCAGAATAATCACTCAAAGAGGGCGGTAATCTTTGGTAGGTTCCTGTTGATCTCCCCCACCCTGATCTCCACCGGTAATGTTGCCTCTGTGTTTTCCCAGTATTTCTGCAACTCCCGCTAAAACAAGAATAACGCCTAGTATGTCCAGGTATGGTATAATCATGAGAATTGCCCCCACCATTACCAGGGAACTGTTGAATGCTGAACCTACTCTCCAAAGACCTAAAATTAGGCCGACGAAGAATCCGATGAATGCAAGGATCCCGGCAAATATCAAAACCACTAACAGACCAAGGATGCCCGATATGCTGAGATAAATGACAGAGACAATCAGTCCAACAACTACTAGCAGGAGCAGGACGATACCGGCTATGTAAACGGTCTTCATGGTAGTCGGAACCGAGAATTCCGCTCCATACGAAGTGCTCAGTCTCTTAAATCCCTCCCTGTAAAGCACAGCACTGATAATTGTTATGAATATGCCTATCGAGGCGATGACCACCAGATAAACCGCAACTCCGGTTATATTGCCTGCAGATAAGGTCAGGAATACATGCGAGATGGAAGCGAAGCCTACTATGCCAAGCACTATGCCTATTAGTGCGACTAGGGCAGCGTTTCTCACGCTTGTAAGTCCTTCCAGAACCTGAGACGTAACCTTTCTTCCAGTACTGCCTCCAGTTATGGTGGTGAACGAAGATCTGCTTTCCTGGCTTGTCCCGCACGAAGGGCAGATAGTCGCATCCTTATCTATCTTTGCGCCACATTTACTGCAATATTTGAATGGTTGCCCCGGCTGGACAAAAGAAGGATTGTTGTCCATGATTTGATTATCAGATTACAGTATATAATTAGTATCTTTTCTAAAGAGCACTGATTTACACGCTATTAGGCATTAGCTTAGGATTTGTAAATATCCATCACCAGTTTTAGATCAAGCATAGATCTCTGCGGTGAGAGTAGAGGTTCTCTGTCTTCTTGGATACATGCAATGAATTCTTGAGTCTCTGCAGCGAATACGTCATTATGCGTGATCTTCCTGATATTCCCGTTTATGACCGGATCTCCGTATGAATAGTTGCTCTTTTTATCCAGAAATTGAGGATTACTGGATATATCCTCGTAGATTGAGCCATCGGTACCTATTATCTCGAAAGACGGGACCGCAGGTGGATCCTTGTAACCCCAGCTATAGTAGAAAATGCCGTTCGCACCGCTCTCGAATTCGATGATGGCAGCGCTGGTATCCTCACCCTCGATGCGCCCAGAAATATTCTTGTGAAATCCTTGCACACTCACGGGTTTACCTCCAAATTCAATCAGAGTGTTTACATAATGGATCCCACCATCAATCAATGCCCCTCCACCCATATCCTCCGCTTTGGTTCTCCAGTTGCGAGATGCGTTGAACTGCTGTTTCCTCACAATTATGCAGGATACACTTCCAATCGAACCGTCTGATATCAGCTTCTTTACCTCCCTGACTGAAGAATCGAAAAAATACTGCTCAGCGACCATGAGCTTCTTCCTGTATTTCTCAGAAGCAGAGATCATTGCATTTCCCTCTTCGATCGAGGTTGCTATTGGTTTCTCAACCAAGACATGTTTTCCATGCTTCATTGCCTCGATCGCTATCTCGCTGTGCATTCTGTGAGGCAGAACCAGATCCACCGCATCCGCGTTAGAGTTCAATGCTTCCCCAATACTCGTGTATACATGACTGATCGAATACCTGCTGCATATATCCTCAGCAACCCGTGCATCCCGCTCCATGATGCTTACGTCGACTCCCTTGAGTGCATTTAAATGAACCTGGCCAAACCCTCTCGGTCCAAATACTATGATTTCCACGCTTAGTTATTCCAAGGAAAGAGATAAAATTTCATCGATCCGTAGAAAGCTCAGAATACAGGGATTCGGACAGACATTACTTGTGCGGCTCAATGAAAAATTAATTAGTGGCTGACAATAACCACCAGATCCAATAATGGTGGTTTTGAGGGAAAGCGCGGAATATGCAAAAAGGGCATTTGGTGAAGAATGCCTCAAGCGATGGTTTTCTTTCTCTACAATCATTGGATTTTCTATCGAAGTCGATGATGAAGTTAGGATAGAACTGAATCCGGATAGACCAGATCTCTACTCTCTTGAGACTTTGGACTATGCATCGAGGGTCTATTATGAAAAAGCGCCCCCTATTGAAATAGAGTTCAAGGCGCACCCATCGACTGTATATTTCGATCGCAGTGCTGAGACATTGAGACGTTATTTTGCCACTTTCATCGCGAAGGGTCACCCAATTGGTAATCGGCTACGTCCACTGATTGACTATCAGGAGAAGCTGCATGACAGCGTTGGGAGGCATCGTGTAAAGTCATCAATCGGTATCCATGATTATGATAAGATGAGCTTTCCGCTCACATATGGCTCTGCACACAGAGACCAGCTTAGATTCAAGACCTACGACGGATTTGAAGGTACCGCTGCAGAAATCCTGCAGAACCACCAAAAGGGAATTGAATACGCCACACTCATTCCTGGAGATGACTTGGTTCCGGTTATTACGGACAGAGACGGGGGCCTAATGTCAATGCCCCCGGTGATAAATGGATCTAAATCCATGATCACAGAAGAGACAGCTAATTTCCTTGTTGACGTTACTGGGCCGGACCTCAGGGCTGTAAGATCGACTATTTTCCTGATCTCAAATTTCCTTCGGGTCCTTGGCTATTCTCTCTATAAGTCTAAGACCCCCGGAGCATATGACAAGAAGTGCATTTCTCCAGAATTTCAGAGGAGAATTTCCCTAAAGGGATCGTCTATCGAGAAGATACTGGGCTTTTCCGTTACTCCTCATGAATGCAATACAGCAATGAAGCGCATGGGTTATTTCTCGAATGGTGAGAAATACCCGCTTGTATACAAAATACCGGGTTTCAGGGACGATGTAATGGGTGAAGTCGATCTGATTGAAGATCTCGCCAAGTCACTGGGTTACGACCAGATCCCGGAAAAGGAAATTCCCGTACCGTTATACGGAGAACCGGACAGAGGTAACGCCTTCTTCGGTGAGCTAAGAAACATCTTCATTGGCGCGGGCTTTCAGGAGGTGTTGTCGCTTACGATTTCCTCTGCATCTTTCTACAGAGAATTTGACCAGGAATCAAGTTACAGTATACTGAATCCAAAGAACTCTGAATATTCATTCATCCGCACCTCTCTATTTCCAGGATTGCTGGATTTTCTCAGGAGAAATAGAAACAGGAGCATTCCTCAAAGAATTTTCGAGGTAGGTCACGTGATTGAGGGAATGCAACAGAGAAGGAAGGCCTGCCTGGTAATTATGGATCAGAAGGCAGGTTATTCGTCGATAAAGAGTGTTGCAGACGCAGTTCTTCAGAGAATCGCAGGTAACAGAGCAACCGTTGAGCCTTCCGATTATGCAGCGTTTATAGAGGGGCGTGGAGGCACTCTGAAACTAGGGAAAAAGAGCATCGGGATCATAGGAGAACTGCATCCGAGACATCTTGATCACTTCTCGCTTACCTTCCCCGTTGCAATCATGGAATTGTATGTAGATGCCCTTGAAGATGCGAAATGATTCATCTTATGGTATGTTCTCCATCACATGCTCTTCAAGTAGCTCGTTGCTGATTAGTTTACCCTTTCATCAGTGATTTTGTCTCCCAAATCTAGCCTCCTATGTGACCTACTGCGAATGGCACTTCATTCTTGCGGACAACCGTCACGCCCATGAAAAGGGACCTGGTCACAGCGAAACTGCTCTCTCTATCACCAAGTGACTCTTCGAATCCAGACTGAGGCGATTGAGAATAATTAAGCCCTGGTAAATTTCACAGAAACTGTGGGTTCTTGTCTCTCACAAATTTGTTAGAGCGCAGATCCCGCATAGCTTCCTGGACCTGGTCATAGGTATTCATCACAATTGGGCCGTACCACTCGATATGCTCATTAAGAGGCTTTCCTGAAAGGATGATGAACCTAGATCCAGATTCTCCTGCAGTCAGATCAATAATATCGCCACCTCTTGAGAATATAGTAGCTTGACCTTGTTCCAATGGTAAATCATTTCCCGCACTCTTCACAGTTACGGATCCAGAGAGGAGATATGCCATCGCAGTGTATCCATCATGTGTAGAGAAAGTGAATGTTGTGTTCTCCGGGATCTTCACGTCGAGGTATGTGGGACCGACAGTCCCACCACCTTCAAAAGCCCCAACCACTTTATCGTATTTGCCCGAGATAACCTTGACCTTCCCGCCTTCAGGAGTGTCGACTACCGGAGTTGTTGATCCCTTTATTCCGCGATATGTGGGTGAACGCATTTTCTCAGCCGCAGGTATGTTTACCCACAACTGAAATCCAACCACGCTGGTATTCATTCCAAGTGATTTCAGCATTTCCTTCGGATCCTTGGTATCGATTGGCTTTGGCATCTCCTGATGAAAAATGCCACTTCCAGCTGTCATCCACTGCAGATCGTTAGGGTAAATCGTGCCTCGATTTCCTTCACTGTCCTCATGCTCGACTTTCCCTTCAAGCAGATATGTGACAGTCTCGATACCCCTGTGTGGATGCCATGGAAACCCTGATATATATTCCTCCACTTTGTTCGAGCCAAAATTATCCAGGAGAAGAAATGGGTCTGTATCCACATAGGTATTTGTTCCGCCGAAGATGCGCCTCAGCCTGACGCCAGCTCCATCTCTAGTTTCATGACCCTGCAATGTGGTAACAGGAACCTTTAATTTACCACTTTTTGCCATGTCGCTCATAGTTCGTATAGATCTATTTGTGGTATTAACGTTCCTGTGGATCTATAATACGAAAATCCTGTCCCTGTCTGGACAAATAACTACACTTTCATCGAGGTCTATGTTAAGAACTTCACCTGTCACAGGAAAAGATACTCCTGTAAAATTTTTGAATCACTTCCATTTGACGAGAATTGCCTCTCGCTGGAATACATTAACAGTGATAAAGAATAGCACAGTCGTAACTGCAGAGAGAATGCAACCAAACAGAATCAAGAACAGGTAACCCAAGGTTGTGATGAACGATGGCACTATAACTATTATGAGCACTGGAAGTACGACCATGCTCGAGACCTGCTGAGCTGCCCTAACATCTGACACCCTGGATGAGACCAGAAGAGCTGCAAAAGTTCCCAGAAGTCCAATTGCGGGGGACAGGAAGAACATATCTATGTAGGTAACAGTAGTTGGGAGTATGAAATGCCCAAGCGCAGAATAGGCGACTACATCTGTTCCAGCAATATAGATTCCGAATGCCAGGTATGTAGCACCCATGGCGGGAAGAAAGGCCGCAAGTGATTTTCCTAGAAAGAGATCCTGATCGCTTATGGGAGTACCAAGGAGGGGTTCCAGACTGTGGTTCGTCTTCTCCATGACTATGCTAGTGGAGGCCACGAGAGTAGTGATTATTCCTGGAATCATTACTATTACACCCGTGAATAAGTCAGGAAGCAGACTTACAATCTCTGCACTGTTTGCAGAATTAGAGCTAGATGTAAATAATATTGCAGTGCTGGAGAAAATACCTACCACGGAAAGCAGGATAGGGATGAAGAGCATGGAAAGGAACACATAACCGTTCTTCCTTATTTCCTGTAGATCTTTTATCATAAGCTCTTTGACAGTTGCTGTGTCCATTGCCTACTCACCCCTGTTTTTGTCAACAACTGTGAGATAGACATCTTCCAGGGTTCGTCTGATTTCGCCGACAAACTGAATCTTCGCCCCTTTCTTTACCAGCATATCTATGATTTCCGGATTGTTTTCCTCCGGGTCCTCTATCTCCAGTACTAATTTCAAATCCTTTAGATCTGCATTATGCACAAATGGAATGGCGCGTACCTCATCCAGGTCGATCAATCCAGGTGATTTCAGATGCACCACGACAGTGCGCTTGAATAACTTCTTCTTCAATTCACTCGGACTATCTGAAACAAGAAGTCTTCCCTTAATTACGGCAACCGTATCACTGAGCCTGTCTGCATCTTCCAGGTCGTGAGTGGAGAGAATGACAGTTTTACCGTCTGAACGCAACTTCTTCATAAAATCCCGTACAAAACGTGCAGCTTCCGGGTCGAGACCGGAGATTGGCTCATCGAGAAAGACGTATTTCGGGTCATGCATTACAGCACGGATTATAGCAAGCTTTTGCTTCATTCCTTTTGAGAATGTACCCACAGAGTGCTCCCTCTGCCTCCAGAGATCGAATTCCTTCAGTAGTTCAGTCGCGCTCTCTTTTATCGATGATTCGGACATCTTGTACATCCTTCCATAGAATTCCAGGTTTCTATATGCGGATAATGATTCATAATGTCCAGCCATTTCAGGAAGTATACCTATCTCTTTGTGGAGAACTGCAAGGTTCTCCTTCTTAGTTGCCTCAATCTCATCTATGCGTACAGAACCTTTACTTGGAGAGAGGAGTCCAGCCATCATTCTCAGCGTGGTAGTCTTTCCTGCACCGTTCGGGCCTAGGAACGCGAAGATGCTGGAATCCCTGACTTCGAAAGTAAGATCCTCTACTCCGACTGTATTCCCATATAATTTAGTTAGGGAAGAGACCCTAATCAATCAGTCACGCTCAAATTTAGAATCGCTTATAGAATCAGTTTCTTCCTTCTTTGCTTGTAGGACGGATTGTTCCTGGGCCTGAGCTTCTATCTCCTCAGGTGTTGTAAGAGGATAGCTCTTTCTGCTGCCTTTGTGGTGACAGTGAGGACATTCCACTGTACCGAGTCCAGGGATAGTAAAACCAATACCTATTCTTTTCTGATCGACCGCGGGTAGCTTAAATCCTTTTCCACATTCTGGACATTTAGCAAATTTAGCCATATATTGCCCACCTTTTAGAGTATGAAAAGATAGTCTTTTCTCATTTATAAGTTCGCATACTAATAGAAGCGGATTCGGAACTCCTGCGTCCTGGTCCCTAAGCCATCTAACCGCCACTATCGAAATACTCTAACTATTCTTTCCAGCCCATGCGATTTGAACAAGCAGTTTAATCGATCACCTTAACAATTCACAGTGGGCTTGAAAGCGATTGGTGGCATTCTCGACTGTCTGTTGCATCTAAGTATAACCCTTTCCGCAAGCGAACCCGCATATTTTTGTAGCTGTATCCATTTGGCCCTAAATCTACTATTATTCAGGTTTTGCACATAATTTAAAATGGGACCGCTGAGA